>NZ_JAEBDZ010000002.1:0-698289 GCF_046548675.1 Amycolatopsis sp. cmx-8-4
GATGACGAACGCTACCGCCTGCGCCTTGTACTCCTCGGTAAATCGGCGGCGTGTCGAACCCATACTCATGTCTCCCGAAGGACCGGGCGACCCTCACCCCGTGTCCACCGAACCGGGAACGGTCCAGTCAGGAGCGGCAGGGACTCAGAAGGTGACCCTGGCCGAGCTGGCCCAACTCAGGTTGGCTGCCACGGATCTGCACCGGCGGATCACCGACGATCTTGCCCGGCTGGCCAGCATTGACCTGCTTTCCGAGCACGATAAGCGCGCCGCGGCGCAGGCGAGCGGCTGGGCGTTTCCAGCCACCGGGTAGCAGCGCGAAAGTCAAGGCCAGCTGCATCTGAACGAGTACGGTTCCAGCGACTGGACGAGGTGCATCAGCTGGCGGGCGGGCGTCGGCGCAACCGAGCAATCCGGTCCCCAGCGGCGTGGTCGAGCCGCAGGTAGCACCAACCGCTGTCGCCAACGCTAGCCATCGACCTCCTCGCCACACTCGACTTCCGACGACCAACCCCTCGGGAAGCCTCATGGCGTTTTGCCGCCCTATGTCGCGGCCGAGAAACGCGACCGGTCAGGTGCGGTGGCGGTGGTCGAGTTCGTCGGAGAGGATCTGCTCGATCTGGCGGGTACGGTGACGCCACCGCCAGATCGCGACAAGCACCAGCGCGGCGGCCACCGCCGCCGCCCCGGCGAGGACGGGGGCGAGGGTCCCGGCGATCATGTCGGCAGGCACGACCGCGGCCGCGGCGAGCAGCAGGAAAGTCAGCCGCCGCAGCCGGTCCGAGTGGGCGCGCCGGTCATGCCGGGCGGAGCAGGCCCAGGGGGTCAGGCCGAGCCGACGTGCAGGATCCGCAATCATCGACGGATGGCCTCCTTCCTCACCACCCGGGCGGCGTCTCCTGTGACGCCGCGCGGCCACGGTGCTGCCCTGAAGGTCGCCGCGACAGCCATATGGGTTACCGGCAGACACAAAGCGTCACCCAAATGATCAAGCTTTATCACTCGACCGAGTGAACGAGTGTCGGCGCCTATGGCGTGGGTAGACCGGCTGATCGTGACGAGTGCCGTCCGACCGCTTGTATCCGGCCCCGGGCCCCCCACTTACCCGTACGGCAGCGTTCATAACGGCACGATATTGCTCGTTTGCCCACAGTTCCGAGCACGTCGCGATGGTTCCTTTCGCACACGATGTTCGGCAGACAGCACCCTCCCCCGCGAGGGGGAAACACTTGCGGTCGCCCCTAACCGCTGTAACCAGCGGGAACGCCGACGCGATCTTCATTCCAAGCATGCAGCCCGCCACCTTCTCGTCCGCCGCCATCACAAGAAGTTGCACCGTCATGACCGATCATCCGCGACGGGTCACCCTGCATTCCCAACACCGCAGCGTCACCCTCGACCCCCAGTCCACCGGAATCGACGCGTCGACGGACACCGCCGACCACACCGGCGTGTCCTACACCGGAATCCTGGTCTCCCGCATCTGCGGTGACAGCACTGACAGCGAACTCTGGCTGCCGATCGGCGAGACCGCGTCCTACGCCGACGACGAAAAGCTGATCACGGTGTTGCACCAGGCACTGCGCTGCGCTGGACCTCAAAGCAGCCCTGACCGCCGCCTTGCCACCGTCGCGGTACCTGGGCCACCGCGACAAGGAATCCATGCAGAGTGGAGATGCTCAGGTCGGGGTCGGCTGGCACGCGCGACGCCATCAGGCCTTGTCTAATCGGGGTGCGGTGGCGAGTAACAGGCGCCGATGGTCGGACCGTCCGCGCGATGGCCAAGGACGATTGTGGCTTGGGCTGTCGATCGGCACACGGCGCCAGGGCCGCGTGCCGACTCGGGAATTCAGCCGCCGACGGGAAGCTTGGCGTTGCGGCGCTGAGCCTCGTGGAGCTGGTCTTCGAGAGTGATGATGCGGCAGGCGGCGTCGATGGCGGTACCCCCATCGACCAGCTCCCGCACCCGCGCGGCCAACCGCAACTGGTGCCGGGAGTAGCGGCGATGCCCACCCGCCGAACGTTGCGGAATGATCAGACCGGCTTCGTCGAGACTGCGCAGGAAACCCTGGGTGGTGCCGAGCATGTCGGCGGCCCGGCCCATCGTGTAACCGGGGTACTGCTCGTCATCGAACTTGCCGGCCCCGCTGGACGTGACCGGGCCTTGCTGATCAGGGATCATTCCGCCTCCACGTCACAGAGGACCCCGGGTGCCACCGCGGCACCCGGGGTCCTCAAGGATAGGGATCTTCACCATTGTCAACCGGCGCGACCGCCAGCGTCCTGCACCCGCATCCGACGAAAAACCGGATCGTGCGGGGATCGCTTACTCGTGACCGAGCACCACCTCCGAACTCGATGGAACTGCGGCACCCGCGCAGCACTACTGCCTGGCCGCTGCGGGCGATCCAATGATGCTCCCGTTCCCTTCTCTCCTGTGTTTTCCACTTACCAGTTACTGCCACTGCTACTTCGCTTGCTGCGGACATCACTGCCGGAACCCTTCCACCGATCGGTCCCAGCACGCTGACGCCGCTGGTCACTGCCCGGAGCCCCGTTCACTGATCGGCCCCGGCCACCTGACATGTCCTGCCACTGCACTTACACACAACAACTACTGATCTTGCTGAACTTCACCTAGCGATACCGCAACTGCTGTACATACTCAGCTTCACGGGCACACGTCCTCTGCCCGCGTCCTACACGTCCACTCCGGACCGGTACTGCTCGGTCGAACCTTCTTCACGACCCGGTCCTGGAGTACTGCTCCCGGTCACCAGCCGAAACCTTGTTCCCTTGATCGGCTCCGTGCTGCCTGACCGTCTTGTCTCACCTCGCGGGTAGTTACGTCATCTCCCGCGCCTGCTTGACGTTGTCTCTCTCGGTATGAGCAGAACACTACACACGTCGGTCATTGAATGTCTACTCCGGGCGGCATAGATTTTCTGAAGACAGTCGAACGGGTGACGAGGAGCACGCAGGGCCATGAGCGACGACATCACGCAGCAGAGCCCGCTGGACGAGCGATACGGCCTGGTCGGAGTGCGTGACATGGCCGAATACGCCGAAGCCTTGACACGGTTGCTGGAGCGGGGCCGGCGGGAGCGGTGCGCGGCCGTGCTGTCGGAGGCCGAGGCCTACGCGGCGGCGGAGCTGCTCGGGCAGTTCGCCCAGCTCGACCCGCTGGGCGCGGTGAACCAGCTGGCCGCGTCGCTGGCCGGGCGCATCTACAACCGGCTCGGCGCCTGACACCCGACGAGCCGACACGGTGAACGACACGGGACACGCGCTGCCCACGCGACAGGAAACGTGGTGATCATGACCGAGCCGTCCGAGGGTGGTCCCGAGCGGGACCGGATCACCGACCCAGGTGTACCGGAGCGGCTGGCCGAGACCAAGCAGCGCACGCTGGCGCACCAGATCGCGGTCGGTACCGCGGAGAGTGTCGTCGCCGAGGCCCGCGGTAGGGACCTGCTCGCCGCTCAGGCCGCCGCGGCCCGGCGGCTCTCCGCTGCCCGGGATGCCGCGTGAGCGGCCGCCACGCCGGGGAGCGTGTCGCGGCACTCGCGGTCGTGGCTGCGGCGCAGGTCGAGTTCGCTCGCGTTACGGATGCGGCGGTCGAGGAGATGCGCGGTATCGCCCGAGCCGACCGTGACCGGTTGGACGGCCTCCTCGTGCACCTGCGCCGGCCTGGGCGGCCCGGGAGGCCGCGGACATCGCAGCGCGAGGACCCGACCAGCAGCACTGACATTCCGGCGCCGGGGCAGGATCGGTCCCGTCGTCAGCGGCGGCCGCGGTGAACCCCGTCGCACCACACCTCGTTCGCGCTGCGGCGGGGCGGTGTGGATGATGAGGTTGTGTGAGCTCGCACTGGTCGGAGGTGGCTGTGGACGGTGGGGTGCTGGGACCGGGTGATGTGCTGGCGGCGGCCGAGAGCGCACCGCCGGTGGAGTCGGTCGAGGTCGTCGCGCGCGACCTGGCCAAGCGACTGGGTGCCTTCGACGTCTCCTTCCTGCTGGTAGATCTCGTCGAGGAACACCTGGTGCGGCTGACCTCGACCGCGCGGGACCCGGACGGACGCGACCCGGAGCCGGTCGAACTGCGCGACAGCGACTACGAGGGGGTGCTGCGCACCCAGCAGCCCTGGCAGGAACGCAACGACGACGGGGCGCGGGTGGTGCTGCCGGTGACCAACCGCGGCGACTGCATCGGTGTCCTGGAGGTGACCGTGCCCTTCTGCGACCAGAAGGTGCTAGCGCACCTGAGCGAAGCCGCGCACGCACTGGCGTACGTCATCATCACCGACCGCCGCTTCACCGACCGCTACCTCGTCGGCCGGCGCACCACCCCGATGAGCCTGGCCGCGGAGATCCAGCACCAGCTGCTGCCCTCGGCGTCCTGCTGCGAGGCCGCCCAGTTCACCGTCGCCGGCGCCCTGGTGCCCGCCGACGACATCGGCGGCGACACCTACGACTACACCGTGGACCGCAACACCCTGCACCTGTCGATGACCGACGCCGTGGGTCACGATGTGACCTCGGCACTGATCGCGACCCTGCTGGTCGGGGCGCTGCGCGGAGCCCGCCGAGCCGGTCGTGACCTGGCGGAGCAGGCCCGCCAAGCCAACCAGGCAATGCTGGACCGCAGCGAGATGTCAGTGGCGACTGGGTTGCTGCTGCGCGTGGACCTGCACACGGGAGGGGTCGAGCTGGTCAACGCGGGACATCCCGCGCCGCTGCTGCTGCGTGACGGTGTGGTGGAGCCGATCGAGCTGGAGGTCGACCTGCTCTTCGGCTTCAAGCCGCACCAGTACCAGGTGCAACGGCTGGACCTGCGCCCCGGTGACCGGCTGGTGCTGATCACCGACGGCATGTTCGAACGCGACGCCGCCGACGTCGACCTGCCCGCGGTGATCCGCGACACCGCGGGGCTCCACGCCCGCGAAGCGGTGCGGGCGGTGACCAGGGCGGTGCGGTACGCCTGCCGCAGTCAACTCCAGGACGACGCCACCGTGCTGTGCCTGGACTGGCACGGAACCGAACGCACCGAACGCCAGGCCGACAACGGCGCCGACACGGACACCGCCTCGCCCGCCTAGCATCTCCACATCTTCCGATCGCGCCGCCACGCCGCCCACGGCCGCGGTCGAGCGGGCGCCGTCTTGCCTGCCCCGACAGCGGGTTGGACATGTCTCGGCCGCCTGACTTATAGCTCTTGTGCTCCGCGAACATCCCTCGGACGGCGAGGTGTCTTCCACCCCATGGCGGCCCGAAACACCGGACGCGGGCCGCCATGGACGATCATTTCCCGGCCTACGACGCGTGCCACCACGGAACGTCTGTATCGCCGAACAGCACCACGAACAAGGAAACAGGAAAGCGGCCGTCCCACGGACGGAAGCCGTCCACCGTCGTTTCGACCTCGTCTGCGCTCAGCAAGCGAACACCGGCGTCCCGGAGCAATGTAACGACTTCTGTTCCTTCCGGGGGCGCCTCCGGACCGACGTCGACGACCACATCGGACCGAAGCAACTCCCCGCCCGTCGAACTGTAGGCCAACAACGCGAACGGCCCCACCGCCGACAACCACAGAGACCAGGCCGGTGAACTCCGACCCACCTGCATCTCGTACGAGAAACTGACATCGTCCTCACGGTCGGTCCAGTCCTCCACACGTAAGAACCTTCGTAACCGTTCCACCAAGGGTTCCCAGGGCCGATCACGCAGTGCCTGCGAGAAGAAGCCATAGTTTGGCTTCCGCAAGTCGCCGTATGCCCGGCGCGCGTAGCCGGGGAACTCTTCCATGCGATCGCCTGTCCCTAATGCCACGGTGAACCGTGCATTCCCTGCTTACCGTGGCTCACCCGTACTGTCCACTGCCGCTGCCCCCACCGGCTCCGGCCGACGGGATAGGGCACCTGAGTTTACGGATGTGCGGGGAGTTCTTCGCCGCCCGGCCAAACGCCGCTCCGAGCCGGGTACGGAAGTTGGCCCAACGATGTCCGAAGAAGAACGCGGAGTTCTCACCCTTGCGGGTCTTGATCCGGTTCGCGTACTCGGTCGTTCCGCGAATATGGCCGGCCTGCTTCACGTGGTCGATCTTGCCGCCGAAGCGCTTGACGGCCTTGATCGCCTTCGAGATCTTGCCACCGACACCACCGGTGATCGCACCGAACGCGGACGACGCCGCCGCTTGAGGTTCCCCCGGGTAGTGGACACCGAGTTAGCAGGACCAGCTGTCCTGCTGGAAGGATGTCTTCATGCCTCCTCGCAAGCGCCGGTCGTATCCGGCGGAGTACAAGGTCGAGGCTGCTCACCGCGTGATCGATTCCGGCCGCACGATCTCCGAGGTCGCCCGCGAGCTGGGCATCGATCCAGGCATGTACCCCAGCCAGGCCCGAACCTGCGCCGGGTCCCAATGACGGCGGGGCAGGAAAGGGTTGCCGGGTCCTCGCCGGGGCGGCGCGTGCTGATGAGTGTGGGAATGAGAAGGTCGAAAAGGTGGGCTCGCAAGGCTGCCACCGTGGTGAACGAGCCGGACGGCAGCAGCTCGGCCGCGTCGGGTCTTCCGGCGTCGGCTCCGGGGGTGAGGTAGACGCTGCGCAGCAGCCACAACCCGAGTGGCGTGGCCGCGATCTCGGCCACAGCCGCGGAAGCGCCCGCTCCGGACCTCGAACGCAAACCGGCGAGGATCTCCCCCCATTCCTCTCCGGGCAGGCGCGGCTGGGGCAGACATCGTTGGAGGTAGTCGGCAGCGGCTTCGGGCTCAAGCGGGTCAGGCTCGATGACCATCGCCGAGACCAGGACACCGGCGGCGCCGACCGCGGCGGTGAACTCGGTGGTGCGACTGGTGAGGATGAGCTGGTCATCACCGTCCATGGACCGGTTCAGCGCCGTGATCACCGCAGCCCTGGCCGGCTCTGGTAGCTCGTCGAAACCGTCCAGCACCGGCAGGATCTGGCGTCGGACAGCCAGCATCCGCGGCGTGTCCGGACTGAAATCGGGTGCACGCAGCGCCGGGTAGTCCTCGGAAAGCCGGAGGGCGATCCAGTCGTGCAACCGCGGGAAGGCGACGGTGTCCCAGCCGGCCACCGACAACAGGACCGGCACCGGTTCATCCTCGTGTCCGTGCCCGCGAAGCAGCTGCACGGCCAGAGTGGTCTTCCCGCTGCCAGGACCACCGAGGACGACCAGCCGGCGTCGCCGCATCGTCCGGAACTTCGCTGTCAACGTGCCGATGTCTTCGCTGGTCGCGGCGAAAAGCATGGCCGCCGGAGGCAGATTGGCATGGTGATCCAGCACGTCGTGTTCGTGAGTGACGCGCCACCGCACCGGAATCGGGTGGGGAACATCCAGCGACCGCAGCTTGGCTTCCCCACGCCACTGATCCGCCACCAGCCCGGCCAGCACGTCTTTCACGCCGCCCATCCCCACCACGGCTCCCGCCGGCGGTCTCGCGCTCCGGCGCCACCACAGCCACAAGGGAACCACCAGCGTCGGCATGGCCAAGACCACCGACAAGAGCTGGGCCCAGTTCGCTGTGGTCGCGAGATCGCCGGTCTTCAAAGCGACACCAAGTGCGGCCAGAATCGCCACCAGCCCCAGGAAACCTCCGAGCGCCACGACCCGCGCCCCCGGGACGTTCCCCGTCTCACCCGAGCATCATCCCGGCACACGCGAACACCGGACAACCCGGACGGGAGGCGAACCGTGAGCACGAAGTCCGGCCTGCTGCGGTGATCTTCGGGACCGCGGCCGCTCCACGCCGACCAACCTCAAATGCCGCGAGTCCGCCGCTGTGCCAGGCAGGCACTCGCTCATGCCGATGAGCGCGCGTAAGCCACTTCGCTCGTGCAGGCGCGTTTCCGTTCATTGACGTTCCTGTTGTACACGGCGCACGTTGGACCGGAGGATCTTGGTAGTGGAATGATGCCCGCCGAATGTGGCTTCGGCGTCGGCGAGGTCATGGCGGCAGGCCAGGGTGCCGGAGTGGACGGAGCCGTGGAGTCGTTCGCTGCTGGTGTGGCTGCTCGAAGCCGCGTCGTAGCCGAGTGACCAGACGCTCGGCCCGGGGACGTCCTGGGCCAACCACTCGGGCCAAAACGTCGTGTTCGACTTGCCTGACCAGCTTTGCGGGTGTCGTCGTCGAGGCCGTGCACGAAAACGACGTCAAGCACGGAGTGTTCACCGGCGCTTGCCTCGATAAGGTCGGTCACTCTGTTCCCCCACACTTCATGCCCGGACCAATTTCCTCCGCGTAGGCGTGCTGATTAGTCGCGCCGGGCTCCATCGGCGTTACACGCTCGACTACTATGCGTGATCGCGCGCTCATGATGAGATTCGTCGGAGAGCTGTCAGGGCAGCGGCGCGCTTGCCCGCTGCTCGGCGGGAGGCCACTGTGGCGGCAGACGAGGTTGCACGGCTATGGGACGCGCACGTGCGCGCACCCTTTCCGCCTACTTTACGCGGTGCTGAAATCGCCGCCATCGACATGGTCCTGCTCGACGCTCACACCGCGGGTTGCATCAGTTCGTGGTTGTCCAGCGGCGGTCGGCTCGGAGCGTGGCGACGCGCAGCAATCGCGTCCTGTCTGGCAGAGCTCAACACCGTGCTGCCGTTACTCACCGATCCGGCGCAGGCCGCGTTCTCGGCGCCGATCATCACGCGCGGCTGCCTGGCGCTGACAGGGGGCGACACCAACGCCGTCGACGTTCGATCATGCCGCTGATCGAGCATTGCCGGGGGCGGACGGTCGCGTCCGGAGACCGGTCCAGGAGAGATCGGGTAGTCCTACTCATGGTGCCGCAGGCCGGGAACGGCCTACCGTTCTCGGCGTGGATGATCACCATGGCGTGCCGGCGGGGCCCCGGCCAAGCAGGCAACGGCGAGCCCGGCGGTGTGGGGCGGCCGCGGTGGTGGGCGGAGGGTTGGGGCTGGTCTGGCTGACGGTGATGAAGACGGCTTCCTTGGACGCGGCCCTGTCACGCGCCGAGCTGGGGGCCTTGAGCATCGTGGTCTTGGGGTTGCCGGCCGGGGCGTTGGCGGCCTGGCCGCTGCTGTGGGCGGCAAGGTTGGAACGGGCGGGGCTGGTCGCCCTGCTCGCTCCCGTTCCCGTGGTGGCGATGTGGCATCTGCTGGATCCGCTCTGGCTTGACCTCGACGTGCGCGACGGACAGCTCAACGCCGTGTCGCTGCTGGCCCTGACGGCCGGAGGGTATGCGGCCGCTGCACTGGTCACCGCACCCGGAGTCCGACTCCGGTGGTGGCGGTCTCGATCGCGATGACGGCCATGACCGTGCGGCCCCTCGCGCGTCACGCCGAGCCCGTGCCGAATAGCGGGCATGTACGGCGCAGACGACGATCTGCCGAGCCAGGCGGGGATCCCGGCGCTACAGTCCGGCTCGGTCGAGCAGTGCGCGCATGCGGTCGGCGGGAAGCGCCGGGTTCGCACCAGCTGCCTTGACGACCTCGAGAGAGTCATCGGTCAGCAGGATCTCCAGCAATGGCAGGGGGATGCGCCGATGACGAGCGGCGGCAGCGCGCACGAACGCCTCGGTGTCCTGTGCCAGGGCCGCGATCAACTCGGCCGGCAGGTCGGTGTCTTCCGTGGCGAGTACGCGTCGACGAGGGTCATCGGCTTTCGCCAGTCCGGCGAAAGCCTCCGTCGGGAAGTTCGGGTGCTCCGTGTGACCTGGCCGCTCCTTGGGACTCTCGCCGTGTTCGCTGACCAGGCGTTCGAGCACATCTGCCGGTGTATCGGGTCGGCGTGCCACGATCCGCCGCACCGTGACGTCCTCGTGAGTGTGGAGCCGTCGCACCACGTCCGCGGGCAGGTCCGCAGACCTCGCGGCGCACCGCCGGAAGCACGGGATCGGCGAGTCGAGGTAAGCGATGCGCTCGGCGAGCGGCCGGGCGGGCAGCCAGGAGGGCTCGTCGTGGTCGAGCACCGTCAAGGCGATCGTGACCTCGCCGAACGCGTCCTCCCGTTCGGCGAGCAATGCCGCGTGCAATCGTCTGCGGCGGTCCTCCGGCAGGCCTTCGCGGAGGAGGACACGTGAGCGCACGTACGGGCTCGGGTCTTCCGCCAGCCGGTCGCGGGCCTCGGCTGGGAGGGTCGGGTTGATCGCCACTTCGGCGCGCAACTCCTCGTCGCCCGCCGAACACTCCGCACCGCCTGTGCCGTCAGCGCGGCGTAGGACGCCACCTCGCCACGGGTGGCGTCGTCGACCAGCAGCCCGGCGTGCATATCGGCGGGGGCAGGCGGGTGCGGAAAGCCCGCCGCGGCCTTGCGGACACGCGGATCAGGATCGGCGAGCAGTTCCCGCCGCAACGCGACCGGCATGGCGTCCCACGTCCTGGCGACCGCCGCGCGCAGCACGGGGTCCTCGTGATCGGCAAGCCCGACGAGTCCGCCCGGACCCGCGTATCCGGCGAGGTCATCGGGCATGACCCGAGTGCCGGCCCGGATGGAGTGTTCGACGAATCTGCTGCGCGCACACCGGACCTCGACGTCCGGGTGCGCCGCGATCCGTTGCCGGGTCGTCTCGGATTGGCTTGGCTTGGCGAATCCAAGGCCAGCGCGATGGTCGGATCGCCGCTGTCCAGCAGTCGTTCCACCACGGTGTCCGGCAGATCCCGCTGCCGCCACGCGATCTCCACCGCCGCGGCTCGAACAGCCGTGAGCCGCACCAGAACATCAAGCGGGGCAGCCGGGTTCGCAGCCATCCCGATCAGGACACGATGCAGACCGTCGGCCATGACCTGCACTGTAGCCAACGGTCACGACAAGAGCGCTCCGCAGGCCCAGCGCGCGCTCATGCCGATGAGCGGACGTTCGGCGCCACCGTCGGCCACATCCTCGGGACCATATCTGGTTGGGTCAAGGGATTGAGGTCGTTACCGGTCGTACAGGCGGCCCCAGCGGCCAGGCAGGTCAGGCAGCCGTTTCATGTCCGGGGTCGGCGGTGTGGCGAGCAGCCAGGCGTTTGGCCAGATGCGGAGGTCGTCCACATCCAGGCGGGCATATGCGCCCTCGCAGGTGGCGGTGCCGGTGAACGTCACCTTGCTGAAGCTGACCTCCCCGCCGAACAGGGCGTTGTCGAAGTTGGCATGTCGGCCGAACTCAGAACCCCCGAACAGAGCTTGGCCGTCGAAGCGGGTTCTACGGAACCTCGCCTCGGCAAGCATTTTTGTCTCGGTAAAGATCACACTGTCCGCGAAAACCGCGTCGTTGAAACCGACGAACTCGTGGAAGACCGCGTCGTCGAACAAGACGGTCTCGGCGAACCGAGCGCCACTGAAAACCACGTGCTGGTCGAACCGCGCGGCACGGAAGAAGGTTCGACCGTCGAATTGGGGTGCGGTGTACTTGTCGGCACCGAACTGAGCACGGCCCGCGAACCGCGCACCGTCAAAAATTGCTGCTTTCACGAAGTGCGCGTCGTCGAACCAGACGAAGTCGAATCGCGTACCGCCGAAGTCGGCGGTCTTCTCGAATTGCGCTGAGTCGAAGGTGGCGTTCGACCGGAATGTGGCTTCTTCGAAGTTGACTTCCCGGTCGAACCGTACCCGTGTGAAGGTGGCGGACTCCGCCCACACGGTGTTGATGAACCGGGCGCCGCCGGTGAACCGGGCGTTGTCGAACGACACCGGGCCGGTGAACTCGGCCAGACTGAGCTCAGCGCGACCGTCGAACAGGGCACCGTCGAATGTGGCGCCGCGCAGACGGCAGCGGTCGAGGTCGAAGTCGAAGAGAGTGGCGCCGACCAGGTCCAGTGTGATGTCAGGCCAGAACCCGTCACCCGATTGGTCTCGCCGCAAGTGCGCGGCCAGGAGGCGTTGGGCCGTCAGCCGAACCTGTCGTTCCTGAGTTCCGCGCAGTTCGCGGTCCGGGTCGGGATCCGTCGAACCGGTGTCATCGGTGATGTGAGGCATGCGCAAATAGGCACAAAGCAGATTGACGATGACCTGGCGCTGATCAGGGTTGCTCTGCGCAAGGCGTTCCAGTGCGTAGACGCCCGCGATCCGCACGTGCGCGTGCTCGGAGCCGAGCTGGGCGGCGGCCATCGTGTACAGCTCGGTGACCCGCCGTTCCACCGCCTCGCGGGCGGTGTGCGCCTGCTCGAGGTCCTTCTGCCGCAGCTCGCGATCCTTCTGTGCGATGGCCAGCTCCGCAGTCCGCTGGCGGCGAACCGCGAGCCACAGGGCGACCGCACCACCGGAGCCGACCACTATTGTGCCAGCGGTCTTGATCGCCTCCAGGCTGTTCCGCGGGTCACCCCTTCCAAAAGCAAGCACCAGCGACGCCGCAGCACCGACGCCGATCACGACCATGACGACCGCCAGCCACACGACTGTGCTTGATCGCAGAACTTCGAAGGTTAAGCCGTTCTCCCGCGTCAACGGTGGAAGGTCGCCAGCAGACGGCGTCATGGCCCTGCCCTGGTCGTTAGCGCGGCTGTCCGAAATCGCTTTTCGTTCCTTCACATCGCGGTTACTTTACGACCACACGTTCCCACGGTCACTGCTCCGGCCGGGTGCAGGGTTGCGGCTCCGTTCTGCGCGCTGGTCCGGCGAGTAGTGCAGCACCACCATGAACATGAAGGTGCCGGCACCACGATCCCGCAGGACAGTGCCCGCGTCGTTCTCACCCGAGCCGCAGTAAGACAACGCGGACGCCGCTGAGACGTCCGCACATGCCGCTGATCGCTCGTTCACGTCCGGTCATGTCGACGAGCGGACTGCCGAAGTCCTGCGCCTGGCACCCCGCCTCTCCAGGCGCCACCTCGCGCTGTTCGTTCTTCGGGTACGACGAGGACCCGCGTCGACGGGCCACATCGCGAAGCTCCTGCTGATCTGACGACCATCGGGAGCGAGATCGTCCCCGTCACTCCGCCCGGCGGGACAACAGGGGGACCAGGCAAGCGAGGGCCGCGCAGAAGGACCGATCGCCACGTACTGCAGGTAAGCCGGCCCAGCGGTCGCCGCGACGACCGCGCACACCACCGCGACCAGCGCCAAGAGCCCGCTGACGAGATACGTCCTCTTCCGGTTCGCCGGCACCGCAGTCACCCCTCCGATCGACGGTCCGGCTCCTGGCCCGGGCTGGTACCGACCCGGACCAGGAGACCGAATGGCTACTTGTTGTAGGGCGAACCTATAGCCTTGTTCAATGTGCCGAGGCCGAACCCGGTGGCGCCCCCGGTACCGCACCCCGGCCGGCGTTCTTGCAGCAGGTCCCCTTCGCGGAGATACAAGAGGTGGGCAACCGTCGTGGACGATGCGGAGGAAGTCGGGTTCGGAGGTTGCCTCGGGCACCGCGGAGTGATCGTCTCGGCTTCGGGCCGGTACTCCCGGGGGCGTGGCGGAACAGGACGTCCTCCAGGCTCGCCACAAACTCTGCCGGCCGGCGACGAGCCGGTGCCTCGTGCGCGTACCCGGACGACGTCGTCGCGGATAGCGCGCCACTGCACCTCAGCGACCTGGTCGTTGCCGCGATGCCCGAGCCGTCTCCCCACCGGGGCGATGATCTCAGACCAGGCCTGAGCAGCACAGCGCTTTGACCTGGGCACCATCTTCCGAATGGGCCGTAGGGCGTAGTCGTTGGGCGGTCGTACCCGGATGGGGCGAAGATGGATGAATGGGGACGCGAGGGGGATCTTGGCGGGCGTGGAAGATCGGAGTGATGTCCGGAGCGGGGTTTGCTGCGGGCATCGTGCTGGTGGTGACGACGGTGTCGTTGCCCGAAGCCCCGTGGTGGGTGGTGACGGTGATCGGCGTCGCAGCGGGCATGGTGTTCGGTGCGATGATGGGGCCGGCAACCGCCCGCTCGGAGCGCGAGATGTGGCGTGCTGCCGGAAGCGATCTGACCTGGCAGCAGTTCCGCGGCGCTGCCCGGGCCAGTCGCACCGGTCGAGTGCCGGACGATCCTCAGCTGTGCGCGGCGGCGATTCGGCTGGGGGTCTACCAGCTGGCGCAGCACCGTCGCCGTCGGAAGGGCACGCTGATCGCCCTCTCGCTGGCTGCCGGTTTCAGCGTGCTCAAGGCGGTATCCGGTGGTTGGCTTGGCTTGCTCGGTGTCGTCTTCTTCGCCGTTGTCGGAGTCGTGTTCCTGCGTGAGCGCACCAGAGTGGGCAGGGCTCTGGTGCGTCTTCGGGCTGCCTCGTGCGAGTGAAGGGGGCGGGCGTGGATGTCGAGAACATCGTGCGGCGCGGATATTTTCGGACACTGGCGTGGTGGCCGTTCCTGCTGCTTCTGGTGGTCGCGTTCGTCGTCGACCTGCTCGTGAAGGCTGGTCTGCATCAGTGGAGCTTCCGTACGGATAATGTGATCAGTGCGGTGGTGGGGGCTGTTCTTACTTGGTTGTTCTTTGCGGGCCTTTGGCGTTACATGGTCCGACGGGAGCAACGAAAGTCCTGATACGGCGGGAGCCGCTCGGGCTTCGGCAGGCTCGGGCCTGCATCGCTTCGAGGATTTCGTCGCTGCCGAAGATCCTCTTACGATGTGGCCGGAGCGGTGCAACCGCCCACCGATCGGCAGTCAACGTAAGCCGGCAAGCCCATCGGATAATTGGGCGGTAGCGCAGTACACTCTCTTGCCGCTGACCGCGCTGCCGCGATCGCGCGCTCATGCCGATGAGCATGCGTTCAACGGGGCTCGCGGTCTTTCGGGGTGCCCTCGACTGCAGGACCGTGCTTCGAGCCGGTACGGATTTCATCCTTCCGATGGGGCTGTAACAGTAGGTGGCGCCGACCCGACTCCGCTGGAGTGAACGTCAGCTGGTGCTCGCGGAAGCCGTCACCGTTGTCGCGGCCGCTGTGGCAGCCGTCTTGTGGTGACGCCCGGCCGCCGACGCGCCACGAAACCGCCACACGTTCGCTCGCAGAGGCAGGCCCGAAGCATGGCGGAAGACCTAAGCGGCGAAGACCGGAATCGGCGCTTGTCGTGTTGCACCTATCGGTACTCGTAGGAGGGTCCGAGTGAACCTGTCGGCCGTAGTTACTGTTCTTGTCGGTGCTGTCTTTGGCTTCGTCGCCAACGGCCTTCTGACCTACTGGGCCGATAGACGCAAACTTCGTTACCGGTGGGATGAGCCTGCCTTCGCAGTTTTTTCGTCGTTCGCCGCCTCGGCGAGGGACGGGCGAGACGGCGCAGCACGTTTGTCACAGTTGCTGTCGCATGGCGAAACGGAGGAGGCAACCGCCAAATCGCGGGATCGGTTCGATGAGCTGCATGCCAAGATGCGTAGCGACTTCGAGCAGGTTGCCTTGATTGGAACACCCGAAGTCATCGAGGCAGGCAGGCAGGTGATACGCGGGGTGTACTACCTCAGAGAGCTCGCACTGCGGAAAGTCACGCCTCACGATGAAACCTGGAAGCCAGTGCACACCGAATTGATGAACAACCAAAAGAAGTACTACATCGCCGTGCGCACGCAACTTCGGATTCCGGCAGGCCCCGACCCCGGATCCGGCGTCGACCCCAAGCCTTGACAAATCGCAGCATGGAAGACAACACCGCCTTCGGCAAAATCCTGCTGACCTGGTAGACCGTGCGCGCACGTCCGCACATGCCGACGAGCGGATGTTCGGCGCCACCCGTCTGCCGGTACGGAAGGACCGCGCGGTGGCGGCTGCAGGGCGAGCACCCATGTCGACGAGCTCGCGTGACCACAGCTACCTATATAGCTTTAGGGCGGCTACCTATGTAGGATTAGCGATATGAAGAGGACGAAGGCGCTCGCCCGCGTGGCGGCTGCATTCCTGGAGGATCCCAATGGACGCCACTGGGGCTACTCCCTCGGTAAAGTCTCCGGTGTCGCCTCCGGCGTCCTCTACCCGATGCTGACCCGCTTCCTCAACGAAGGCCTCGTTACCGATGGCTGGGAAGACCCCAACACTCTCACCGAGAAGCGGCCGCCAAGGCGGTACTACGAGTTGACCGACAAAGGTCAGCTCGAGCTTGCGGCCGCGGCCCGCGCCGTCGAAGTCGCCACGCAGGCCCGCAACACTCGCCTGGGGTTGGCCGATGGCTAAGCTGCTCGACGCCGTCGCCTCCTGGCAAACCCTGCTGGTCGCCCTTGCCCTTTACGGCTTCGCCCCCGGATTCGTACTCCGGCTCCTCGTCAGGCTCTATCCCAAACAGGACCCACGCCGCACCGAACTTGTCGCCGAGCTCTACGCCGTCCCCCGACTCTCACGCCCCTTCTGGGTCGCCGACGCCCTCGCAGCCGTCCTCATCGAGGGACTTCCCCGCCGCATCAAGGCGGTCCAGGACAGGCGACGCGAGAAAAAACTGAAATCGGCGAGGAAAAAGGACGCCACTGGAAGAGAGCCGAAGCAGGAGGCTGAACGCCCGTACCCATCCGACGAGGGACGCGAAGCGGCACCTCGCGGCTGGGGGCTCCCCGAGTCGCATCTGCTTCCGGACGCCGTCGCAGCCCTCGTCGATGACGAGCTGACTCTTGCTGCCCAGAACAGAGCGTCGGCGCACCTCACCCGCTGCCAGGCTTGCGCGTTCGAGGTCGCGACACAACGTCATCGACGATCGCCTGGCAACTAAGCAAGCAGGTCAGGCTGACGAGCCTTACGCGAACGAGACCCCACACAGCTGAAGAGGCGGGCACAGGTTCGCGACATCGACGGAGCCTGTGGATTGAGTGCGTCGGACCGGAATACAGCGGTCTGGCAGTCACTCCGCACCACCGATTAAGCGACTTCTCAAGCACACTGTTACACCTCTACTGCAATTGTGAGCGACGCACTCTCATGCCGATGTGCGGTCGTTCGTCTTTGCTGCAGATGAGCGGGGTTGAACGGAGATCGAAACTCCGGATGCGGGTCCACGGCGCTCGTTCGGCCGGACGCCATGCCGGTTTGTCGGTGACCTCGACGTTCACGAATCCAGCCCCGCGGCAGCTGCCTGAGCGGATCGGGAACCGCTGCGCCGTGCGACCACCTCATCGAGTCCGGCTCCGCTCATCGGTCCGCGTACCAGCGGCCGAACTCCGCAGCACTTCTCGTCACCCTGCGACCATCTCACCTCCCTCCACGCCGTGCGGGCGCCCGGAGCTCGCCGACGAGCGAGTTGGCCTCGGTCCCCAGGCGACTCGATGCCGGCCGTCCACCCGGGACCGGGCCCTCAGCCTCCCTTCGTGCGGCGGCGGGGCGCGGCCGAACGGGGAGGCGTCGAGCGCATGTGGTCTCGCACCGGCGCCAACAGGCCGGCGAGGGTCGCGACGTCGTCGCGTGAAAGCGGTTCGAAGAGCAGGCCGCCGACCACCTCGATGTGCCCGGGCAGTACTTCGGTGAGCCGCGCGCGCCCGGCCTCGGTGATCGTGACGGTGGTGCTCCGCTCGTCGTCCGGAGACGAGGCGCGCGTCACAAGGCCCGCTTTCTCGAGCAGGCCCGCCTGGTAGGTCAGGCCGCTGCGGCTGTAGACCACGCCGTCGGCCAGGTCGGTCATGCGGTGGCTGCCCGTCGGCGAGTCCCCGAGCCGGGCCAGCAGCTGGAACTGCACGTAGCTGAGATCGCCGGCCTCACGCAGCTGCTGCTCGACCGCGTGCCGGAGCAGGCTGGTCACCTCGATGAGGTCGAAGTAGGCGCCCAGCTGCACGGAGTCGAGCGACGGTGGTGCGTCAGACATGACCGGAGCCTACTGCTTTGAATTCGAAGGGGTCGAGCGAAAGCGGACGCTCCGCTGCTGCACACTTGCGTCATGTCCTTGTCCGACCTGGGGTCCGCGGTCCGCTGGTTGCGTGAGCACACCGAACCCGCCGCCGCCGGGCTGCCGGTCGGCGGGCCGCGGGGCAACGGGCGGCGGGTCCGTGGACTGCGGCGGGAGGAGCTTGCCGAGCTCGCCGGGGTGTCCGCGGACTACATCCGGCGGTTGGAGCAGGGGCGGCGTCACCCGTCGGCCGGCGTGGTGACCGCCATCGCCCGCGCGTTGCGGGTCGGACGGGCGGACTACGAGCGGCTCTGCGCACTCGCCGGTTATGCCGCGGTCGACGGGCAGGTGCCGCGCGAAGCCGGGGCGGCGGCGATGCGGCTGCTGGAGCGGTTCGACGACACCCCCGCGTTCCTGACCGACGCGGCGTGGAACGTCATCGCCGTCAACGGTGCGTGGATGGCGCTGGGAGGCGGGACGGCGAGCGGGTCCGCCCGGGACTGGAACGTCGCGTGGCGCACGTTCTGCGACGCACGCGGGGAGATCGATCGAACCGAGCAGCACCGGGCCGGTTTCCAGGCCGTGCTCGTCGCCCGGCTGCGTGACACGTACCTGCGCTACCCGGCCGACACGTCGCTCGGCGAACTCGTCGACGAGCTGCGGAGCACGAGCCGTCCGTTCGACGACCTGTGGCGCACCCCGAAAACGGTCTCCGCCTACGAGAATCGCGCCGCGTTCCGGCATCCGGACGGTGGCGACATCACGCTCGACGGCACCCTGCTCGACGTTCCCGGTGATGACCTGATGGCAGTGGTCCTCACCGCGGCGCCGGACTCGGCCGATGCGGCCCGGCTCGGCGAGGTCATCCGCGCCGCCGGCGGGCCGGCTGTGGTCAGGGTGGGCCAAACCGGCCCAGGCTGATCGAGCCCACGGCCACGATCCTGAGGTCCGTGTGGATCACGGGAACCTTCGGCGCGTCCCCTCCCCCGCGACTCGCGGGTCGTGCTGCCGAAGCCGTGACCGACCTCACTTGCTTCAAATTCGAAGCAGCAGTAGCGTAGGCCGCAGTTGCTTCGAACTCGAAGCAAAACAGTCTCAGCAGAGATGAGAACTCCGATGAAGGCAGTGCGTTTCCACGACTACGGCGCCCCCGACGTCCTGCGCTACGAGGACGTCGAGCAGCCGGTTCCCGGAGCCGGGCAGGTCCGGATCCGCGTCGCCGCGACGTCGTTCAACTCCGTCGACGGCAACATCCGCGGCGGCTTCATGCAGGGCCCCATCCCGGTGGAACTGCCGCACACTCCCGGCATCGACGTCGCCGGCACGGTCGACGCGCTGGGTGACGGCGTAGCCGGCCTCCAGGTCGGCGACGCAGTCATCGGTTTCCTGCCGATGGACGGCAACGGCGCCGCCGCGGAGTACGTCCTCGCGCCGGCCGAGGTCCTCGCGCCCGCACCCGGCAGCGTCCCGCTGGCCGACGCGGCCGCACTGCCGGTGGTGGGGCTGACCGCGTGGCAGGCGCTGTTCGACCACGGCAAGCTGAAGTCCGGGCAGCGCGTGCTGATCAACGGCGCCGGTGGGGCGGTCGGCGGGTACGCCGTGCAGCTGGCCAAGGGCGCCGGGGCCCACGTCATCGCCACGGCGAGCCCGAGCAGCCGCGACGCGGTCAAGTCGGCCGGGGCCGACGAAGTCGTCGACCACACCACCACCGGGGTGACCGCGGCGGTGACCGAGCAGGTCGACATCGTGCTCAACCTCGCGCCGGTCGACCCGGCGGAGCTGGCCGCACTCGTCACGCTGGTCCGGCCGGGCGGTGTCGTGGTGAACACGACGGTGTGGATGCCCGCTCCGGCCGACGAGGAACGCGGCGTGCGCGGCATCGACCTGTTCGTCCGCAGCGACGCCGAACAGCTGGCGAAGCTGGTGGCACTGGTCGACCGCGGCGAGCTGCGCGTCGACGTCGCCGAACGGGTGCCGCTGCCCGAGCTGCCGGCGCTGCATGCACGGGCCGCCGAGGGCGCGGTGCACGGCAAGGTCGTCGTCGTCCCGGTCACGGCCTGAAACCCTCCCGATCCGAAGCCGGGACCGGCCCGCGGGCGAACGCCGCGCCTTCGGCGGTAAGCAAGGACGCGGCGCGCATTGGTGGAGGTCGGTCCCGGACCGCAGTCCGGCGGGGAAGCCGCCGCCGGACCCGGAAGGCGGCGCTGGGCAGTCATGCGCAAATACGCCCTGGTGGTGTTCGGGCTGGTCGACTACAACCGGCCGAGACTCCGATCCCCAATCGAGGTCCGACGAACGCAGCGTCATCGACATCGACCTCCTCGCCCGAATTCCGCGCCCACTGGACCAATCGCGCAATCGTCCGAGCCGGCAAACCACGTGCTGTCACCAGTCCTCCGGCGTCATCGAACTGCCACCAGGCACACGCAACCGGCCCTGCCCTGGAATTGACTCCGCAGACCGCGCACCCGCGGGAAAGCCCGCAGGTGCGCAGCTTTTCCGGCCTGGCCAAGAAACGGCCGGAAACCCCTGGTGAGATCAAGCGGGCACGACGTCGAGCGGGAGCCGTCTGACACTGACGATCACGGCCGGGTTCTGGAACTCGACGCGGTCGTCAGGGGCGACGGCGAGGTCGCGGTAGCGGTCGAACAGGACCTCGAACGCCACCCGGCCCTCCAGCCGGGCCAGCGGAGCGCCGAAGCAGAAGTGGATGCCGTGGCCGAAGGTGAGGTGCGGGTTCGGGCTCCGGCCGGCGTCGAATTCCCCGGCCCGGTCGAAGATCGCCGGGTCGCGGTTGGCCGCGGCCAGGTCGGCCATCACGATCGCGTCCGCGGGGATGGTGCGCCCGCCCAGTTCGACCTCCTTCGTCGTGCGCCGGCCCAGTTCCGGGAACGGCGGCAGCATCCGGAGCACCTCCTCCAGCGCGGTCGGCAAGCCTGCCGGGTCGGCTCGCAACGCGGCCGCGGCGAGCGGGTTCCGGTCGAAGCTGACCACGGCGTTGCCCAGCAACGCGGTCGTCGTGATGTGCCCGGCGACCAGCAGGAGCGCGACGAACCCGACGATCTCCTGATCCTCGAGTCGTTCGCCGTTGAACTCCGCCTGCACGAGCCGGCTGGTCAGCCCGTCACCCGGGTGCGTGCGGTGCTGCCGGATGTGGTCGAGGATGTAGGCGTTCATCTCCCGGATGGTCGGGGCGATGGTGTCCAGCGCGCGCTGGATGTCGGCCATGTCGGGCGACTCCCCCAGCTGGTCCCCGCCGAACAGCACCTGCGCCCACCGGGTGAACAGCGGCCGGTCCGCGACCGGGACGCCGAGCAGCTCGGCGATCACGATGATCGGCAGCGGGTAGGCGAGCGCTTCGACGATGTCGATCCGGGAGGCACCGGCGACCTCGTCGAGCAGTTCTCCGGTGATGGCCCGGATCCGGGGCTCGAGCCCGGCCACCACCCGCGGGGTGAACGCCTGGGTGACCAGGGTCCGCAGCTTGCGGTGGTCCGGCGGGTCCATCCCGACGAAGTTGCCCTTGCGGAAGGTCTCGAAGTCCTCCTGGACGGGGGTGAGCCCGCTGAAATCCGAAGAGAACGCGGCGGGGTCGGACAGCACGCGCGAGACGGACGGATGGTCGAGCACCCGCCAGGTCCCGCTCTCCTCGTCGTGGTGCACCGGGCCACCACGTTCGCGTAGCCCGGCCGAGCGCGCCAAGAGGTCTTCGAAGGCGAAAGCGGGTGCACCGGACAGGTCCTGGGTGCTCATGGCTGGGTCTCCTCGGTGGTCGTCGGGCCGTCGGTGGGGTGCGGGGCCGCGGCCGGCCCCGGTGGTTCGTGGTGCCGGCCGCCCACCGGCTGGGGTGCGGTCGCGCCGGTGGTGAGGGCGTCGCTGCGCGGGAACCGCCGCAGGGTCGGGCTGCAGGTGACGATCACGGTCACGAGCGCGATCCCCGCCGTGCACAGCAGGACGGCCCCGGTCCCGGGGACGGCCTGAACCAGCAGGCCGCCGAAAGCGGGCCCGGTCGCCGCGGACACCCCGCCGATCACGCCCATCACGCTGGTCAGCCGGCCGCGCAGCCGGTCGGGCGTGAGCAGCAGCTGGTAGGTCCCGATCGTCGTGTTGGCGGTCGGCGGGAGCAGGGCCATGGCGACGAACAGGGCCCCCATCAGGTAGCCGTCGTGGATCACGGCCGCCAGCGGGGTCAGCAGGGTGAGCACCCAGAAGACGCTCACGATCGACACGTACGGGCTGAGCCGCCGCTGCAGCCAGGGCGCGACGAGCGAACCCACCACCCCGCCGACGCCGAGCATCGCGGCCATCACGCCGATCTCGCCCGAGGAGATCCCCCGGTCCTTGGCCAGGACGATGATGACGATGAAGTAGGCGCTGAAGAAGAAGTTCAGGCTCACCGCGCAGAGCACGGTGACCCGCACGTGCACCTCCTCCCACACCCAGCGCAGGCCCTCGACGATCTCCCGGCCCAGGTGCTGATCGGCGGCCGGCTCGGTCTCGCGGTGCGGTGCCCGGACGAAACACAGGGCCACGAAAGAGATCGTGTGGGCGAGCACGTCGAACGCGAACGGGACGGCCCGCGCGAGGCCGTAGAGGAACCCGCCGATCGCGGTGCCCGAGAGCTGGCCGAGCGCGCCGCGCGCCGAGTTCATCGCCACCGCGGTGGGCAGCTGGGCCGCGGGCACGATCCGGGCCAGCGTCGCGCCTTCGGCCGGGCCGAACAGCGAGCGGCAGCAGCCCATCACCGCCGCCACCGCGATCAGCTGGGGGATGCTGACGACGTCCCACCAGACGGTGGCCACCAGGCTCGCCACCGCCAGCGAATATACGGCCTCGCAGCCGAGCATGAGCTTCTTGCGGTTCCAGCGGTCCGCCAGCGCGCCGGCGGGCAGCCCGGCGACCAGCTGGGCCATCGCGTCGACGCCGAGCACCAGCCCGGACAGCGCGGGCGAGCCGGTCACCGCGAGCACCAGCAGCGGCAACGCGATGACCGACGCGGCGAAGCCGGCCTCCGACAGCGCCTGGCTGCCCCACAGCAGGCGGTAGTCCCGGTTCCGGGACAGCGGCGGGGTCACCGGCGCTCGTTCCGGCCGCCGGGAGCCCGGCTGTCGGCGGCGATCTGCCGCAGGGCGTCGGCGAAGTCCCCGGCGACCGCCTCGACGGTCCGGCGGTCGTGGCGATCGGGTGCGTGGATCAGGGAGAACACCAGCTCGCCGTCCTGGACCGCGCCGACCAGGTCGAGCAGGTACGGGCGGTGCTCGGCCGGGTCGTGGTCGTGGCCGAGCGAACCGTGCTGGGCGGCGTACAGGCTCTCCGACGTCGCCGTCCCGGCGGCCCCCGAGCCGTCCCACTGGCCGAGGTAGTTGAACGAGATCCCGGGCTGCGGCCCGGTCTCGGCGAGTTTCTCCCGGACGTCCGGCGGGCCGAGGTGGCGCAGCGCGCCGTAGCCGAACCCGTTGCCCGGCACGGCACGCAGCTGCTTGCGGACGGACTTGATCAGCGTCCGCCAGTCCGTGCCGGTGTCCACAGTGAGGGCCACCGGGTACAGCGTGGTGAACCAGCCGGCGGTCCGGGTCAGGTCGACGCCGTCGAGGACGTCTTCGCGGCCGTGGCCCTCCAGGGCGATCGACACGTCCGCGCGGCCGGTCCACCGCGCCAGGGCCCAGGCCAGCGCCGTCAGCAGGACGTCGTTGACGCGGGTGCGGTACGCCGCGGGGGCCGAGCGCAGCAGGGCGTTGGTGTCCTCGGCGTCGAGGACCACGGTGACTTCGCCGGTTCCGGCGCTCCCGCCGTCGTGGTCCACCGGCAGCGCGCCGGAGGCGGGAAGGCCCGTCCAGTAGGGGATCTCGTCGTCGAACCCGCCGGCGCGGACGTGCTCGGCGAGCCGGTGCGACCAGTCCCGGAACGACGTCGTCCGCGGGCCGAGGTCGATCGCGGCGCGCCGGAGCGCCTGCCGGTAGGCGGTGTCGAGGTCGTCGAGCAGGATGCGCCAGGAGACCGCGTCGACCACGACGTGGTGCGCCGCCAGGAAGAGCTGCGGCCGCCACCCCGGTTCGGCGGTGGCCAGGACGGCTTCGAGCAGCGGGCCCCGGGTCAGGTCGAAACCGGCGTGGACGGCGTCGGCGATCCGTTCCAGGGCCGCCGGGCGTTCGGCCGCGGCGACGGCGGTCAGGTCGTGGTGCCGCAGCTCGGGTCCCGGGTCGAGGCCGGCGTTGTGCTGCTGCCAGCCGTCCGCGGTCTGCTCGAACCGCATCCGCAGGGCGTCGTGGTGGGCCCACACCGCGGCCAGGGCGGCCCGGAGCGCGCCGGCGTCGAAGCCGTCGGCGAGGTCGACGAGCATGGACTGGTTGAAGTGGTGCGGGTTCACGGTGTTGGTCGCGAAGAACCAGTCCTGGATCGGGGTCAGCGGCACCGGGCCGACGACCGGCCCGTCGGGCTCGGTCGCTTCGGACACCGCGGTCGCCTGCGGGGCCAGTGCCGCGATGGTCTGGTGCAGGAACATGTCCTTCGCGGTCAGCCGCAGCCCGGCCTGCCGGGCCCGGGACACGACCTGCATGCTCAGGATGGAGTCGCCGCCCAGCTCGAAGAAGTTGTCCTCCGTGCCGACCCGGTCCAGGCCCAGCACCTGCGCCCACACCTCGGCGAGCACGCGCTCGGCGGGCGTCACCGGTTCGACGTGGCGGGCGGCCGGCTCGGCCGTCGCGGTGACCACGGGCAGGGCCCGCCGGTCGACCTTGCCGCTCGGGCCGAGCGGGAGCGCGGCCAGCGGCAGGAACGCCGAGGGCACCAGGTGTCCCGGCAGCGACCGGCCCAGGAACCCGCGCAGCTCGGCGGCGCCGGGCGGGTCGTCCGGCGAGGCCGCGACGAAGCAGGCGACCAGGCGCTTGTGCCCGGATTCGTCCTGCTGCACGGCCGCGACGGCGGCGGTGACGCCCGGGTGGCGCAGCAGCGCCGACTCGACCTCCCCCAGCTCGATCCGGAAGCCGCGGACCTTGACCTGGTCGTCGGCCCGGCCGGTGAACTCGAGCTGCCCGGCCGCGGTCCATCCGGCGACGTCGCCGGTGCGGTACATCCGCTCCCCCGGCGCGCCGAACGGGTTGGCCGGGAACCGGTCCGCGGTCAGGCCCGGCCGGTCGAGGTAGCCCCGGGCCAGGCTCGGCCCGGCGACGTACAGCTCACCCGCGACGCCGATCGGGACCGGCGTGAGCGCGTCGTCGAGGACGTAGACGCGGGTGTTCGGGATCGGCCGGCCGATCGGGGGCGCGGCTCCGGGGGCGAGCGGCTCGCTCCACGTCGCGACGACCGTGGACTCGGTGGGGCCGTAGGCGTTGATCATCCGCCGGCCGGGGGCCCAGCGGTCCACCAGCTCCGCCGGGCAGGCGTCGCCGCCCACGACGAGCGTGCGCAGGTGCGGCAGGGGAACCTCGGGGACGGTCGCCAGCGCGGCGGGCGGGATCAGCGTGTGGCTGATCTCGTGGGTGGTGAGGAACTCGGCGAGCGGTTCCCCCAGCAGCGGGCCGGGCGGGACCACGACGAGCGCCGCGCCGGCGGGCAGGGCCAGGCACAGCTCCAGCACCGCGGCGTCGAAGCTCGGCGACGAGTACGCCATGACCCGGTCGCCCTCGGTCACGCGCAGGTGCTCGGCCTCCGCGTCGGCGAAGCCGGTCAGCCCGGCGTGGGTGACGACCACGCCCTTGGGGCGGCCGGTCGACCCGGACGTGTAGATCACGTAGGCGGGGCTGCCCGGCCGCGGCGGCGTGAGCCGTACGTCCGGGTCCGCGGCGAACGCGGCCGGGTCGTCGAGCGAGAGCACCGGGACGCCGTCGGGCACGGGCGGGGCGAGGGCGTCGAGGGTGAGCACCAGCGCCGGGTGGGCGTCGGTGAGCATGTAGGTGATGCGTTCGAGCGGGTAGGTCGGGTCGACCGGCAGGAACGCCGCGCCCGCCTTCAGGACGGCGAGCTGCGCGACGATGATGTCGACCGACCGGGGCAGGGCCAGCGCGACGATCCGTTCCGGGCCGATGCCGCGCGCGGCGAGCACCCGGGCCAGCCGCTCGGCGCGGGCGTCGAGCTCGGCGTAGGTGAGGGTGCCGTGGTCGGCGGAGACGACCGCGATCGCCTCCGGCGTCCGCCGGGCCCGGGCTTCGACGCGTTCGGGCAGCGTGCCCGGCGCCACCGCGCGACCGGTGTCGTTCCACGCGCCGAGCAGCCGGTGGCGTTCGTCCTCGCCCAGCAACGGCAGCCGCGACAAGGGCCGCGCCGGGTTCTCGGCGATGCCGCCGAGCAGGACGCTCAGGTGCTCGGCGAGGCGGTCGATCGTGGCGGCGTCGAACAGGTCGGTGTTGTAGGTCAGGGCGGCGCGCAGCACGCCGTGGTCCGGCTGGAACTCAACGGTGAGGTCGAAGTTCGCCGCGGTCGCGGGCTGCACGACGTCTTCGGCCTCGAGGCCGGGCAGCCGGGCCGGTTCCCGCGGGCTGTTCTGCAGCACCACCATCGCCTGGAACAGCGGGGTGCGGCTGGGGTCCCGGCCGGGCTGGACGGCGTCGACGACGCGGTCGAAGGGCAGGTCCTGGTGGTCGAACGCCGCGCGGACGCCGGCGCTGACCTCGTCGAGGAAGTCCGTGAAGGGCAGCTCCGGGCGGACTCGCGACCGCAGCACCAGGGTGTTGACGAAGAACCCGACGAGGCTTTCCAGCTCGGCGCGTTCGCGGCCGGAGGTGACCGTGCCGACGGCGACGTCGTCCTGCCCCGCCCAGCGGCCGAGCAGCACCTGGCAGGCCGCGACGAGGGTGGTGAACAGGGTGGTCCCCCGCTGCCGGCTCACCTGCTCGAGCCGGGCGGTCACCGCGGCCGGGACGACCAGTTCCCGGGTCGCGCCGCTGGTGGTGCGCACCGGCGGCCGCGGCCGGTCCGTGGGCAGCTCCAGCGGCGTGAGGTCACGCAGGCGCTCGGTCCAGTAGGCGACCTGGCCGGCGAGCACCCGCTCGGCGAGCAGACCGCGTTGCCAGGCCGCGAAATCCGCGTACTGCACGGGCAGCGGCAGCAGGTCCGCCGCCTCGCCGCGCAGCGCGGCCGTGTAGCGCAGGCCGATCTCCTCGGCGATCAGGCCGTTGGACCAGCCGTCGGTGACGATGTGGTGCACGGTCACGGTGAGCACGTGCTCCCGCGGGGCCAGCCGGATGAGCTTGACCCGCAACAGCGGGCCTTCCCGCAGGTCGAACGGCTCCTCGGCGTCGGCCCGCAGGACCTCGGCCAGCGCCGCTTCCCGCGTGTCGGCGGGGTGGTCGCTCAGGTCCGTGACGGGCACCGGCACCGCGGTCGGCGGGTGCACGACCTGGACGCCGTGGCCGTCGACCGAAGCGAACGTGGTGCGCAGCGGCTCGTGCCGGGCCACCAGGCCGGTGAACGCCTCGGCGAGCGCGTCGACGACCAGCTCGCCGTGCAGGCGCACGGCCGTGCTCGTGACGTACTCGGTGCCGCCCGGCTCGAACTCGTCGAGGAACCACAACCGCTGCTGGGCGAAGGATTGCGGCAGCGCCTGGTCGCGGGGCGCGGCGGGGATCGGGTCGGCGGCGGTGCGGGCGGCCCCGACGGTGTCGATCGCCGCGGCGAGCCGGGCCACCGTCGGGTGCGCGAACACCGCCCGTGGCGACATCGAGACGGCGAATTCGGCCAGCAGCCGCGAAACGAGCCGGATGCTGAGGATCGAGTCACCGCCGAGCTCGAAGAAGTTGTCCTGCGCGCCGACCCGGCCGGTGCCGAGCAGCCGCTGCCAGATTTCGGCGACGGTTTGTTCGGTCACGGTGGCGGGCGGGACGTACGCCCGCTGGGCGGGGATCGGGCCGTCCGGCGCGGGCAGCGCCCGGCGGTCGACCTTTCCGTTGCGGTTCAACGGAAGGACGGGCAGCACGAGGACGACCGCGGGCACCATGTACTCGGGCAGGGTCTCGGCGGCGTGCGCCCGCAGCTCGTCGGGGCCGGCGGTGCGCCCCGGTGTGGCGACGACGTGGGCGACCAGCCGGCGGGTGCCGGCGGCGTCCGTGTGGACCGTCGCGATCGCCTGCGCGACCGCAGGGTGGGCGGCCAGCACGGATTCCACTTCGGCGGGCTCGATCCGGAAGCCGCGCAGCTTGACCTGGTCGTCGGAGCGGCCGAGGAACACCAGGTCGCCGTCGGCGTCGCGGCGGACGACGTCGCCGGTGCGGTACATCCGCTCCCCCGGCGCGCCGAACGGGTCGGCGACGAACCGGTCGGCGGTCGGGCCCGGACGGCCGAGGTAGCCGCGGGCCAGGCCGGGTCCGGCGAGGCACAGCTCGCCCGGCGCGCCCGCCGGCAACGGGCGCAGGTCGCGGTCGAGCACGTAGGCGCGGACGCCGTCGAGCGGGCGGCCGATGGGGATCGAGTCGGGCACGTTCCCGGTCACCCGGAAGGACGTGGCGAACGTGGTCGTCTCGGTGGGGCCGTAACCGTCGACCACGACGAGGCCGGGGCACGCGGCCTGGACCGCCCGCACGGCCGCCGGTGGGACGACGTCGCCGCCGGTCCACACCTCGCGCAGGCCGCGCAGGGCATCCGGGGCGTCGTGGGCGAGGAGCCGGAACAGGCCCGCGGTCAGCCAGGCCGCCGTCACGCCGTGCGCGGACACCGCGCGCCGCAACGATTCCACGGTCAGGTCGGGGGCGTCGGGCAGGACCACGGCGCCGCCGGACAGCAGCGGGACCCACAGTTCGTAGGTGGAGGCGTCGAAGGCCAGCGGCGAGTGGGCCAGCACCCGGGTGTGGGCGCCACCGGCGAACCGGCCGTCCTGGGCCAGCGCGGTGATGTCGCCGTGGCACACCGCGACGCCCTTCGGCGTCCCGGTCGAGCCCGAGGTGTACATCACGTAGGCGAGAGTGCCGGGATCCACCGTGCGTTTCGGCGCCGACGGGGATCGCTGTTCGCCCACCGTCAGCGTGGGTCCACTGTGGACGGCCTCCGCGGTGGTCACCCAGGTCGGCCCGGCCACCACGACCGACACCGCGGCCTCGGCGAGCACGGTCCGCAGCCGCTCGTGCGGAGCCCGGGTGTCCAGCGGCACGTAGGCCGCGGCCGCCTTGAGCACGGCCAGCTCGGCGACGACGTGGTCCGCCGACGGTTCGAGCAGCAGGCCGACGCGGTCCTCCGCGCCGACGCCCAGCTCGATCAGCCGGTGCGCCAGGTGGTTCGCCCGTTCGTCCAGCTCGGTGTAGGTCAGGGTCCGGACGTCGGCGACGACGGCGGGCGCGTCGGGAGTGCGGTCGGCCTGCTCGGCGAACAGCGCGGGCACCGTCGCGGCGGGCGCGGCGCTGCCCGGGCCGTGGGCGTCGGCGAGCACCTGGGCGCGTTCGGCGCCGTCGACCCACGGCAGCCGCGCCAGCGGGCGGGCGGGATCGGCGGTGACGGCGTCGAGCAGCAGGCCGAGCCGGTCGGTCATGGCCGTGATCGAGCCGGCGTCGAACAGCGCCGGGTCGTAGGCGAGGTCGAGCGCGAGGCCCTCGTCGAGGGACGCGCGCAGGCACAGCGGGAAGTTGGTGGCGTCGGCCGAGGCGACCTCGACGACCCGGGGCGCGCCCGTGGTGGCGGGTTCGCTGATCGGGTAGTTCTCGAAGACCACCATGCTGTCGAACAGGTTCTGCCCGGCGGCGATGTCGCTGAGCGGCCGCAGCCGGCCCAGCGACACGAAGTCGTGGTCGCGGGCCTCGCTCTGGGCCGCTTGCAGCTCGCCCAGCCACGCCGCGACCGGCTGGGTGCCGTCGAGGCGGACGCGGGTGGGGATGGTGTTGATGAACATGCCGATCATGGTTTCGACGCCGGCCAGGTCGGCCGGGCGGCCGGACACGGTGGTGCCGAACACGACGTCCCGGTCCCCCGACAGCAGCGACAGCAGCAGCGCCCAGGCGCCCTGCACGACGGTGTTGACGGTGAGGCCGTGGGTCCGGGCGAACTCCCGCAGCCGCAGGGTCGCGGCCGGGGCCAGCTCGGTGCGGACGGAGTCGGTCGAGCGGGACCGGTGGGCTTCGGCCGGCGGGCGGTCGTAGGGCAACGCGGTCGGGGCGTCGAAGCCGGCCAGGGTGGCGCGCCAGAACTCGTCGGCGCGGGTCTGGTCGCGCTCGGCCAGCCAGCCGAGGTAGTCGCGGTACGGGCGGCGGGTCACCAGGCCCGGCCGGGCCTGATGACCCGTCGCGGCGTACTGCTCGCACGCCTCGGCGAAGACCTGGGCGGAGCTCCAGCCGTCGAGCAGGACGTGGTGGGACGTCCAGACGAGGTCGGCTTCGTCGCCGGGCAGGGCGGCGATCGCCAGCCGGGTCAGCGGGGCGCGGGCCAGGTCGAACGGGACGGCGCGGTCGGCCTCCAGGAGGTCCCGCACGGCCTTCTCGCGGGCCGCCGGGTCGAGGTCGCGCAGGTCGTGGTGGGTGACCGGCAGCGTGGCCGCGCGGTCCACCACCTGGACGGGCTCGTCGACGCCGGTCAGGACCAGCCGGGTCCGCAGCACCGGGGTGCGGTCCAGCACCCGCTGCCAGGCCGCGGCGAGCCCGGCGGGGTCGGCGACCCCGGCGAGGCGCACGCGGACCTGTTCGAAGTAGGCCGGGGAGCCGCTGTCGAACAGGGTGTGGAAGACCATGCCGGCCTGCAGCGGCGTCAGCGGGTAGACGTCCTCGACGCCCCGGCCGTCGCCGGCCACGACGTCCAGCTCGCGCTGGCTCAGCCGGGCGAGCGGGAAGTCCGCGGGCGTGCGGCCGCCGGCCCCGGGAGTGGCGCAGTGCGCGACGATCTCGCGCAGCGCGTCGGTGAGCTGTTCGGCGAGGCGCCGGACGGTGCTTTCGTGGTGCACCTCCGGGGAATACGTCCAGGCCAGCTCGAGCCGGCCGTCGTCGACGATGCCGACGACGTCGAGCAGGTAGCTGCGCGGCCGGGCGTCCTCGTCGTCGCCCAGGTCACCGCCGAAGCCCCGGTAGAGGCCGCCGTCGTCGCCGGCGGCGGTCCACTGCCCGAGGTAGTTCAGCGAGATCTGCGGGGTCCGGCCGTCGCGCAGCGGCGAGTCGGGCACGAGCCGGCTCAGCGCGCCGTAGCCGAGGCCCTTGCCGGGCACGGCCCGCAGCTGCTCCTTGACCGCCTTGAGCGTCGGTCCCCAGTCTTCGGCCTCCGGGAGCGTGAGCGCGACCGGGAACTCGGCGGTGAACCAGCCGACCGTGCGGGACAGGTCGAGGTCCTCGAAGATCTCCTCGCGGCCGTGTCCTTCCAGCGCGACGAGCACCCGCTCGTGCCCGGTCCACCGGGCCAGGACCCGGCCCAGCGCGCTGAGCAGGACGTCGTTGACCTGCGTGCGGTAGACGTCGGGGACCTGGTGCAGCAGGGCGTCGGTGGCGGCGGCGTCCAGGCCCACGGTGACCGTGCGGGCGCCGGTGGGCTCCCCCGCCGCGTCGACCGGCAGGTCCGCGGCGGGGCCGGTGAGCACCTCGGTCCAGTACGGCAGTTCGGCGTCGAGCCCGCCGTCGCGGACGTGCGCGGCGAGGCGGTCCGCCCAGCGGAAGTAGCTGGTCGTCCCCGGGCCGAGGTCGACCGGCCGGCCCGCGAGGACCTGGCGGTACGCGGTTTCGGTGTCGGCGAGCAGGATCCGCCACGAGACGCCGTCGACGACCAGGTGGTGGATGGTCACCAGCAGGGACGGCGGCCGCGCCGGGCCGAAGGTGAACACCACGGCCGCGACGAGCGGGCCGTCACCGACGCTCAGGGTCGCGCGGGCTTCGGCCGCGGCGGTGCGCATCGCCGCGTCGACGTCTCCCTCCACAGTGGACAAGTCGACCTGCCGGAGCGCGGGGATCTCCGCGTCGGCAGAGAATTCCTGCCGCCAGCCGTCGCGGGTGCGGGTGAACCGGGTGCGCAGCGCGTCGTGGCGGGACAGCACCGTGGCCAGGGCGGTGGTGAGGGCCGGGACGTCCACGTCGGGATCGAGTTCGGCCACTGTGGACATCGTGAACCGGTCGTGGCCGGTGTCGAAGAACCACTGCTGGATCGGCGTGAGCGGGGCCGCGCCGGTGAACGCCGCCTCGGGACCGTCGGGCACGTCCGTGCCGGCGACCAGCGCCAGCTCGGCGATGTTCTGGTGGCGGAAGACGTCCTTGGACGTCAGACGCAGGCCGTGCTGCCGGGCCCGGGAGACGACCTGGATGCTCAGGATGGAATCCCCGCCCAGCGCGAAGAAGTTGTCGTCCACCCCCGGCTGCCCGACGCCGAGGACGTCGGCCCAGATCGACGCCAGCAGCCGCTCGGCCGGCGTGCGCGGCGCGGTCCGGCCGGCGACCGGGGCCACGATCGGGGCGGGCGCGGGCAGCGCTTGGCGGTCGACCTTGCCGCTGGCCGCCAAGGGCAGCCGCTCGAGCGGGACGAACACCGTCGGCACCAGGTGGTCGGGCAGGGCCGCCTTCAGCCGGGTCCGCAGGTCACCCGGGTCGTCCTTCGTGACGACGTAGGCGACGAGCCGCGCGTGGCCGTCGTCGCGGCGGGCGACGACCACCGCGTCGGTGACCTCGGGCAGGGCGCGCAGGGCCGCCTCCACCTCGCCGGGCTCGATCCGGAAGCCGCGGATCTTGACCTGGTCGTCGGCGCGGCCGAGGTACTCCAGGTGCCCGTCGCGGGTCCAGCGGACGCGGTCGCCGGTGGCGTACATCCGGCTGCCGGGCGGGCCGAACGGGTTCGGCAGGAACTTCTTCGCGGTCGTTCCGGGCCGGTTGAGGTACCCGCGGGCGAGCTGGGTGCCGGCCAGGTGCAGTTCGCCGGGGACGCCGATCGGCGCCGGGCGCAGCCGCTCGTCGAGGACGTAGGTCCGCACGTTCCCGACCGGGCGGCCGATCACTTCCCGCGCGGTCGCGCCGATCCGGACGAGGGTCGCGTCGACCGTGCACTCGGTCGGGCCGTAGATGTTGAACGCCGTGACGCCGTCGCTCGCGCCGAGTTCGCGCCACAGTGCGTCCCCGACGGCCTCGCCGCCCAGCAGCAGCACCGACGGGCGGTGTTCGCTCGCGTCGAGCAGGTGCCGGACGAACGACGGCGTCGAGTTGACCAGGTCGATGCCGTGGCCCGCCACGTATTCGGCGAGCAGTGCGGGGTCGAGGCGGGTGTCGCCGTCGATCACGTGCAGCTCGTGCCCGGCCGTCAGCATCAGCAGCAGCGCTTCCCACGACGCGTCGAAGGAGAACGCGGCGGTCAGCGCGACCCGCAGGCGGTCCTTCCCGGCCGCGGCGGTGAACAGGCCCGCGTGGTCGAGGGCCAGGTTGGCCAGCGCGCGGTGGCTGACGACGACGCCCTTGGGCACGCCGGTCGAGCCGGAGGTGTAGATCGTGTAGGCCGCGTTGTCGAGCCTGAGCGGCTCGAGGCGGTCGGCGTCGGTGAGGTCCACACCGGACACCGGGTCGGAGACGGAGATCGGTTCGGTGACCACGACGACCGGCCGCGTGTCGGCGAGCAGTGCTTCCCTGCGCACGAACGGCAGCTCCGGGTCCAGGTACAGGAGCACGGCCCCGGCCTTGAGCACGGCGAGGAGCGTGACGACGACGTCCGCGGAGCGAGGCAGGGAAACGGCCACGAACCGCTCCGGACCCGCGCCGCGGCCGGCGAGGTCGCGGGCGAGCCGGTTCGCGCGGGCGTTCAGCTCGGCGAAGGTCAGCGTGGTGTCGCCGCAGACCAGCGCGGTCGCGTGCGGGGTGCGCGCGGCCTGCGCCTCGAACAGCTCGGTCACGGTGACGCCGGGCGCCGGGCGGTCAGTGGCGTTCCAGGTCTCGACGACCAGGTCGTGCTCGGCCGCGGGCAGCAGCGGCAGCGCGTCGACGGGCCGCGTGGGATCGGCCGCGACGGCGGTGAGCAGCACCGTCAGGTGCTCGGCGAAGCGTCCCATCGTGGCCGCGTCGAACAGGTCGGTGCTGTAGTTCAGCAGGCCGCGCAAGCCTTCGGGGCGTTCCTCGAACTCGATGCTGAGGTCGAACCCGGCGGTGGTCATCGGCAGTTCGAGATCGCTCGCGGCCAGCCCGGCGAGGGCGGGTAGCCGGTTGCCGGCGTTCTGCAGGGTCACCAGCACCTCGAACAGCGGCGTGCGGCTGGTGTCGCGCTCGGAGCTCAGCTCGTCCACGATCCGCTCGAACGGCACGTCCTGGTGGGCGAACGCGTCCAGGACGGTCCGGCGGACGGTGGTCAGCAGCTCCCCGAAGTCCCGGCGCCCGTCGAGGCGCGACCGGAGCACGACGGTGTTGACGAACATCCCGACGAGGTGCTGCACCTCGGGGTGGTCGCGGCCGGACGTGATCGTGCCGATGGCGACGTCGTCCTGCCCGGACCAGCGGCGCAGCACCAGCTGGCAGGCCGCGGCCAGGGCCGTGAACAGGGTCGTGTCCCGGTCGGCGGCCAGCCGGCGCAGGCCGGCGAGCGGTTCGGCGCCGAGGGTGAACTCGTGCTCGGCGCCGTGCGACGTCCGGGTCACCGGCCGGGGGCGGTCGGCAGGCAGGTCGAGCGGGCGCAGGCCGTCGAGCTGCCGGCGCCAGAAGCCGAGCTGGTCATCGACGGGCAGTTCCCGTTGCCACGCCGCGAAGTCCGCGTACTGGATCGGCAACGCGGGCAGCTCGGTGTGCTCGTTGCCGTAGAGGGCGGCGAGTTCGCCGACGAGCACGCCCATCGACCAGCCGTCGGTGACGATGTGGTGCAGGGACAGGACGAGGGCGTGGTCGTCCGGGCCCACGCGGGCGAGCCGGGCCCGCAGCAGCGGGCCGCGGGTCAGGTCGAACGGCCGGGCGAGGTCGTCGGCGAGCAGCCGGTGCAGGTCGCCGGGGTCGCCGGAGAGGTCGGTGACCGGCAGCGCCAGTTCCCACGGCTCGCCGACGATCTGGCGCGGCTTGCCGTCGGTGACGCCGAACGTGGTGCGCAGGGACTCGTGCCGGGCGATCAGGGCGGTCAGGGCCGCGGCGAGGGCGTCGGCCCGCAGGGCGCCGCGCAGCCGCACGCCGAAGACGGTGACGTGGTCGGTGCTGCCCGGGGCGAACTCCTCGAGGAACCACAGGCGCTGCTGGGCGAACGACAGCGGCAGGTCGTGCTCGCGGCTCACCGGGGGGATCGCCGCGACGGCCACCGTCGCGGTGGCCAGGCTCGCCGCGAGCCCTTCGACCGTCGGGGTGTCGAACACGCTGCGCGGCGAGACGTCGACGCCGAGGGCGTCGCGCAGCGCGGAGGCCAGCCGGATGCTGAGGATGGAGTCCCCGCCGAGGGAGAAGAAGCTGTCTTCGGCGCCGACGCGGTCCAGGCCGAGGGTGGCGGCCAGGACCGCGGCGACCGTGCGTTCGGCGTCGGTGCGCGGCTCGACGAACTCCGCGGCCGCCGGGCCGGCGGCTTCCGGCGCTGGCAACGCGCGGTGGTCGAGTTTTCCGTTGCGCGTCAACGGCATCACGTCGATCGCGACGAACGCCGACGGCACCATGTACTCGGGCAGCGACCGGGCCAGCCGCTCGCGCAGCTGGGCCGCGGCGGGCGGGTCGTGCGGGTCGGCCGCGACGACGTAGGCGACCAGCCGCTTGCGGCCGGGCTCGTCCTCGCGGGCGAGGACGGCCGCCGAGCCGACCTCCGGCAGGGCGAGCAGGGCGGCCTCGATCTCGCCCGGTTCGATGCGGAAGCCGCGGATCTTGACCTGCTGGTCGGCACGCCCGCGGTAGCGCAGCGCGCCGCTTTCGGTGCGGGACACCAGGTCCCCGGAGCGGTACATCCGCGACCCGGGCGCGCCGAACGGGTCGGCGACGAACCGGGCGGCGGTCAGCCCGGGGCGGCCGAGGTAGCCGCGGGCCAGGCCGGCCCCGGCGACGTGCAGTTCGCCCGGTACTCCCGCGGGCACGGGGTTCAGGTCGGCGTCGAGGACGTAGCCGCGCAGGTCGGGCAGGACGTCACCGACGAGCCCGGGAGCGTCGGGCACCAGGTCGTGGTGGGTGACGTGGACGGTGGTTTCGGTGATGCCGTACATGTTCACCAGCCGCGGGGTGTTCCCGTGGCGGCAGAACCAGCCGGCCAGCCGGCGGGTGTCGAGCGCCTCGCCGCCGAAGATCACGTGCCGCAGCGCGAGCCGGGCACCCAGTTCGGGGTCGTCTTCGTCGGCGCGGCAGAGCTGGTAGAACGCCGACGGTGTCTGGTTGAGCACGGTGACGCCTTCGTCGGCCAGCAGGCGCAGGAACTCCCGCGGCGACCGGGAAACGGCGTGCGGCACCACGACGAGCCGGCCGCCGTGCAGCAGCGGGCCCCAGATCTCCCAGACGGAGAAGTCGAAGGCGTAGGAGTGGAACAGGGTCCACACGTCGTCCGCGCCGAAGCCGAACCGGCCGGCGGTGGCGGCGAACAGCCGCGTGACGTTGCGGTGCGGGATCACCACGCCCTTGGGCTGCCCGGTCGAGCCGGAGGTGTAGATGACGTAGGCGGGGTGCCCGGGGGCGCACCGCGGCGGCGGGTCGGTGTCCGGACCGGTCGCGTCGACGTCGTCGGGGGTGAGGACGGCGACGGGCTCGGTGTCGGCGAGCATCCGCTCGACGCGCTCGTCCGGTGTGGCCGGGTCGATCGGCAGGTAGGCGGCCCCGGCCTTGAGGACGGCGAGGATCGCGACGACCTGCTCCGGCGAGCGCGGCAGGCGCAGGGCGACGTACCGCTCGGGTCCGGCGCCGAGCGCGACCAGCCGGTGCGCCAGCCGGTTCGCCCGCGCGTTCAGTTCGGCGTAGGACAGAGAAGTGCCCTCGCCGGTGAGGGCGATCGCGTCCGGCGTCGCGGCGACCTGAGCGGCGAACAGGTCCGTGATGGTCGGCGCGGGCAGCGAAACGGGGTCCGCGGCGTCGGGCAGGTGCGCCCGGTCTGCGGCCGAGAGCCACGGCAGCCGGGCGATCGTGCGGTCCGGGTTCTCCGCGAGCGCCAGCAGCAGGGTCTCCAGCCGGGCGGCCAGCGCCTCGGCCGTAGCCGCGTCGAACAGCGCCGGGTCGGTGGCCAGCTCGAAGCCCAGGTGCTCGCCGGCGTAGGCGCGCAGGGTGATCGGGAAGGTGGTGGCGTCGAGCGCGGTCACCTCGCGCAGGGTGACGCCGGCGCGCGCGGCAGCGTGCTCGTCGAACGGGTAGTTCTCGAACGCGACCATGCTGTCGAACAGGTTCTGCCCGGCCGGGACGTCCCCGGACGGGACATCACTGAGCGAGCGCAGCCGCCCGAGGGCGACGAAGTCGAAGCGCCGCGCGCGGTTCTGCTCGTCCTGCAGGCGCCGCAGCCACGGCAGCACCGGTTCGCCGCGGTCGATCCGGGTGCGCGTCGGGATGGTGTTGATGAACATCCCGATCATGGTCTCGACGCCGGGCAGGTCGTCGGGCCGGCCGGAGACGGTCGTGCCGAACACGACGTCGTCCTCGCCGCTCTGGTGGGCCAGCAGCAGCGCCCACGCGCCCTGCACGAGGGTGTTGACGGTCAGGCCGTGGCGCCGGGCGACGTCCCGCAGCCGGGTGGTGTCCGCGGCGGTGAGCGAGCCGCGGACCGGCTGCGCGGTCCGTGTCCGGTGCGCCTGGGCCGGTGACCGGTCCCAGGGCAGCGGCGTCGGCGTGGCGAAGCCGGACAGCACCTCGCGCCAGTGCTCTTCGGCCGCGGTGACGTCCTGTGCGGCCAGCCAGGCGAGGTAGTCGCGGAACGGGCGGTGGGCCGGGACGCGCGGGACCCGGCTCCCGGTGATCGCGGCGTACTGCTCGACGACCTCGGTGAAGATCTGGGCCAGGCTCCAGCCGTCGAGCACGATGTGGTGCGACGTCCACATCAGCAGCACCCGGTCGTGGCTCAGCGCGATGACGCCCAGCCGCATCAGCGGGGCGGCGGCCAGGTCCATCCCGGCGGCGGCGTCCTCGGCCGAGAGCCGGTCCAGCTCGGCGGCCTGCTCGGCCTCGGACAGGCCGCGCCAGTCGTGGCGGGTGATCGGCACGACCGCGCGGCGGCGCACCACCTGCAGGGGCTCCTCGACGCCGTCCCAGACCAGCTGGGTGCGCAGCACCGGGGTCCGGTCGGCCACCTGCTGCCAGGCCCGCGCGAACGCCTCCGGGTCGCGGACGCCGTCGAGCAGCATCCGAGCCTGGTCGACGTAGGCGTCGGCGGCCGGGTCGAGCAGGCTGTGGAAGAGCATGCCCGCCTGCAGCGGCGTGAGCGGGTAGACGTCCTCGACGTCGTGGCCGTCGCCGACGATCTTGTCCACTGTGGACTGATCGAGGCGGGCGAGCGGGAAGTCGGACGGCGTGCGCCCACCGGCGCCGGGTTCCGCGCAGTGCGCGACGATCTCGCGCAGCGCCGCCAGCATCGCCTCGGCCAGCTCCGCCACCGTTTCTCGGTCGTTGACCTGCTCGGAGTAGCTCCACGTCAGCGACAGCTCGCCGCCGTCGACGACGCCGGTGACGTCCAGCTGGTAGGTGTTCGCCTCGTCCGGCGCGATGTCCGCGCCCGTGCCGTCGAGCCGGCCGCGGAAGAGCCCTTCGCCGCCGCCTCCGCCGTCCCAGCGGCCGTGGTAGTTGAAGCAGATCTGGGGCAGCGGGAACGTCTGCAGGGCGTGCCCGGGATCGCCGAGGTGGCGCAGGGCCTCGTAGCTGAGGCCGCGGCGCGGGACGGCCCGCAGCTGCTCCTTGACCGCCTTCAGGGTGGCGCCCCAGTCCCCCGCCGGCGGCAGGTCGAGCGCCACCGGGAACTGCGTGGTGAACCAGCCGACCGTGCGGGAGAGGTCGACGCCGTCGAGGACGTCCTCCCGGCCGTGACCCTCCAGCGCGATCAGGACGCCGTCCTGCGCGGTCCGGTCCGCCAAGGCCCGGCCGAGCGCGCTCAGCAGCACGTCGTTGACCTGCGTCCGGTAGGCCGCGGGGACCCGGTGCAGCAGGGCGTCGGTGTCGTCGGCGCCGAGGGCCACGGTCAGCGTCCGCGCGGAGCCGGTGGTGCCGGCGCCGTCGTGGTCGACCGGCAGGGCCGTCGGGACGCGACCCGCCACCCGGGTCCAGTGCTCGACGTCGCCGTCGAAGGCACCGGAGCGGACGTGCTCGCGCAGCAGGTGCGCCCACCGGGTGAACGTCGTGCCCGCCGCTGGCAGCCGGACGGCGGCACCGGCGCGGGCCTGGTGGTAGGCGGTGTCGAGGTCGGCGAGCAGCACCCGCAGCGACACGCCGTCGACCACGAGGTGGTGCACGGCCAGGAACAGCAGCGGCGGCCGGGTGCCGCGCACCAGCAGCACGGCCCCGGCGACCACGCCGGTCGTCAGGTCCAGGCCGGCGCGCACCTGGCCCGCCGCGGCTTCGATCCCAGCGCGCTGCCCGGCTTCGCCGAGCGACGACAGGTCGCGGCTCCACAGCACCCCGGTCGGCGGCGTCGGCACGACTTCCTGCCGCCACTCGCCGTCGAGGTGGAAGAACCGGGTCCGCAGGGCCTCGTGGTGGGCGACGACCGCGTCCACCGCGGTCCGCAGGGCGTCGGGGTCGACGTCGGCGGGCAGTTCGAGCAGCTGCGACATCGTGAAGTGGTCCAGCGGGCCGTGGGTGCCGAAGAACCAGTGCTGGATCGGCGTCAGCGGCGCGGGTCCGGTGATCGGCGCCGACACGTCCGGGGTGAGCGCCGCGGCGGTCTGCACCACGGTCGCGAGACCGGCGATGGTCTGGTGCAGGAAGATGTCGCGCGAGGTCAGCCGCAGCCCGGCCTGACGGGCCTGGGCGACGACCTGGATGCTCAGGATCGAGTCGCCGCCGAGGCCGAAGAAGTTGTCCTCCACCCCGACGCGGTCGTTGCCGAGCACCTCGGCCCAGATGGCCACCAGCTGGTGCTCGACGGCGGTCCGCGCCGCGACGTAGGCCTGATCGCCGTCGTCGGTGACGCCGGGCGCCGGGAGGGCCCGGCGGTCGACCTTCCCTTGCGGCGTCACGGGAACGGCGTCGATCGGGACGTACGCCGAGGGCACCAGGTAGTCGGGCAGGGTGGCCCGCAGGGCCTGGCGCAGGTCGGCGGACGCCGGTGCGGCCGGGCCGGCCGCGACGACGTAGGCCACCAGCCGGGCGTGCCCGTCGTCGCCGCGGTGGGCGACGACCACGGCCGCGGAGACGTCGGGCAGGCGCAGCAGCGCGGCCTCGACCTCGCCGGGTTCGACGCGGAAGCCGCGGATCTTGACCTGGTCGTCGAGGCGGCCCAGGTACTCCAGCTGTCCGTCCGCCGTCCAGCGGACGCGGTCGCCGGTGCGGTACATCCGCTCGCCGGGCGCGCCGAAGGGGTTCGCGACGAAACTGCCGGCGGTCCGGCCCGGCCGGCCGAGGTAACCGCGCGCCAGCTGCGCGCCGGCCAGGCAGAGTTCGCCCGCGACGCCGGTGGGCACCGGCCGGAGGTCCTGGTCGAGGACGTGGGCCCGGGTGTTGGCCAGCGGGCGGCCGAGCACCGGCCGGGCGGTCGCGCCGACCCGGCACGACACCGCGTCCACTGTGTACTCGGTCGGGCCGTAGAAGTTGTGCGCCACCGTCACTTCGGCGTCGGCCAGGGCGCGCCAGAGCGTCTCGTCGAGGGCCTCACCGCCGAGCATCAGGATCTTCGGGCGGTGCCGCGGGTCGGTCAGCAGCCCGGCGGGCACGAGCCGGCGCAGGTAGGTCGGGGTCAGGTCGAGGAAGTCGATCCGGTGCTCGGCGATGTGGTCCACGAGGGCGTGCGCGTCCAGCCGGACGTCGTCGCCGATGAGGTGCAGCTCGTGGCCGTCCGCCATCAGCACCGGGCCCTCCAGCGACGTGTCGAAGGAGAGCGTCGCGGTCAGCGCGACCCGCAACCGCTGCCCCGGCACGGCGAAGTCGTGGCGGTGGTTGACCAGCAGGTTGGTGAGGTTGCGGTGCGGCACCGCCACGCCCTTGGGCCGGCCGGTGGAGCCCGAGGTGTAGATGACGTACGCGGTGTTGGTGTCCCGCAGCGGGGCGACGCGGTCGGCGTCGGACAGGTCGGTGGCCGGGTACTGCTCCAGCGCGGCGGCGGTCTCCGGCGTGCCGAGGACGAGCCCGGCGCCGGGCGTGGTCTCGTCACCGGTGTGGGTGACGACCAGCGTGGCGTGGGCGTCGCTCAGCAGCAGCTCGATCCGGTCGGCGGGCAGAGCCGGGTCGATCGGCAGGTACACCGCGCCCGCCTTCAGCACCGCGAGCAGCGCGACGATCGCGTCGGCCGTGCGCGGCAGGGCGAGCGCGACGACCCGTTCCGGGCCGGCGCCCAGCGCCACGAGGTGCCGCGCGAGCCGGTTGGCGCGGTCGTTCAGCTCGGCGAAGCTCAGCGCGGTGGCGCCGGCGACCAGCGCGGTCTCGTCCGGGATGCGGTGGGCCTGGGACTCGAACAGCTCGGTGAGGGTGGCCGCGGGCACGTCCAGCGCGGTGTCGTTCCACTCGGCGAGCCGCTGCCGTTCGGCGCCGGTGAGCAGCGGCAGTTCGCCGACCGGGCGGGCGGCGTCGGCGGCGATGCCGGTGAGCAGCACGGTGAGGTGCTCGGCCAGCGCGGCGACGGTCCGCCGGTCGAACAGGTCGGTGTTGTACTCCAGCGACCCTTCGAGGCCGCCGTCGGTCTGCTGGAACTCGACGGTGAGGTCGAAGTTGGCCGCGCGCCGGGCCACCTCGACCGGTTCGACGGTGAGCCCGCCGAAGTCCGGCTGCCCGCCGGGGCGCCCGTGCAGCAGCACCATGGCGTCGAACAACGGGTTGCGGCTGGGGTCACGCTCGATCTTCAGCGCTTCGACGAGCTTCTCGAACGGTGCTTCGGCGTGGTCGAAGGATTCCAGCACCGTCGTGCGGACGGCGTCGAGGAACGCCTCGAACGGCGCGGCGGAGTCCACTGTGGACCGGACGACGACGGTGTCGACGAAGAAGCCGACCGTGCGTTCCAGCTCCGGGCGGCCCCGCCCGGAGACGACGGTGCCGAGCGCGACGTCGTCGCGGCCGGTGTACCGGGCGAACAACACCTGACAGGCCGCGACGAGCACGGTGTAGAGCGTCGTGTCGTGGGCCCGGGCCAGGTCGGCGAGCGCGGCGGCGACGTCGGCCGGGACGCGGAAGCCGTGCAGCGCGCCCGCGGTCGTGCGCACGGCGGGCCGCGGCCGGTCGGCCGGCAGGTCGAGGGGTTCGACGCCGGCCAGCTGGGTGGTCCAGTAGGCGAGGTGCCGGTCCAGGGCCGGGCCGGCGAGCCGGTTCCGCTGCCACACCGCGAAATCGGCGTACTGGATCGCCGGTTCGGGCAGGCCCGCCGGTTCGCCGCGCACGGCGGCCGCGTACAGGACCCCGAGTTCGCCGACCAGGATGCCCATCGACTCGCCGTCGGTGACGACGTGGTGGGCGGTGAGCAGCAGGACGTGGTGCTCCGCGGCGACGCGTACCAGCAGCAGCCGGACCAGCGGGCCGCGGCGCAGGTCGAACGGCCGGGCGTACTCGGCGCCCAGCACCTCGTCGAGGTCGGCGGGCCGCAGCGCGGGATCGGCCGTCAGGTCGACCGTCCGCACCGGGACCTCCGGGGCCGGGTGGATGACCTGCACCGGCGTGCCGCCGGTGTCGTCGATGGTGGTGCGCAGGGATTCGTGGCGCGCCACCAGTTCCCCGAGCGCGCCGGTGAGCGCGGCGGTGTCGAGCGCCCCGGTGAGCCGCAGCCCGACCGCGCTGTTGTACTCGGCTTCCCCCGGCCGGAACTCGTCGAGGAACCACAGGCGCTGCTGGGCGAACGACAGCGGCAGGTCGTCCTCGCGCGGGGCCCGGCCGATGACGTCGGTGCGCTCCGCCCGCCCGGCCAGCCGGCGCTTGAGCGTCTCGCGCAGGTCGGCGGGCAGCGCGTCGATGCGGCTCTTCCTCGAGGTGGTCATGGTTCGCTTTCCTCACAGCACTCTTCGGGGTGATCCGGGCGGTCGGTCGAGGCGGGTCAGGACGCCTTGCGGCGCCGGCGGGCGACCCGGCCCCCGGCCTGCATGGCGCTGACGGTCCCGGTGGCCGGATCGGTCAGGAAGCGGCCCCCGACGATCCGGCGGCCGGTGCCGGGCTCCCGCACCGAGAACGCCCCGTTGTCGAGCACCGCCAGCTCCGGGTAGACCTCGCCGTCGACGACCAGGACCGCGCCGCCGTCGGCGCGCACGTCGACGTGGTACTCGAGGTCGCCGTTGGTGTAGCTGCCGGACAGGTCGGCCGGCGGGCGGACGGCCCGCTTCCCGTCGCCGGGCAGCTCGTAGTCGCCGACCGGCAGCCCGGCGGCGCGCAGTTCGGCGACCAGGTCGACCCACAGCGCCGAGCCGGTGCCCGCGTTGGTGGTGAGCGCGACGACGCGGTCGTGCCCGGGGTCCACCCGCAGGTGGCACGAGGTGCCGTCGGCGGTGCCGTCGTGGCCGGTCCAGTCCGCGTCGGCGCCCCGGTAGGCGGCGAGGCCGAGACCCCAGCCGTCGGCCAGGCCGAAGGGTTCGGCCCCCGGCACCGGCCGCCGCATCAGGTCGAGCAGGTCCGCCGGCAGCGGGCTCTCGCCCCCGCAGTACATCCGGCCGAACGCGACGAGGTCCTCCGCGCTCAGGGCGAGCGCGCCGGCGGCGGCCTCGACGCCGCTCAGGGTCTGCGCGACCGGCCGGGCGCGCCCGGTGACGGCGTGCACCGCGTGCCCGCTGACGTGGGTGTCGGCCCGGCGCCGGGCCCCCGGCTCGACGACGAACGCCGGGACGATCCCGAGCGCCTCCAGCAGGAGCGTGTCCACCGCCTCCCACCAGCTCATGCCGGTGATGGCCTCGACCACGTAGCCGGTGAGCACGTAACCGACGTTGGAGTAGGAGAAGCCCAGCTCGGGCGGCTGGACGAGCCCGGCGTCGCGGCACGCCCGCAGGTACCGGCGGGCCGACCCGGTGCTCTCCGCGGCGCCGAGCGCGGCGGGCAGACCGCCGGTGTGGCTCAGGACCTGCTCGAGCGTCGGTCTGCCGACCTGGGGGCCGAGGTCGGCGAGGTGGTCCCCGAGCGCGTCACCGGGGTCCAGGTCGCCGTCGGCGACGAGCAGCATCGCCAGCGCGGCGGTGAACGCCTTCGTGATGGAGCCGACCGGGAACTTCGCGGCGGCGGTGACGTCGCCGACGGCGACGGAGCGCGTCCGGCCGCCGTCGTGGACCGCCAGCTGGGCCGCGGGGACCCGGTGCTTGCGGGCCAGGCCCGCGAGCAGCCGCCACAAGCGGTCGTCCCCGAGAGCGGCGGGGCCGTCCTGAGCCGGGGTGTGGTGGAGGGACTGGGTGGATGTCGAAGGAGAGGGCACTAGCGGGAAACCTTCCGAGTGGGTTGGGGCGGGCCGGGTGATCATGAGCAGGCAGGGTGCCTGCCTGCGAGGGGCAGGTTTCTCGGTCCGTTCCGGCCAACTCGCTGCCCGGAACAGCCAACTCGCTGCCCGGAACAGCCAACTCGCCGGCAACACCGCCCCCAGGCGGTGTGTTGGCCGTTCCGGGCGCCGTGTTGGCCGTTCCGGGCGCCGTGTTGGCCGTCCCGGGCGGTGTGTTGGCCCGGCGGGGCGGGTTAGGCGTCGGCGGCCATCTGGCGCTGCAGGCTCAGCGGGCGCATGTCGGTCCACACCTCGTCGACGTGGTCCATGCACTCCTGGCGGCCGCCGCGGAAGCCGTCCGCACGCCAGCCCGCGGGCACCTCGTTGGTCAGCGGCCAGAGCGAGTACTGGCCCTCGTCGTTGACCAGCACCTGGAACTCGATGTCGTCCTGCATGTCGGTTTCCTTTCTCGGGGTCTGTCAGAGGTCTTGGCCGGCGGCGAGCCGTTCGAGGTCCCGCAGGACCCGTTCTTCGACGAGCTCGGCCAGCGCCAGCACGGTGCCGGCGGCGAGCACGTCCTTGGGGGTGAGCTGGACGTCGAAGGCGGACTTGGTCATCGACGTGATCCGCAGGCTGCGCACGGAATCCCCGCCGAGGGCGAAGAAGTTGTCCTCGACGCCGACCCGGTCGACGCCGAGCGCCTCGGCCCAGATCGCGGCCAGGACCTCTTCGGTCTCGGTTTCCGGGGCCGCGTACGCCGCGCCCGCCTCCGGCGCCGCGGGCTCCGGCAACGCTCGCCGGTCGAGCTTTCCGTTGGCGGTCAAGGGAAGCGCGGCGAGCGGGACGAAGGCGGCGGGCACCAGGTGCGCCGGCAGGGTCGCGGCGACGTGCTCCCGCAGCCCGGCGACCGAGCCCGCGACGACGTAGGCGACCAGCCGCTGGTCGATCGCGACGACGGCGGCGTCGCGGACGTCCGGGTGGGTCCGCAGGGCGGCCGCGATCTCGCCGGGCTCGATCCGGAAGCCGCGGATCTTGACCTGGTCGTCGGCGCGGCCGAGGAACTCGAGCGTGCCGCCGGGCCGCCACCGCACCAGGTCGCCGGTGCGGTACATCCGGGTGCCCGGCGCGCCGAAGGGATCGGCGAGGAACCGCGTCGCGGTCAGCCCCGGCCGGTTCAGGTAGCCGCGGGCGACGCCGGCACCGGAGACGTACAGCTCCCCCGGCGCCCCGATCGGCACCGGGCGCAGCGCGGCGTCGAGGACGTGGACGCGGGCGTTGCGGATCGGCCGGCCGATCGGCGGGGTGTGGCCCGGCTCCAGCGGATCGCTCCAGGTGGCCACCACGGTGATCTCCGTGGGGCCGTAGGCGTTGATCATCCGGCGGCCCGGCGCCCAGCGGGTGACGAGATCGGCCGTGCAGGCGTCACCGCCGACCACCAGCGTCCGGAACGCGGGCAGCGCCACGTCGGGGACGCTCGCCATCGCCACCGGCGGGATCAGGGCGTGGGTGACGCCCTGGTCCCGCAGCACGTCGGCGAGCTGCTCGCCGAGCAGCGGGCCCGGCGGCGGCACGACCAGCGCGGCGCCCGCCGGCAGCGCCATGCCCAGTTCCAGCACCGAGGCGTCGAAGCTGGGCGAGGAGAACTGCAGCACCCGGTCGCCCGGCCGGACGTCGAAGTGGTCGATCTCGGCGCCGGAGAAGCTCGCCAGGCCGGCGTGCGTGACCACGACGCCCTTCGGGGTGCCGGTCGAGCCGGACGTGTAGATCACGTACGCCGGCGCGTCGAGCGCCGCGGTCCGGGCGAGCGGCTCGGCCGAGGCGTCCGCACCGTCGAGGGTGGCCAGCTCGGCGGGGGTCACCACGACGACCGGGGCCGCGTCTTCGATCATGAACGCGATCCGCTCGGCTGGGTAGTCCGGGTCGATCGGCAGGTAGGCGGCGCCGGTCTTGAGCACGGCCAGCTGCGCGACGACGATCGCCACCGAGCGCGGCAGGGCGAGCGCGACGATCCGCTCCGGCCCGGCGCCGCGCGCGGCCAGCGCCCGCGCCAGCCGGTTCGCCCGGGCGTCGAGTTCGGCGAAGGTCAGGCTCTCATTGCCGGCGAGCACCGCGACGGCGTCCGGGGTCCGGGCCGCCTGTGCCTCGATCAGGTCGGTCAGGGTCACCGGCCCGACGTCGTGGCGGGTGTTGTTGAACGCCACCAGGATCTCGTCGCGTTCGGCCGCGGTCAGGACGTCGAGTGTCCCCAATGGACGGTCCGGCTCGTCGGCCAGCGCGTTCAGCACGTGCTCGAGCTGCCCCACCAGCCGCTCGATCGTCGCCGGGTCGAACAGCGCCGGGTCGTAGCCGAGGCCGAGCGACAGCCGCGGGCCCGGCGAGGCCACGACGCTCAGCGGATAGCTGGTCGTCTCCCGCGCGTCGAGGTCCCGCAGGCGCACGCCATGACTGGCGACATCGTCGGCGGTCACCGGGTAGTTCTCGAACACCACGATGCTGTCGAACAGGTTCTGCCCGCCCTCGACGCCGCTCCAGCCCTGCACCGCGGTCAGCGGGACGTGCTCGAAGCGGCGCGACTCGGCCTGCGCGGCCTGCAGGTCGCGCAGCCAGCCCGCGGCCGGGGCGGCCGGGTCCACCGAGACCCGCACCGGCAGGGTGTTGATGAAGATGCCGGTGATGTCGTCGACGCCGGCCAGCCCGGCCGGGCGGCCGGACACGGTCGCGCCGAAGCAGACGTCGTCCTGGCCGCTGTGGCGGGACAGCAGCAGCGCCCACGCGCCCTGCACGATCGCGTTGACGGTGAGCCGTTCCCGCCGGGCGAACGCGGCGAGCCGGGCGGTCCGGTCCTCGTCGAGGTCCCGGCCGACCCACACCGACGAACTGGCCTCGTGGGCGACGGCCGGAACCCGGTCGTAGGGCAACGGCGTCGGTTCGGTGACATCGCCGAGTTCGCGGCGCCAGTACTCCTCCGCGCCGGCCTGGCCCTGTGCGCCCAGCCACGTCACGTAGTCGGCGAACGGCCGCCGGTTCGGCAGGACCGGCGCGGCGCCGTCGCGCAGGGCGGCGTACGCGGCGCAGACGTCGGACAGCACCTGGAAGACGCTCCAGCCGTCCAGCAGGACGTGGTGGAACGTCCAGAGGAGCTGGACGGCGTCGCCGGGCAGCCGGGCCAGGGTGACCCGCAGCAGCGGTGCCTCAGCCAGGTCGAACGGCTCGGCGCGGTCGCGGGCGAGCAGGTCGCGCAGGGCCTCGCCGGTGTCGAGGTCCCGCCAGTCGAGTTCGGTGACCGGCAGGCGCACGTCGCGGTGCACCACGAGCAGCGGGTCGGCGACGTCCTCCCAGACGACGCGGCCGCGCAGGACCGGCGTCCGGTCGACCACGTGCTGCCAGGCCGCGGCCAGCGCGTGCGGGTCGGCGACGCCGTCGAGGACGGCGGTGACCTGTTCGAAGTAGACGCCTTGCGCCTGCTGGGAAAGGCCGTGGAAGACCATGCCGGCCTGCATCGGGGTCAGCGGGTGGATGTCGGCGACGGTGCGGCCGTCGCCGGCGATCCGGTCGACGTGGCCCTGGTCCAGCCCGGCGAGGGGGAAGTCGGACGGCGTCCGGCCGCCCGCCCCGGGCCCGGCGCAGTGCGCGACGGCTTCGCCGAGCGCGGCCACCAGGTCGGCGGCCAGCCGCCCGACCGTCTCGGCGGTGTGCACCCCGGGCGAGTAGTACCAGGTCAGCTCCAGGGTGTCGGCCTCCACCCGGCCGACGACGTCGAGCAGGTGCGCCCGGCCCGCGCCGGCGCCGGCGGCGGAGTCCAGGCTGCCCGCCGCGCCTTCGAAGCGGCCCAGGTAGTTGAAGCCGATCTCGGCGTCGGCCGCGGGCGCGGTCCCGGTCAGGTACCGCAGCGCGCCGTAGCCCACGCCCCGGCGGGGCACCGCGCGCAGCTGCTCCTTCACCGACTTGAGCAGGGCGGCCCAGTCGTCGTCGATCCGCAGCGCGACCGGATACATCGAGGTGAACCAGCCGACCGTGCGGGACAGGTCGACGTCGTCGAACAGGTCCTCGCGGCCGTGCCCCTCCAGGTCGATCACCACGTGGTCGCGCCGGGTCCAGCGGGCCAGGACCCGGCCGAGCGCGGCCAGCAGGACGTCGTTGACCTGCGTCCGGTAGGTGCCGGGGACGTCCTGCAGCAGGGCCCGGGTCAGCTCGGCGTCCAGGCGCGCGGTGACCGTTTCGGTGGTGCCGTCTGCGGCCGCGCCGTCGACCGGCAGGCCTGCCTCGACGTCGAGAGCGGTGCGCCAGTACGGCAGTTCGTCGTCGAAGCCGCCGGCTTCGGCCCGGGCGGCGAGCCGGTTGGCCCAGTCGCGGAACGACGTCGTCTTCGGCGGGAGCGGGCGCCGCTCGTAGGCCGTTTCCAGGTCCTCCAGGAGGATCCGCCACGAAACGCCGTCGACGACCAGGTGGTCGACGGTCAGCCGCAGCACGGCCGGTTCGAGCAGTTCGGCGGTGAGCAGCGGCCCGGCGGCGACGTCGATGACGGCGCCGAGGAGCTCGGCCGGCTCGGCCGCGGCGTTGACCTGGCCGTCGCCGGTGAACCGCATGCGCAGCGCGTCGTGGTGCTCGACCAGTGCGGCCAGCGCGGCGCGCAGGCGCTCGACGTCGAACGGTTCGGCCCGCTCGACCCGGACCGACTGCGTGAAGTCCGCGGCGGCACCGAAGTCGCCGGTGAAGAACCAGTGCTGGATCGGGGTCAGGGCAACGGCGCCGCTGACCGGGCCCTGCTCGGCCACGGTCACCGCGGCCGTCCCCGCGGCGACGGCCAGCGCCGCGACGGTCTGGTGGGCGAACAGGTCCCGCGGGGTGAGCGCGAGGCCGTGACGCCGCGCCCGGGACACGACCTGGATGCTCAGGATCGAGTCGCCGCCGAGCTCGAAGAAGTTGTCCTCGATCCCCACGGCGGGCACGCCGAGCACGTCGGCCCAGACCCCGGCGAGGACGCGTTCGGTCTCCGTGCGGGGCGGCAGGTACCCGGCCACCGGCTCGGCGGCCGGCTCCGGCAGCGCCTGCCGGTCGACCTTCCCGTTGCGGCTCAAGGGAAGCGCGTCGAGCGTGACGAACGCCGAGGGCACCATGTAGTCGGGCAGGTCCCGCTGCAGCCACGCACGCAGCTCGGCGGTGGCCGCAGCGGTGACGACGTAGGCGACGATCCGCTTGTCACGGGTGACGACGACGGCTTCGGCGACGCCGGGGTGCGCGGTCAGGGCGTTCTCGATCTCGCCCAGCTCGATCCGGAAGCCGCGGATCTTGACCTGGTCGTCGGCCCGGCCGACGAACTCCAGCACCCCGCCGGCCGACCATCCGGCGACGTCGCCGGTGCGGTACATCCGCGCCCCCGGCGCGCCGAACGGGTTCGCGACGAACCGTTCCGCCGTGAGCCCGGGCCGGCCGAGGTAGCCGCGCGCGACGCCGGTGCCGGCGACGAACAGCTCCCCCGCCACCCCCGGCGGGACCGGCCGCAGCCTGGCGTCGAGGACGTAGGCGGCCATGTTGTCGAGGGGACCGCCGATCGGCACCACGTCGGGCACCGGCTCGTCCGGCGGCAGGACGCAGCGGCTGGCGAAGGTCGTGGTCTCGGTGGGGCCGTAACCGTCGACGACGGTCAGGCCCGGGCACGCGTCGCGCACCTGGCGGACGGCGGTCGCGGGGACGACGTCGCCGCCGGTCCACACCTCCCGGACCCCGCGCAGGCACGCGGGATCCTCCTGCGCCAGCAGGCGGAACAGGCCCGCGGTCAGCCACAGCGCGCTCACCCCGTGCTCGGTGACAAGACCGCGAAGCACCTCGGGGTCGAGGTCTCCCGGCGGCGCGACGACCACGCGGCCGCCGCCCAGCAGCGGCACCCACACCTCGTACGTCGAGGCGTCGAACGCCTGCGGCGAGTGCAGCAGCACGGTCCGGTGCGCCTCGCCCGCGAAGGACCGGTCCGACGCCAGGCCGACGACGTCGCGGTGGGTCACCGCCACACCCTTCGGCGTCCCCGTCGACCCGGACGTGTACATCACGTACGCCAGGTTTTCCGGCCGCACCGGCACTTCCGGCGTGGTCTCCGGCCCGTCGAGGGGTTCGCCGACCAGCACCGTGGGTCCACTGTGGACGTCCGAACGGGACTGGTCGGCGACGACCACGGAGACGTCCGCTTCGGCCAGCATCAGCCGCATCCGGGCGGCCGGCGCGCGCAGGTCGACCGGGACGTACGCGGCACCGGCCTTGAGCACGGCCAGTTCGGCGACGACCAGGTCGGCCGACCGCTCCAGCAGCAGCCCGACGCGGTCTTCGACGCCGACGCCGAGCGCGATCAGCCGGTGCGCGAGCCGGTTGGCGCGCGTCTCCAGCTCACCGTAGGACAGCGGCCCGAGCGCGGGGGCGTCCGGCGTCCGGCGGACCTGGTCGGCGAACCGGCTCACCACCGTCGCCGGGGCGACCGGGTGGGCGGTGGTGTTGAACGTCCGCAGCACGCTTTCGCGGTCGTCCTCGGTCAGCAGGTCGAGTTCGGCGACCGCGCGGCCGGGACCGGCGGCGATGCGGTCCAGGACGAGGAGCAGGTGCCCGGCCAGCCGCTCGATGGTGGCCGCGTCGAACAGGTCGGGGTCGTGGTCGAAGGACACGTCCAGCCGCTCGCCCGGCGTGACGACCACGCTGAGCGGGTAGTTGGTCGGCTGCAGGTCGCCTTCCTCGTGCAGGCCGATCCCGTACGCCGCGATGGCGTCGGCGTCGAAGGGGTAGTTCTCGAACACGAGGATGCTGTCGAACAGCGAGGCGCCCATCCGGGCCAGTGACACGAAGTCGAACCGGCGCGAGCGTGCCTGGGCGGCTTGCAGGTCCCGCAGCCACGCGGCGACCGGCTGTCCTTCGTGGACGGTGATCCGGCTGGGCAGGGTGTTGATGAACAGGCCGACCATCGACTCCACGCCCGGCAGGTCGGCGGGGCGCCCGGAGACGGTGGTGCCGAAGACGACGTCGGCTTCGCCGCTGTGGCGGGCCAGCACGAGTCCCCACGCGCCCTGCACGATCGTGTTGAGGGTCAGCCCGGCGTGCCGGGCCAGCTCCCGCAGCCCGTCGATCGGCGCCGACACCCGGATCGACGCGGCGGACCGGGCGCGGTGCGCCTCCCGCGGGCGGCGGTCGTACGGCAGCGGCGTCGGTGTCCGCACGCCGGCCAGCTCGGTGCTCCAGTGCTGTTCGGCGGCGGTGGTGTCCTGCTCGCCGAGCCAGCGCAGGTAATCGCGGAACGGCGGCCGGTGCCCCGGAACGGTGTCGCCGGCGTACCGGGCGCAGACCTCGCCGAACACCTGCGCGGCGCTCCAGCCGTCGAGCAGCACGTGGTGGAACGTCCACAGCATGAGGACGTCCCCGCCGGGCAGCCGGGCGAACGCCAGCCGCAGCAGGGGCGCCGCGGCCAGGTCGAAGCCCAGTGCCCGGTCCGCGTCGAGGAACCGCGCCAGCTCGCTCGCGCGCTCCCGCTCGTCCAGCGTCGTCCAGTCGAGCTGGACGACCGGCACCGGCGCGGACCGCTCGACGACCTGCACGGGCTCGTCGAGGCCGTCCCAGACGACGCGGCTGCGCAGCACCGGCGTGGCCGCCACGACGTCGTGCCAGGCCTGCGCCAGGCGTTCGGGGTCGGTGACGCCGGACAGCCGCAACCGCACCTGGTTGAGGTAGGTCCCGGCCGCGCCGTCGACGAGGCTGTGGAACACCATGCCCGACTGCATCGGGGTCAGCGGGTAGATGTCCTCGACCGCGGCACCGGTCCCGGCGAGCCGGTCCACGGCGGACTGGTCGAGCCGGGCCAGCGGGAAGTCCGACGGCGTACGGCCGCCGGCGTCCGGACGGGCGCAGTGCCCGACGATCCCGGTGAGCGCGGCGAGCAGCGCGTCGGCCAGCCGGCGGACGGTGTCCTCGGTGTGCACCTGGTCCGAGTAGTGCCAGGTCAGTTCGAGGCGGTCGCCGACGACCGCGCCGACGACGTCGAGCAGGTGCCCGCGGGTCTGTCCGGGGTGAGCCGCGCCGTCGAGGCCGCCGCCGTGGTCGAACCGGCCCAGGTAGTTGAAGCTGATCCCGGGTTCGACGTGCGGGGCGGTGCCGGCGAGGTAGCGCAGGGCGCCGTAGCCGACCCCCCGGCGGGGCACCGCGCGCAGCTGTTCCTTGGTCTGCTTCAGCGCGTCGCCCCAGTCGCCGCCGGGCACGCTGAGCGCGACCGGGAAGATCGAGGTGAACCAGCCGACCGTGCGGGAGAGGTAGACCCCGGGGAACAGGTCTTCACGCCCGTGCCCTTCGAGGTCGACCAGGACGCGGTCGCGGCCCGTCCAGTCCGCGAGAACCCGGCCGAGCGCGGTCAGCAGGACGTCGTTGACCTGGGTCCGGTACGCACCCGGGACGTCGTGGAGCACCGCCCGGGTCGCCTCGGCGGGCAGCCGCACGGTCACCGACCGGGCGGACCCGTAGGTGTTGGCGCCCGTGGCGTCGACCGGCAGGGCCGGGTCGGCGCCGGTGGCCGCCCAGTGGGCGAGTTCGTCGTCGAAACCGCCCGCGGCGGTGTGCTCGGCCAAGGTGCGGGCCCAGTCGCGGAAGGACGTCGTGCGGGCGGCGAGCTCACCACCGGCGAGGAGGGTTTCCAGGTCCTCCAGGAGGATGCGCCACGAGACGCCGTCGACGACCAGGTGGTGCGCGGCGAGCGTCAGCGTGGTGCCGGTGAGGTCGGCCCGCAGCAGCGGTCCTCGTTCGAGGTCGATGGTGGCACCGAGAACGTCGACGGCCTCGGACGCGTGGTGCTGGCCACTGCCGGTGAACCGCAGCCGCAGAGCGTCGTGGTGCAGCTGGAGTTCCCGCAGGGCGCGGCGCAGCGCCACGGGGTCGACGGCGGGCAGTTCGATCGAGACGGACTGGACGAACTGCTCGGGGTGCACCGGCTTCGGGTCGAGGTACCAGCGCTGGACCGGCGTCAGCGGTGCTTCGCCGGTCACCGGTCCCTCGTCGAGGGTGACGGCGGCGGGGGCGGTGCTCGCGACGAGGGCGAGCGCGGCGACGGTCGGGTGGTCGAACACCTGGCCCGGCATGAGGTCCAGCCCGGCCCGGCGGGCCCGGGAGACGACCTGGATGCTCAGGATGGAGTCGCCGCCGAGTTCGAAGAAGTTGTCGTCGGCGCCGACGCGGTCCAGCCGCAGGACTTCGGCCCAGATGCCGGCCAGCAGCCGCTCGGCCGCCGTGTCCGGCTCGCGGTACGCCCGCTCCGGCGCACGATCCGGCGCCGGCAGCGCCCGCCGGTCCACCTTCCCGTTGTCGTTGAGCGGCAACGCTTCCAGCGGGACGTAGAGCGAGGGGACGAGGTAGTCCGGCAGGGACCGGAGCAGGAACGCGCGCAGGTCCGGCGTCCCGGTCGTGACGACGTAGGCGACGAGCCGCTTGGTCCCGGCGCTCTCCACCGCGACGACGACGGCTTCGGTGACGTCCGGGTGCGCGGTGAGCGCGGTCTCGATCTCCCCCAGCTCGATCCGGAAGCCGCGGATCTTCACCTGGTCGTCGGCGCGGCCGGCGAACTCCAGCACTCCGGCGCGGGACCAGCGGACGAGGTCGCCGGTGCGGTACATCCGGGTCCCCGGCGCGCCGAAGGGGTCGGCCAGGAACCGTTCCGCCGTCAGGGCCGGCCGGCCCAGGTAGCCGCGGGCCAGCCCGGTGCCGGCGAGGTACAGCTCGCCGACGACGCCCGGCGGGACCGGCCGCAGCCCGGCGTCGAGCACGTAGGCCGCCATGTTGTCCTGCGGCCGGCCGATCGGCAGCACGTCCGGCACCGGCTCGCCCGGCGGCAGGACGAGGTGACTCGCGAAGGTCGTCGTCTCGGTCGGCCCGTAGACGTCCACCACGGCCAGGCCGGGGCACGCCGCCAGCACCTGGCGCACCGCGGCGGGGGGAACCACGTCGCCGCCGGTCCACACCTCGCGAACCCCCTGCAGGCAAGCGGGATCCTCCTGGGCCAGCACCCGGAACAACCCCGACGTCAGGAACAGCGCGCGCACCCCGTGCGCGTCGACCACGCGACGCAGCACCCGGGCGTCGATGCCGCCCCGCGGCGCGACGACCACCTGGCCGCCGCTGAGCAACGGCACCCACACCTCGTACGTCGACGCGTCGAACGCCTGCGGGGAATGCATCAGCACGGACCGGTGCGCCGGTCCGGCGAAGCACCGGTCCAGGGCCAGCCCGACGATGTCCCGGTGGGTCACCGCCACCCCCTTCGGTGTGCCCGTCGACCCCGACGTGTACATCACGTAGGCCAGGTTTTCCGGGCGCAGCAGCACATCCGGCGCCTCCGCCGGCGTGTCGACGGGCTCGCCGACCAGCACGGTCGGTCCACTGTGGATGGTCCGGCTCGCGTCGTCGGTCACCAGTACCCGCACACCGTCGAGCAGCGCCGTCAGCCGCTCGCGGGGCGCGCGGGCGTCCAGCGGCAGGTACGCGCCGCCGGCCTTGAGCACCGCGAGCTGGGCGACGACGACGTCCGCCGACCGGCGCAGCAGCAGCGCGACCAGGTCGTCCCGGCCGGTGCCGAGCGCGATCAGCCGGTGGGCCAGCCGGTTGGCGCGGACGTCGAGTTCCGCGTAGGTCAGGGTTTCGCCGCCGGTGACGGCGACCGCATCGGGGTGGCGCCGGACCTGCTCGGCGAACAACTCCGGCACGGTCGCGGCCGGGAGGTCGTGCGCGGTGTCGTTCCACCGGACCAGGACGTCGTACCGCTCGGCGTCGGTGAGCATCCGCAGGTCGGCGACGCGCTTGTCCAGGCCGGCCGCCAGCTCGGTGAGCAAAGTGCGCAGGTGCCCGGCGAACCCGGCGACCGTCTCGGCGTCGAACAGCGCCGGGTCGTAGCCGAAGGCCAGGTCCAGGCGTTCCTCGCCGGGGTAGGCGACGACGCTGAGCGGGTAGTTGGTGCTCTCGACGCCGCGCAGCTCGCGCAGCCCGAGCCCGTCGGTGACCGGGTAGTTCTCGAAGACCAGGAGCGTGTCGAACGGGGTCACCGGCGGCGCGTACTCGAACCGCCGGGCGTCGGCCTGCGCGGCTTGCAGGTCCCGGAGCCAGTCGCACACCCGGGCACGGTCGTCGACGTCGGTGACCAGCGGCAGTGTGGTGATGAACATGCCGGTGATCTCGTCGGCTCCCGGCAGTCCGGCGGGCCGCCCGGCGACCGTGGTGCCGAAGCAGACCTCCGGCCGGCCGCCGTAGCGGGCCAGCACCACGGCCCAGGCGCCCTGGACGAGGGTGTTCAGGGTCAGGCCGTGGCGTTGCGCGGCGGCGCGCAGCGGTCCGGCCGGCACGGCGGCCCGCAGCGAGGCCGTCGACTCGACGGTGTGCCGCTCGGGCGTGCGGTCGGGCCGCAGCCGGACGGGCTCGGGACGCCCGGAAAGCTGCTCGCGCCAGTACGTTTCCGCGGCGGGCCGGTCCTGCTCGGAGAGCCAGCGGACGTGGTCGCGGAACGGGCGCCGGGTGGGCAGCGCCCGGCCGGCGTGCGCCGCCGAGACGTCGGAGAGCACCTGGAACAGGCTCCAGCCGTCCAGCAGCAGGTGGTGGAACGTCCAGACGACCCGGACCTCGGTCGCCGAGAGGCGGGCGATGAGCAGCCGCGTCAGCGGTACCGCGGTCAGGTCGAGCCCGGCGGCGCGGTCGGCGGCCAGCACGGCGTCCAGGTCCTCGGGCTCGGTCGTCCAGTCGCGGTGCTCGACGGGCAGGGTGACGTGGCGGTGGACGACCTGCACGGGCTCGTCGACGCCGTCCCAGACGACCCGGCTGCGCAGCACCGGGGTCCGGTCCACGACGTGCTGCCACGCCCGGGCGAGGGCGGCCGGGTCGGGGACGCCGGTCAGCACGAACGCGATCTGCTGGAGGTAGGCGGAGCGGGCGTCGCCGGTGAGGCCGTGGAAGAGCATGCCGGTCTGGGCCGGGGTGAGCGGGTAGACGTCTTCGACATCGCGGCCGTCGCCGGCGATCGTGTCCACGCCGGCTTGATCCAGGTGCGCCAGCGGGAAGTCCGACGGCGTGCGGCCGCCGGCGGCCGGGTCGGCGCAGTGGGCGGCGATCTCCGCCAGGCCGTGCACGAGGTCGTCGGCGACCGCGCCGATGGTGGCTTCGCGGTGCAGCCGGTCGGAGTAGAACCAGGTGATCTCCAGGCAGCCGTCGGTGACGCGGGCGACGACGTCGACGGCGTGCGCGCGGATCGCGTCGGGACTCTGCGACAGTTCGAGGTCCCGTTCGAGGCCCCGATAGAGGTCGCCGGCCACCTCGAAGCGGCCGAGGTAGTTGAAGCTGAGCCGGGGCGTCACCTCGGGAGCGGTGCCGGTCAGGTAGCGCAGGGCGCCGTAGGACAGGCCGCGAGCCGGGATCGCGCGCAGCTGTTCCTTGGTCCGTTTCAGGGCTTCGCCCCAGTCGCCGCCGGGCACGTCGAGCGCGACCGGGAACAGGGACGTGAACCAGCCGACCGTGCGGGACAGGTCGACGTCGTCGAACAGCTCTTCGCGGCCGTGGCCTTCGAGGTCGAGCAGGACCCGCTCGGTGCCGGTCCACCGGCCCAGGGCGCGGCCGAGCGCGGCCAGCAGGACGTCGTTGACCTGGGTCCGGTAGACGCCCGGGACGTCCTGCAGCAGTGTGCGGGTCAGCTCGGCGTCCAGGCGGGTCGTGACGGTCCGGGTGCCGGCCACGGTGTCGACGCCGTCGGCGTCGAGGGGGATCTGGGCGCCGTCGACGGCGCGCCAGTGGTCGAGGTCCTCGTCGAAGGAGTGCGCGGCGAGCCGGGCCGACCAGTCCTGGAAGGACGTCGTCCTGGGGCTCAGCTCGCGGCCGTGGTAGGCGTGGTCGAGGTCCTCCAGGAGGATCCGCCAGGACACGCCGTCCACGACCAGGTGGTGCACGGCCAGGCGCAACGTCGTCCCGGTCAGGTCCGCGCGCAGCAGCGGGCCGTGCTCGAGGTCGATCGTCGCGCCGAAGACGTCGGTGTCGCCCGGTTCGGCGTGGGCTTGCGTCCAGCCGGCCTCGGTGCGGCGGAACCGCAGCCGCAGGGCGTCGTGGTGCCCGGCCACGGTGTTCACCGCGGCCCGCAGCCGTGCCTCGTCGACGTCGTCGGCGAGCCGGACGCTCAGCTCCTGCGCGAATTGGTCCGGATCGGCCGGGTCGCCGTCGAGGAACCAGCGCTGGATCGGGGTCGGCGTCACCGCCCCGGTCGCCGCTTGTCGTGCCACGGCCGGGGCCGACGTGCCGGCGGCCGCGGCGAGCGCGGCGATCGTCTGGTGCCGGAAGACGTCGCGGGTGGTGATCTTCAGGCCGGCTTTCGCGGCCTCGGACACGAGCCGGATGCTGAGGATCGAGTCGCCGCCCAGCTCGAAGAAGTTGTCCTCGACGCCGACCTCGGGCAGCCCGAGCGCTTCGGCCCAGATCCCGGCGAGCAGGCGTTCGGCCGGGGTCCGCGGCGCCACGCGGGTGGTGGTGCCCGCCCAGTCGGGGGCGGGCAGGGCGCGCCGGTCGAGCTTGCCGCTGGGGTTGAGCGGCAGCCGGTCGAGCGGCACGAACGCCGCGGGCACCAGGTGCGCGGGCAGCGAGCCGGCGAGGAACTCCCGCAGCTGCGCGGGGGTGACCGAACCGCCGAGCACCAGGTAGGCGACCAGCCGCTGGTGCCCGGCGTCCTTGCGCGCGACCACGACCGCCTCGGCGACGTCCGGGTGCTGCCGCAGCGCGGCCTCCACTTCGCCCGGCTCGATCCGGAAACCGCGGATCTTGACCTGGTCGTCCGCGCGACCCAGGTATTCCAGCTCGCCTCGCGCGGTCCAGCGCACGACGTCGCCGGTCCGGTACATCCGGGCACCCGGGGCGGCGAAGGGATCGGCGACGAACCGGCCGGCGGTCAGGCCCGGCCGGCCGAGGTAACCGCGGGCGACACCCGCGCCGCCGAGGTGCAGCTCCCCCGGGACGCCGACGGGCACGCGCCGCAGCCCGGCGTCGAGCACGTAGGCGTGGATCCCGGCGACCGGGCGGCCGATCGGCGGCGTGCGGTCGGTGTCGTGGTACCACGCGGTCGCGTACACGGTGGACTCGGTGGGCCCGTAGATGTTCGCGATCCGGCTGTCCGGCAAGGCTTTCCGGATGTCCCGCAGCGCGTGCAGCGTCAGGGCTTCACCGGCCAGGACCACCGTCGAGGGCCGCACCGAAACGGCGCCCTGAGACAGGAGCTGCGCGAACGCGGACGGCACGCCGCTCACCAGGCCGACTTCCCGGCCGGCGTCAGCCTGCTCGCCGAGGGCCAGCACGTCCCGGACGATCTCGACGGTGGCGCCCGCCATCAGCGGCGCGAAGATCTCGAACACCGAGACGTCGAAGTTGAGCGACGTCGACGCGACGACGGTCGACCCGGGCCGCAGGACGGCGCCGAAGTCGGCGGCCGCCCACGCCATCAGGTTCGCCGCGCTGCGGTGGGCGATCACTACACCCTTGGGGCGGCCGGTCGAGCCGGACGTGTGAATCACGTAGGCCGGGTTGGCGGGGTCGGGCCCGCCGCCGACCGGCGCCGTCGACCGGCCGGCGAGCAGGCCGGGGTCGTCGAACGCCAGCGCGGGCCCGGGTCCCTCGCCGTCGGCCGTCAGCAGCAGGACCGGGGCGGCGTCGTCGAGGATCAGCGCGATCCGGTCGGCCGGGTAGGCCGGGTCGACCGGCAGGTACGCGGCGCCGGACTTGAGGACGCCGAGCAGCGCCACCAGGATCCGTTCCGTGCGCGGCAGCGAGACGGCGACGAGCCGCTCGGGCCCGGCGCCCCGGTCGAGCAGGACCCGGGCCAGCTGGTTGGCCTGGTCGTCGAGTTCCCGGTAGGTCAGCTGCCGGCCGTCGCAGACGACGGCGACCGCGTCCGGCGTCCGGGTCACCTGGGCCTCGAACAGGCGGGGCAGGGTGAGCGCGGGGACCGGGACCGCCGGGCCCCGCTCGAGGTCGCCGAGCCGGGCCAGTTCGGCGTCGTCCATCATGGACAGTTCGGCCACCGGCCGGTGCGGGTCGGCGACGACGGCTTCGGCCAGCACCCGCAGGTGCCCGGCGAAGCGGTCGATCGTCGCGGCGTCGAACAGGGCCGTGTCGTACTCGATCGCGACGCCGCGACCCTGCGGCTGGAACTCCAGCACGAGGTCGAACCGGGCCCGGGGGCGGGGCAGATCGTGCTCGCCCAGACGCAGGGCGCCCGCCTCCCGGGGCCGGACGAGGTCCTGCTGGAGCACGAGCAGGACCTGCACCAGTGGCGTGCGGCCCGGATCACGGGCCGGCCGCAGGTCGTCGACGACCTGGTCGAAGGGCACCTCGCCGGCGGCGAACGCCGCGAGCGCGGTTTCCTTGACCTGGCCGAGAAAGACGTCGAACGACTGGGCCGGGTCGACGGCGGAGCGCAGGACGAGCGTGTTGACGAAGAACCCGGCGAGGCGCTCGAGCTGGTCGTGGTCGCGGCCGGAGACCGCGGTGCCGACGGCGACGTCGTCCTGGCCGGTGTAGCGGGCCAGCAGCAGCTGGACCACCGCCGTCAGCGTCGTGAACAGGGTGGCGCCGGTGTCCTGGCCGAGCGCGGCGAGTCCGTCCGGCAGCGGGTAACGGCGGATCGCGCCGTGCGTTTCGCGGACGGGCGGACGCGGCCGGTCGGTGGGCAGCTCCAAGGGCTCCAGCCCGGCCAGCCGCTCCCGCCAGTACGTCAGCTGCCGCTCGCGCAGCGGACCGGCCAGGCGCTCGTGGTGCCACCGGGAGTAGTCGCGGTACCCGATCGGCGCCGGAGCGAGCTCCTCCCCCGCGTACAGCGCGGCGAGCTCGTCGACGAGCAGGCCGACCGACCAGCCGTCGGTGACGATGTGGTGCTGGCACAGGAGAAGGAGGTGCTCGCCGGGACCGAGACGGATCAGCGTGGCCCGGGTGAGCGGTCCACGACCCAGGTCGAACGGGCGGTCCAGCTCGGCCGCGAGCAGCGCGTCCAGGTCGGCGCCGGCGTCGACCTCCCGCCAGGGGATCGTGGCGGTCTCGGCGACCACCTGGAAGCCGTGCCCGTCGACGGTGCGGAAGGTCGTCCGCAGCGCCTCGTGCCGCGCGACCAGGCCGGCCAACGCGGTCCGCAGGGCTTCGCGATCCAGCGGACCGGACAGGGTGAGCCCGACACCGGCGTTGTACTCGGTGCTGCCCGGGTTCTGCTCGTCGAGCAGCCACAGCCGGCGCTGGACCGGCGAAATCGGCACGACGTCTTCGTGTGTCACGTACTCGATCCGGCCGCTCGCCGGCCGGTCGCCGTCGGGCAGGAGCGCGGCGAGCTTCGCGATGGTCCGGGCGTCGAACACCACCCGCGGTGACAGGTCCGCGCCGAAGCGGGCACGGATCCGGGCCAGGGCCCGCGCGCCGAGGATCGAGTCCCCGCCGAGTTCGAAGAAGTCCGCGTCCACCCCGATGTCGGGCACCCCGAGCAGGTCGGCCCAGATCTCGGCCAGAATCCGCTCGGCCGCCGTCCGCGGCGGGGTGTGGGTCGCGCGCACCTGCGCCGCCCAGTCGGGCTCCGGCAGGGCGTCGCGGTCGAGCTTGCCGTGCCCGGTCAGGGGCATCCGGTCGAGTGGCACGAAAGCGGCCGGGACCAGGTACGGCGGGAGCCGGTCGGCCACGGCCGTCCGCAGCGCCGCCGGATCGGCGTCCCCGACGACGTAGGCGACCAGCCGTTTGACGCCAGGCTGGTCTTCCCGGGCGACGACGACCGCTTCGCGGACGTCCGGGCGGCTCAGCAGCAGCGCTTCGATCTCGCCGGGCTCGATCCGGAAGCCCCGGATCTTGACCTGGTGATCGGTCCGCCCGACGAACTCGAGCTCGCCCGACGCGGTGCGGCGCACGACGTCACCGGTGCGGTACATCCGGGTGCCCGGTGCGCCGAAGGGGTCGGCCACGAACCGGCTCGCGGTCAGTCCCGGCCGGTCGAGGTAGCCGCGGGCCAGGCTCGGCCCGGCGAGGTGGAGTTCACCGGTGGTGGCCGGGCGCAGCGACTCGTCGAGGACGTACACCGTGGTGTCCGGCAGCGGCCGGCCGATCGGCGGCGTTCCCCCGGGCACGAGCGGGTCGCTCCAGGTGGCCACGACGGTGGACTCGGTGGGACCGTAGGAGTTGATCATCCGGCGGCCGGGCGCCCAGGTCCGGACCAGTTCGGGCGGGCAGGCGTCACCGCCGACGATCACCGTGCGGAAGTCGGGCAGGGCCGCGGCGTGCGCGGGCGACAACGTCGCCAGCGCGACCGGCGGGATCAGGGCGTGGGTCACGCGGTGCGCGGCGAGGACCTCGGCGAGCCGGTCGCCCAGCAGCGGGCCCGCGGGCGGGACGACCAGCGCTGCCCCCGAGGGCAGCGCCATGCCGAGCTCCAGGATCGAGGCGTCGAAGCTGGGCGAGGAGAACTCCAGGACCCGGTCGCCGGGCCGCACGTCGTACCGGTCCCGCATCGCGGCGAAGAAGCCGGCCAGGCCGCGGTGGGTGACGAGCACGCCCTTGGGTACGCCGGTCGAGCCGGAGGTGTAGATCAGGTACGCGGGGTGGGTGACGCGCAGCGGGCGCGTCCGGTCCGCGTCCGTGGGGTCGTCGCCGGACCGGCCGTCGAGCAGTCCGGGCTCGTCGAGAGCGACCGTGGCCATGGAGTCGGCGGACTCGGCGGGCTCGGCGGCGGCCGGATCGGCCGTCGAGCGGGTCACGACGAGCACCGGCCGGGCGTCGGCGAGCATGAAAGCGATCCGCTCGGCGGGGTGGCCGGGATCGATCGGCAGGAAAGCCGCCCCGGCTTTGGCCGTCGCCAGCTGCGCGACCACGAGATCGGCCGACCGCGGCAGCGCGAGCGCGACGATCCGTTCCGGCCCGGCGCCGCGCTCGATGAGCACCCGTGCCAGCCGGTTCGCCCGGACGTTCACATCCGCGTAGGTCAGCGTCCCGTCCGCGCCGGTCAAAGCCGGTTCGAGAGGAGTGCGAGCGGCTTGCGCCTGGAACAGTTCGGCGAGGTGCGCGGGCGTCGGCTCGCTGACGGACGCCGCCCCGGTCGCGACGACCGGGACGTCAGATAACGGCATTCCAGAACCTTTCGAGCACGATGGCATCAGCGCCCGACAAGCCGGGCGAAAGAAAATACGAAAGTCGGGTTTATCGAGATTTCCCGATGTGGTATCGGCCTGCGTGGGCCACTTGCCCAGAGCGCGGCGAACCGCGTCTACCAGCGCCGAAGAGTTTTTGCCACCCTGTCAATAAAGCGGGGCGACGCAGAGCAGTGTTGATCGCGAACACATGCGGAAGATCCTTTCTCACCTCAACGGTACAGCAGCAAACTTCGGAACACGTTCTGATGCCGGGCGAGCCGGCTCACCCGAACGAAAAGTAGGTCGATCCAGCGTTCCGTGATCCCCCAATAGCCGGATTCCCCATTCACGTTACCCAGTCGAGATCAGCCTCGTACCGCCAAACGGAGCATCGGCGCAGATTTCAAGAAAAGCGCAGGAAGTCCGTCACTCAACGGACGTCACATCACGACGACCGCTTCACCCTTCTGCCGAATCTATACCACCAATGACGGGTTTAACGTCCCGAAAGCCTGTCGACCTGCGACTATCCGCAACTTGCCAACGCGAATAGAGCCGCGCTGTTCTACCTTCCGGGATCACCCGGTTGGCGTGTAACGCGGATGCGGCGACAAAGATCACAGAAAGCAGATCCAGAGCCGGGAAGAGAATCCGACAAATGGCCAACCGGACGACGAAATCTCACATAGCGGGAGATTACCTTGATCAATAGGGAATCTTCGACTTTCCTGGTGATTTTCCAACACGGCAACCCCCGTTTTCCAACTGCGGAGCACGCCTCGGCACGCCTGCGCCGACCGACCGCTCGGCGGGCCCGGCACAGCCTCGAAGTTCGACCCCGCATTGACATCGGGCAGCCGCGAGGCCACTATCGAAACTATGGAAACCAGAGCAGTTTCCTCGGTTTCTGAGCAGTGGCGCGCCGATCTCATCCTCGAGGCGGCCGGGCGGTTGTTCGCCGCGCCCGGCCCCGGGCGAGTGAGCATGGACGAGCTGGCCCGGGACCTGGGGATGGCCAAGAAGACGATCTACCGGCACTTCCCCGACAAGCGCAGCCTGATGACCGCTGTGCTCGACCGGCAGTTCGCCGCGGTCGAGCGCACGTTGGCCGCGGCGGCCGAGGAAGCCCGCGACACGTCGTTCGGCGAGCAGGTACGGCAATTCCTGATCGCGGCGTGCGGTGAACTCGAGCGGATCGGCGCGACGCAGCTCGCGACCGGGCGTGGTGACGTGGTCCTGCGCCGGCACGTGGAACAGCGCATCGACGCGGTCGTCTACCAGCGGCTGGACGCTTTGTTCCGAGACGGTCATCGGCGTGGCCTGCTCTCCGCTCCCCCCGCGCTGCTCGGCGAGATCACCCGCGGCGCGGTGGAGCGGCTGCTGAACTCGCCGCTGCCGCGCGAGCTCGGCTGCACCGCGGCCGATGTGCTCCGCGCGACCATCGACACCATCCTTCACGGGGCGATCCGCTCCGGCAGCGAAAGTGAGGTCACGTCATGACCGGGGCACCCGGCAGGGTCGCAGTGGTGACCGGAGCCAGCAGCGGAATCGGCGCGGCCACCGCGCGGCTGCTGGCCGAACGCGGCATGCGGGTGGTGGTCAACTACCTGCGCAGCGCCCAGGCGGCCGAGGAAGTCGTCGCCGGGATCGACGCCGCGGGCGGCCAGGCCATCGCTGTCCAAGCCGATGTACGCGACGTCGCGGCCGTCGACGCCATGCTCGATCGGGTCCGGGATACCTGGGGCGGCGACGTCGACGTCCTCGTGCACAACGCGCTCACCCCCTACGCGATCAAGTCGTTCCAGGAGATGACCTGGGACGAGCTGGGCGGCAAGCTCGACGGCGAGCTGCGCGCCGCGTTCGTGGTCACCAAAGCCGTGCTGCCCGCCATGACCGAGCAGAACTGGGGCCGGCTGATCTACCTCGGTACCGGCCTGAGCCGCCGGCCGCGCGCGGGCATGATCGCGCTGGGTACGGCCAAGGCCGCGCTCACCCAGTTCGCCCGCTACCTGGCCCAGGAACTCGGCCCACAGGGCATCACCGTCAACGTCGTCGAACCCGGCCCGGTGGCCGAAACCAAGATCTCCCACGTGCTCGACGACGAGCAGAAGCGCCGGCAGGTGGCCGCCACCCCACTGGGCCGGCTGGCCGTCCCGGCCGACGTGGCCCACGTCGTCGCGTTCTACGCCGGTGAGGACAACGCCTTCATGACCGGTACCACCGCCGCGGTCAACGGCGGCATGGCGATGTACTGAGGAAGGACGCGCATGCCCACCATCGATCTGGCCTACGTCGGACGAGGCCTGCACGAAGAACTCGTCGCCTACATCGCCGACCAAGAGGACTTCTACGCCGAGGAAAACGTGCACGTCGCGCTGCGTGACGGCTGCGCCTGGGACATCGCGAGGCTGCGCCACGGCGCCACCATCGGGCTCGGCCGCGCGCTGCTGTCCCGGCTGACCGACGGCACCCCCTGGGTCGCACTGACCGTCAACACCGACCGCCCGCTGTTCTGGTTCCTCGCCCGGTCCGGCACCTCACTGGCCGACCTGGCCGGAAAGCGGCTGGCGGTGCACGCCCCGCACACCCCGCCCGGCTGCTTCGCCCGCATCGTGCTGCGCCAGGCCGGGCTCGACCCCGACCGCGACGTCCAGTGCGTCGTGCGGCAGCCCGGCGACTACGGCATGGACCTGCGCCGCCTGCGCTCGGGTGAGATCGATGCCGCCTACGTCGGCAGCACCATGGCCCCGGAAGCGGTCGCCGCCGAACACGGCTGGCAGCTGCTGGGCTGGATCGGCGACCACTTCCGGATCCCCACCGTGGGCGTGGCCGTAGACCCCACCTACGTCTCGCCGGACGACCCCGCGGTGCGGGCCGTCGTCCGCGCCCACCGGCGCGCCCTGCGAGTGCTCCACGAGGATCCCGACACCACGGTGCGGCACCTGCGGACATTCCTCGGGGGGCACACCGAGCAGGAGGCCCGCGCCCACTACGACAGGTTCATCGCGCCGTATTTCACCACCGACGGCCAAGCCGATCTCGCAACCGGCGCCACCGGGATCGCCGCGATCGCGGCCGAGCTCGGAGTGCCGGACACCGTGTCGGCCGCGGATTTCTACCGCCTCGCGAACGAGACCCCCTGAGAGCCGGTCAACGTCAGCTCGGCGGCTGCGTTCGAGCAGGCCGACGCGGCGGCCCGGCCGCGCCGGGCGGACGACGTTCGGCGCTCGGCGCGGGACGGCGTTGAGCTGCCGCCCCGACGAGGGGCCCGGTCGGCGGCCGTCCGCGACGAGCTGCCTTTTCCGCCGAGCGTGCCGACGCCCGCAACAGCCATGCCCGCACCAAGCGCCGCGACAAGGCGCGCCTGCCGGACGCCGCCGCAGCGCTCGTCGCTGTCGCGCGCTACCTGGCCCTGCCCGAACAACTGCTGGACGCTCCCCGGATTGTTCTCGAGGTAGGCGGTCCGGCCGGAGCATCGCCACGCACTCGTCACGAATGGCGAACTTTCAGGCGCTTCAGCCCGCGCTTCTCGAGGCGCAGCGAGACGATCCACGGATCGTCGAGGACGTCGTCGGCGGTGAAGGTGAGCTGGCCGGCGTGACCAACGCGCTCGCGAACATCGCGCTGTTCTTCGGCGGCGGTAACCGCGACAGCAGCCCGCTGGTCACCTGCTGCTGATCTTCGTCGGCCAGATCGCGGCGGCGGTCATCCGGATGGGCGTGAGCCGGTCGCGGGAGTACCAGGCCAACGCGGACCGGCGCGAAGCTGACCGACGACCCGCCAGGCCTGGCGTCGGCGCTGCGGACGCGGGACGCGGGAACGCGCGCCCGCCGTAGCGCCCGAGCCGCAGCTGGTGTAGCAGTCGCATCTGATGATCGCGAACCCGTTCCGCCCCGGTGAGGGCCTGAGCAAGCTGTTCTCAACCCACCCGCCGATCGCGGATGGCATCCGGCGGCTCGAAGAGATGGCACGCCGCCCGTTCTGACCCGGGTTGCGGGCCCCGGCGGCTCAACCGCGCCGAGTAGCACTTCGGCGCCCGAATGCGATCCCACACTTGGACGGTGCACTTCACGCCAAGGCGCCGACGGTTGTCGCGCCAGGATCGCTCAGGGGGAGCCGGTGAACACCGAGGGGTTGTTGCGCATCCATTTCACGGCCGAGGACCAGGGCAGGCTGCGGCTGGCCACGGCCACGGACTGGATGTGGGAAGTGGTGCTGAGCCTGCACTTGTTGCAATCCGGGGAGCCGGACCTCGTGTTCGACCCCTGGCGACGGAGGCTGGCCGAATTCCGGTCGCCCGATTGGGCAGCGGTGGTGGCTTTCCTCAACGTCATCAACCCCAGCGCACACTACTTTCCGGATTTCCTCACCCCGGTGACCGGAACGGGGGAGATCGCCACCGGCATCGACGCGGTGCGGTGCACCCCCAAGACGCAATTTTCGATCCAGCTCACCCGGCTGGCCCACGCGCGATTCCTCCCACCGCGAGCACGATTGCTCGCCACCGGCGACAAAGACGCGGTCGCGCACGTCTGCCGCGCGTTGCGGACCTATTACGACGCCGCGATCGCCCCGTTCCGGTCGCTGATCGACCTGCGGCTGGCGGAAGTGCGCCAGGAGTACGCCCGCGTCACGACCACCAGGGGCAGCGAGGCGCTGCTGCGGTCGCTCGGTCCCGGCTGCGCCTGGCAGCCACCGTCGCTGCTGGTCCGCTACCCCCATGACCGCGACCTGCACCTCGACGGCCGGGGACTGCTGCTCGTCCCGTCCTTCTGCTGTGTCCGCCGCCCGGTCACGCTGTTCGACCGCGACCTCGCGCCGGTGCTGGTCCTGCCGATCCGGCACGATCCCCGGTGGCTGTCAGGGAACGGCCGGTGCGCGGCAGCCGGGGAAACGCTCGGCGATCTGCTCGGCGACACCCGAGCCAGGATTCTCGACCTGGCCGGAAACGGCGCGCTCGCCACCGGCGCGATCGCCGGCCGATTGCGGATTTCGGCGCAGACGATCAGTTATCACACGAAAATCCTGCGAGACGCCGGCCTCATCACCAGCAATCGCGACGGCGCCTCGGTGATGCACCACCTCACGGCCACGGGCGTCGCCTTGTTGAACGGCCGGCCGACCCCGGTCGGACAATGGTGACCGCGGAGACCTCGAACCTGGTCGAAAGGTGTGGTGGAAACCGGGAACGGCGCGAGGATCGAGCCGTCCGGTTCTGACAACCTCGACGATGGGGAGAAGTCCATGGTGAAATGTCGGCCGATCGCCGTATTACTGAGTATGGCCGCCGGGTTGCTGCTGGCGGTGGGGCTGGTGGCACCCGCGTCCGCGACGACCACTGCGAGCTCCGGGGCCGCCGCGTCCGCTCGCGAGGCCTGCACGATCCAGGCGACGGCATTCGAGCAGCAGGGGAACACGAACGTCGTCACGGCGGCACGCACCCTGTGCGGGCCGGCTACCCTGGCGGCACCGGACACGGTGGCCGCCAACGTGCACGTCGGCTACGGATGCCGTGACAGCAACTTCGAAGGAACCTGCTGGTGGTTCGACGTCGCGAGCCCCGGCTGCTCGGGCGGCCGGACCTGGACGTGGAGCACCATCGTCCAGAACAACGTCCTGTCGTCCTGGGAGGGTGTCGGGACGTGCAGCCACGGCACGCTCTACGACCTGCCCGGCCCCGGCGGCGCCAGCATCACCTGCTACACGTGCTACGGGCTCGGCAGCATGAACGACAAGGCCTCGGCGTTGCGGGTCTACCCGTAAGCTTCAGGCCGAAGCTCCGGCTGCGACGGCGACGACCTTGACGTAGTCGCCGCAGCCGGACTTCGCGAGCTCCGAGCCCAGCGTGAAGCACTCGTCGGCGTCGATGAAGCCCATCCGCAGCGCGATCTCCTCGAGACAGGCGATGCGCACACCAGTCCGGTGCTCCAGCACCTGCACGAACTGCCCGGCCTCGAGCAGCGAATCGTGCGTGCCGGTGTCGAGCCAGGCGAACCCGCGGCTCAGCTCGACCAGCGTCGCGCGGTCCTGGCGCACGTAGGTGAGGTTGACGTCGGTGATCTCCAGCTCGCCGCGCGGCGACGGCGTCAGCGCGCGGGCGATGCCGACGACCTGGTTGTCGTAGTTTGGCTTGGTGGCAGATCCCACCGCGGTCTGTCGCCGGGCCCTACCTTTGCCACAGGCTAAGCGCGAGACCGGAACTACATCACCGTTCGGGCAGTGGCGCTGTGCTGTCATCAAGCGAGGCGAGGAGGTCACCGTATCTCTGGATGCGGTCGAGGACGTCGTCGGCGGTGAAAGTGAGCTGGGTGACGTGGGAACAGCTTGCGACTTCGGCCCAGGTGATCGGTGTCGAGACGGTGGGACGGTCGCGACCGCGCAGGGAGTACGCGGCGATCGTGGTCTTCTTCGGGTTGTTCTGCGACCAGTCGATGAACACGCGGCCGGTGCGCCGATTCGTCGCAGCGTAAAGCTGCATTCCCTTCGATCCGGAAGTTTCGCAATGGGGGTGAGTCCGTGAGCCTCCAGGAGAGCGTGGAGCCGCTCAGCGACCCGGCAACACTCCACAATCGACGCCCGGACCCCGGATCGAGGTTGAGCACCAGGCGATCCGGCGGTAGGCGCCCGCCGCCGGGATCGATCTGCCATTGCGGGACGTGCGGCTCGAGCGCGGCCGTATTTGCCGCCCACACCAGGGCCGCCAGCTCGTCCAGAAAGACGTATTCGATGACTTCCTCCCCGCGACCGGAGCGTGTGCCGGAGGTGGGCAGCCGGACGGTGCGCAGCGCCGCTCGCAACATTCTTCTCGAAGAACTGCTGGCCGCCACTCCCTTGGGAAAGCGGATGAATGTCACGGGACGGTCGGCGATGTGCGGCAGCAGGACCGGGGCGACCCGTGAGTAGTAGTTGATCTCCTCGCCCTTGGTGAACCCAGCCTGCGGGTAGCGGAACTTGCCGAGGTTCGAGATGGTCAGCCGCCGGTTCACGACCTGAACCGTCACCTTGTCCCCCAGCAGCGCCGGCTCTGCGTGTGCCGCTTTCGGGCGCTCGGCAGCGACCGTTGCAGACGGCGTCGGCCTCATTGCCGTGGCGGGTGCCGGCACCGCTCCCGGGGGCGATGACCTCGCCGGGTTTGCGATCGTCGCGTAGGCCGCGCCAGGCGGTGTGGCGGACGCGACCGGCGCTGGTGAACGTGCGAGACACGACCTCGTCGACGAGCTCGGATTCGACCCAGCGGACCCGGGCCACGTCCGCGCGGGGCGGTGCCACCGTGAACGGATGCGTGCGTCGTTCCAGCGGTTCGAGGCGAGCCTGCAGGCGGGCGCGGTCGGATTCTCTTCCGATGTTCCTCAAAGGCCTCGACGCTGTGGGACGGCCTCAGTCGTATCGCGCGACGAGTGCGTTGCCGATCGACGCCAGGTGGTCTCGCACGCCCGGAGGGCCGGTCACTTCGAGCCATTCGACCAGTCCGGCGAGTTCGCCGGCGAGCGTGTACTCGTCGTAGCCGCGGATCATGACCTTGACGCGGCCGTCGGTCGTGGCGCCGCCCACTTGGAGCCGGCTGCCGAGCCCCATCCGGAGCAGGCCGATCCCGTGGAGCACGCACACCGCCTGGATTTCCAGCGGCATTCGCTTGCGGTCGATCTCGCCGGCGATTTCGTGCCAGCTCTCGGCGAGGTCGAAGTCCTCGGGCCGGTGCACGGGATCGCCGGTCGGTTCGACGGACGACACGCGGTCGATCCGGAAGGTCCGCCGGCCGGCCTCGGTGCCGGCGACGAGGTACCACGACGGACCTTTGGTGACGATGCCCAGCGGGTGGACGGCCCTCTCGGTTTCGGCGCCGTTGCTGTCGACGTAGCCGAGCCGCACCTGGACGCCGCGGATCACCGCGTCCTGGAGTTCGTCGAGGAAACGAGGTGGTCGGCGCTCGACCCGATCCGACCCCCACTGTTGCGGGTCCATGACCAACGACGACGCCGCTGCCTCGGCCTGCACCCGGAAGGGCTCCGGCAGGGCGTGGACGAGCTTGCGCAGGGCTGCTTTCACGGCCGGCGTCGCAGACGAGGCCGGGCCGGCAACCAGGAACAGGGCGCGGGCTTCACCCGCGGTCAACCCGGACAGGTCGGTGCGGGCGCCGCCCACGAGGCGCCAGCCACCGCCTCGGCCCTGTATGGGGTACAGGGGCACCCCGGCCATGGCCAGGGCGTCGAGGTCGCGGCGGGCGGTGCGCTCGGAGACCTCCAGCTCCTGGGCGACTTCAGCCGCTGTCACCTGCTCGCGCCGTTGCAGCAGGAGGAGGACGGCCACCAGCCGGTCGGTTCGCACGGTGGCCACAATTCCACATAAAACCGGTCATGGGGTGACCGGTTTAGCCGGCAAGATGGGTGTCGCGGCCTCATCGACGAGTCCGACCACCCACGACGTGCCGGCCCTCGGCCCGTCGGGGTGCGCCGACGCCATCGCCGGAGTGCTTTCGTCGCCTGAAACCATGAAAGATTAGGAAAAATTCAATGTTCGATCCAGCCGATTTTCCCGAGCCCGCCATTGTTCCAGTCAACGGCGTGGAACTCGAAGTATTCGAAGCAGGCCGAGAAAACAAGGGAAAACCCATCGTGCTCTGCCACGGCTGGCCGGAGCACGCCTTCACCTGGCGTCACCAGATGCCCGTCCTCGCCGCAGCCGGCTACCACGTCATCGCACCGAACCAGCGGGGCTACGGCAACTCCTCCCGCCCGACCGAGGTGACGGACTACGACATCGAACACCTGACGGGCGACCTCGTCGCGCTCCTGGATCACCATGGCTACGAGGACGCCACTTTCGTCGGCCATGACTGGGGCGCGTTCGTCGTCTGGGGGCTGACCCTGTTGCACCCCGACCGGGTGAACAAGCTGATCACCATGAGCCTGCCTTACCAGGAGCGCGGAGAAACACCGTGGATCGAGGTCATGGAAACCTTCCTCGGCGGCGACTTCTATTTCGTCCACTTCAACCGGCAGCCGGGCGTCGCGGACGCCGTGTTCGATGACAACACCTCCCAGTTCATCCGCAACCTCTACCGGAAGAACGTGCCCCCCCCCCCCCCCCGCACCCCCTGAGCCGGGCATGGAATTCATCAATCTTGCCAAGGCGGAAACACCACTCGGTGAGCCCGTCATGAGCGACAGCGACCTGGCCGTCATCGTCTCCGCGTTCGAGACGTCGGGGTTCACCGGCGGCATCAACTGGTACCGGAACCTCGACCGCAACTGGCACCAGCTGGCGGACGCGGACCCGATCATCAAGCAGCCCACCCTCATGATCTACGGCGATCGGGACCTCGCGGTCCCGAGGTTCGAAAAACTGGCAGAGTTCGTTCCCAACGTGGAAGTGGCCGGCCTGGACTGCGGTCACTGGATCCAGCAGGAAATGCCCGAAGAAACAAACCAAGTGATTTCAGAATGGCTGGACCGGCAGGGCTAGTGACTACCCGGCGACGCGCGGGCCACGATGATCCGGGACCGCATCGCCGCCACCGCGGGGAATCCCCACCGTCTCGAGCGGCGACTCGATCACCGGTGGCGCGGTGTGGAGGCCGCCACCCAGCGGTGAGCTCAGCCGAAAACCCGCCGCTGGATCTCGCGGCGGTAGTCCTCCAGGGTGTTGTCCAGGTGGACGGCGGCGGCGCGCGCGGCCGCCTCCGGGTCGCCGTCCCGGATCGCCTGGTAGATCGCGACGTGCTCCTCGACCGCTTCCGCCGCGTGTTCGCCGACGGTGCCGTGCAGGCCGATCGTGCTGGACTGGTGTTGCAACCGCCGCGCCTCACGCACGGCGGCCAGCAGGAACTGGTTGTGGGACGCGGCCGCGATGCCGAGGTGGAACTCGTCGTCGCCGCGGTCGAACAAAGCCGCTTCGCCGGTGAGGTGGCCCTGCCGGCAGGTTTCCGCCGCCGCTTCGATCACCCGCAGCTCGCCCGGCGTGGCCCGGGTCGCCGCCAGCCGGCCGGCGGTCATCTCCTGGACCCGGCGGAACTCGAACAGCATGTAGATGTGCTCGAGGTCCGTCGGCAGGAACAGGCTGCCCCAGTGCGCCGAGCCGAGCATCCCCTCGTCATCGGCGACGTACAGGCCCCGTCCCTTCTGCGCGCGTACCCGGCCGATCGCCGAGAGGATCTTGACCGCCTCCCGCACCATGGTGCGGGAGCTGCCCAGCCGCGACGCCAGCTCGTTCTCGGTGGGCATGCGGTCCCCCGGCCGCAGCCGCAGCTCGGTGATGAGCCGGAGGATCCGCTCGGCGACGAGCTCGTAACCGGGCCGGTACGACGTCGGCGATCGGGTCTCCGGCGCGTCGCCGCGGGCCGGACCGGGGTCGATCGACGCGTGCCCGCCGTCCACCACTCGCACCTCCCGCTCACCGTCGGTGTGAAGCATACATTCGGATTGATGATCCGCAGATAAGTCCTACCAATTTTTGGGCTCGCCCCCTCTTGACTACGGACATCGGACGGACTCTCATGGAAGCCGCATCCAGCAACACGAGATGTGTCCGACACATGGCCGTATGCCGTTGTCTGATCAGTTCGGCTTGCGGGCACCACGATGGAGTGGAGTAGCTCATGACAGCCCCAGCCCCCGGAGCCAGGAGATCAGCTCAGCGCCGCCGGCGGTCCGCCGGACTGGCGCTCGGCGTCGCGGCCGTCCTCGCGGCGGTCACGGCGTGCGGGAACGGCGGCAGCGGCACCGGCGCCCCGACCGGGTTCCAGCCCGTCCAGCAGACCGGCGGACCGCTCACCGTGTGGATCGACTCGACGCGGCTGCCCGCCGCGCAGCTCTACCAGAAGCAGCACCCGGCGACGAAGCTGAACATCGTCACCTACGACGGTGACGCCAACGGCTCCAACTACCTGCGGACCAAGGTCAGTCTGTTCAACCGCACCCGCAGCGGCTGGCCGGACGTCGTGTTCAGCACCCAGAACAACGAGACCTCGTGGGCGGTGCAGGCCGGCTTCACCGCGCCCCTGAACAAGGGACAGATCCCCGACGCGACGCTGAGCGGCTGGGCCCCCGGCGCCAACGCCCCCTGCACCGTGGACGGCACGCTCTACTGCCTGCGCAACGACCTCGCCCAGACCGTGCTCTGGTACAACGCTTCGCTGATGCGGCAGTGGAACTACCAGGTGCCCAAGACCTGGGAGGAGTACCAGGCGCTGGGTCAGCGCGTCGCCACCGAGCACCTCGGTTACCTGGTCGGCACGGCCGGGGACAACTTCACCCCGGAGATCTACCTGTGGGCCGCCAAGTGCGGCGCCAACGAGATCACCGGCCCGAAGGCGGTGAAGGTCAACACCACGAGCCCGGCCTGCACCCGGATGGCGGCGCTGCTCGACACCCTCGTCGCGAACCGCTCGATGTCCACCAGCAGCGTGTTCAGCTCGGACTTCGACAAGAACTCCGGCGACAAGATCCTCATGCTGCCGGGGCCGTCCTGGTTCGGCGGGTCGATCTTCCAGGAGTCCTTGAAGACGCCCAAGGGCCAGATCGGCGTCGCGCCGATGCCGCAGTGGGCCGGCGAAACCGCCCCGTCGGTCGGCAACGTCGGCGGGGGCACCTGGCTGCTGTCCGCCCACAGCGCCAACCTCAAGGACGCCACCGACTTCCTCACCTGGGTGACCACCGCGCCTGACTACCAGGGCCAGGTCGCACCGGGCTACCCGGCGAACACGGGCGCGGCGAAGGCCTGGCTGGCGAAGCAGACGGCCAGCGGGTACTACGCCGGCGACATCACCGGGCCGCTGCAGACGGCCGCCGCACAGGTGTGGCCGGGCTGGGGCTACGGGCAGTTCAGCCAGGAGGCGATCTGGGCCGCCACCGTCACCACCGGCCAGACCGCCGGGAAGACGATCGTCTCCCTGCTGCCCGACTGGCAGAAAGCGATCACCGACTACGCGAAGTCCAACGGGTACGAGGTCAGCCAGTGACCACGGCTACCCAGCCGTCCCGGCGACGGACCCGTTGGCCGGGCCGGGCCGGGCACCTCTTCGTCGCGGCCTACGTCGTCCTGCTGGTCGCGTTCGGGGTCGTGCCCACGGTCTACGCGATCTACTTCGCGTTCACCGACGCGGGTGACCGCTTCGCCGGCCTGTCCAACTTCGTCGAGGCCGCCGGTGACTTCCGGTACCTCTCCGCTGTCGGGCACGTGGCGCTCTACCTGCTGTGCTGGCTGGTGTCGCTGGTGGTGTTCGTCGTCGGGCTGGCCCTGGTGCTGCACCGGCTGGCCTCCCGGGCGGCCGGCACCGCCCTGCGGTTCCTCTACTACATCCCCGGGGCGCTGGCCGGTGCGGCCGGCGTGCTGGTCTGGCTGTTCATGCTGGACCCGTCGGTGAGCCCGGTGAGCTTCCTGTTGCGGGCGCTGGGTTTCGACACCTTCGGCGAGGTCGTCGCACCCGGGCACCTGCCGGTCCTGTTCACCATGATCGCCTTCTGGACGGGAGCGGGCGGCTGGATCGTCGTGATGTACGGCGCGCTGAACACCATCTCCCCCGACCTGCTGGAAGCGGCGCGGATCGACGGCGCGGGCGCGTGGCAGACCGCGTGGCGCATCCAGATCCCCTTGTTGCGCAAGTGGATCGTCTACATGGTGATCCTCGCCTTCGCCGGCGGAACCCAGCTGTTCGTCGAACCGCAGCTGCTCTCGCAGGCGAGCGTCGGGGTCGCCGGCCGCGACTACTCGCTCAACCAGCTCTCCTACGACTTCGCGTTCCAGAACGACAACGTGAACACGGCCGCGGCCATCTCGGTGGAGCTGCTGGTGATCGGCGTGGCCGTCGCCGGTGTGTTCGTGGCCCGATCGGGGTTCTTCGATGCCGACTAGCCCCGGCCGGAAGCTGCCGAACCCGCTTTCGGTGCTGGTGCTCGCCCTGTTCGCGATCTTCTTCGTGCTTCCGGTGCTGTGGCTGCTGCTGGCCGCGACCAAGACCGACGACCAGCTCGTGCACGGCAACCCGCTGTCGTTCGGCTCGTGGGACGCTCTCGGGGACAACTGGTCCGCGCTGACCACGTTCGGGGACGGCGCGATCTTCCGGTGGCTGGGCAACTCCGCGCTGTACTCCTTCATCGCGCTCGCGATCACGCTGTGCGTGGCGATCCCGGCCGGCTACGCCCTCGCGATGACCGGGTTCCGCGGCCGGCGCACGCTGCTCGTCGCGACGCTGGTGGTCATGCTGATGCCGAACGCGACGCTGGTGGTCCCGCTGTTCCTCGAAGTCAACGCCGTCCACCTGATCGGCTCGATGTGGTCGATCATCCTGCCGTACTCGTTCTACCCGTTCGGCGTGTACCTGACCTACATCTACTTCTCCACCGCACTCCCCCGCGACCTGATCGACGCGGCGAAGCTCGACGGCTGCTCGCAGTTCGGCGCGTTCAGCCACATCGCCCTGCCCCTGGCCGCACCGATCGTCGCCCTCGTCGGCTTCTTCAGCTTCGTCGCCAACTGGACAAACTACTTCCTGCCGTACGTTCTGCTCCCGGAAAGCGGCCAGTTCCCCGTCCAGGTCGGCCTGGGCACCCTCCTCGACGCCGTCCCGCAGTTCAACCCGACCGCCGGCACCGCGGCGGTCGAGCGCCCGGAACTGGCGCTGGCCACCCTGCTCGCGATCACCCCGGTCCTCGTCGTCTTCCTCTTCTCCCAACGTTTCCTGGTCGCCGGGATGCTCGCCGGCGCAATTAAGGAGTGACCTCCATGGAGAACTTTGATGCCTCCCGTCATCACCGCCTCGGTACCCCTGCTCGAACCGCCGGGCTGGGCGATCGCGCAACGCGAGCTGTTCGCCCTGCTCGACCGGGCGTGGCGCCGGTTCGCCCGTGATTTCACCGGCCCGGACGGACGGCTGCGGTACGAGGGCGTTCTCACCACCCGCGACGGCGTGGACGACTTCTACGAGACGTTCTTCAACTGGCCCCAGCTCTACCTGCTCGGCGGCGCCGACGACCTGCTCACCGAGTCCGAGCACCACTGGGAGGGCGTCACCCGGCAGCTGACCGAGCTGGGCATGCTGCACGACGAATACGAACGCGGCTACGACTGGTTCCACCAAGGCGAAAGCCTGCTGCTGCTGTACTTCCTGTGCATGGCCGCGCCCGGGCGGTGGCGGGACCGGGCGCTGCGGTTCGCGGAGCTCTACGTCGATCCCGCGCACGGCAACTACGATCCCGTCCACCGCATCATCCGGCGTCCCCACAACGGCAGCGACCCGGCGCGCGAAGGGCTCTTCGACGGCGGCGCGTACCCATGGCTGCCCCGGGAGGCCATGACGTACGGCTTCCCGCTGGAGTGGCTGCCACCGGACGACTCTGCGCTGGGCGAGCAGATGCACCGGCGGATGGGGACAGGCGACACCGCGGTCAACCTCGCGGCGTCCGGGCTGGTCTTCAACGCCCTGCTGCTGTCGGGCGAGGGGCGCTACCGCGACTGGCTCGCCGAGTACGTGGGCGCCTGGCGTGAGCGCGCGGCCGCCAACGGCGGCATCCTGCCCGACAACGTCGCGCCCGACGGCACCGTGGGCGGGCTGCTGGAGGGTCGCTGGTACGGCGGGCACTACGGCTGGTCGTGGCCGCACGGCTGGTACAGCGTCGGGCACGCCGCCGTCGTCGGCGCGCTGGCGGCCGCGCTCGCCACGGGCGACGACACGTTCACCGACCTGGTGCGCCCGGCCCTGGACGAGATCATCGCCCAGGGCAAGGTGATGGCCTTCACCGAAGCGGACTCCAGCCTCGGCTCCAAGTGGTCGGTCCAGCTGTGCGAGGACGTGCGCACGCCTACGCTGCACGTTCCCTTCCGCCACGACGACCGGGGCTGGTTCGACTACAACCCGATGCTGATGGGCGTCCCGGTCGCCCTGTGGCACCACTCCGCCTCGGCCGGCGACCGGGACCGCCTCGACCGGCTGCGGACCGCGAGCGGCTACGACTGGCGTACCGTGCGGCCTTTCCGCAGCAAGGAAGAAGCCGGTCACGAAGAGCCCTGGTTCGCCTTCCTCGCCGGCGACGACCCCGGCTACCCGGAGCGGATCCTGGCCGCGGCGCAGGCCCAGGTGCGCCACCGGCTGACCCGCATGGAGCGCTACCGCGACCGGGACGTCCCCGAAGCCGACATCCACCTGTGGCAGCAGTCCAACCCGGTGGTCACCGAGGCGCTGGTGCAGCTCACCTGGGGCGCTCCGCAGGTCGTCTACAACGGCGGCCTGCAGCAGGCCCGCGTGCGCTACTACGACGCACAGGCGCGGCGCCCGGGGCTGCCGCCGTCGGTGTCGGCCCTGGTTTCCGGCATCGACCCGGACGCGACCGTGCTCGACCTGGTCAACCTCGACCCGGAAGAGCGGCGGACGGTGATCGTGCAGGCCGGCGCGTTCGCCGAGCACCACATCCGCACCGCCCGCCACAGCGTCTGCGACGACCCGTCGTGGATCGGCGATCTCTACGACTACGGCCACGGCGAGCCGGCGGTGACGTCCGCGTCGATCGACGTCGAAGGCCCGTGGCTGGAGGTGGAGCTGCCCCGCTCCACCCGCGTCCGCCTGACCCTGCGGCTCGCCCTGCGTGCCCGTCCGCCGTCCTACGCCACCCCGTTCGACGAGCAGGCCTCCGCAGGCGCTCCGTGAAGCGGACAACGCTCGGGGAGACCGAGCCGGAGGAAGCCTGCCTCGAACCGGTCCGCGATCTCCCGTGGCCCAGCGGCCGCCCGGAGAACCGGCTGCGGGGAGCGCCGGTGTGACCGGGGTCCTCGACGCGCACGTGCACTTCTGGGACCCGCGGAAGCTGCGCTACCCCTGGCTCGACGGCATCGCGGCCCTGAACCGGCCGTTCACCCCCGGCGACTTCCCGGGACGTCTCCGGAGCGACGTCATTGTCGTCGAGGCGGGACGAGCGCCCGCGGATGCCGCCGGCGAGATCGGGTGGCTGCGGGAGGAAGCGCGGCGGCGGTCGTGGATCCGCGGCATGGTCGCGCACGTCGACGTCGAAAGCCCGGCAGCGACGAACCGGTTCCTCGCCGGGTACGGCGGTGATCCGTTCGTGGTCGGGGTCCGGCGCAACGTGCAGGACGAAGCGCCCGGTTTCCTCCGCGACCGCGGGTTCCGGGCGGGTGTGCGGCTGCTGGGCGAGGCGGGGTTGCCGTTCGACGCGTGCGTCCGCGCCCACCAGGTGCCCGAGCTGACCGAACTGGCGGCCGCCTGCCCGCGGACCACGATCGTCCTGGACCACCTCGGCAAGCCCACGCCGGGCGGCCCCGGGTACGAGCGGTGGCGCCGGGACCTGCGCCGGCTGGCCCGGCACGCCACCGTCCTCTGCAAGCTGTCCGGACTGGCCACCGAGGCCACCCCGGGCACCGCTCGCCCGGTCGTGGTCGACGCGGTGCGCGAAGCCCTGGACACGTTCGGCCCCAGCCGGTGCCTGTACGGCAGCGACTGGCCCGTCCTGACCCTGGCCACGGATCACGGGGCGTGGCGGGACCTGATCGGCGACGCGCTCGCCACCCACCCCGCCGCGGCCGCCGAAGCGGTTTTCCACCACAACGCCGCCCGGACCTACCAGGTGCCCGGACCGGGAGCCCGAAAGGACCTGGACCCCCGGGTGGTGCGCCACCCGCCTCATCCACGCGGATGAGTGCCGGGTGACGATCTGAGTCACCCACCGGCCCACTGCTGGTTGGTCCCACCGTTGCAGGTCCAGACGATCACCGCGGTTCCGTTGGTGGTCGCCGCGCCGGAGACGTCCAAGCACAGGCCCGACTGGCCGTTCGTGAGGGTGCCGTTGGAGTTCGACGTCCACTTCTGGCCGTTGCCGCCGGTGCAGTTCGCGATCACCGCCGCGGTGCCGGCGGCGGTCCCGCCGCCCGCGGTGTCCAGGCACCGCTGCGAACTTCCGGAGTAGACGGTCAACGCCCCGGTGCTCGTGCGGGTCCACTGCTGGTTCGTGCCGCCGTGACAGTCCCAGATCGCCAGCGCGGTACCGGCGGTGGTCGACGAGCTGGGCACGTCCAGGCACCGGTTCGCGGCCACGGCGCGCACCGCGCCATCACCGCCGCTTCCGCCACCGCCGTTGAGCACGTCGAGGACGGCGGTGTAGGCCTGCTTCTTGCCGTAGTTGCCGTCGAACAGCAGCGGTGTGTCCCCCGAACGCCACGAATACTTGTCCGTGACGCCCCAGACGGTGATGCCGGTGCAGCGTGAGACCGCCATACAGGCCTGCGCGACCTGCCGGTACACGTTCGCCTGACCGGACCCCGAGCCGCCGACGTCCAGCTCGGTGATCTGCACGTCGACGCCGAGGTCGGCGAAGCGCTGGAGGTTCGCCTGGTAGCTGCCGAGGTTGGAGTTCGAGCCGAGGTGGCTCTGGAAGCCCACGCAGTCGATCGGCACGCCCCGGCTCTTGAAGTCCCGGACCATGGTGTAGATCCCGGTGCTCTTCGCGTTGACGCCGTCGGTGTTGTAGTCGTTGTAGCAGAGCTTGGCGTTCGGGTCGGCCGTGCGAGCCGCGCGGAACGCGTCCTCGATGTAGCTGTCACCGAGCTTCTGCTGGAACACCGACTGCCGGCGGGTGCCGTTCTCCTCGAACGCCTCGTTGACGACGTCCCACGCGTAGAGCTGGCCCTTCCAGTGGCCGGCCACCTGGCTGATGTGGTTCAGCATCGCCGAGCGCAGGTTGCTCGCGTCCAGCCCGCTCACCCACCCGGCCAGCTGCCCGTGCCACACCAGCGTGTGCCCGCGGATCTTCATCCCTTTGCCGCGGCCCTGGCTGACGATCTGCTCCCCCGGCCCGAAGTTGAACTGGTTGCGGTTCGGCTCGACCGTGGCCCACTTCATCTCGTTTTCCGGGGTGACGCCGTTGTGCTCGGACGTCCACGTGTTCACGTAGGCCGATTCGCCGAGGTGGCTCGTGGAGATCGCGGCGCCGAAGTACCTTCCGCTCTGCGCCGCCGCGGCCCCGAGTGTGCTCGCCGCTCCCGCGACGCCGGGGAACAACACCAGGGCGCTCGCCGCGAGACCGGCGGTCGCGGTGGCGGCGAGCGCGGTCCGCCACCGGAATGGGCTGGTAGTCATGACAACCTCGTTCCTCCTTCGATGGTCCTAACCCAGCGTCCACTGCTGGTTGCTGCCGCCGTTGCAGGTCCACAGCTCGACCAGCGCGCCGTTGGCCGTGGACGCGCTCGTCACGTCCAGGCACAGACCGGACTGCCCGCCGGTGACCGTGCCGTTCGAGTTGACGGTCCACTGCTGGTTGGCCTGGCCGTTGCAGGACCAGGTCACCACCTTCGTCCCGGCACTGGTCCCGTTGCCCGAGGCGTCCAGGCAGAGCGTCTGCCCGCCGACGGTGGCCGTCAGCTGGTTCGACGACGTGCGGGTCCAGGTCTGGTTCGCCTGGCCGCTGCAGCTGTAGATCTGCAGCTGGGTGCCGGCCGTCGTGGTGGATCCCGGGACGTCGAGGCACTTGCCGGCGCCCACCGCGTGCAGCGGCCCGGTGCTGGTGCCGCCGCCGCCGGTGCCGTACCCGGCGGCGGTGATGTTGGCCTGTACGGCGTTCTCGGTGGCGTCCGACGGGTAGCCCGACGTCATCACGCCTTCGTAGAAGGTGCCCGCGGAGCCGATGCTGTTGTCACCACCGGTGCCGAGGATGATCGCGCCTTCCTTCCGCATCGGGTTGTACCCGGACACGTTGGGGCGGGCACCGTCGTAGAAGGTGGACAGACCACCGGACTGCGCGTTGCCGCCGCGGATGGCCCAGTGGTTGGACTCGCCCTTGATGATCGCGGTGAGGTAGCGGTGGCTGATGCTGGGGTCGTTGGCGTTGTACCGCTGGTTGATTCCGGAGAACAGGCCGTTCTCCAGGTCGGACATGATCCACGGGCCGTTTCCGGCGCCGTAGCCCCAGACCTTGATGTTGCCGAAGTAGATGGCCTCCATGGTGCCGTTGCCGTTGTCCCGGCTGTTGCGCTCGGCGTTGCCGTAGTCGAAGCAGCAGCCGCCGTTGTAGTGCGTGCCGTCGAAGATCGCGTACATGCCCTCCGGCTGGTCGCCGGTCGCGGTGCCGGTGGCGTTGTTGTTGCGGTAGCCGGTGCCGGGGGCCACGAACACGCCGTAGGCCTTCTGGCCGCCGACGGTGATCGGGGCGGCGGCCGCGTTGGCGAGGTTGTCGTACCCACCGGCCGCCGGGCCGGAGAACCCGCCCGGCGGGGCCTGAGTCAGGTGGTTGCCGCGGCCGGACTGGTCGTAGATGACGGTGATCAGGCACGTCGTGCCCGCGCAGAACGAATCCTGGGTCGCGGCGTTCGCGACACCGCCGGCGCTCAGGACGCCGACGTCCCGCGTCGCGTTGTCGGAGGACCGCCGGACCTGGTACAGGGCACCGTTGTACGAGCCGTACAGGGCGCGCGTGGTGGAATGCGCGGCGACGCAGGACGTGCCGCCGGCGGCGTAGAGGTCGCACGGCCCCTGCGTCGCGGCCTGCGCCGGTACGGCCGGGCCGGCCAGCGCGCCCGCGGCGAGCGCCACCACGGCACCCGCGGTTTGCGACAACCTTCTCCATCGTGCTTTTGCGACCATCAGCGAACTCCTTTGTCCGGACGAACGAGTACCAGGCGATCCGGCTTCTCTTACGCTTCTGTGTTGGCCCTTCCGGTCGGCGTGTTGGCCACTCCGGTTGGCGTGTTGGCCACTCCGGTTGGCGTGTTGGCCGTTCCGGGTGCCGTGACGCCTGCGCGACGATTCCGGTGACGACCGCAACGGCCAACACAGTGACCGGAGTGGCCAACATGACGACCGGAGTGGCCAACACGGTGACCTCGGCGGGACACCGGGGCTAGCTTCGGGCCCACTTCTGAGCATCGCTGCCCGTGCAGGCCTGCAGGGTCACCGGTGCGCTGTTCCCGGTGCCGCTCGGGCCGACACACAGTCCTGATTGGACTCCGGTGATCATGCCGTCGGTGCCGGCGTTCCACTGCTGGTTGGTGCCGCCCGTGCAGTCCCAGATGATCACCCGGGTGCCGGCCGCCGTGCTCGCGCCCTCGGCGTCGAGGCACTTGGCGCCGTACACCTCCAGCTGCTTGCCGGAGGTGAGCGTCCACTGCTGGTTGCCGCCGCCGTTGCAGTCCCACAACGTGACCTGGGTGCCGTTGGTCTGCGACGCGCTCGGGACGTCGAGGCACCGGCTCGAAGCGGTGTTGCGCAGCACGGAGGTCGATCCGCCGCCCGAGCCCGTCACGGCGAGGTTGTCGAACTGGGCGGTCTCCCCCGTGCTCGTGCCGATCCCGGCCTGGCCGGCCGGGAAGGTGCTGTCGGTGACCGTGCCGAGCACGGCGCCGTCCACGGAAGCGGTGATGGTGCTGCCGGAGAAGCCCAGTGACAGCTTGTGCCAGCTGTTCGTGCCGAGCCCGGTCGTCGTGCCGCTGCGCAGGGTCGTGACCTGCTGGCTGGTGTTGTTGCGCCGGATCGACCACGCGCCGGTGTCGCTGACCCGCAGGTAGTAGGCGTTCACCGCGCCCTGGTTGCCCGTGTCCTGCGAACCGACCCGGCCGAGCAGCTCGACGTACCCGGACTTCTCCAGCAGCGCGTCCGCGTTGACCGTGTAGTTGCTCCAGGCCACGTTGCCCAGCAGCGCGTAGGGATCGACGAACTTCTTCCAGGGGATCGTCTTCTGCGGCGCGGCCTGGCGCACGCACGTGCCGGAGCGGCCGGCGCCACACGACGACGTCTCGAAGGCGCCCTCCATGTCCATCAGGTACTTGGCTTCCTTGCCCTTCGCGTACCCGTCGAAGTTGTCGCTGTAGGGCAGGTTCAGCGACCCCTGCGACGGGCTGGTCGCGGTGCCCTTGCCCTGTCCGGTGGTGGTCGTGATCGTGTACTGGTAGCCGGGTTGGGCGGTCAGGGAGAAGGCTCCGCCGGACGGCGTGATGTCGGTCGTGTGCACGAAGTGGTCCGCGGGGTTGTTCGAGTTCAGGTTGGACGCCCACACGTGCGCCTGGCCGGTGGACAGGCCGCCGGTGACGTTCAGGTTCAGCGTCTGGGCCGAAGTGGCGTCCATGGTTTCGATGATCGTGCTGTAGTCGGTGGTGCTCGGGGACTTCAGCGAGACGTAGCTGCCGTTGGCGCGGTTGCCGCCGAGGTAGCCGCTGGAGGCGTCGAGGTACTTCCAGCCGGGTGCGGTGAACTGGGTGGTGTGCGCCAGGGCCCAGGCGTCCTTGCCGACCGAGTAGTAGCCCGACCACGGCTGGTTGGCCAGCACCAGGCCCACGGTCGGCCAGGGGATGTTCGGCGTGGTGGCGGCGATGAGGTCCCAGTTGAGGTACGCGGTCATCTTGCCGTCGAGGTAGACGCGGTTGATGCCGCGGGCCAGCGGCTTGGCGCCGTCGTTGTAGTCCTGGGAGCCGTTCTCGCTGGACCACAGGGTCTTGCCCGTGTTGGTGACGCTGGACGGGACACTGCAGGACGTCTGCGCGCTGAGGTAGCCGCACGTGTAGTGGGCGCTGAGCACGTCGGTCGCGTTGCGGTAGGCCGTGTTGGTCGAGACGGCGCTCGCGGGTCCCCAGTCACCCGGCCACGAGTCACCGGAGATGAGCTTGACGGCGCTGTACCCGTTGGCGTTGAGCGCGTTGCGGATCGTGACGGTCCAGTCGGCGCTCCACTGCTTCTCGTTCTGGACGGTCGTGAGGTAGTCGATCGTCAGCCCGTGCTGCTTGGCGCACCCGAGCCACGAAAGGTAGTAGCCGGTCAAATCATTGGAGAAGAAGGTGCCGTTGCCGATCCAGCCCGGCGCGCCCCAGGGCAGACCCACGAGCTTGATGCCGGGGTTGCGCGCCTTGGCCTGCTCCATGAGCCACCACTCGTACCCGCGGTTGCAGTCGAGGTCGCCGCGGAAGTGCGCGTGGCTGGGCTCGGCCCCGCTGGTGGAGTTGGTGTCCCCGCCCATCTCCACCTTGAGGATCTGCAGCGCGGCGCCGTACCCCGGCTTGAAGAGGTAGTCGAGGATCTGGCCGCGCTGGGGCTCGGGGTAGTCGATCAGCAGGCGGCTGTTGCCACCCCCGCCGCTGACCGCGCCGACGCCGTCGAACGTGCGGCCGGCAGAACCGCCGTTGATCGTGATCGAGGTGGCGGCCTCGGCCGGCGCGGCACCGGCCACCACACCGCCGGCCAGGACGACGACGGCGACCATCGAGGCTCGCACCCTCCGGAACAGGGTTGGCATGGCTGTTCTCGCTTCCGACGCAGGGTTCAGACGGCTGTGACGGTCCACTGGTTGTTGGTGCTGCTGTTCGGCGCCCACAGGACCACCGGGGAGCCGGCCGTGGTGGTGCCCGCGCCGTCGAGCGCGGTGCCGGTGCCCCGGTTGACGATCTGGTAGCGGCCGTTCCCGAGCCCGGCCAGCCGCCACTGCTGGTTGTCGCTCCCGGTCCAGGCCGCCTGCACCGCGTTGACGCCGTTGCCCGTCCGGCCGCCGCTGTCGGCGACCATGCCGTTGGTGCGGTTGACGATCCGGTGGTACCCGGTGCCCAGATCCACCAGCTGCCAGTGCAGGTTGGCCGAACCGTCGTAGGACCACTGCTTGAGCACCGATCCGGCCGCGACGTTCCCGCCGCTGTCGAGCACGAGACCGGTCGTGACGTTCGCGATCCGGGCCCAGCTCGTGGGGAGCGGACCGGACCCCGGGGCCGGGATCTGGCCGGCGAAGGTCAGCTTCACCACGTACGCCGGGGCGCTGAACGGCGCCGACGGCAGCCGGATGTGCAGCCCGGACCCGTCCTGGGTGCGGTCGGGCAGGTCGGTGTAGGACCCGGCGGTGGCGCCGAGCAGCCGGACGGACTGCAGCGAACCGAGGTTGATCCGGCCCGAGCCGAGCGTCCCGATGTCCAGCGTGCTGCCCGGCCAGCCCAGGACCGTGGCGTACAGGACGGTGTTGTCCTTGCTGCGGGTGAACCGGATGTCGCGGCTGGTGCCCTCGCGCGGCGTCGTGAAGGAACCGCCGCCCATCTGCGTCGGGCCTTCGCCGTAGGCCGACCAGGCGCGGGTCGCGTAGACGGATTCCCCGAAGCGGGCGAGGTAGTCGCCGATGCCGAGCAGGATCGTCCGCTGTCCCGACGGGATGGTGCCGTCGGCCATCGGCGCGATGTTCAGCAGCATGGTGCCGTTCTTGCTGACGCGGTCGATCAGCGAGTGCAGCATCGCCTTCATCGAGTAGTAGCCGATTCCGCTCGTGTAGCACCAGCTGGAGCTGGAGATGCTGTCGTCGGTCAGCCAGTACGGGTTCTGGATGTCGGCCGGTCCGCCGCGCTCGAAGTCGAAGACCTCGCCGCGGTTGTCGAAGCCGTCCTTGTAGGTCGCGACGACGTCCTTGTTCCACGCGACGGCCTTGTTGTAGTAGTACGAAAGGAAGTTCAGCCGCCGGGACTCGTCGACCCGGGGCAGGTTGAAGTCCTGCCAGAGCAGGTCCGGCTGGTAGCCGTCGACGACTTCGGCCAGCTTGTCGTACCAGAGCTGGTTCTCCGCCGTCGAGCCCAGCTGGCCGTAGAGCTTGCGCAGGCTGGAGTCCGACTGCGAAGGCACGTGGTCGTAGTAGCCGGTGAAGTGGTAGGCGTGGTGCAGCGACACCATGAACTTGAGGCCCCGCGCGCGGATCGCGTCGGCGTGCAGCCGGACCAGGTCCAGCCGCGGCCCCTTGGCGACCGAGTTCCACTCGTTGACGACGCTGTTCCACATCGAGAAACCGTCGTGGTGCTCGGCGACGGGTCCGGCGAACTTGGCGCCGGCGTCGGCGAACAGCTGCGCCCACTCCCCCGGGTCGAAGTTCCCGCCCGCGGACTCGAGCTTCGGCGCGAACTGCACCCAGTTCCCGGCCTTGTCGCGGGCCCCGTTGACGAAGTTGTGGTAGGGCCACGCCGACGGGTCACCGTACACGGCCTGGTGGTGGTTGTTCTCCGCCGAACCCCCGACGTACATGTTCCGCGGGTACCACTCGTTGCCGAACGCCGGGACGCTGAAGACACCCCAGTGGAAGTAGATGCCGAACTTAGCGTCCTGGAACCATTCCGCCGCGGGCGGGTGCTGGTCGACCGACGACCACGAGGGCGTGTAGCTGCCCGGCCCGGCGGTGGCCCACGCGGCCCCGCCACGCAGGAGGCCGGCCGTCGCCGCGCCGCTCACCGTGATCAGACCCAGCATCGTGCGGCGGCTGAACTCGGGCATGGCGGGAATGCCTCCTCGGCTCCGGAACGTTAGCGTTAACACTGTTTAGGCGCAGGTGAAGCCGAGGGTCAACCCCAGCGGCGAAACCAATCGAAACGCGCGGCGAAACCCCAGCGTGGACCGTGCGGGCACAGTGAAACTTTCATGCGCCGTGACGAATCCTTGTGAGCGTGAACAGCACCGTGCCACACTGCTTTTCGCCTGGCTCTGGAGCGCGAGCAACGGTGACCACAACCCAAGGAGCACCTGTGAAAGTCGCGTCCTCACCTTCGGCGATCTTCAAACCCCGGCGTGGACTCGCGCTGATCGCCGGACTGCTCTGCCTTCTCGGGCTGTTCCCGGCGTTGGCCCGGGCGGACAACCCGATCGTCCAGACCATCTACACCGCCGACCCGGCGCCGCTGGTGTACAACGGCCGCGTCTACCTCTACACCGGACACGACGAAGACGGCTCGACGTACTTCACCATGAAGGAATGGCGGGTGTGGTCGTCGGCGGACATGGTGAACTGGACCGACCACGGCTCCCCCTTGAACCTGGCCAGTTTCACCTGGGCGAGCGCCAACGCCTGGGCGGGCCAGACCGTCTACCGCAACGGCAAGTTCTACTGGTACGTCCCCATGACGGTCCGGGCGACCGGCGCGATGGCGATCGGCGTGGCCGTGTCGGACAGCCCCACCGGGCCGTTCCACGACGCACTCGGGCACCCGCTCGTCGGCAACGGCGAGATCGACCCCACGGTGTTCGTCGACGACGACGGGCAGGCCTACCTGTACTGGGGCAACCCGCACCTGTGGTACGTGAAGCTCAACGCCGACATGATCTCCTACTCGAGCGGACCGACGCAGATCCCCCTCACCACCACCGGGTTCGGCACGCGCACGGGGAACGCGAGCCGGCCGACCCTGTTCGAGGAAGGGCCCTGGGTCTACAAGCGCAACGGCTTGTACTACAACGTGTTCGCGGCGAACTGCTGCTCGGAGTTCATCGGCTATTCGACCGCTCCCGGCCCTACCGGGCCGTGGACATACCGTGGGACGGTCATGCCCACCCAGGGCGCCAGTTTCACCAACCACCCGGGCGTGATCGACTTCAACGGCAACTCCTACTTCTTCTACCACAACGGCGCGTTGCCGGGCGGCGGTGGCTACACGCGCTCGGTCGCCGTGGAGAAGTTCACGTACAACTCCGACGGCAGCATCCCGACCATCACCATGACCGCGGCGGGCGCACCGCAGGTGGGCACGCTGAACCCGTTCACGCGACAGGAAGCGGAGACGATCGCCGGGGAGTCCGGCGTCGAGACCGAGCCGTCCACCGAGGGCGGGATGAACGTCGGCTACCTCGAGAACGGTGACTGGATCAAGGTCAAGGGCGCCGCATTCGGTTCCGGTGCCCGGTCCTTCACCGCGCGAGTGGCCTCCGCGGCCGCCGGCGGCCGGATCGAACTCCGGCTGGACAGCACCGGAGGCACGTTGGCGGGCACCTGCACCGTGCCGGGGACGGGCGGCTGGCAGACCTGGACGAGCGTGTCCTGCCCGGTGACCGGGGCGACCGGCACGCACGACCTGTACCTCCGGTTCACCGGGGGCAGCGGCTACCTGTTCAACGTGAACTGGTGGCAGTTCGCCGCCTGACTTCGCGCCTCCACACACGGAAAGGGGCGACGATGCCCGTTCGACCGCGTCACCGCATCCTGTACCTGCTCACCGCCCTGGCTCTGGCCACCGTGACACCGGCCGCGCCGGCCGCCGTGGCCGCGCCCGGCAGCCCGGCGCTCACCCCGCCGCTGGGCTGGAACAGCTGGAACAGCTTCGGCTGCGGCGTCAACGAGACCGCCATCCGCCAAGCGGCGGACGCGATGGTCTCGTCCGGGATGAAGGACGCGGGCTACCAGTACGTCGTCGTCGACGACTGCTGGTTCGACCCGCAACGCGACTCCCAGGGCGCTCTGCGCGCCAGCTCGTCGAAGTTCCCGAGCGGCATGAAGGCGCTGGGCGACTACATCCACGGCCTCGGCCTGAAGTTCGGTATCTACCAGGTGCCGACCGACCGCACCTGCGCCCAGCGGACCGGCACCTACCCCGGTTCCACCGGCAGCGCGGGGCACGAGGTCCAGGACGCCACCACGTTCGCGTCGTGGGGCGTGGACTACCTCAAGTACGACTGGTGCTCCCCCGCCGGCACGCGCGACGAGCAGGTGGCCCGGTTCACGGTGATGCGTGACGCGGTGCGGGCCACCGGGCGCCCGATCGTCTACAGCATCAACCCCAACAGCTACCACGCCATCACCGGGGACAAGTACGACTGGGGCCAGGTCGCGGACCTCTGGCGCACCACCGAAGACCTGCTGGACATCTGGCAGAACGGCAACACCAACAGCTACCCGATGGGCGTGGGCAACGTCCTCGACGTCACCGCGCCGCTGGCCGCGCAGGCCGGCCCGGGGCACTGGAACGACCCGGACATGCTCGTGGTCGGCCGGCCCGGGCTGTCACTGACCGAGTCCCGCGCCCACTTCGCCCTGTGGGCGCTCATGGCCGCGCCATTGATGGCGGGCAACGACATCCGCACGATGTCGGCCGACATCGGCGCCGTGCTGCGGAACCCGCGTCTGCTGGCGATCGACCAGGACCGGCTCGGCGCCGGGGGCCGCCGGGTGCGCGACGACGGCAACGCCGAGGTCTTCGCCAAACCGCTGGCCGACGGGACGGTCGCGGTCGCGCTGCTCAACCGCGGGAGCGCCACGACCACCGTGAGCACGACCGCCGCGCAGATCGGGCTCTCCGGCACGGCGTTCACCCTGACCGACGTGTGGACCGGCGCGACGTCCACGACCGGCGGCCCGATCAGCGCGAGCGTGCCCGCCCACGGCGTCGCGGCGTACCGCGTGTCCGGCGGTTCCCCGCTGGCCGCCACGACGTCCCGGCTGCGCGGCACGGGATCCGGGCGCTGCCTGGACGTCGACAGCGCCTCGACGGCCGCCGGCGCGGGCACGCTGATCTGGGACTGCCAGACCGCGGCGAACCAGCTCTGGACCACCTGGGAGAACGGCGAGGTCCGCGTGTTCGGCGACAAGTGCCTCGACGCCGACCACCAGGGCACCACCAACGGCACCCGGGTGATCAGCTGGCCGTGCAGCGGTCAGGACAACCAGAAGTGGACGATCGGCCAGGACGGCTCGGTCCGGAACGTCCATTCAGGACTGTGCCTGGACGCCGAAGGCGCGGGCACCGCCAACGGGACCCACGCGATCCTCTGGAGCTGCAACGGGCAGCCGAACCAGCGGTGGAGCCGCGTCTGAACCACCCGGCAAGCAGCCGAAAGCACGAGCCCTCCGCGTTCGAAGATGGAGGATTCTGGCCACCCAACGTCCCCAATCCTCCATCGTCACCTCCCGGGCCGCGCCTCCAGCCGGAAGATCCCCGCGTGGACCACGCGAGCCACCATCAGCCCGCACTACCGAGCCGCCGGCAAGACCGAACGCCCGAGCCGTCGCGGCTCGGGCGTTCGGTTCTCCCCGGGAATGCGGCCTCAGCGGTAACCGGCCGCCACGATGTTGGCCTGCACCGCGTTCTCGGTCGCGTCGGACGGATAACCCGCGACCATCGCCCCTTCGTAGAACGTGCCGGCGCTCAGGTTGGCGCCGCCACCGGGCTTGCAGCAGTCACCGCCGCTGCCCAGCACGATCGCGCCCTGCTTCTTCATCGGGCTGTACCCGCTCGGGAGCCCGCCGTCCCACAGCGTCGTCAGGCTGCCGGACTGGGCGTCGCTGCCCTTGATCGCGAACCGGGACGTCCCGTTGTTCTTCAGCACCGCCGTGACGAACTTGCTGGTGAACGCGCGCTGGTTCGGGTTCCACGACTGGCTGCCGCCGGGGTAGAGCCCCCACTCGAGGTCGGCCTGCACCCACGGGCCGCTGCCGGAGCACCCGCCGAACCAGCACTGCTTGCCGAAGTTGAGCGCGTCCATCGCGCCGGCCGCGTCGGCCTTCCTGGTCGTCTCGCTGTTGCCGTAGTCGAAGCAGCAGCCGCTGTTGACGTGCGTCCCGCTGGTCACCATGTACATGCCCTCGGGGGCGCTGCCGGTGGGCACGCCGGTCGAGTGACCGTCCCGCCAGTAGCTGTTGCCGGGGTTGATGTACAGGGAATACGCCTTCCGGCTGCCGACCGTGAGCGACTCCGTGGTCGCCTTCGCCGGGCTGCTCTGGCTGGAGCCCGGAACGACGCTCGATCCCTGGTACCACAGGTCGTTCCCGCGCCCGGACTGGTCGTAGACCACCGTGGTGACGCAGGAAGTGCCGGAGCAGAAGGAATCCTGGGCCCCGGCGTCGGCCGCACCGCCCGCCGCCACGACGCCGACGTTCCGGGTCGCGTTGTCGGACGCTCGCCGGACCTGGTACAGATTTCCGTTGTAGGAGCCGTAGAGGGCGCGGACCGTGCTGTGCGCGGCGACGCACGGCGTGCCGCCCGAGGCGTAGATGTCGCACGGGCCCGTGCCCGACGGCTGGACCCCGGCGTTCCACCGCTGGTTGCTCTGACCATGACACGTCCAGAGGATGACCGCGGTGCCGTTGGCCGTGCCGGCGCCGTTCACATCGAGGCACAGCCCCGACTGGACCCCGGTGATCGACCCGTCGGTGTTCTGCCGCCACTGCTGGTTCGCCCCGCCGGTGCAGGACCAGATGATCACCGCTGTGCCGGGGGCCGTCTGGTTGCCGTAGGCGTCCACGCACCGCGTCCCGCTCAGCGCCCGCAGTTCACCGGTGGAGCTGAACTCGAAGCTCTGGCTCGCCTGGCCGGTGCAGTCCCGGATCTCCAGCGCCGTGCCTGGTGTGTCGACGCCGCCCGTCACGTTCAGGCACCGCCCTGACGCCGCGCTCGTGAGGGACGTCGACGCCGCGGACGCCGGTGGCGCGCCGGTCAGCGCGGCCGCCAGCAACGCGGCCGGCACCAGGACGGCGCGCACCGGCTTGACTCGAGTGGTCACGAATCCTCCTTCGAGCACTGCGGATCGCTCCGCAACGGATTGTTAGCGCTAACACAAAAGTCATGCCGTCGCACGCAGGACGAGCTTGGTGTCCAGCACGGCACAGCGGGGCGTGGCCGAGCCGCCGAGCATCGCGAGCAGCTCGCCCGTCATCCGGGCGCCCATCTCTTCGATCGGCTGGCGCACGGTGGTGAGCGGCGGATCAGTACGGCGGCCGATCGGCAGGTCGTCGAACCCGATGATGGCCACGTCACCGGGCACCCGCCGGCCCGCACGGTGCAGGGCTCGCATCGCGCCGACCGCCATCATGTCGGAGGCAGCGAAGATGGCGTCGACCTTCGGCCGGCGGTCCAGCAGGCGGGTGGTGGCGTGCTCGCCGGAGGCCTGGCCGAAGTCGCCGAACACCACCAGCCCGCGGTCGCCGCGCCCGGCACCCGCCACCGCCTGGCGGTAGCCGAGCAGCCGGTCCACGCCGGCGGTCATGTCCTGCGGTCCGGCGATGGTCGCCACGGTCCGCCGGCCCGCGTCGATGAGCCGCTGGGTGGCCCGCTGCGCACCTCCCCGGTTGTCCACGTCGACGTAGGACGAGCAGTCCCCTTCGCGGACCGGGCGCCCGCCGAACACCACCGGGATGCCGAGCCAGTCGAGGTCGAGCGGGCGGCGGCCGTGCATGCCGACGACGAGGGCGCCGTCGACGTGGCCGCCGTCGAGGTAGCGCACCACCGGGGCCTGGTAGTTCTCCGTCGCGGGCACGGTGAGCAGGACGAGCTGCAGGCCCGCCTCGGTCAGCTCCTTCCCGGCGCCGGCGGAGATGCGGGCGAAGTAGGGGTCGGCGAACAGCCGCAGCACCTCCTCGCACACGACCAGCGCGACCGATCCGGTGCGCCCCGCCGTCGCCCGCGCGGCTCTCTGCCGGGCGTAACCCAGAGCCGACATCGCCGACTCCACCTGCTTGCGCGTTTTCGGCCGGACCCGCGGAAAGCCGTTGAGCACGCGGGACGCGGTGGCGGTGGACACCCCGGCCGCCCGCGCGACGTCGGCCAGGGTCGGACGGAGCTGGGGCAACTCGACGGACGACACGTTCGCTCTCCCAAGACGTCTTTGTCTCTGCAGGGCTCACTGAGAATACCGCCGGGTAACGGGCGTTTCAGGCGCGTTGGACCCGGAATCTCTGGTTGGCGCCGCCGGTGGCGCTCCACTGGGAGATCCGCGCACCGTCGGCGGTCGAGGCTCCCCACACGTCCATGGACAGGCCGCTCAGCCGGTTGACCAGGCCGACGACCCCGCCGCCCAGGTCGGTCACGCGCCACTGCTGGGCGGCGGCGCCGGAGTCCGGTTGCTGGCTGATGTCCGCGCCGGTGGCGGTCCCGGCCACCTGGAGCACCAGGCCGCTGTGGCGGGCCCGGACGCGGTAGTAGCCGTCGCCGGAGTCGAGGAAGTCGAACTGCTGGTTCTGCCCGCCGGTGGCCGGCCACTGCTGCAGCAGGGCACCGGCCGCGGTGGAGACGCCGCTGATGTCCAGGAGCTTGCCGCTGTGCTCGGCGGCCAGGGTGTAGTTCACCCCGACCTGCACGGGCGCCCCGGCCGGCGGGGTCGACGAGTCGAACTGCGTGAGGAACTTCCACACCTCGCCGGACGTCCAGGTCTGCCAGCCGCTGCAGGTGCACCCGTCGCGCGGGCCGGGGTCGTGGCCGCCGTCGAACGCGGCCCAGACCACGGGGTACCCGGTCCGGCAGCCGGAGTAGGCGGTGACGATGTGGGTATGGCTGCCGCTCGAGGGTTCCGGCGGGTTCTGCGCGGTGCAGCCGTTGTTCCGGACGAACTGGTCGCGCAGCGAACGGCCGGAAGCGATGGGCAGGACGTTGTCCCCGATGCCGTGCATCCCGATGTAGGCGACCGGCTGGGTGCCGCCGTTGCACCCGCTGAGGTTCGCCCCGGAGTAGACGGCGACCGCGCGGAAGACCGTCGGCCGCGCGCAGGCGAGCGCGTAGCTCATGGCGCCGCCGTAGCTGAACCCGCCCGCGAAGACCTGCGAGGTGTCGACGCAGAGCGCCGCCTCGAGCTGCTTCAGCAGGTCGTCGACGAACGTGACGTCCTGGCCGCCCGGGTTGGCCCAGCCGTTGCCGTTGCCCTGCGGCGCCACGAAGATCGTGTTGTTGCCCGCGCTGTCCGCGAGCCGCCGGAGCCCGTAGTAGGACCAGTTGTACCCGTCGGTCCCGCCGGAGTCGACGTCGTTGGCCGTGCCGCCCCGCCAGTGCAGCCCCACGAACAGCCGGTAGGAGTGGGAGTTGTCGTAGTCGGCCGGGACCCGCAGGATGTAGCTGCGGTTCTGGCCGCCGCTGGAGATCGTATGGCTGCCGCTCGCCAGGCCGGGGGCCTGGCCACAGCCCGCGGTCGCCGCCGACGTCGACGCTTCGCGGGGCACAGCGGCTTCGGCGTTCCCGGCCATGGCCAGCAGCGCGCCGATCGCGACGGACACGAACAGCCGTCTGAACTTCGTCATCATGCGGTTCCCTCCGGTCAGTTCCGGGTCCATAACTGGGTCGTGGCGTGGGTGCAGGTCCCGAGCCGCACGGCGGTGCCGTTCGCGGTCGATCCCGCGAGCTCGAGGCAGAGGCCCGACTGCGCCGAGGTGACGGTGCCGTCGGAGTTGGCCAGCCACTTCTGGTTGGCCCCGCCGTGGCAGGCCCAGATGATCGCGGCCGTGCCCGGTGCGGTGCTGCCGCCCTCGGCGTCCAGGCAGCGCAGCGCGCCACCGGAGTAGACGGTCAGCTCCCCGGCCGCGGTGGTCGTCCACGTCTGGTTCGTGCCGCCGTGGCAGTCCCAGACCTGGGTTCGCGTGCCCTGGGTGGTCGACTGGCCCGGGACGTCGAGACACCGGCCCGCGGCCACCGAGCGCACCGGACCGCCGGTGGCCGTCGCGCCGCCACCGCTGTCGAGGCCGAGGAAGGAGAGGGCGTACGCGATCATCCCGGTCTGCGGCAGGGTGTGGCCGGTCCCCGCGATCGTGATGCCCTCGACGGTGGCCTGGGTGCCGGTGTCGCCGTAGCGGTTGCGCGTCCAGGACGACTGCGGATGGTCGGTGAAGGACGGCGTCTGGCTCAGCCCGCGCAGGGCCGTCCACTGCTTGATCTCCTCGCCGTAGTTCGGATAGGCCAGGGTGGTGTCCTGGTTCCCGTGCCACAGCTGCATCCGGGGGTAGGCACCGGTGTAACCGGGGTACATCGCGTGGGCCTGATCGGCCCATTGCTGCGCGGACTTGACGACGTTGCCGCCCGCGCACTGGCTGTTCCAGAGGGAGCCGTCGGTGGTGGCGAAGCACCCCGCGGGCACGCCCGAAAACGCCGATCCGGCGGCGAAGACGTCCGGGTACTGCGCGGCCAGGACGTTCGTCATCATCGCGCCCGAAGAGAATCCGCTGACCACGATCCGGCCCGGGTCCACGTTGTAGTGCTGGCGGGTCCAGGCGACCATCGCCATGATGCCGGTGGTGTCGCTGCCGCCGTCGCGGGTCAGGCCCGCTTTCGTCGACACGTCGAAGCAGTGGCCGTCCCGGGTCGCCTCGGGGACGACGACGAGGTAGCCGTAGCGATCGGCGGCCGTCGCGTAGTCGTGCCCGTTGCCGTTGAAGATCGCGCTCGCCGAGCCGCCGCAGTAGTGCACCAGCACGAGCAACGCCGACTTGGGCGCCACAGCGTCCGGCACGTACAGGTACATGCCGAGGTTGGTCGGGTTGGCGCCGAAGCCGGTGACGCGGGTCAGCGCGGCGGCCGCGGCCGGACCGGCGGCCGCGGCCGGACCGGCGGTCAGGACCACCCCGGCGACGGCGAGGGGCAGCAGGAGAAGGAACACGAGCAGACGTCTCATCGCAGGCTCCACTGCTGGTTGGCCTGGCCGCCACAGGACCAGAGGATGACCTTCGTACCGTTGGCCGTACCGCGGCCGGAAGCGTCCACGCAGAGGTTCGACTGGACACCGGTGATCGTGTTCGCGTTAACATTCCACTGCTGATTGGGCTGGCCGGTGCAGTCCCAGATGATCACCGGCGTGCCGTTGGCCGTTCCCCGGCCGGACGCGTCCAGGCACTTGTTCCCGTAGACCATCAGCTGCTTGCCCGCGGTGTAGGTCCACGTCTGGTTCGCCTGGCCCACCGCGCAATCCCGCAGCTGCACCTGCGTCCCGTTCGCCGTCGAGGCGTTCGGCACCTCCACGCACCGGCCCGACTGCGTACCCACGACCTGCTTGCCCGACGGTGGCGGCGCGGTGGGGACCGAGCAGTCCGCGGAGAGCGCCCCGGCCGCCGTCCGGATCCCGCCCAGCAGCAGGTGCAGGAAGTTCGGTTCGCCGAAGCTCTCGTTGGTGTGGCCCATGCCGGTGTACCAGGCGCGGCCGCCGTCGAAGTCGTGGCACCACGTGGTCGGGTGGTCCGCGCCCATCGCGGCGCCCGAGTAGCTGGATTCGTCCACAGTGGTCAGCACGTGCACGGACGGACGCGGGTTGGCCCGGAAGTCGTACCACTCGTCGTAATGGGTGTACTGGGCCGGCAGCCCCTGCGTGGACGGGTGGTTCTGGTCTTCGACCTTGACAAGTGCGTTCTGCTGCGCGGGGTGCTGCTTGAAGTAGGCGCCGACGAGCTGGCCGTACCAGGCCCAGTCGTACCCGCTGTCGGACGCGGTGTGGATGCCGGCGAACCCGCCGCCGTGCTCGATGTACCGCCGGAAGGCGTCCTTCCCGGCCTGCGTGCCGACCGGATCGCCGGTCGTGGACAGGAAGACCACGGCGGCGTACGGGGCCAGGCCGGCGTCGGTGAACACCGCGTCGTCCTCGGTGGCGTCGACCGCGAAGTCGTTCTGCTGCCCCAGTTGCCGGATCGCGGCGATCCCGGCGGGGATGGAGTCGTGGCGGAAGCCGGTGGTCTTGGAGAACACCAGGACCTTGAAGGCCGCCGCGGGCGAGGCGACAGCGGTGGACACGGGGGCCGCGAACCCCGGGACCACGGCGGCGACCAGGACAACCACGCGGAGAGTACGGGACAGCGTCGTCACGGGTACTCCTCTTCAGGAGTGGAAAGGAGTGCGCGGGATGCGCGCTCCGAAATCGCTCGGTTACCGAACCTGAAGCCAAGATAGGAGTGCGCGGCGGCAAAGGTCAATGCGCGGTGAAACTTACTCACCCGCAACGCATCGCGGCCGTCCCTCGATCACGGATGTCCACAAAGGAATGAGCACAGGACTGCGTACCCGAAGCCGGTCCCCGGGTACGCACTCCCGCGCTCACTGGTCGAAGAGCCGCCGCTGGATCTCGCGCCGGTAGTCCTCCAGGGTGTTGTCGAGGTGGACGGCGACCGCCCGGGCCGCTTCCTCCGGGTCGCCGTCCCGGATCGCCCGGTAGATCGCCGCGTGCTCGTCGATCGCGCTCGCGGCGTGCCCCCCGACCGCGCCGGACATCCCGATGATGTTCGTCTGGCGTTGCAGGCGACGGGCTTCGCGTACGGCCGCGACGAGGAACTGGTTGTGGGACGCGGTCGCGACACACAGGTGGAAGTCGTCGTCGCCGCGGTCGAACAGGTCCGACTGACCGCTCAGGTGACCCTGCCGGCAGGTCTCGGCGGCGGTCTCGATCGCACGCAGCTCCAACGGGGTGGCGTTCGCCGCCGCCAGCCGGCCGGCCGCGGTCTCCTGGACCCGGCGGAACTCGAAGAGCATGTAAACGTGGTCGAGATCGGTGGGCAGGAAGAAACCGCCCCAGCGGGAAGCACCGAGCATGCCCTCGTCGTCGGACACATAAAGCCCACGTCCCTTGTGCGCGCGTACCCGGCCGATCGCCGAGAGGATCTTCACGGCCTCCCGCACCACGGTCCGGCTGGTTCCCATCCGCGCCGCCAGCTCGACCTCGGTCGGCATCCGGTCACCGGGCCGCAGCTCCAGCTCGGCGATCAGGTGCAGGATCTGCTCGGCCACCACTTCGTAGCCGGGCCGGTACGGCGCGGGCGGTGCGGCTTCCTCGTTGCGGGTCACCCGATGAGTATGACTCAGTGGGCGCCGGCCAGTGACTGTACCTCGCGGCCCGGCGGTCCGGTCAACAGCGCCGGCGCGCGGAATGAAACTTACATGCGTTCCCCCAGGTGGAAAGATCGAACGGCGGCGATGCCTCCTTTCGTCTCTTGACGACGGCCCCACCTTGGCCTCGTATGAGTCGTACACATCCTCGCCGGCTCCTCAGTCCACTGTGGACACCCGGCGCCCGATGTCCCCCGTTCCCGGAGAGGTACAGCCATGCCGCCGCGCACCGGATCCGTGGCCGCCGCGCTCGTCACCGCCCTCGTGGTGACCGCGTTCGCCGCGCCGCCCGCCCACGCCGCGACCGTCACCATCGCCGTGGCGCCCACCGGCGACGACGCCGACCCCGGCACGCTCGACCAGCCGGTCGCCACCCCGGCCAAGGCGCAGCATCTGGCCCGCGACCGGTCGGCCGCCAACGACGTCGTCGTGCAGCTCGCGGGCGGCACCTACCGGCTCTCCGCCCCGCTGACGTTCACCAGCGCCGACTCCGGGCAGAACGGCCACACCGTCACCTGGCAGGCCGCTTCCGGCCAGACGCCGATCCTGTCCGGCGGCTCGCAGGTCACCGGCTGGGCGGTGCAGGACCCGGGCCAGAACATCTGGGCGGCGTCCGTGCCGCAGGGCGCCGACTCGCGGCAGCTGTTCGTGGACGGGGCGCTGGCGCCGCGCGCGTCGATCCCGATCTCCCGCGGCGACGTGCAGATCACGACGTCCGGCATGACCATCGTCAACTCCGCGCTGAACTACCTCGCGACGTTGCCGCAGCAGAACCGGATCGAGGTGGAGAGCCAGAACTCCTTCACCGACCGCTACTCCCCCGTCGATCACGTCAGCGGTACGTCGATCGTCATGCAGCAACCCGCGTGGAACAACAACAACTGGGGCTACGACACCCTCGCCAAACCCTTCGGCGGCGGCCAGCTGTTCCTCGAGAACTCCTACTCGTTCCTCAAGAACACCGGCCAGTGGTACCTGGACCCGCAGGCCGGGAAGCTCTACTACAAGGCGCCGAGCGGCTGGGTGCCCGGCAGTCACGACGTCGAGCTGCCGCGGCTGACGTCGCTGCTGCGGATCAGCGGCAGCTACGACAACCCCGTGCGCGGCCTCACCTTCAGCGGCTTGCACTTCGAGCACACCACCTGGCTCACGCCGGGCACGTCGGTCGGCTACGCCAACCAGCAGAGCGGCACGTTCCTCCCGGCCGCGGCGTCGATGCCGGGTGACTTCCTGAGCTCCTGTCAGTCCGGCTGCCCGTTGTTCGAGGGCGCCCGCAACAGCTGGGCGCAGGCACCGGCCGCCGTCCAGGTCTCGGCCGCCACCGGGATCACGTTCAGCGGCAACACCTTCACCCACCTCGGGCAGGTGGCACTGGGCATCGGCAACGACGCGAACGCGCACGCGTCCGGGGTCGGCCTCGGAGCGTCGTCGATCACCGTGGACCACAACACCTTCACCGAGGACTCGGGCGCGGGCATCGTGGCCGGCGGCGTACGGCCGGACGCCCACCACCCGTCGAACCCGGCGATGACCAACCGCGACATCACGCTGTCGAACAACACCGTGAGCCGGGTCGCCCTGGACTACCGGGAAATGGCCGGCATCCTGTCGACCTACGTCGCGCACGCCGTGATCACCCACAACGACGTCTCGAACCTGACCTACGACGGGATCGACGTCGGCTGGGGCTGGGGTGCGAACGACCCGGGCGGCAGCCAGGACTACCGCAACCGTGGCCTGTACGACTACCAGCCCGTGTACTCCACGGCGACGACATTGCGGGGCACCGTCGTCAGCTACAACCGGGTGCACGGCACGAAGAAGCTCATGCACGACGGCGGCAGCCTCTACAACCTCTCCGCCAATCCCGGCAGCTCCATCGACCACAACCACGTGTACGACAACCACCACACGGTCGGCCTGTACCTGGACGAAGGCTCCCGCTACGTCTCCCTGTCGGCCAACGTGATCCAGGACTCCGGGGTCTGGGCCTTCACCAACGCGAGCGGCACCAACAACACCAATGACAGCACCTTCAGCGGCAACTGGTACAACGGCGGCGCGACGAACGTGGCCACCGGGTCGCCGCACAACAACGTCCTGAGCGGCAACGTCCAGGTGAGCGGCACCAGCTGGCCCTCGGGCGCCCAGCAGGTCATCGCCGCCGCGGGCCCGGGCGGCACCGGGCCGGCCGCGAGCCCGGTGCGCGCGGCCGGCCCGGGCCGGTGCCTGGACGTCAACGGCGTCAGCACCACCCCCGGCGCCCAGGTGCAGATCTGGGACTGCACCGGCGGCGCCAACCAGTCCTGGACACGCACGACCGCGGGGGAACTGACCGTCTACAGCGGTGACAGCGCCCGGTGCCTGGACGCCTCCGGGCAGGGCACCACACCGGGCACCAAGATCGTCATCTGGACCTGCAACGGCGGGGCCAACCAGCGCTGGCAGGTCACCTCGGCCGGCACCGTCACCGGTGTCCAATCCGGACTGTGCCTGGACGTGACCGGCAGCGCCACGGCCAACGGCACCGCCGTCCGGCTGTGGACCTGCACCGGCCAGGCCAACCAGAAGTGGACCTTCGGCTGAACGATCGAGGAGAGCCATGAGAATCCGATTCGCCGCGGCCGCCGCGGCCTTGTTCCTCAGCGCGTTCCTCCCCGGCACCCCGGCGGCCGCCGAGTCCAACGGCGGCGTCCGGGTCATGCCGCTGGGCGACTCCATCACCGAAGGCACGCAGGTGCCCGGCGGGTACCGGATCGGGCTGTGGCAGCGCCTGAGCGCAGGCGGCTACCAGGTCGACTTCACCGGCTCGCAGTACAACGGCCCGGCCGCCCTCGGCGACCACGACCACGAGGGCCACCCGGGCTGGCGCATCGACCAGATCGACGCGAACGTCGTCACCTGGCTGCGGAACACCGGCTCGCACACGGTCTTGCTGCACATCGGCACCAACGACGTCCTGCAGAACTACGACGTCGGCCGCGCGCCCGCCCGGCTGTCCGGGCTGATCGACCACATCACCGCGACGGCACCGGACGCCGAGGTCTTCGTCGCGACGATCATCCCGCTCGCCAACTCCGGACAGGAGTCCGCCGTCCGCACGTTCAACTCGGCGATCCCCGGCATCGTGCAGAGCAACCGGAACGCCGGAAAGCGCGTGCACCTGGTCGACATGCACGCCGCGTTGACCGCCGCCGACCTGACCGACGGCATCCACCCCACCGCCACCGGGTACGACAAGATGGCCGCCACCTGGTTCGGGGCCCTGCAGTCCGTGCCCGGGAGCATCGGCACGCCGGGGACGTCCACGGCCCGGCAGATCGTCGGCACGCAGTCAGGCCGTTGCCTCGACGCCGCGAGTGCGGCCAACGGCACCCAGGTTCGGCTGCAGGACTGCGGCGCACAGGCCGGCCAGGCGTGGACCCGTACCGGCCAGGAGCTGACCGTCGGCGGGACCAAGTGCCTCGACGCGTCCGGCCAGGGCACGGCCAACGGCACTCCGGTGATCGTCTGGGACTGCCACGGCCAGGCCAACCAGCAGTGGACCGTCAACGCCGACGGCACGATCACCGGGGTCCAGTCGAACCTCTGCCTCGACGCGTACGGGCAGGGCACGGCCAACGGCACCCAGCTGATCCTCTGGGCCTGCGGCGGGCAAGCGAACCAGCGGTGGACGCTGCGCTGAAAGCGTCCCTCCCGCCGGCCTTCCCCCGGTCGCAGCACGCTCCCGGTCGTCGACGCTTGTGGGAAACGATGCGAGCGACGAAACAGGTACGCGTTCCGCGGCCACCACCCGCCCGGCTCACGGACGACAACACCCGCTCGCCGGATCCTCGGGGCTCCGGCGAGCGGGTCGGTCGTCAGCCGCACGCCCTTCCGTCGACCGCGAATGCCGACGGATTCGGATCGCTCCCCACGTAGCTGCCGTTGAACCCGATCGCGACCGACTGCCCCGGGCCCACCGAGCCGTTCCACGGCATGGCCGTGGCGGTTACATTGGCGCCGGACTGCGCCCACGTCGCCGACCATCCCTGCGTCACCTTCTGGGTGCCTGGGAAGGTGAAGCCCAGCTTCCAGGTCGTCCACGCGGTCGTGCCGGTGTTCTTCAGCGTGACGGTGGCCGTGAAGCCGCCGTCCCACGTGTTCGCCGCGTACGTCACCTGGCACCCGCCCGCCGGGGTGGCCGGCCGGGTGGTGAACTGCGCGGCAGGCGAGTCCGCGCTCCCCAGGCCCGCGCCGTTGCGCGCCACCACGACCACGGTGTAGGCGGTCGACGGCGAGAGCCCCGTCACCGTCGCCGTCGTTCCGGTGACGGTGGTGAGGACCGTGCGGGCCGAGCCGGTCACCCGGACGACGTCGTAGCCTCGGACACCGCTCTCCGGGTCTTCGGCCGCCGTCCACGTCAGCGTCGCACCGCCGCTGGAGATCGCGGACACGACCGGGGTGCCCGGGGCCGTCGGAGCCGTCGTGTCCACTGTGGAGGACGACTTCTCGGCGGTCCAGCCGGCCAGCCAGGCCAGCGCCGAGTTCCAGTTGATCGCGACCTCGTTGACCGAGTACGCCTGGATGTCGTCGACGAAGCACCGCTGGGGCGCGCAGCCGGCCAGCAGCCGCGCCGCGGTCGGGTCCTGCAGGCCGCTGTTGGGACCGCCCGACAGCGCGCCGGGCGGGGCGGTCGGCAGCGACGCGTCCAGCTGGTGCGCCCAGAACCGGTGGTGCACGTTCTTCACCGGCTGGTCACCGTGGCCCGAGACGTAGGAGTAGTTCGCCGGGTTGCGGCCCAGCAGGTAGTCCATCGCCGCGAACGCGCCGTCCCGGTACTTGTCCTGCTTCGTGAAGTCGTACGCCAGGGCGAGGACCACGCCGTTGTTGGCCACCAGGCCGTTGGAACCCCACTCGTACGAGCCGTCGGCGGTGCGGTAGGGCGCCGGGTACCCCATCGACGCCATCTGCGCCAGGTGACTGTCGGCGGTCGTGGTGACCGCCGTCCTGATCGCCGTGACGTCCGCCGCCGGCAGGTCGGTGGGCACCACGGCGAGCGTGATGTCCCCGAGCGCGCCCGTCGAAGCCCAGTCGAAGCCGTGCGTGGTGAAGCTCTTCCCGCGGTAGAGGGAAGAGCCGGTGACGTCGGCGCGGTAGCCGCTCTTCCCGGTGGTCGTGAACAGCTCGGCGGCGGCCCAGTAGAACTCGTCGGTCACGGTGTTGTCGCTGTACGTCCCACCGCCGGTGCCGTCATTCGGGTCGGCCAGGACGTTCGGGTTCGCCTTCGCCGCCGCATACGCCTTCTCGGCCGCGGCGAGCAGCTTCGCCGAGTACGCCGGATCGATGGTCCGCCACAGCCGGGACGCCTGCGCCGCGACGGCCGCCGTGTTCAGGGTCGCCGCGGTGCTCGGCGGGGACAGCCGGCGTGGCTGGCTGTCCTGGTCGGGCCGGGTGGGCAGGGACGTCCACTGCGCGTCGTGGATCTTGTGGTGCACCATGCCCGCCTGAGGTTTGCCGTCCGGCACCTGCATCTTCAGCAGGAAGTCGACCTCCCAGCGGGCTTCGTCGAGGATGTCGGGCACGCCGTTGGCCCGCTCCGGGATCGCCAGCTTGCCGTCTCCCAATGCGCTCGCGTCCCCCAGCCGCAGCGCCCGCTCGTACTGGTCCAGCAGTTCCCAGGCGGCGATCCCGCCGTTGACGACGTACTTGCCGTGATCGCCCGCGTCGTACCAGCCGCCGCGCACGTCGAGGGTGTAGCCACAGTTCAGGTCCGAACGGCAGGGGACGTTGTCGTCACCCTGGTTCGGCGCGACGTTCACGTGCCCCGCCGGGCGCGCGTAGGCGGCCCCGACGTACGCGGCGTCGATCGCGATCCCGCTGCGCTGGTGGTAGAAGAACGCCAGCGAGTCCTGACGTAGCTTCTGCAGCGCGTCGGCGGAGATGGCGAACGGGAAGCTCGTCTCGGCCCCGGCGCTCAGCGTGTAGCCCGTGCCCGCGGTGTCGTAGGCGGAGAAGTCGATTTCGTGCATGTTCTCACCGGAGGCCGCGTCCGCGCCCCGCGGTGTGGTCCGGCCGGTGGCCACCGCGCTCCCGGCGGCGTTCTTCAACGTCCACGTCAGCGGCGAGGTCGAGTCGCTGATCAGCGTCGCCCGCTTGGGCAGTCCGGGCACGTAGCTCTCCTGGTTCACCCGGATGCCGCTCGTCGGCGGCAGGCCGCCGGGCGGCACGACGCCGCCGACGAGGGAGATGTTGTCCAGGCACACGGTGTTGGCGGCGGCCTGACCGCCGAACCAGAACGCCAGCTGGCCGTTACCGGCGGCCGGGAAGTCCAAAGTGGACGAGAAGGTGACCGTGAAGTGCTGCGTCGACGGGGTCACCGTCAGGTCGGTCCGCGAGATCTGCCGGTAGGGCGACACGGCCTCACCCGCGACGGCGGAGATCTGCTGGGTGGTCGTCGCGTGCGCGTCGAAGCTCAGGGTGTACGGCTGTCCCGCCTCGAACGGCACCCCGTTCTGGCCCGCTAGCGCGTCGTAACCGTTGGCGGTGCCGCCGGGCACGTCCGTGCAGAACTCCCCGGCTGTGACACGGCCGCTCGTGCCCGCCCCGGCCCACCACGGGTCGAGGGTGCCGCCGGAGAAGGTGCCGTTGAGCACCCGCTCGTAGTCCGCGGCCGCCGCGGGCACGGCGATCGCCGTCACCCCGAGCGCCACCGCGGCCAGCAGGGCCAGACCGGCCCGCGACTTCGTTGCCCGCATACGCCATCTCCTCGTCTTCGTCGGCGTCGATGGTGATCCGGACTGGGAGCGCTCCCAGCACGGTAGCCGCCACCCAGGCCCCCTGGCAATCACCGGCGAACTTTCTTCGGAAGAAAGGAAAATTGATCACGGGTGAACTCTTTGCTCACCGGTTCCCCTGTGGTTTCATCGGAAGCGGCCCGCCTGAGAGCGCTCCCAGGCACACTCCCACGACGAGGTGGAGGCGGCACGTGAAACTGAAGCACGCTCTGTCCGCGGTAGCACTGATCACAGCCGGGCTCGTGGCTCCCGCCCTCACGGCGGCACCGGCCGCACACGCGGACACCCTGATCTGCGACCAGTACGGGACGACCACGATCGGTGGCCGGTACGTCGTCATGAACAACCGATGGGGCAGCAGCGCCCAGCAGTGCATCAACGTCACCGGCAGCGGTTTCCGGATCCAGACCCAGCAGGGATCCACCAGTGGCGGCGCCCCCTTGTCGTACCCGGCGGTCTACGTCGGTTGCCACTACGGGAACTGCTCCCCCGGCACGAACCTGCCGCGCCAGCTGAACCGGATCGGCAGCGCCCCGTCTTCGATCTCCTACACCTACGTCGGCGGGTCCACCTTCGACGCCTCCTACGACATCTGGATGGACCCGACCGCGAAGACCACGGGGGTCAACCAGATGGAACTGATGATCTGGTTCAACCGCACCGGATCGGTGCAACCGGTCGGCGGCCGGGTCGGCACCACCAGTCTCGGCGGCCGGAGCTGGGAAGTGTGGCAGGGCAACAACGGCGGCAACGACGTGGTCTCCTACGTCGCCCAGTCCCCGATCGCGGGCTGGTCGTTCAACGTCATGGACTTCGTCAACGACGTCGACGCCCGCACCCGCGTCGATCGTTCCTGGTACCTGACCAGCGTCCAAGCCGGCTTCGAGCCGTGGAGCGGCGGAGTCGGCCTGGCGGTCAACTCGTTCTCGGCCAACGTCAACTGAAGCTCGTCCCCGCCTGGCCCCCAGGTGCACTCCGGAAGGTGTGAACATGAAGATGACATCGCGGTCATTGTCCCGTGCGGCAATCGCCTCGACGTTCCTGGCGACGTCGCTCGGGGTTTCGCTGGTGCTCGCCACCTCGGCCGGCGCCGCCACGACGCTGGGTGCGTCGGCCGCTCAGACCGGCCGGTACTTCGGCACCGCCGTCTCGGCCGGCAAGCTCGGTGACGCGACCTACACGGGCATCTTGAACCGCGAATTCACCATGGTCACCGCGGAAAACGAGATGAAGTGGGACGCCACCGAGCCGAACCAGAACCAGTTCAGCTACAGCGGCGGCGACCGCATCCTCAACCAGGCGGTGAGCAACGGCCAGCGCGTCCGCGGGCACGCGTTGCTGTGGCACCAGCAGCAACCCGGCTGGGCCCAGGGCCTCAGTGGCTCCGCCCTGCGCCAAGCCGCGATCAACCACGTCACCCAGGTCGCCACCCACTACAAAGGCAAGGTCTACTCGTGGGACGTCGTCAACGAGGCCTTCGCCGACGGCGGCGGCGGTGGCCGGCGTGATTCGAACCTGCAGCGCACCGGCAACGACTGGATCGAAGCCGCCTTCCGCGCCGCGCGGGCCGCCGATCCCGGCGCGAAGCTCTGCTACAACGACTACAACACCGACGGGGTCAACGCCAAGAGCACCGGAATCTACAACATGTTGCAGGACTTCAAGTCCCGCGGCGTCCCGATCGACTGCGTCGGCTTCCAGTCCCACCTCTCCAACTCCGCTCCGGGCGACTACCAGGCCAACCTGCAGCGGTTCGCCGACCTCGGCGTCGAAGTCCAGATCACCGAACTGGACATCTCCGGCTCCAACCAGGCAAGCGTCTACGGCACCGTCACGCGCGCCTGCATGGCCGTCGCCCGCTGCGCCGGCATCACCGTCTGGGGCATTCGCGACAGCGACTCCTGGCGCACGGGTGAAAACCCGCTCCTGTTCGACAGCAACGGGAACAAGAAGGCCGCCTACACGAGTGTCCTCGACGCCCTGAACGCCGGCGGCGCGACCACCACGCCGACGACACCGACCACCCCGACGACTCCCACCACACCCACGACGACGACCACCCCCCAGTCCGGCGGGTGCAGCGCCTCGGTCTCCCTCAACTCGTGGAACGGCGGGTTCGTGGCGACGGTCAAGGTCACCGCGGGAACGACCGCCCTCAGCGGCTGGACCGTGACGACGAACCTGCCCTCCGGCGCGACCGTCACCAACGGCTGGAGCGCCGGCAACAGCGGCACCAGCGGCACGGTGAACTGGACCAACGTCAGCTACAACGGCAGCGTCGCGGCCGGGCAGTCCACCGAATTCGGCTTCCAGGGAACGGGAAGCGCCGACGGCGTCACGGCAGCCTGCGCCGCGGCTTGATCCGCTCCACGTCAGGGGGCCCGGCACCACGAGCCGGAGCCGGGCCCCATCGACGCCGGAGCGTACGTGCGACCGGCGTGACGCAGGCCATCTGGACAGTCCGTCCACTCGATATACGCTATGTCCATGACCAACGAGCACCCCTACCCGCCGGCCTTCCGCAGCGGCGACCTGGTTTCCGTCTCCGGACGGCTCGGCGTGACCGGAACCGGCGACCTGGTACCGGGCGGGTTCGACGCCGAATGCCCGCAGGCCTTCGCGAACCTCGACGCCGCACTGCGGTCGGTGGGCGCGAGCCGGGCCGACGTGGTGGAGGTCGTGGCGTACCTGACCGACATCGCCGACCGGCCCGGCCTCAACGCCCTCTACGAGGAGTTCTTCGCCGAACCACGGCCCGCGCGCACCTGCGTCGGAGTGGCGTCGCTGCCCTACGGCGCCGTCGTCGAGGTCGAGGCGCTCGCCCGGGTGCGGGATGCCTGAGGTTCCCGAGCGGGACGCGATCCTCGCGGCGCTCGCCCCGGTCGCCGACGGCATCGCCGCGACCCTCGGCTCGTTCTGCGAGGTCGTCGTGCACGACTTCCGGCAGCCGGACAGCTCGGTCGTCGCGATCGCCGGCTCGGTCACCGAACGCACCGTCGGCGGCTCGATGAGCGAGATCGGCATGGGCCTGCTCGCCCAGGGCGACGACGCCGAGGACCAGCTGAACTACGTCACCCGCACCGCCTCCGGCAAGCTGGTGAAGTCCTCGACGATGCTGGTCCGCGACAGCGGCGGCGCGGTGTTCGGCGCGCTCTGCGTGAACCTCGACGTCACCGCGCTGGGCCAGCTGCGGACCCTCGTCGGCGAACTGGCCGACGTCGGCACGACCGCGGAACCACCGACGACCACCTTCGGCGACGACATCGACGCCGTGGTCGACGCGATCGTCGACGAGCACCAGCTGCGCCTGAACAAACCCTGGGCCGCACTCAGCCGCGACGAGCGGCTCGACCTGTTCCGCAGCCTGCACGCCCGCGGCGTCTTCGCCGTGCGGCGGGCGGTCCCGCAGGTCGCCGCCCGCATCGGCATCTCCCGCGCCTCCGCCTACAACTACCTCTCCGACATCCGCACCCCAGGAGCACCATGACCGCGCCCGTGACCCTCGACGACATCCGCGACGCCGCCGTCCGCCTGGCCGGCGTCGCGCACCGGACCCCGGTGGTGCGCTCGCGCACCCTCGACGACCTCGTCGGCGCCGAAGTGCTGCTCAAGTGCGAGAACCTGCAGCGCATCGGGGCTTTCAAGTTCCGCGGCGCGTACAACGCCGTCTCGCGGCTCACACCGGAGCAGCTGGCCAAGGGCGTCGCCGCCTACTCCTCGGGCAACCACGCCCAGGCCGTCGCGCTCGCCGCGCGGGAACTTGGGAGCAGCGCGGTGATCCTCGTCCCGGAAGACACCCCGAAGTCCAAAGTGGATGCTACCCGGGGCTACGGCGCCGAGATCGTCACCTACGACCGCTACACCGGCGACCGGGTCGCGATCGGGCAGGCGCTGGCCGCCGAGCGCGGGCTCGCGCTGATCCCGCCCTACGAGCACCCGCACGTCATCGCCGGACAGGGCACCGCGGCCCTGGAACTGCTGGAGGACGCGGGTTCCCTGGACACCCTGGTCGTCCCGGTCGGCGGCGGTGGCCTCATCGCGGGCAGTTCCACGGCCGCGAAGGCGCTGCAGCCCGGCATCCGGGTCGTCGGCGTCGAGCCGGCCGCGGGTGACGACACCAAGCGCTCGCTGGCGGCCGGCGACCGCGTCACGATCCCCGTGCCCCGCACGATCGCCGACGGCCAGGCCGCCGAGATCCCCGGCGAGCTCACGTTCTCGATCAACCGGCACCTCGTCGACGAGATCGCGCTGGTCACCGACGACGCCATCCGGGACGCAATGCGGTTCGCCTTCGAGCGACTGAAGCTCGTCCTCGAACCCAGCGGGGCGACCGGTATCGCCGCACTGCTCAGCGGCCAGGTCACCGCGCCGGGCAAGGTCGGCGTGATCATCAGCGGCGGCAACATCAGCCCGGAGCGCTTCGCCGAACTGCTCGACGACTGATCCGGCGGGCATCCTTTTCTTCGCCGCCGGCATGCTTCGTCCGCACCGAGCCGACGAGACCATCGACGCGAATCCGCGTACGGATGCGTTCGGCGATGGCATGGGCTTCGTCCTCGTCGACGCCGGATGGCCGTGGGTGTCGTTGATGCGCTTGAACCAGTCCAGGTCGATCATCAGGACACCACCCCGTCCGTCGGTCGCGCGGGCACGGTCCAGCGCTGTCCTGGCTTGCTCGTGCCAAGTGACGGCGTTCAGGAGCCCCGTGCGCGGATCGGTACGGGCGGCGAGCTTGAACTGATCAAGCTGGACGCACTGGTGCAGCGCGAACGTCGGGACGATCATCAGCAACGCCACCGGCGGCCACCACCGCCGCCGGATCTCCCCAGAACGGGGAACCGGACCCCGCTGGATCACACCTGCTGGTGATCGCCAGGCAGCAGGAGGGGTATCACCGGCTGTGCCGGGTGATCTCCCGCGCGCAGCTGGCCGGCGGTGAGAAGGGCCGCCCGGTCTACGACGTCGAGGAGCTGGTCGACGAGCGACACCCCTTGACCTGTCCATGGCGACCGGTCCCTCGCGCGATTTCCGATGGCCCGCGGTGACCGGGCGACCACCGGATCGAGTGCGAGCCGAGCCTGCTGTTGATCAGGCAAGATGTAACCAGTCGAATACGAGACGGTGAGGTGGGCGACGTGATGGTCGAGGCGGGTGTCGTCGTCGGGTATGGGATCGCTTGGGTGGTGCGCAAGGTTCGGCGGGCCGCGGGGCGGTTGGACGCGGAGGTGAACGCGGTCGTCGACGGCAGTCTGGATCGGCTGCACGACATGGTGGCCGCCAAGCTCGGGCTGGATCCTGCATGGAAGGACCTGAGGGACGAGGCCGCGACTGACGAGCAGGTCAGCGACCTGACCCGGCAACGAGTCGAGCTGGCCATCCAGGCCGCTGCCGCCAAAGATGCCGAATTCACCAAAGCCGTCACGGACCTCGTGACACAGCTGCGGGCCGCGGAGGGACCGACTGCCGTCGGCGCCGGCTCTACGGCGATCGCCGGCGATGTGGATGTGCACGCCGAATCCGGCTCGGTGGCGGCCTGGAACATCACCGGCGGGGTCCATCTCGGGACCCCGCCACCGGACCCTTCGGCGCCGGGCCGGTCACGCGGCTGACCGCACCCGGCTCCCCCGGCATCTCGTCGCACCCCGGGCGAACCGATCCCGGCCGGCCTACGCCGGCGGTGTCCGGTGGGATTCGTGCCTCCGGCGGCGCGGTGGCCGCGCACTCGATCGACACGCTCCACCACTACACCGGGCCCGTGTACCAGGGTTCGGCGCGGCCGGTGACGCGATCGGGGTACCGCCAGCAGCTCGAGCTGGTCGCTGAGATCGCCCCCGTCGACGGGTTGCGGGGTCGGTCGGCGGAGTTGGCCGAGCTGGCCGCCTTCTGCCGTGGCGAGGCCGGGTACACGTGGTGGCGAGCACCGGCATGGGCAGGCAAGTCGGCGTTGATGTCGACGTTCGTCCTGAACCCGCCGGCCGGGGTGGTCGTGGTGTCGTTCTTCATCACCGCCCGCCAGGCCGGCCAGGACAACGCAGCCGCGTTCACCGAATCGTTGCTCGGCCAGTTGGAAGAGCTGCTCGGGCAGAGCGTGCCCGAGGGACTCACACCCGCAGAACGCGACCGGCACCGTCGGCTGCTGTTGCGCAGGGCCGCGCGAAGCTGCGCGGAGGCGGGTCGACGGCTGGTACTGGTGGTGGACGGCCTCGACGAGGACCGCGGCCCGGCAACGGGCCAGTCCAGTATCGCCCGCCTGCTGCCCAAGCAGCTCGGCCACGGCCTGAAAGTGGTCGTGGCGGGACGGCTGAACCCCGACATCCCCCACGACGTGTCGCAGGACCATCCACTGCGCGATCCGCGGATCATCCATCCGCTGTCCACTTCCTCGTTCGCACTGGCTATCAAGGACGCCGCCGAGCACGAGCTGCATAACCTGCTCGCCGACGCCCCGACCGTCCACCGGGACCTGCTCGGCCTGCTCGTCGCGGCAGGCGGTGGCCTGACCGCCGCGGACCTGGCTGCGTTGACCGAGCTGGCGCCGTACGCAATCGGCCAGATCCTGAAGGAGGTCAGCGGGCGCACGTTCACCGCCAGGACCACCTATCACGGGTCGCAGCGGGTCTACCTGCTGGCCCACGAAAACCTGCAGACCGCGGCCCGGGACGCACTCGGCGGGGAGATCCTTGCCGGGTACCGCAACCGGCTGCACGCCTGGGCTGACCAGTACCGCGCGCAAGACTGGCCCGCCGACAGCCCTGTCTACCTGCTGCGTGGCTACTTCCAGCTGCTGCGGGCCACTGACGACACCGGCAGACTCATCACCTGCGCCCTGGACACGGCCCGGCATGACAGGATGCTCGACCTGACCGGCGGGGACGCCGCCGCACTTGCCGAGATCGCCGCCGCTCACGAGGCGATCGCCGCCCAGGACGACCCGGACCTGACAGCCGCTCTCCTCCTCGCCCGCCACCGCGACGGCCTCGCCGACCGCAACAGCCACATCCCCTCCGAGCTGCCCGGCGTCTGGGCCACGATCGGTCAGTACGCGCGCGCCGAAGCCCTCGCCAACTCCATCACCAACCCGATCTGGCACGCAGCCGCGATGGGGCACCTGGCGAAAGCACTCGCCGAGGCCGGGCAGTACACGGAGGCCGAGACCGTGGCCGCTGCCATCACGAATCCGCGTGATCGGGCCTCCGCATTGGCGGCCTTGGTAAGTGCACTTGCCGAGGACGGACAGCACGAGCGGGCCGAAACCATCTCTCGCGGCATCACCGATCCGTCCTATCTGGCATCGGCGTTGGAAGATCTGGCGGGAGCTCTGGTCCGGACCGAGCAGTACGAGCGGGCTGAAGCCGTGGCCCTCACCATCATCGACCGAAATCACCGAGCGCAGGCGTTGACGGCGCTGACGGAAGCGCTGATCGAGGCAGACAAGCCCGAGCAGGCCGCCCAGGTCGTTGCCCGGGCTGTCGCGGCGGCCTCGGCGATCACCGATCCGAAGCAGCGGACGGACGCGACATACGCCGCGGTCCGAGTGCATGCCCGTCTGGGTCAGTACGACCAGGCCGAGACCCTCGCCCGCGCTATCGCCGACCTGGAGGCCCAGAACAGGGCCTTGTCGGATCTGGTCTGGGAACTGCTCTACACCGACCAGCACGAGCGGGCCGAGACCCTGGCGCGGTCGATCCAAGATCCGGCGCGGCAGGCACGGATGGTGATCGCGGTGGCGGACGCACTCGCCGAAGGCGGCCAGCACGAGCGAGCACTGCGGATCATCGCCGAGCAGGAAACCCTGGCCCGCTCGACCGACGACCCGGACGAGCCGGCGGAGAGACTCTCAAACCTGGCGGAAGTGCTTGCCCACGCGGGCCGGTACGTTGAGGCCGAAGCGATGGCCTGGGCGATCGTGGACCCGGAGGAGCAGGCCTCGGCGCTGTCACACCTGGCCGAAACCCTGGCGAAGGCCGGCGAACACGAGGAAGCCGAAGACGTGGCCCGCTCGATCGCCTATCCGAAGAAGCGGGCGACGGCGTTGGCCGTCCTTGCCCGGGTGCTGGCCGAGGTCGGCGAACACGAGCGGGCTGAACGTGTGGCCCACTCGATCGACGATCCGGATGGACAGGCGAGGGCGTTGTCCCGGGTGGCGAAGTCGCTGAGCGAGGCAGGTCACCATCAGGAGGCCGAGACGTTGGCCCGCTCCATCGACGGCCCTTACCAACAGGCATCGGCGTTGTCGGAGGTCGCGGTCGCGCTGGCCGGCACCGAACAGACCTCAGCACGCGCCGAGGCCGTCGTCCTGTCGATCAACGACCCGGAACGGCGGGCCAAGGCGTTGGCCGAGCTGGCCGGAGTGCTGGGCGGCACCGGTCAACATGAGCAAGCCGGCCGCCTCGCGGCCTTGGCCGAGACCACAGCACGAACCGTCACCGACGTGGACGAAGTGGCCGTGGTGACATCGGCCCTGGTGGACGCCCTGGTCCAGGCCCGCCAGTACGAGCTGGCCGAGACCGCGGCCCGGGCGCTCATCGACACGGCGTCGCGGGCGGAAGAGCTGACCGCGGTAGCGCGAGCGCTGAGCCAGGACAACCTGCACCAGCGAGCCGAGACCGTGGCCCGCTCGATCGACGACCCCAACCGGCAGGCGGCAGCACTGTCCGCAGTGGCGGCCGCGCTGATCGAGGTCGGTCAGCACAAACAGGCCGCCCAGGTCGCCGGCCACATTCGAGCGGCGATCCGCCTCATCACCCGCCCAGACGAGCAGACGCGAGCAACGCTGGACTTGGCGGTGCTGCTGACGAAAGCCGGCCGGCGCAGACAAGCCGCGCGAGTCTTCGCACGAGCCGAGTCCATGACACGTGCGCTCACCGACCCGGATTCTCCGGCGCGCGATCTGGCTGGGGTGGCGGAGGAACTGGCCAAGGCCGGCAAGCCCCGGGCGGCCACGAAGGTCGTCGTCCGAGCCGAGCGCGTGGTCCGGTCGCTCACCGACCCGGAGCCACAAGCGTGGGCGTTGTGCGACCTCGCGAACGCCTTGATGTCAGCCGGCCAGCACAAGCGGGCCGTACAGCTGACATACGAGGCCGAGACCGCGGCCCGCGCCGTGACCAATGCGCTCCACCAATTGGTGGTGATGTCCGCCGTGGCAAGGACCTACACCAAGCTCGGTCACCTCGATGTGGCCACAACCCTGGAGCACGCCATCGCCGACCCGTCGTGGCGGGGATACGTGACGCTCGAGGTGGTCGGAGAACTGGCCACGACCGGCCAGTTCGAGCAGGCCGAGGCCGTGGCCCGCACCATCGAGGACGAATACCCACGAGCACAAGGGATGTCCGCGGTGGCGGAGGAACTGGCCAAAGCCGGCCGTCACGAGCATGCAGAAACCCTGGCCCGTGCCATCACCTATTCAACGTTCCAGGAAAGTACGATGCTCACGGTGGTGAAAGAACTGGCCGAAGCCGGCCGGCACGACCATGCAGAAACCCTGGCCCGCGCCATCACCGAACCTATCAAGCAGGCGCAGGCCCTCTCGGACGTCGCGACCGCCTTGGCGGCGGCCGGTCGGCACGAGCAGTCCGAAACCATGGCCCGCTCGATCACCGACCCGGACTCACAGACGCGGGCATTGTCCACACTGGCCACCGCCGTGACGGCGGCCGGTCACGTCGCACAGGCACGCCGAATCGTCGCCGTGACATGCGCCGTCGGACGGTGGACAGCAGTGATGGGCCCAGTCTTCTCACTCCAGCCGTCAGCGATCGCGGCTGTCATGGACCTACTGCCCGACGGGCCTGCCAGTTCACAGTGCACGGGCTCGGGTTTCGCGTCGGCCCGGTTGTAGAGCCAGTGCCGTGGCTTCGTCTACTACGCCTGCGAGGTGAGATAGCCCCTGAACCCGCAGGTCAGAGAAGATCACCATGTCGCGTGCCGCGAGATGTTACACCCACGTTCCGCCACCTCTACCAAGCTCAGGGCCGGTCCCCCTCCACCCTCGCCGAGCAATACCAGGCCCATCGCCGTCACATCAGCACTTTCCCCGCCGCCTACGGCATCCCGCTCACCCGCGCCTGGCTCGCCGTCTCCCGATCCCTGGCTATGAAAGGGGAATCGGTGTCGGCGAGCCAGGCATGATCGGACTCACGCTAGCGGACATCCGGCGCTTGCCCACCAAGCTGATCCTGCGTGTCACCGACGCAGTCGACCACGTCTGGGCCTGGTCTCGCTGGCGCCGCCGACGACAACACCAAGTCCGGCTCAGCCACTGCTCCGCATCGAGCCCAGTGTTCGGTGAAGTTGCTGGCGCTGACTTCCAACGGGTCCGTATTGGACAGACCTTGTTTCCGATACCCGGCGAAAGCATGATCCATTGCCCGGGTCGCTGGATGGACAGCCGAGCGTCACTCCCGTTGTAGATCTTGACCGTCGCCGTGCGGAACCGGACATCCGGGTGGTTCATGTACTGGCCGAGTTGACTGCCGTACGTGAGTCGCTCGGACACGAAGTCAGCGAAGGGCTGAAGGTAGTCCGTAGCGCCGCCGTTGGGATGAGTCCAGAATCCCGAGAAGCTCCGGCCGTTGTCCAGGTCTGACATGGTCATTGCTCACGCCGACCCATTGCGACATGCTCTCCTCCGAGCACGTGGACAGGTAATAGCTCGGCGCCCGTGATTGAGCTGTGCGCCCCCGAGTACGTCTGGCCCGACGCAGCTGTCGCGCGGTAGCCGCTGTACGGCCCGACGCCGTCGATGTCAGGCCTCCAGCCGTCGTAGAGCAACGCGCATCGGCAAGCCCCTCCACGCCGCCGGAATGTCCGCCGAGGCTCAGCGGGCGATGGTGCGCATCAGCGTTTCGAGGTCGCGTTCACCTTCGCGTGTCTGAACCCCGTTCGGCACCGCCGCGGCCATCAGCTTCTGCACGGCCGGCGATTCGACCTGAGACGCCCACGCGTCGTGCTCGCGCAGGTATCCGGCGGTGAGGTCGTCGGCGGGCAAAGCCTGCTTCACCGCGGCGATGACCCCGTCGGGTAGCGCGGCGATGTTGCGGGCGACCCGATCGACGAAACCGCGCAGCTCGGCGGCCGGCACAGCCCGGTTGATCCAGCCGTAAGCCGCGGCGGTCTGGGCGTCGAACAGGTCTGCGGCCAGGACGATCTCCAGAGCGCGGTTGCGCCCGACCCGCTCACGCAAGTACTGCGTGCCGCCACCACCCGGAACGATGCCCATGAGCGCCTCGACCTGGCCGAGCCCAGCCGTCTCCGCCGCGGCGAAGGCCATGTCCGCGGCCGCGACGAACTCCGCGCCACCGCCGCGGGCCTTGCCCGCGAGCTCGACGATCGTCACCTGGGGCTGGTGGCGCAGCAGCTCGCCGACGGCCTGGAACACATTGACCCCCTCGGGTGCTGCCTTGGCGAGTTCGTCGAGGCCGTCGGCATCCTCCAGGATCAGCATGTCGACGTGGGCGAGGAAGAACTCGGGGTCGGCGCTGGCGAAGACGACGACCCGGACCGAAGGATCGTCACGGAACCCGTCGAGCAGGGTGCGCAGCTCCCGCATCATCGTCGCGCCGAGCACGTTCACCGGCGGGTTGTGCAGCACGACGCGGGCGACCCCGCGATCGGTGCTCACGTGCAGGGTCGAGTAGGGCTGTTCGGTCATCACGGATCCCTTTCGTTACTGATCGGCCTGTAGGTTTGCGATGCATACCCATGCTGGTCAGCACGACGATGAAGATCAAGAACGCACTTTGGGAGAACCAGGGATCATGAGGGATACCTACCTGCTCGGCGAGGCCGCGGACGTCACCGGCGGCCGGGTCGTGTTCCGCTCGGACTGTCCCAGCCGGCCGATCCTCGACCAGATCGCGGACAAGTGGTCCATGATGATCATGGCGGTGCTGGAGCAGCCGACGCGGTTCAACGAGCTGATGCGCCGGCTGGAGGGGGTCACCCAGCGGGTGCTCACCCAGTCGCTGCGCCGCCTGGAACGCAACGGGATGATCCGCCGCACCGTGCTGCCGACCTCGCCGGTCGGCGTCGAGTACTCCCTGACCCCGCTGGGCGAGTCACTGCGGGAGCCGTTCGGTCACCTCTACTCCTGGACGGTCGACCACAGCGCACAGATCCAGCAGGCCCAGCAGACTTACGACCACCGCACCGACCGCGGGTCCGCACCGTGAACTCGGCGGTACGTCGAACCACCCGGGTGACGGCCACCCGCACCACCACCTGTCATCCGGGCCCGGCTTTCGGACGCGCGAAGAGTCGCCGTCGACGCTGAGCGTGCCTGTGGCGGCGGACGAGCGCCGCGGAGGAACAGCGGACTTGTCCATAGGTTGTCCGCAATCGCGGCGAGTTGACTTGGCGGACGGGTGACGCGTGGTGGCGTCGTGCTCGACGAACTGGTGTCCCACGCACTGCGGCACGGAACGCCGCCCCGGCAGGTGCGACCTCTGCACCGCGTCAACCGGCCGAGGCCTCGCCCTGGTCGAACGGTGCGCGGTCGCCTGGGGCCAAGAAGAGCAGCGGCACACCCGGGAAGACGGTCTGGGCCGAGATCGTGCTCGTTGCCGCGGTGCTCGGTGCCCATCGGCCGACGACGACGGGGCCCGATGCCGGCTGAGAGGTACGCGATCAGCCGCCGGGGAGGAGGTGATCGAGCACCCCGTCGAGGCCGACTCCGAACAGGTCGTCGTCCGTCCATTCGGCAGCTGCTGTCCAAGCCCGGTGCCTTCCCCGGCCCCATCAAGCAGAACCTGCTCTACCGCAGCGTCATCGCCGCCTGTGACCGCGGCGACGGACTCGCCGACGGTGTCGTGTCCCACCCGGACGGTTGCCACTTCGACCCCGCGACCCTGCGCTGCCCCGGCGGATCCGACACTGCGGACACCTGCCTGTCCGACACCCAGATCAACGCCATCGTGCGGATCTCCTCCCCTCTGTACTGGAACTATCCGATCCGCAGCGGCGAGCACGGCTATCCGGGCTTCCCGTTCCTGTCCGGCGCGACCATGACCACCGCACTGCTGGGCATGGGCACCCAGGCACCGGCCTCGCCGATGCCGACCACGGCCGGCTACGGACCCCAGTTCTGGGACCAGTGGGTCCGTTTCTTCGTCACCCGCACCCCGGCCTACAACTCGCTCACTCTCGACCCACGCGACCCCGGTCGCTGGTTGCAGCGCATCAGCTCGCTCTCGGCGCTGCAGGACGTCAACAACCCCGACCTGCGCCCGTTCGCCCGCGCCGGGGGAAAGCTGCTGCTCCTGCACGGCGCCGCCGACGAACTGGTCAGCCCCCGCGCCACCGCGCAGTACTTCGACCGCGTCCAGCAGACCGTCGGCCGCCAGGCCACCGACCGGTTCGCTCGCTTCTACGTCGTGCCCGGCGCCAACCACGTCAACGTCGGTGCCGCCTTCGCCGCCGGCTGGGACTCCCTGACCGCGCTGGAGAACTGGACCGAACACGGCACCGCGCCGGCCCGCCCGGTCGTCACCGACGTGAACCCGGCCAACGGGCACCGCACCCGTCCCCTGTGCCCGTACCCCACCTGGCCCCGCTACGTCGCCGGGGACCCGAACGCCGCCGGCAGCTTCACCTGCCGGCGATAACGCAACCCCGCGCCACCATCCATCCACAGTGGAATCTCACTGACCTCAGGAGCTCGCCATGACCAGCACCAACGAGCACTCCACCGCGTCCCCGCCGCGGACCGGCCTCGGTCGCGTCGTCGCCGCCAGCCTCATCGGCACCGCCGTCGAGTGGTACGACTTCTTCCTTTACGGCTCCGCCGCCGCGCTGGTGTTCAACAAGCTGTTCTTCCCCACCAGCGACCCGCTCGTCGGCGTGATGCTCGCCTTCCTCACCTACGCCCTCGGCTTCGTCGCCCGCCCCATCGGCGGCCTGGTGTTCGGCCACTTCGGCGACCGCGTCGGCCGCAAGAAGCTGCTCATGCTGAGCCTCCTGCTCATGGGCACCTCCACCGCCGCGATCGGCCTGCTCCCCACCTACGGCAGCATCGGCATGTGGGCGGCGATCCTGCTGACCACGCTGCGGCTGGTGCAAGGCTTCGCCGTCGGTGGCGAATGGGGCGGCGCCGTCCTGCTGATCAGTGAGCACGGCTCCGCCGAGCGCCGCGGATTCTGGGCCAGCTGGCCCCAGGCCGGCGTCCCGGTCGGCAACCTGCTCGCCACCGCGGTGCTCGCGATCCTCGCCGCGACCATGGACGACGCGACCTTTCTGGCCTGGGCTGGCGCATCCCGTTCCTGCTCTCCGCGGGCCTGGTCGTCCTCGGTTTCTGGATCCGCAACGCCGTCGAAGACGCGCCCGCCTTCGTCAAAGCCAAGGCGCTCGCCGAGGCCGGTGAGACTCCGCGCCGGGCGCCGGCCCTGGAAGCCCTGCGCCGCTACCCCAAGCAGATCCTCATCTGCATGGCCGCCCGCGTCGGGGAGAACGTCTCCTACTACGTCATCACCGCGTTCGTCCTCACCTACGTCACCACCCACCTGAAGATGTCCAGCGGTGTGGTCATGGGCGCTCTGCTCGTCGCCAACGCCGTGCACCTCGTGGCGATCCCCGCCTTCGGGGCGCTGTCCGACCGCGTCGGCCGGCGGCCCGTCTACCTGGCCGGCGCGATCGGCACTGCCGTGTGGGCGCTGCTGTTCTTCCGGTTCCTCGACACCCGCCAGCCCGTCCTCATCACCGTCGCGGTCGTCGGCGGCCTCGTCATGCACGCCGCCATGTACGGCCCGCAGGCGGCGTTCTTCGCCGAACAGTTCGACATCACCGTCCGCTACAGCGCGACGTCCATCGGCTACCAGGTCACCTCCATCTTCGCCGGTTCCCTGGCGCCGATCATCGCCGTCGCACTGCTCAAGAGCTATGGCACCGCGACCCCCATCGCCATCTACATCATCGCCGCCGCTGTCTCCGCACTCGGTGTCCTCGCCGCCAAGGAAACCCGCCCGCGCAATCTGGCCGACGTTCCATCGAAGGTCGCCGCCGCCAGGAAGTCGGCGCCGACGCCGAGCGCCCAGCCGGAGACGGCGAGATGCTGTGGCGAGACCGAGGTACCTCGGGCCGGCAGTTCAGCGTGTCAGGTGACTGAGCGCTGACGAGATCCGTGGCTATGATCCTGCGCATGGTGACACCACATCGGGGACCGGTCCCGCGTATCGTCGAGAAAGCAACCGCTTAGTAGGCTCGCGAGCGGCAACCAACCCGCTTCTCAACGACGAGGAGGTCCTCCGTGACCGATTCCCCTTCCCGTGTCGCCGTGGTCACCGGGGCCGGCCGTGGCATCGGGGCCGCTGTCGCCGCCCGGCTGGCCGCTGACGGCTTCGCCGTCGGGCTGCTCGACCTGGACGAGGCCGGCGTCAAGCAGGGTGCCGACGCGATCGTCGCCGAGGGCGGCAAGGCCGTCGGCGTGACGCTCGACGTCAGTGACGCCGAGCAGGTGGACGCCGCCGTCGCGCGGGTGGCCGAGGAGCTCGGCGCGCCGACCGTGCTGATCAACAACGCCGGCATCACCCGCGACAACCTCATCTTCAAGATGACCGAGCAGGACTGGGACTCCGTGCTCGGCGTCCACCTCAAGGGCTCGTTCCTGATGACCCGCGCGGTCCAGAAGCACATGACGGCGGAGAAGTGGGGCCGGATCGTCAACCTGTCCAGCACCTCGGCGCTCGGCAACCGCGGTCAGGTCAACTACTCCGCGGCCAAGGCCGGCATGCAGGGCTTCACCAAGACCCTCGCGATCGAGCTGGGCAAGTTCAACGTCACGGCGAACGCGATCGCCCCGGGCTTCATCGCCACCGACATGACGGCGGCGACGGCCGAGCGGATCGGCATGTCGTTCGACGACTTCAAGGCGGCCGCCGCGTCGCAGATCCCGGTGCAGCGCGTCGGCACGCCGGACGACATCGCCAACCTGGCGTCGTTCCTGGTGAGCGACGGCGCCGGGTTCATCTCGGGCCAGGTCATCTACGTCGCCGGCGGACCGAAGGACTGAGGCGGATGCGCGAATTCGACAACCTCGACGCCTTCGCCGCCGCGGTCGGCGAGCACCTCGGCTACAGCGACTGGCACACGATCACCCAGGACCGGGTGAACAAGTTCGCCGACGCCACCGACGACCACCAGTGGATCCACGTCGACGAGGCGATGGCGGCCGCGGGGCCGTTCGGCGGCACCATCGCCCACGGCTTCCTGACGCTCTCGCTGCTCTCGGCGTTCGGCCCGAAGATCTACCGGGTCAACGGCATCAAGATGGGCATCAACTACGGCCTCAACAAGGTCCGCTTCCCACAGCCGGTGAAGGTCGGCTCGAAGGTGCGCGCCGGGGCCGAGCTGGTCGAGATCACCGACATCGACGGCGGCAAGCAGGCGGTGTCGCGGTGGACCGTGGAGATCGAGGGTGCGGCGAAGCCCGCGTGCGTCGCCGAATGGGTGACGCGCTTCCTCGCGTGACACCCGCCCAAGCGCATCTTTCCCTGGGAAAGTGACGTCCGAAGGGCCCCTGGACGTATCTTTCCTAGGGAAAGTGACGCTTTACCGGGTCTACCTTGCGCCATACCGACTGGTCGGTATCATCGCCGGAAAGAAGTCTGAGGAGGCTGGATGAGCACCGATCCGCCGGGTCTCGACCTGGGCCGGCTGCGCGCCCACCTGGACGCGCGGCGGCCCGGGCTGGTCGCCGGGGAGCTGACCGCGGACGTCGTCGAAGGCGGCCGGTCGAACCTCACCTACGTGGTGGGCGACGGCCGGTCGCGCTGGGTGGTGCGCCGCCCGCCGCTCGGGCACGTGCTGCCCACGGCGCACGACATGACCCGCGAGTTCCGGGTGATCTCCGGGCTGCGCGACACGCGCGTCCCGGTGCCCGAGGCGCTCCTGCTGTGCGAGGACCCCGACGTCGTCGGGGCGAGCTTCTACGTCATGAGCTTCGTCGAGGGCACGCCCTACCGGACGGCCGACGAGCTGGCCGCGCTCGGCGCCGGGCGTACCCGGGCCATCGCCGACGCGCTGGTCGACACGCTCGTCGACCTGCACGCGGTGGACCCGGTCGCGGCCGGGCTGGGCGACTTCGGCCGGCCCGAGGGCTTCCTGGAGCGGCAGCTGCGACGGTGGAAGAAGCAGCTCGACGCCTCGCGCAGCCGCGACCTGCCGGGCATCGACGAGCTGCACGAGCGGCTCGCCGAAGCCGTGCCGGTGTCCGGGAAGCCGTCGATCATCCACGGCGACTACCGGCTCGACAACGTCCTCGTCGACGGCGAGGACCGGATCTCGGCGGTGCTCGACTGGGAGATGTCGACGCTGGGCGACCCGCTGACCGACCTCGCGCTGCTGGTGGCCTACGCCGAGCGGGACAAGGTGTCGCTGCAGTTCGTGTCGAACGCCGGCTCGGCGCCCGGCTACCCGAGCACCGACGAGGTCGTCGCCCGCTACGCCGAACGCTCGGGGCGCGACGTCTCGCAGCTCGGCTGGTACGTCAGCTTCGCCTTCTTCAAGCTGGCCGTGATCCTGGAAGGCATCTACTACCGCTACCAAAAGGGCCAGACGGTCGGGGCGGGCTTCGAAGGCGTCGGAGCCGGCGTCCCGCTGCTCATCTCGCACGGCAACGAGATTCTCAACGAGGAGAAGTAATGGACTTCGCGTTCGACGCCAAAACCGAGGAGCTGCGCGCGAAGCTCCTCGAGTTCATGGATTCCCACGTCTACCCGGCCGAGGCCGTGTTCGAGCGGCAGCTGGCCGAGCGCGACGACCCGTGGGCCATCCCACCGGTCATGGACGAGCTCAAGGCCGAGGCGCGCAAGCGCGGGCTGTGGAACTTCTTCCTGCCCGGCGACCACGGCGCGGGCCTGACCAACCTGCAGTACGCGCCGCTCGCCGAGATCACCGGCCGCAGCATCCGGCTGGCCCCGACCGCGGTCAACTGCGCCGCGCCCGACACCGGGAACATGGAAGTCCTGGCCATGTTCGGCAACGACGACCAGAAGAAGCAGTGGCTGGAGCCGTTGCTCAACGGCGAGATCCGCTCCGCGTTCGCGATGACCGAGCCGGACGTCGCCTCCTCCGACGCCCGCAACATCGAGACGAGCATCCGCCGCGACGGCGACGAGTACGTCGTCAACGGCCGCAAGTGGTACATCTCCGGCGCGATGAACCCGGCCTGCAAGATCTTCATCGTGATGGGCAAGACCGACACCGAAGCCGCGCCACACAAGCAGCAGAGCATGATCCTGGTCCCCCGCGACGCCCCGGGCCTGACGGTCAAGCGCGGCATGCACGTCTTCGGCTACGACGACAGCGACCACGGCGGCCACGCCGAGGTGCTGTTCGAGGACGTCCGCGTGCCGGTCGAGAACCTCATCGCCGGCGAGGGTGACGGCTTCGCCATCGCCCAGGCGCGGCTCGGGCCGGGCCGGATCCACCACTGCATGCGCGCCATCGGGATGGCCGAACGCGCACTGGAGCTCATGTGCCGCCGCGCGATCTCGCGCGAGGCGTTCGGCAAGCCGATCGCGCAGCAGGGTGTCGTGCAGGACTGGATCGCCGAGTCCCGGGTGCGCATCGAGCAGCAGCGGCTGCTGGTGCTCAAGACCGCGTGGCTGATGGACACCGTCGGCAACCAGGGCGCGCACACCGAGATCCAGGCGATCAAGATCTCGACGCCGTCCGCGGTGGAGTGGATCCTGGACAAGGCCGTGCAGGTGCACGGCGCCGGGGGCGTCAGCCAGGACTTCCCGCTGGCCGCGATGTGGGCGGGCAACCGCACGCTGCGCCTGGCCGACGGGCCGGACGAGGTCCACAAGCGGTCCCTGGCCCGCCGTGAGCTGAAGAAGTACCTGTCGGAGGGCGCGAAGTGACTGTCACCGCCGAAGAACTGACCGGCCAGGTCCGCGAGTTCCTGGCCGCGCACGACCCGAAGACCACGGACCGGATGGACTTCCTGCGGGCCCGCTACGACGCGGGTCTCGCCTGGATCCACTTCCCCGCCGGGCTCGGCGGGCAGGACGCGCCGCGCGCGCTGCAGTCCGTTGTGGACGGTCTCTTTGTCGACGCGGGCGCGCCGGACAACAACCCGCGCCGGATCGGCATCGGCCTGGGCATGGCCGCGCCGACCATCCTCGCCTTCGGCACGCCGGAGCAGCGCGAGCGCTTCCTGCGTCCACTGTGGACCGGCGACGAGGTGTGGTGCCAGCTGTTCAGCGAGCCGGGCGCCGGCTCCGACCTGGCCGCACTGGGCACCCGCGCGGTGCGCGACGGCGACGACTGGATCGTCACCGGCCAGAAGGTGTGGACGTCGGGCGCGCACGAGTCGCAGTGGGCGATCCTGGTCACCCGCACCGACCCGGACGTGCCGAAGCACCAGGGCATGACGTACTTCATGTGCGACATGAAGGCGCCGGGCGTCGAGGTCCGGCCGCTGCGCCAGATCACCGGCGAGGCCGAGTTCAACGAGGTCTTCCTGACCGAGGTCCGCATCCCGGACACGCAGCGGCTCGGCGCCGTCGGCGAGGGCTGGAAGGTCGCGCAGACCACGCTGATGAACGAGCGCGTCGCGATCGGCGGGCACGTTCAACCGCGCGAGGGCGGGCTGGTCGGGATCGTCGCCAAGACCTGGCGCGAACGTCCCGAGCTGCGCACGCCGGAACTGCGTGACCGGCTCGTGCAGCGCTGGGTCGAGGCGGAGACGCTGCGCCTGGCCGGCACCCGGCTGCGTCAGCAGCTCACCGCCGGTGCGCCCGGCCCCGAGGGCTCGGCCATGAAGGTCGCGTTCTCGGAGCTGAACCAGGCGCTCACCGGCCTGGAGGTCGAACTGCTCGGCGAAGAGGGCCTGGCCTACGACGACTGGTCGTTCCGGCGCCCGGCGATCGTCGACTTCACCGGCCGCGAGGCGGGCTACCGCTACCTGCGCGCGAAGGGGAACTCCATCGAGGGCGGCACCTCGGAGGTCCTGCGCAACATCATCGCCGAGCGCGTGCTCGGTCTCCCGTCGGAGCCGCGCGTCGACAAGGACGTCGCCTGGAAGGACCTGCCCCGATGACCGACTTGCTCTATTCAGACGTCGAGGAAGACCTGCGGGCCAGCGTCCGGGACCTGCTCAAGGCCAAGGCCGACGCGGCCACGCTGCTGGCGCGCATCGAGACGGCCGAGGGGTACGACCTGAAGCTGTGGCGCACCCTGGCCGCCGACCTCGGCGTCGCCGGGCTGGCGGTGCCGGAGGAGCGCGGCGGGCACGGCGCGTCGGCCCGCGAGGTCGCCGTCGTGGCCGAAGAGCTGGGTCGCAGCGTCGCGCCGGTGCCGTTCCTCGGCAGCGTCGTGCTGGCGACGACGGCGTTGCTGCACACCGACGACGGCGAGTTCGTCGGCCGGTTGGCCGCGGGCGAGGCGATCGGCGCGCTGGCCGTGCCGCTGTCGACGACGCCGGGGGCGGGCTTCCCGTCGTCTGTGACCGCGACCGGCGGGACCTTGACCGGCCGGGTCGGCACGGTCGCCGACGCGTCGGTGGCCGACCTGCTGGTCGTCCCGGCCGCCGGCCCGGACGGGCCCGCACTGTACGTCGTCGAGGCGTCGGCGGCGACGGTCACGGAGCTGGTCTCCTTCGACCTGACGCGGCGGGTGGCCGACGTCGTGCTGGAGAACGCGCCGGCGGTCCTGGTGGCCTCGGGTGAGCAGGCCGCGGGCGCGCTGGAGCAGGCGTTGCTCGCCGGCGCGGGCATCCTGGCGTCGGAGCAGACCGGGATCGCCGAGTGGGCGCTCACCGAGACCGTGCGCTACCTCAAGGGCCGTTACCAGTTCGGCCGGCCGGTCGGCGGGTTCCAGTCGCTCAAGCACCGGCTGGCGAACCTCTACACCGACCTGGTGCTGGCCCGCGCGACCGCGCGCAACGCGGCGGACGCGCTGGCCTCGGGCGTCGACGTGCCGATCGCGGTCTCGGTCGCCCAGGCCCGCAACGCGCCGATCGCGGTCAAGGCCACCGAAGAGGCGATCCAGCTGCACGGCGGGATCGGGATGACCTGGGAACACCCGGCGCACCTCTACCTCAAGCGCGCCAAAGCCGACGAGATCGCGCTCGGCACCCCGGGCCGCCACCGCGCCCGCCTGGCCGACCTGGTCGACCTGCCCGCCTGACCTGCACGATCGCGCGTGGCACCGCCGCGACACCCGGTGTTCCGGTTGTGTCACGCGCGATCCGGTAGATCCCGGTGATCCCTTGACGTCCCCCGTTTCCGGGTGCTGAGGTGAACACGCCTGGGGGTGGCTACCGGTTGCCCCCGCGTTTCGAGGGGGATCCACCGATGTTGCGCACCCACGTGCGGCGATCGACGCTGCCCGGAAGAAGAAGACGGGCGGTCGCGCTGCTGACCGCCACGCTGCTGCTCACCGGGACGGCGGCCGTGCTGCCGGCCGCCGCCTCGGCCGCCGAGCCGCCGCCCCTGCCCGTGAAGACGCTGTCGCGGTCGTCCTGGGCTTTCACCGACGCCGCCGATCCCTTGCACGTCAAGGTGAACGCCCCCGGCGACGCGCCGGTCGGCGCGAGCGTGGCCGCCACGGGACCCCACGCGTCCCGGTCGTACTACACGCTCGACCTGACCTCGTTGCGCGGCAAGCACGTCGTCTCCGCCGCCCTGACCATCCCGGAGAAGCGCGCCACCGACTGCGCGCACCGCGCGGTCGAACTCTGGTCGACCGCCCCGCTCACCGGGAAGTCGTCGTGGGCCAAGCCGCCCGCCGAGCTGGCCAAGCTGGCGACGGCCGGGGCGTCCTCCGGCGGCTGCCCGGCCGATCTCGGCGGCCTCGACCTCACCGCCGCCGTCGCGAAAGCCGTGCAGGCCGGGGAAAAGACGCTCACGCTCGAGCTGCGGGTCCCCGCGGCGCACGAGCTGGACCCGCGCTACGGCCGCTGGTTCGCGAACGACGTCAGCCTGAAGGTCTCCTACAACACGCCACCGAGCGTGCCGGCGAACCTGCGCACGGCCTACCCCGACGCGCCGTGCGCGACGACCGCGCCCGGGGTGTTCACCCGCGCCCACGACATCCCGATCACCGGGCACTACGCCGACGTGACGGATCCGGATCCGGGCCAGGACCTGGTCGCGCACTGGGAGATGTGGTCGGTGGACGACCCGTCGGTGCGCCGCGACCTCGACTGGCCGGTGACCGACGGGCAGGCCTACGCCCAGTTCGACAACCCGGGACTGCCGGCCGACCACACCTACGCGTGGCGGCTGCAGGTCACCGACGGCGTCGACACCTCGGACTGGTCGCCGACCTGCTACCTCACCCCGGACAGCGTCAAGCCGGAGGTTCCCGACGTCACCTCCGAGGTCTACCTCACCGACAGCCCGTGGGACCCGCGCGGCGGCATCGGCGTGCCGGGACAGTTCACGTTCACGGCGCACGGGTCCACCGACGTCGCCCGGTACGAATACCGCTTCACCGGCCAATCCGACTGGACCTCGGTGCCCGCGGAATCCCTCGGCGGACCGGCCACGGTGACGTTCACGCCGACCGACTCCGGCTCGTTCTCGGTCGGGGTCCGCAGCGTGGACCGCGGGAACAACTACTCCTACGAGCAGTACCGGAGCTTCACCGTCCGGGACATCCGGCCGTACGTCTGGTCGTCGCTCTACTACCCGACCGGAAGCACCAACCCGGCGGGCAACGTCGGCGTGCCGGGCGTGTTCGACTTCAGCCCCGGGCTGCCGGACACCGTGAGCTACACCTACCACCTGGAGAACGCGCCGGAGCAGACCGTGGCCGCCGGCGCCGACGGCGAAGCCCATGTGACGCTGGCGCCGGCGCACGGCGGCGAGAACGTGCTGTACGTGCGCAACACCGGCGCCGACGGGACGGTTTCGCGCTACCGCGAGTACCGGTTCCAGGTCGACACCGCGCCGGTCATCGAGTCGGCCGACCTGGTCAAGATCGGCTCGGCGACGCCGTTCCGGCTGACCCCGCGGCTGGCCGGGACGACGTCGTACACCTACTGGTTCACCGACGACCAGGACCGGCCGATGGGTGACCCCGTCACCGTGCCCGCGACGGCCGACGGCACCGCGTCCTTCGTCTGGACACCGCTGAAGCAGGCTTCGGTCGCCCTGCGGGCGCGCAGCACCGACGCGGCGGGCACGCAGTCCGAGGTGCGGTACAAGAGCCTGTCGATCGACGGAGTCGCGCCGTACGTCACGCGCACCAGTGGTGCGGACGCGCCCGGACAGCCGGGCACGTTCACGTTCCGTTCGTCGATGGAGAACATCGCCGAGTACGTCTACTGGCCGTCCACCGACCCGGCGCACAAGCTGACCGTGCCGGCCCGGCCGGACGGCACGGCCGAGGTCACCTGGACGCCCACCGAGGCCGGGAACGTCTGGTTCACCGCGCAGGCCCGCAACACCGCGGGGGTGCTCTCGGCCGAGGGCTCGACGTCCTTCACCGTCTACGACAGCCCGGTCGTGACGTCGGCGGACTTCGTCCGGGAGCCGGCCGGCCCGATGCGGCCCGGCACGTTCCGGCTGACCTCGCGGATGGCGGGCACGGTGGCGTTCGAGTTCGCGGTGGACAGCTACACCACCACGGACGTCCCGGCGGGGCCGGACGGCACGGCGACCGCGGCGTACACGCCGCCGACGTCCGGCTACCACACCGTCTACGTGCGGGCCCGGGCCGCGGACGGCCGGACGTCCGGCTGGGGGTACTACTCGTTCACCGTGACCGACAAGCCGGTGGTGTCCTCGGCGAGTTACCCCGAAGACCAGGGCTCCGTCGGAACGGGGGTGCCGGGGACCTTCTCTTTCGCCCCGAACGCGCCCGGAATGACCGAGTACGTCTACCAGGTGCACCGGAGCTGGCCGGAGAGCACCGACGAGCCCGAGCGCACGGTGCCGGCCGGGGCGGACGGGACGGCGTCGATCGACTGGACCCCGGAGAGCTACGGCAGCTACTACTTCACGGTCCAGGGCCGGCGGGCCGACGGCGGCCTCACCGAGACGGCGTACTACGCGTTCTCCGTCCAGGACCCGCCGGTGTCGGGCGACTGAGCGCCACCGGGCGGGGCTTTCCGGACCGGTGAGCCCCGCCCGTTTACATGAATCGCATTCATACTCTTTCCGGTTTTCGCTCAGATGAGCGACAAATATGTGAGCTAGACCACTGCGAGGGCAAAAGGGTGGCAAAAGTGCCCTTCTTCCCATGGTTCGACGCGGTGGATGCGATCTAGCCTGGGCGCCATGGAATTCGCCGTCGCGCCGACGGAAGCCGGGCCGCCCGGCACGCTCGAAGAACTGGACATCGCCGTCGGCGACCACCACCACAGCGCGCTCGCGGCCGGGCCCGCGTCGGGCGAATTCGTCCTGTTACTGCACGGCTGGCCCGAATTCGCCGACGCCTGGACCGAGCAGCTGCACGCCCTCGGCGAGGCCGGCTACCGCGCGGTGGCCGTCGACCAGCGGGGCTACGCCGTGGGCGCGCGCCCGGACGACGTCGCGGCCTACACCATCGAGCAGCTGGTCAGCGACGCCCTCGCGTTCGCCGACAGCCAGGGCGCCGACCGGTTCCACCTCATCGCCCGCGACTGGGGCGCCATGGTGGCGTGGACGCTCGCGACGACCCACCCGCACCGGCTGCGGTCCCTGGCCGTGCTCTCCACGCCGCACCCGGCGGCGCTGCAGCACGCGGCCGCGACCGACGACGGGCAGTTCCACGACCTCGGTTACATCCGGTTCTTCCGCCGCGGTGCCGGCAAAGCCGAGAAATACCTCTTACGCGACGGAGCCAAGCGGTTACGCGCGGTTTACGACAAGCGCATTCCCGTCGAATTCGTCGAACGCAACATCGCGCGCCTTTCCGAACCGGGCGCGCTGACCGCGACCCTGAACTGGTACCGCGGCGCGACGACCGACGCGTTCGACGTCCCGGCGGGCCGGATCACCGTCCCGACGCTCTACGTCTGGGGCAGCGAGGACCCCTGGCTCGGCCGCGGCGCCGCCGAGCTGACGGTGCACCACATCGACGCCGAGTACCGCTTCCAGATCATCGAGGGCGCCGGCCAGCTCCTGGCCTCGGAGACGGCCGACGAAGTGATCGCCCTGCTGCTGGACCACGTGGGCCGGCACTAGCCCGTCTTGGCGGCGAGCTGCCGGTAGGGCCGGTGCCGGTGGCCGGCGTGTGGTCGCGGACCAGGGTCGGCCACTGCCGCCAGGTGACGTCGGCGAGCGCGCCGATCAACCAGGTGGGCGCAGGGCGTCCAGCAGCAGGTCCGCGTAGTGGTCGCCGATCTGGCGGGCCGTCAGGGAGCCGCTGCGGTGGTACCAGGAGCCCAGGTGGTGCACCGAGCCGAAGAAGAAGTCGACGACGACGTCGGCCGGCTTGTCCGTGCGGAACTCCCCCGACGCCTGGCCCTCTTCGACCAGGCCGCGGAAGCGCTCGTGGTACTTGCGGCGCTCGGCGCGCACCGCCTTCTGCTTGTCCGGGGACAGCTGGTGCATCGACTGCAGGAAGATCGTGTTGTCGTCCAGGTTGTCGATGCTGGACACGACGACGTCGGACGCGGCCGCGGCCAGGCGCTCGCGCAGCGGCGCGCCCGACGAGGCGACGCTCTCCAGCTGCCGCGTCTGCTCGCGCAGCACCCGGGCGTAGATCTCGTAGAGCAGGTCGTCCTTCGAGCCGAAGTAGTGGTACATCGCGCCCTTGGTGACGCCCGCGGCCTCGACGATCTCCTGGACGGACGTGCGGTCGAAGCCCTTCTTCGCGAAGAGCTTCGTGGCCTGCTCCAGCAGGCGCCGCGGCACGGCGGCCTGCTCGTCGCCGGCCGCCTCGCCCGGTTTGCGGGCGCTTGCTCGCGTCATGGCAAGTCCCCCCATCTCCATCCATGCCCCCGCCACCACCCTCAACGGAGGCGCTTCGCGCCACGGTCCCACTCTGGATCGGACGCACAGGATATCGCTCACCCGAGGAACCGCCTCGGTACGTCCACGAGCATCGTCGTGATGTCGGCTTCACCCACCCCGCGTTCGCGCAGCGCGGGCAGCACGTCACGCGTGATGTGCAGGTAGTGCCAGTTCGGCGTCAGCACCGGCAGCTGGTCCTCGGGCAGCCAGTCGATGTAGCAGGACGCGTCGTGCGAGAGCACCATGCTGCCCGCGTACCCGCGTTCGCACATCGCCGCGACCGTGGCGACGCGCTCCTCGAACGGCAGCAGCAGGTCGAGGCCGAAGCGGTCCATGCCGAGGATCGAGCCGCGGTCGGCCAGCTCGGTCAGGTACCCGAGGTCGGTGGAGTCGCCCGAGTGCCCGATCAGCACGCGGCTCAGGTCGACGCCCTCGTCGGCGAAGATCGCCTGCTGCTCCAGCCCGCGCCGGCTGACGGCGTGGGTGTGCGTCATGATCGGCGCCCCGGTCTCGGCGTGCGCCTTCGCCACCGCGCGCAGCACGCGTTCGACACCCGGCGTCACGCCGGGCTCGTCGGTGGCGCACTTGAGCAGCCCGGCCTTGACGCCGGTGCCGGCGATGCCGTCGCGGATGTCCCCGACGAACATCCCGACGAGCGGGTCCTCACCCTGCAGCATCGTGCCGGGCCCGCGGAAGTGCAGGTAGTGCGGCACGTCGTTGTAGGTGTAGAGCCCGGTGGCGACGACGATGTTGACGTCCACCTCGGCGGCGACCCGCTGCACGCGCGGGATGTAGCGCCCGAGCCCGATCACCGTCGGGTCGACGATCGTGTCGATCCCGGCGTCCTTCAGCTCCTTGAGCCGCCGGATCGCCTCGGGGACGTGCTTGTCCTCCTGGAACCCTTCGTGCTCGGGGTAGTTGTCGACGAACTCGGGGCTGAGCACGAAGAGGTGTTCGTGCATCAGCACCCGGCCCAGTGCTTCCGACGCGATCCCGCCGCGGACGGTCTCGACCACGGCGCTATCCCCTCGCCCGCAGTTCGCGGCGCAGGATCTTGCCGCTGGTGGTCTTCGGCAGCTCGTCGAGCACCACGATGGTGCGCGGGTACTTGTAGGCCGCCAGCCGTTCCTTGCACCAGGCGACCAGCTCCGCCGGATCGGCGGTCACGCCGGGTGCCGGGCTGATGTACGCCTTGACCGTCTCGCCGCGGTAGTCGTCGGCGATGCCGACCACAGCGGCCTCGCGGACCGCCGGGTGCGTGTAGAGGACGTCTTCGACCTCGCGCGGCCAGACCTTGAAGCCGGACGCGTTGATCATGTCCTTCTTGCGGTCCACGACGTAGACCCAGCCGCGTTCGTCCATGAACCCGATGTCGCCGGTGAGCAGCCGCCCGCCGGGAATCGACTCGGCCGTGGCGTCCGGGCGGTTCCAGTAGCCGGACACGACCATCGGCCCTTCGACGGCGATCTCGCCGGGCTGCCCGAACGGCAGCTCCTCGCCGTGCTCGCCGAGGATGCGGACGATCGTGTCGGGCACCGGCAGGCCGATCGAGATGGTGCCGGACGCCGGGTCGATCGGCGCTTCGAGGTCGCCCGGGACGACGACGCAGCCGGCGGTCGTCTCGGTGAGGCCGTAGCCGTTGTGGATGTAGTGCCCGGTCTTCGCGCGGAACGCCTCGACGACGGCGGGCGGCAGCGCGGCGCCGCCGGAGTAGAGCAGCGAGAACGACGCGAAGTGCTCGCGGCTGAAGGACGGGTGGGCCATGAGCGCCATGTAGGCCGTCGACGGCCCGACCGTGTACGACGGCTCGTGCTCGAGGAAGGCGTCTAGCACGACGCCGGCTTCGAAGCGGTAGGCGAGCGAGAGCGTGCCCTCGATGTCGATCGCGGAGCCGACTTCGCAGACCATGCCGGTGATGTGGAACAGCGGCGCGAGCCCGAACAGCGTCGTGCCGGCGGGCAGGCCGCTGAAGGAGCCGAGCGCGGCGGCGTTCGTGCCGAGGTTGCCGTGGGTGTTGGTGGCGCCCTTCGGCGTCCCGCTGGTGCCGGAGGTGTAGCTGATGAGGGCGACGTCGTCGAGCGCGAACGCGGGCTCCGGCGGCTTCGGCCCGGGCGTCTTGGCGGCGTCGAGGAGTTCCGTGGCGCCCGGGGTCTCCTCGCGGACGACCTTGCCGAGCACGCGCTCGTCGTCGCGGGTCTGGAACTCGAGTTCGCTGGTGGTGAGGGCGATGGGCAGCGCGCTCGCCGTCGCGCCGATGTAGACGTTCCAGCCGCGCTGCGAGCAGACGATCGCCTTGACGCCGGCGTCGGTTAGCACGTGCGTCAGCTCGCGCTCGCGGTACATCGGGTTGACCGGCACGACGATCCCGCCGGCCTTCCACGCGCCGACCAGCGCGATGACGAACTGCGGGATGTTCTGCAGCACCAGGGCGAGCCGGTCGCCGCGCTCGAAGCCGTGGTGCGTGAGGTAGCGGGCGACGCCGTCGGAGAGCTCGTCGAGCTGCCGGTAGGTGAGCCGGCCGTCGAAGTAGACGACGGCGTCCCGGTCGGGCACGTGGTCCGCGGCCCGGCGGAAGGTCTCGGGCAGCGTGGTCGCCTCGACCGGTTCCAGGGGCCGTTCGCCGTAGCTCGCCAGCCACGGTTTCTCGTCGTACCAGCTCATCCCGTGACCTCCCTTGGACACCGACCGGTCGGTATGGCGACGCTAGGAGGCGGTGCTGGTCCTCGTCAAGACCCGGCCGGCCTTCGACGTTTTCCGGAATACGCAGACCGGGTGCTTCACTGGAGAATACGGACGCCGGTTCGACTTGGTTCAGATTATCTTTTTCCGGCAGATCAGGCTGGACAATCCCCTGGTCGAGACGTCAAGATGGCGCCTGGCCGCGCATATGTTCACGCTAACGAGTACGGAACATGGGAGCCATTCATGCCTGATACCGGTGGAAGACACCGCATTTCCCGGCGGACAAAACTCGCGACGGCGGCACTGGGCCTCGCGCTCGCCGCCGGCGCCCTGGTGATCGCGACGACGACCGGCCAGACGGGCCAGGCCAGTGCGGCGAGCGCCGCGCAGATCACCTGCCCCGACGTCGCCGGGCAGCTGCCCGCGATCCCCGCCCGAGCCCAGGCCGAGGTCCAGCGCAACCTCGCCCTGCTCGACACCCAGATCGCCGAGGCGAACAACCGCCTCGTCACCAGCGCCGGCCAGGGCGGCGCGAACTTCGTCCAGAACGCCATCCTCGGCCCGCTGAAGGACAAACGGGCCAGCACCATCGACCGCATCGCGATCGCCATCGGCCGCGTCGCGGAGAAACCCCAGGGCCTCGACGCGCTCGCGGCCTGCACCCTCGGCGGGCAGCCGGCCGCCACCACGACCGCGGCCGCACCGGCGTCCACGGAACCGAGCGCCGCGGAGCCGGCCCAGGGCGCGTCCGGTCAGATCACCTGCCCCGACGTCGAGAGCCGGCTGCCGGCGATCCCCGCGCAAGCCCAGGCCGAGGTCCAGCGCAACCTCGCCCTGCTCGACACGCAGCTCGCGGAAGCGAACAACCGCCTGGTCACCAGCGCGGGCGAGGGTGGCGCGAACTTCGTCCAGAACGCCATCCTCGGCCCGCTGGAGGACAAGCGCGTCGCCACGATCAACCGGATCGCCACCGCGATCGGCCGCAACGCGGACAAGCCCCAAGGCCTCGACGCGCTCGCACCCTGCGGCTTGTGAGGTCCCGCGGCCGGCGCACCCCGTGCGCCGGCCGCTAGCCGCGCGACGAGGCGGCGGAGAGCCGGGCGGCGATCAGGCTGTTGACGGCCGCGTGGTGTTCGTTCAGGTAGAAGTGGGCGCCCGGGTAGGTGCGCAGCTCGAACGCGCCGGACGTGTGCGTGGCCCACTGCTGGGCCTCGTCGGCGGTCACCTTGGGGTCGTGGTCGCCGATCAGGGCCAGCACCGGGCAGCTCACGTCGGGGCCGGGGCGGTAGCGGTAGGTCTCGGCGGCCTTGTAGTCGTTGCGCAGCGCCGGCAGGACCATGCGGATGATCTCGTCGTCCTCCAGGACCTTCGCGTCCGTGCCGCTCAGGCGCTTGACCTCGGCGAGCAGGCCGTCGTCGCTCTCCCGGTGGAAGCGCTCATCGCGGAACGCCGAGGGCGCCCGGCGCCCGGAGACGAACAGGCCCAGCAGCTCGGTGCCGCGGGGTTCCAGCCGGCGCGCGACCTCGAAGGCGAGGCTGGCGCCCATGCTGTGGCCGAAGAACGCCAGCGGGCCCGGCTCGGCCGCGAGGATCCCGGCCAGCTGGTCGGCGAGGACGAACAGGTCGTCCACCAGCGGATCGGTGCGGCGGTCCTGGCGGCCCGGGTACTGGACGGCGAGGACCTCCACCGCCGGCGAAAGCGCCGCCGACACGGGGTGGAAGTAGCTCGCGGAACCACCGGCGTGCGGGAAGCAGACCAGCCGGGCCGTGGCGGCCGGGGCCGGGTGGAACCGCCGGATCCAGAGCTGGCTGTCCAGGGAGAGGGTCATGGCCGGGCCTTCCGCGTGTCGGCTGTCTGTCGCGCGCTTACCCCGCCGAATCTGTCAAACACCCGCGCGCGGGTCGACCCCTAGGTTCCGGATGAGGGGGTGCTGGGGGCCGGGGGTGGCAGACAGGGGGGCCGACGTGCTGGTTCGGACGGTGCCGGCCGGTTTCAATGACTTACCGGCATCCGGCCGCGAGGGGAACCGCCGAAAGAAACACGTTGGGGTGAGTCATGACCGCCACCGAAGATCTCGTCGTCGGCGACCTGCCGTCTCTCGACATCGAGGCCAAGGTCGCCGAACTGGCCGAGCTGCGGGCGCACGCCGTGTCGCCGTCCCGGCGCGCGACCGAGCGGCAGCACGCCAAGGGCAAGCTCACCGTCCGGGAGCGGCTCGACCTGCTCTTCGACGAGGGCACGTTCCACGAGATCGACCAGCTGCGGCGGCACCGCGCCGCCGGGCTCGGCCTCGAGGACCGGCGGCCCTACTCCGACGGCGTGGTCACCGGCTGGGGCCAGGTCTTCGGACGGCGCGTTTTCGTCTACGCGCACGACTTCCGGATCTTCGGCGGTTCGCTCGGCGAGGCGCACGCGGCGAAGATCCACAAGCTGATGGACCTCGCCGAGTCCGCGGGCGCACCGTTGGTGTCCCTTTCGGACGGTGCGGGCGCGCGGATCCAGGAGGGCGTCACCGCGCTCGCCGGGTACGGCGGGATCTTCCGGCGCACCGTCCAGGCGTCCGGGGTGATCCCGCAGATCAGCGTGCTGCTCGGCCCGTGCGCCGGCGGCGCGGCCCACTCCCCCGCGCTGACCGACTTCGTGTTCATGGTCCGCGGCATCACGCAGCTGTACCTCACCGGGCCCGACGTCGTCCGCTCGGTCACCGGCGAGGACATCACCCACGAGCAGCTCGGCGGCGCGGACGTGCACGCCGGGGTGTCCGGCTCGGCCGGCTTCGTCTACGACACCGAGGAAGAGTGCCTCGAAGAGGTCCGGCACCTGATCTCGATGCTGCCGGCGAACAACCGCGAGCTGCCGCCGTCGCTGCCGCCCGGCGAGCCGGTGGACCGGCCGAACCCGGCGCTGCCGGAGCTGGTGCCGGTCGACGCGAACCGCGGCTACGACATGCGCGAGGTCATCGCGGAGATCGTCGACTACGGCCACTTCTTCGAGGTGCACACGAGCTGGGCACCGAACGTCCTGTGCGGGCTCGCGCGGCTCGGCGGCGAGGTCGTCGGGATCGTGGCGAACCAGCCGTCGTCCGGCGCCGGGGTGCTGGACATCCCCGCGTCGGAGAAGGCGGCGCGGTTCGTCCAGACCTGCGACGCCTTCAGCATCCCGCTCGTCACGCTCGTCGACATCCCCGGGTTCCGGCCCGGCAGCGACCAGGAGCACGGCGGCATCGTCCGGCACAGCGCGAAGCTGCTCTACGCCTACTGCAACGCGTCCGTGCCGCGCGTGCAGGTAATCCTGCGCAAGGCCTACGGCAGCGCGTACCTCGTGATGGACTCCCGCTCGATCGGCTGCGACCTGTCCTTCGCCTGGCCCACCAACGAAATCGCGGTGATGAGCGCCGAGGACGCCGTCGACGTCGTGTTCCGGTGCGAGATCGCCGCGGCCGGCGACCCGGAAGAGGCGCGCCGCCGGCGGATCCAGGAGTACCGGACCGAGCTGGTGCACCCCTACCACGCCGCCGAGCGCGGCCTGGTGGACGACGTGATCGACCCGGCCCAGACCCGTCCGGTCGTCATCGAGGCGCTCGCCGTGCTGCGGACGAAGTACGCCGCGCAGCCCGCGCGCAAGCACGGGAATCCGCCGGTATGAGCGGCCCGGACGACGGCGAGCTGGCCGTGATACTCGCCGTCCTCGGCGCGCTGGGGGGCGCGAGAGGCCCGAAGCGGGACCGGCCGCCCACCGCCGCGCCGTGGCTGCGCGCCGCGGGCTACACCCCGCCCGGCTCCTGGATGAGCCGTCCCCGGGAAGTAGGGGTGCCGCCGGGCTTTCCCGCTGGTTAGCGTGGAAACATGAGCGACCAAGACACCCTCCGTGTGTCCAATCTGGACAGAGAACGCGCCGCGCGGCTGCTGCAGGACGCGCTCGGCCAAGGCATGCTGGAACTCGAAGAATTCGCCCAGCGCTCGGCCGCGGCGGCGGCCGCGCGCACCCGCGGCGACCTGGCACCGCTGCTCGCCGACCTGCCGACCGGCACGCTCGCCGCGCTCGAGACACCGCCGCTGGTGCTCAAGGCGGGCATGGGCGACGTCAAGCGCACCGGCCCGTGGGACGTGCCGAGCCGCATCGACGCCAAGTGCTCCTCCGGCGACGTCCGGATCGACTTCAGTGAAGCGACGTGCCCGCACCGGGAGGTCACGCTCAACCTGGACTGCGGCTGGGGCACCATCCTCGTCATCGTCCCGCGCGGCTGGACCCTGGTCTTCGAGGCCATGGCGACCGGCGCCGGCGACATCACGAACAAGGTCACCGCGCCACCCGAGCCCGGCCTGCCGGTGCTGCGCGCGCACTGCAAGGTGACCGCGGGCAACATCCGCTTCCGCCACCCCCGCTGAACCACCCTCCCCCACCCCGGAACGGCCAACACACTGCCCGCAGCGGCCAACACACTGCCCGGAACGGCCAACACACCGGCACCCGGCCCCGACGCCAGTGGCCAACGCCGTGTTGGCCACTCCGGTCGCCGTGTTGGCCACTCCGGTCGCCGTGTTGGCCACTCCGGTCGCCGTGTTGGCCATTCCGGACGCCGTGTTGGCCACTCCGGTCGCTGTGTTGGCCGGTCCGGCGCCCGGCCCCATCGGGGATGGGGCCGGGCGCCGCGACCCTGGCGTCGGATGTCGTTCAGCGAAAAGGCCCGGCTCACCGAGTGAGCCGGGCCTTTCGCAGTGCGGGTCAGCGGACCGCCGCGTGCTCGCGGCCGTTCTCCTTTTCCGCTTGCGGCACTTCGGCTTCTTCCGCCGCCGCCAAGGCTTCGGCCTTGCGCTTGGCGACGCGGTGCATCAGCACGACCATGCCGAAGGAGCACGCGCCGAGCACGATCGAGCCGATGGCCACCAGCACCCGCAGCCCGGGCGCGACGTGGGCGACGAGGAACCAGCCCGGCAGGGTCGCGCCGAACAGGCTCAGGCCCAGCGACACGAATCCCTGCGGGATCACCAGCAGGACGCCGAGCAGGACGAACAGCGCGACCGCGGCGTTCTGCGGACCGCTGAGGTCGTCCTTCTTCGCCGGTTCCTCTTCCTCGCCCTCTTCCAGCTCGTCGGCGGCGACCTTGACCTCGGCCCGGACGCCCTTGCGCATCAGGTCGAGGATCTCCGGGCCCGCCTTCTCCAGGCGGCGGTAGGCGAGCCGGCCGAACAGCCAGTAGTAGAACGCGCCGGTGAGCAGCCCGGCCGCGACGCCCGCCCAGCTCAGCAGCGTGCTGCCGGTGCGGAACCCGATCAGCACGACGACCGCGGCCGGCACGGCCAGCAGGATCTGGCCGAACAGCATGCCGAAGATCTTCAGCCGGACCTGGTCGCCGCTCTCGTCGGTGAAGCCGTCCATCGGGTTGCCGCCGGGGCGGTCCTGGAACGGCGCGACGCCGACCAGCGAGACCAGCGGCACCAGGCCCGCCGCCCCGCCGAGCATCGCCGGCAGCACGGCCAGCACCCACGGCCACGCCCAGCCCTGCCCGCTGACCAGCGTCAGCAACGCGGTCAGCACGAGCACCGGGACCGCGACCAGCAGCAGCCACGCGACCTGCCGGGCGCGGACGTCGACGCGTTCGGCCGCCGGGGCGACCAGGGTCAGCCACAGCGCGCCCGCGTCGAGGCCGTAGACGTTCGCCGACAGCGCGCCGGCGAACAGCGCGGTGATCACACCCGCGAAGGGCAGCAGCACGGTGTTGCCGTCGAGCAGCGGGAACAGCCCGCTGAACAGGCCCGCCCACAGCGCGATGCTGAGGAACCGGGCGCGGCGCAGGTCGCGGACCCACAGCCGCAGCTCCTTGCCCAGCACCCCGCCGAACGGCCCGCCGGGCAGGATCCGCTTGGTGGCCAGGCTGTCGCCGCCGGTCTGCGTCGTGCCGCCGTCGGAGAGGCCCCGGACGAGCTGGCGCGAAAGCAGCGCCGAGAACACGAAGAACAGCACCGCGCCCAGGACGGCGAGGCCGCCCAGCGAGAGCGCGACGACGCCCCAGTTGCCCTTGCCCGCCGCGTCCACCGCGACGACCGCCCAGCTCGACGGGAGGATCCGCAGGACGATGCCGCCGCCGTCGGCCCAGCCGCCGCTGAACGTGCGGATCGCCAGGCCGATGTCCATCCAGCCGGTGTTCTGCAGGCCCAGCACGAAGCCGACGACCAGCGACGAGAGCTCCCAGCCGAACCGCGACCGGACGAGCCGGCCCAGCGCCTGCATGCCGACCTTCGACAGCACGACGACGAACCACAGCTGCAGCAGCACGGCCGGGATCGCGACGAGCGCGGCGGCCAGGCCGAGGTGGGCGCCGTAGACGAGGAGCACGGCGAACGCGACCAGCGCGACCACCGGCGTGATGCCGACGAACCCGGCGCCGACCATGCCGATGGCCAGGGTGCGCGGGCGGATCGGCAGCAGGGTGAAGTACTCCAGCCGCAGCACCGCGTCGCCGCCGGTGAGCATCGGGCCGAACAGCCAGCCCAGCGTCCACACCATCAGCAGCAGTGAGAGCACCGCGACCGCGGTTTCGGGCGAGCCGAAGTGCGAGAACCCGACCACGAGCGTGCCGATCGCGAGGACCAGGCCGATCGACCCGCCCGCGAGCATGCTGGCCGCGCGCTGCCCGCTCATCGAGCGGCGCAGCACCGCCAGCTTCATCCGGATCAGGACGCCAACCACGCCAGCCCCTCCATCCCCCCGGTGCGGGCGCCGACGAGCTCGACGAAGACGTCTTCGAGGCCGCGCCCGGCGCGGACCTCGTCGACCGGCCCGGCCGCGGCGACCTGGCCGCGGGCGATCACCGCGACGTGGTCGCAGAGCTGCTCGACCAGGGCCATCACGTGGCTGGAGAACACGACCGAGCCGCCGGAGGCGACGAAGCGCTGCAGGATCGTGCGGATGGTGGCCGCGGAGACCGGGTCGACCGCTTCGAACGGCTCGTCCAGCACCAGCAGCTTGGGCGCGTGCAGCAACGCCGTCGCGAGGCCGATCTTCTTCCGCATGCCGGTGGAGTAGTCGATCACCAGGGTGCGGTTGGCCTCGGTCAGCTCGAGGACCTCCAGCAGCTCGCCCGCGCGTTCGTCGATCTGCGCCTCGGGCAGCCCGCGCAGCAGACCCTGGTACGTCAGCAGTTCGCGGCCGGTCAGGCGCTCGGGCAGGGACATGCCGTCGGGCAGCACGCCGACGAGGGCCTTGGCGTGCACCGGGTCGGCCCAGACGTCGACGCCGAAGATGTGCGACGCGCCGGCGTCGGGGCGCAGCAGGCCCACGGCCATCGAGAGCGACGTCGTCTTGCCCGCCCCGTTGGGCCCGACCAGGCCGTAGAACGAACCCTTCGGCACGGCGAGGTCGACCCCGTCCACCGCGACCTTCCGGCCGAATCTCTTGCGCAACCCGGAGAGCCGGAGCGCGGGTGCACTTTCGTCGATCGTAGGCACGTGGATCATCCCCATGGTTCGGGCGGCCCGCCGGCCGCGCTTTACCGGGCACAGCGTAGCGGCCTGCCGGGGAAAAGAGAACGCGGCACAACTGAACAGTTCGCGTCCCGCGATAAGGGTGGGCATAGGGGTTACGAATCGGCGTGTCGCGCAATTACGGTGGCAGCCGACTGCCGAGTCGACCAAACCGGCCGAATCAGACTAACCACCCCGGGCAGCGAAAAGCAATTCCGAGCCGAGGGAAGAGCCGATGACGACATCGACCGACAGCGAACTGGAGGCCCAGCTGCGCACCGCGCGGGCCGGGCTCACCTCGCTGGGCGCCCTGGGCGACCGGATCGCCGCGCTGATGCTCGGCCCGGAGGACCCGTACCCGGTGTACGCGCAGATGCGGGCCCGCGGGCCGGTGCAGAAGAGCCGGATCGGGATCTACGCGGTGCTCGGCCGCGACATCGCCGACAGCGTGCTGCGCGACCGCCGGTTCGGCCGCCGGACGCTCGGCGGTTACTGGCCGCAGGGCACGTCGACGTTCGACAATTCCTTCCTCGCGATGGACCCGCCGGAACACACCCGGCTGCGCAAACTCGCGATGCCGGCATTCAGCCCGAAGACCATCGGGGCACTGCGCCCGGATATCGAACGGGCGTGCCGTGAACTGCTCGACGCCGTCGATTCGAGCAAGCCGTTCGACCTGATGGAGAAATACGCGAAACGCGTTCCGTGCGCGGTGATCACGACGCTGTTCGGAATTCCGGAATCGCGGCAGGCGGAGTTCGACGAGCTCGCCGCCGGGCTGAGCCTGGTGCTCGACGGCGTCGTCTCCCTCGACGAGGCCAAGCGCCTGCAGGACGCCGTCGACGGCATGACCGCGCTGTTCACCGAGCTGCTCGCGCTGCGCGTCGCCGAGCCGGGTCCGGACCTGGTCAGCCGGCTGCTGCAGTCGGTGGACGGCGACAAGCTGACCGCGGCCGAGCTGGTCGCGATGTGCGGGATGCTGTCGCTGGCCGGCACCGAGACCACGGTCAACCTGATCGGCAACGGCACGCTCGCCCTGCTGGAACACCCCGGGCAGTGGGACCTGCTGCGCGCCGACCCGGACCTCGCGCCGAAGGCCGTCGAGGAGGCGCTGCGCTACGACACCTCGGTGCTGATGCAGGCGCGGTTCGCGCACGAGGAGGTCGAGCTGGGCGGCAAGCGGATCCCGGTGGACAGCCAGGTGACCATCCTGACCGGCGCGTGCAACCGCGACCCGGACGCCTTCGACCGCCCGGACGTCTTCGACCTGCAACGGCCGTCGGGCCCGGACCACATCTCGTTCTCCAGCGGCATCCACTACTGCCTCGGCGCCCCCCTGGCCCGCCTCGAGGGCGACGTCGCCTTCCGCGTGCTGCTGGACCGGTTCCCGAACCTGCAACGGGCGGGCGAGGTGACACGCCGCGCGTCACCGTTCATCCGCGGCCTGCACGCGTTCCCGGTGACCGGCTGAGCTTTCGCGTACCCCGGAAAGGGAGGGACCCCGGCGCGGAGGGGCGCGCCGGGGTCCGAGGGGGGAGGGTGGTCAGGGCGTCCGGAGCAGGTCGCGGACGTGGTCCGCGAGCTGACCCGGGGTCGGCATCGAAAAGACGTCCGTGAGCTTCAACCCGACACCGGTCAGGTCCTCGACGTGCTGCACCAGCTGCACGCCGAGCAGGGAGTGCCCGCCGACGACGAAGAAGTTCGTGTCGGCCTCGACGTCCTGGCGGCCCAGCAGGCCGGCCCACAGGCCGATCAGCGTGTCCAGCAGGTCGCCGTCGGCGGCCGGGGAGCCCGGCTCCTCCCCCGCCGCGGCGCGCCGGTCGGCGGCCAGGCGGGTCAGGGCCGGGTAGTCGATCTTCTCCGTCACCGTGGTGGGCAGCCGGTCGATGGTAACGAACTCGTGCGGGACGGCGGCCCGGGGCAGCTGGGCCCGGGCGTGCTGCCAGAGCCGGTCGGCCAGCCCCGGCGACTCGGACCCCTCAACGAATGGCCCTTCGACGAACGCGACCAGGATGCCGCCCGCGCTCGGCTCGCCGACAAGGACGACCGCGACGCCGGCCACCTCCGGGTGCTCGGCCAGCACGGCCTCGACCTCGCCGAGCTCGATCCGGTTGCCGCGCAGCTTGATCTGCCGGTCCACCCGGCCGACCAGCTCGCACGTGCCGTCGTGGCGCCAGCGGCCCTGGTCGCCCGTGCGGTAGAAGCGCCCGTGCACCGGGTGCTCGCGGAACTTGTCCGCGGTCAGCTCGGGCCGGTTGTGGTAGCCGATCGCGACGCCGCCACCGGCGATGCACAGCTCGCCGTGCACGCCCGGCGGGAGCTCGCGCCCGGCGTCGTCGGCGATGAACACCGTGGTGTTGCGGATCGGCCGGCCGACGACGATCGGGTCGTCCGGCGAGGTCAGCCGGGCCGCGGTGGACCAGACGCACGTCTCGGTCGGGCCGTAGAGGTTGCGCAGCTCGCACCCGGTGGCGACGAGCCGCCGCAACAGCGCGGGTGGCATCGGCTCGCCGCCGCAGACCACCTTGACCCCGGCCAGGAGGTCGGCGACGTCGTCCAGCACGAGCCGCCACGTCGTGGGCGTCGCCTGCAGGAAGTCGACGCGGTGCTCGGCCAGCACCGCGCGCAGCGCCCGGCCGTCGGTGCGGGCCTCGTCCGGCGCGACGACCAGCGTGGCGCCGGCGTACAGCGGGAGGAACAGGTCCATCACCGACATGTCGAACGCGAACGTCGTCATCCACAGCCCGCCGTCGCCCGGGCCCAGCCCGGTCTCGCCGCGGAAGTGCGTGACCAGGTTCGCGAGGTTGCGGTGCGCGAGCACCGTGCCCTTGGGCTTGCCGGTGGACCCCGAGGTGTAGATCAGGTACGCGCACGCGTCGTCCGCCTCGTCGCCTTCCACGACGAGGGTGTCCGGGACGGCCGGCCCGTCGGCGGTGATGGCCGGCAGCGGCAGCACGGTCCGGCCGTCGGCGTCAAGGGAGACGCCGACGCCCACCAGCAGCACCCGGGCGCCGGAGTCGGCGAGCTGGTGCTCGACGCGGTGCGCCGGGTGGTCGGGGTCGATCGGCAGGTAGGCCGCGCCGATCAGCCAGCAGCCGAACACCGCCGCGACGAGTTCGGGACCGCGCCGCCCGGCCAGCCCGACGATGTCGCCGGGGCCGGTACCCTGGCCGCGCAGCCGGTCGGCGGTGGCCTGCGCGGTGAGCCACAGCTCGCGGTAGGTCACCGCGCGCTCGCCGTCCCGCACGGCGACCGCGGCCGGCTGGGTGGCGACGTGGTCGGCGACCGCCTCGAGGACCGTGCGCGCCCGAGTCGGCCGCCGGGTCTTGTTGGCCGCGTCGACCACGGCCCGGTCGGCGGGGCTGAACAGCGGCAGCTGCCCCACCGGCCGCTGCGCGTCGGCGCCGGCGGCGACGAGCAGCGCGTCGTAGCGGCGCAGCAGCGCCTCGACGTCGGCGCGGAAGTGCGAACCGGTCGCGTACCGTCCTTTGAGGACGGTTTCGTCCGCGTCCGCCTGCACCACCAGTTCCAGGTCGAACTTGCTGGTGCCGTTCTCGACGCTGACTCCCCGGGTGTGCACCCCGCCGATGCCGAAGCGCGGCAGCCCGCCACCCGGCTGGTAGTTGAACAGGTGCCGGAAGATCGTGCTGCGCCAGTCGGAGCCCGCCCGCGGCAGCTCCGGGAGCAGCAGGTCGACCGGGACGTCGGCGTGCGCCAGCGCGTCGAAGTACACCGAGCGGGTGCGGGCGACGAGGTCGGCGAAACCGGCGCCGAACTCGACGCCGACCCGCAGCGGCAGCACGTTCACGTGGTAGCCGATGGCGCCCTGGGCGTGCGGCGGCCGGGTGTTGACCGGCGTGCCGACGACCAGGTCCGGGCCGGCGCCGTGCCGGGCCAGCAGCAGGTAGTAGGCGGCCATGTGCACGACCGCGTCGGGGGCCCGCAGCTCGCGCCGCAGGCGGTCGAGCGCGGCGAGGGCCTCGCGGGAGAGCCGGTGCTCGACGAAGTCCCCGTCCAGGACGGACCCGGCCGCCTCGGGCGTGCCGACCGAGAGCCCGAGCGCGGTGGCGTCGAACCCGGTGAGGTGCTCGCGCCAGTAGGCGATCCCGGTCTCGGTCGGCACGACGTCGGGGGTGGCGCGGACCTCGGCCGCGAGCACGGCCGGGCACGAGCGGCCGACGGCCAGCGCCTCGTAGGCCTTCGCCAGTTCGGTGAAGAAGACGGCGGCGGAAATGGTGTCGAACACGAGGTGGTGCGCGGAGACGACCACCACGTCGCCGTCCGGGCAGCGGAAGTGCGCCAGCCGGATCGGCGGCGTCCCGCCGATCTCGAGCGGCGCGGCCGCGAACCCGGCGACCCGCGCGTCCACCAGCTCCCGGCTCGTGTCCACAGTGGACACGTCGAGGGTGACCGCGGACGCGGGCAGCACCTCGGCGGTGAGGCGGGTGCCCTCGTCGTGGAAGACCCGGCGCAGCCCGTGGTGCCGCCGCTGGACCAGCCGGGCCGCTTCCGCGAGCACCACCGGGTCCAGCGCGACCGGCACCTCGAACCGCACCGCGACCGTGTTGACGCCGCTGCCGGGGACCAGCCGGTCCAGCAGCCACAACGCTTCTTCCTTGGACGTGACGCCGGCTCTCGCCGGTACCTCGACGTCCTGCCCCGGGCCCTTGCCGGTGAACGTGCGCATCGTGGGTTCTCCTACTTCAGCAGGCCCGACACGGCTTCGGCCACCGCGGAGCGGCGAAGCAGGTCATGGCGGTCGAGGTCGAAGGAAAGCTCGGCGCCGGCCAGGTGGCGGCCGTCCGCCGGGGCGTCGGAGTTGATCACCGTGCAGGTGCTCAGGTCGACGGCGGTCTCGACCTGGGTCGCGCCGACGAGGTAGTGCACGTAGGCGTCGAACCAGCTCATCATCTCGTTGCGGCGCGCCTCGTTGAGGCCGAGCCGGCCGAGGCCGACGTGCCCGACCTCGCGGTAGAGCTTGATCAGCGAGTCGCCGAGCACCACGAGGTCGTCGGCGCCGTCGGCCTCGGCGAAGCCGACGGTCTTCGACTCCTCGATCTCCTGCGGGGTCAGCACGCCGACGAGCTTGTCCAGCAGCTTGTGGAACTGCCAGTACAGCACGATCGCGCTGACCGGTTCCGGGTCGAACATGACGACCGCGGGCTGCGTGCCCCGGCGTTCGCCGATCCGGCGGGCCAGCGCCGAGGCGTAGACGCCGCCGACGCAGAAGCCGAGCACGCCGCGGATCTCGCCGCCGGGCAGCGCGTCGAGCCACCGGGTCAGGTAGTCCTCGCCGGTCATGTCGTCCTCGGTGCCCGGCTCCGGCTGCATCGTCTCCCAGACCGTGCTGGGCACGCTCAGCGCGGGCGCCAGGTCGGAGAACGTCGCTTCGGAGCGGCCGGGGGAATAGAAGTCGACCGCCAGCACGAAGTCGTTCTTCGCGCCGTTCTTCAGGATTCGCCATTCGGTGAAATCGTTCATCACAACTCCCCAGTACTCTGGAATTCGCGTCAAGCCTAAATGGATGACCCCCAGGTCATTAACCCCTACCGGAGACCCTAGGGGTGCGAGATCTCCGGCAGGGCGATGGTCAGGAAAGCTGGACCAGCCAGTCGTTGACGTGCTTGGCGACGACCTCGGCGTGCTCTTCCAGCATCGTGTAGTGGTTTCCTTCGGTCTCCGCCTCGGTGGTGGCGGAAACCCACTTCGACCGCCAATCTTCGGCGGGCCATTCCGGCATCGGCTCGGCCGCGGTGACGAGCAGGACCGGAACGGTGACTGCGGGGGCGCGCCATTGTTCGAACAGCCGGAAATAGGCGCCCATCGCGGTGAGCCGGTCGTCGTCGACCGGCGCGTACCGGCCGTCGCGGTCGGCCATGCCGCCCATCAGTCCGGGCAGCAGTTCGTCGATTCCTTCGCCGCCCGGTGCGTACCCGTCGAGAACGACCAGCGCCTGCGGGCGCAGGCCGCGTTCCTCCAGCCGCGCGGTGACGGCGTGGGCGAGGACCGCCCCCGACGAATGCCCGGCCAGCACGAACGGCCCGTCGCCGGCCCGCTCGGCGACGGCGTCGGCGATCAGCTCGACCGCCGCGTCCGCCGAGGCCGGAAGTGCTTCCCCGGTCCCGAATCCGGGCACCGACAGCGACGACACGCCACGCACGCCGCGCAGCGCGGCGCCGATCCCGGCGTACTGGTGCGGACCGGAGATGGCGGTCATCGACGGGACGCAGATCAGGCTCGGCTCGGCCGTCTCCGGCGCCAGCCGCACCAGTGACGCGGCGGACGCGCCGGTGGGCCGGAACCGCGACGCCGTCATCAGCATGCTGACGAAGTCGCCCGCCTGGCCCTGGGCGCAGGCCTGCCGGAACAACGCGCCGAGCGTGCTTTCGGCCTGTTCGACGGAGGACGTGCCCGCGAGCCGGTCCGCCAGGTACCCGGCCAGCGCGTTCGGCGTGCCGAACTCGTAGACCAGCGCCGGCGGCAGGTCGAGGCCGGTCAGCTCGGTGAGCCGGTTGCGCAGCTCGACCGCGGTCAGCGACGCGAACCCGAGTTCGAGGAACTCGCGATCAGCCTCGACGGCGTCCGCGGAACGGTGACCAAGCACGAACGCGGCCTGTTCGCGGACCACGCCGAGCAGGATTTCGACGCGCTCGGCGCCGGTCGCCGAGCCGAGCCCTTCCAGCGCGCCGAGGCGCACCGGTTCCGGCTTGGCCTCGACGACGGGGGCCAGCACGTCCAGGAACGCGGCCGGCCGGGTCGCACGCAGCGCGGGAGCCACGGCGGCCCAGTCGACGTCGGCCAGCACGAGCCCACGCTCACCCCGCCCCGCCGCGACACGCACCGCGGCCAGCAAGTGCCGCGGGTCGAGCTGAGCGACGCCCGGAGTCGTCGGCGTGCCCTCCCACGGCCCGGTGGCGACACACAGGGTTCCGGCGCCCCGCTGCTGGGCGAGCGCGGTGAGCCGGGCGCCGGCCGCGGCGTCGACCGCCGCACCCGCCCCGCCCCAGACGCACGCGCCCGGCACGAGCACCAGGAACGCCTCGACGTCATCGCCGACGTCGAGCGCTTCGGCGACCTGCTCCTGCACGGCCGCTTCAAACGCGCTCGGCGTGAGCGTGTCCAGCGGCGCGGGCGAAGACGGCGTCACGAGGTGGACGACCGTGCGAGCGCCCGCCGTGACGTCGCGGGTCGGTTCGGCGCCCAGGCCCGTGAGCCAGGCCTCGACCGACTCCGACACCGCCCCGGTGAGCAGCACCGGACCTTCCGGCGTCCACGACGAACCCGCGTTGTCCTCGCGCCCACCGCCGGTGAGCACCAGACCATCCGGCGCCGACGACTTACCCGCGTGGCCGAGCGGCGCGCGGACCAGCCGCCGGGCGAGCACGCCCGCCGGCCGCACCGCGACGTCGTCTTCGCGGCCGCCGCCGGTGAGCACCGCGCCCACCCGCCGCCAGTCCGCGGCCGTGGGCGCGGCGGGCAGGTCGAGCAGGCCGCCCCAGCGGTGCGGGTACTCCTGCGCGGCCACCTGGCCGAGCGCCCAGACCTGCGCCGGGCCCGCCGCGGGCACCGCGTCGGCCGTCCCGGTCCGGACGGCGCCGCTGGTCAGGCACCACAGCGGCGCCTCGACCCCGGCATCGCCGAGGGCCTGGACCAGCGCGGTGCTGAGCGCGAGCCCGTGCGTCTCGTCCAGCGCCAGCAGCGAAAGCACGCCGCCGACCGGGCCGTCGAGCACCGTGCGCAGGCCGCCGGCGAGCAGGTCGCGGTCGGCGTCGGTGTCGTCCAGCGCCACCCCGGCCGCGGTCGCGCCGAGACTTTCGAGCAGCCGCACGGCACCGGCGACCCGCTCGTCCTCGGCGTGCGTGGCGGGCGCCACGACGAGCCAGGTGCCCGACGTCATGCCACCGGCCGGTTCGGGGATCGAGTGCCACTCGGCCCGGTACCGCCAGCTGTCCACAGTGGACTCGGTGCGCCGGCGGCGGTGCCACGCGGACAGCGCCGGGAGCACGGTGTCGAGGGCGGCCCGGCCGTCCTCGCCGACGTTCAGCGCTTCGGCCAGAGCACCGGCGTCGGCGCGTTCGACCGAGGCCCAGAACGCCGAGTCGGGCGCCGTCGCAGCGGCCACGGGTGCTTCGGCCCGCAGCCAGTAGTGCTCCCGCTGGAAGGCGTAGGTGGGCAGGTCCGCCCGGCCCGCGCCCCAGCCCGCGGCCCGCGCCGGCCAGTCGAGCCGGACGCCGCGGACGTGCAGCGCGGCCAGCGCCGCGGCGAACGCGGCCGGTTCCGGCCGGTCGCCCCGCAGGGCCGGGACGACCAGGACCGCCGGGTCGTGGTCGAGCGACTCGCGGGTGAGGCCGGACAGCGGCGCGTCCGGTCCCAGCTCGACGAACGTCCGGACGCCCAGGTCGTGCACGGTGGCGACGCCGTCGGCGAACCGGACCGCGGCGCGGACGTGCCGGACCCAGTAGTCCGCGTCCACCTCGGTGAGCAGCTCGCCGGTGACGTTCGAGACTATCGGTATAACCGGCTTACCGTATGACAGAGACTCCGCTATACCGCGGAACTCCGCGAGCATCGGCTGCATCCGCGCGGAGTGGAACGCGTGGCTGACGCTCAGCCGCTTGGTCTTGCGGCCGAGGCCGTGGAAGTGCTCGGCCAGCGCGAGCACGGCGTCCTCGTCGCCGGAGACCACAGTGGACTCCGGGCCGTTGAGCGCGGCGATCGCGACGCCGTCGCCCAGGTGCGGGTGGACCTCGTCCTCGCCGGCCTGCACCGCGACCATCACGCCGCCCGCGGGCAGCGCCTCCATCAGCCGGGCGCGGGCGGTGATCAGCTCGGCCGCGTCGGCCAGCGACAGCACCCCGCCCACGTGCGCGGCGGCGATCTCGCCGACCGAGTGCCCGAGCAGGTACGCCGGGCGCAGCCCCGCGTGCTCGGCCAGCCGGTACAGCGCGACCTCGATCGCGAACAGCGCCGGCTGCGTGTAGCCGGTGCGGTCGAGCAGGTCCGGCTCGTCGACGATCGTCTTCAGTGGACGGTCGAGGTGCCGGTCCAGCACCGCGCAGACGTCGTCGAACGCGGCGGCGAACACCGGCTCGGTCGCGTACAGCTCGCGGCCCATGCCGGCGCGCTGGCTGCCCTGCCCGGAGAACAGCACGGCCACCGCCCCGGCGTGCCCCGCCGTCCCGCGCAGGACGCCTGGGCCGTCGGCGCCCTCGGCCACGGCGCGGACGCCGTCGAGCAGCTCGTCGCGGTCGGCGCCGAGCACGACGGCCCGGTGCTCCCAGGTGGCGCGGTGCGCGGCGAGGGTGCGGGCGACCGCCGTGGCGGACAGCTCCGGCTCCGCCGCGACACGCGTGATCAGCCGGTCCGCCTGCTCACGCAGCGCGGCGGCGGTCCGCCCGGAGATCAGCCACGACAGCACCTTCGAGTCCTCAGTGGACTCTTCGAGCGCGGCGACCGACGGCGCCTGCTCGATGATCGCGTGCGCGTTGGTGCCGCTCACGCCGAACGACGAGACGCCGGCGCGACGCGGGCGGCCGGTCTCCGGCCACGCGCGCTCCTCGGTCAGCAGCTCGACCGAACCCGCCGTCCAGTCCACTTGGGACGACGGCGCGTCGACGTGCAGCGTCTTCGGCAGCACGCCGTGGCGCAGCGCCTCGACCATCTTGATGATGCCGCCGACGCCCGCCGCGGCCTGGGTGTGGCCGATGTTGGACTTCAGCGACCCCAGCAACAGCGGTTCGCCGGAGCGGTCCTGGCCGTAGGTCTCCAGCAGCGCCTGGGCCTCGATCGGGTCGCCCAGCTTCGTGCCGGTGCCGTGCGCCTCGACGGCGTCGACGTCCGAGGTGGACAGACCCGCTGTCGCCAGCGCCTGGCGGATCACCCGCTGCTGCGCCGGGCCGTTCGGCGCGGTGAGGCCGTTGGACGCGCCGTCCTGGTTCACCGCCGTGCCGCGGACGACCGCGAGCACCTCGTGGCCGTTGCGCCGCGCGTCCGACAGCCGCTCCAGCAGCAGCATGCCGGCGCCCTCGCCCCAGCCCGTGCCGTCGGCGGCGTCGGCGAACGACTTGCACCGGCCGTCCGAGGACAGCCCGCGCTGGCGGGAGAACTCGATGAACACGTTCGGTGTGGCCAGCACGGTGACACCGCCGGCCAGCGCGAGCTCGCACTCGCCGGACCGCAGGGCCTGCGCCGCGAGGTGCAGCGCGACCAGCGACGACGAGCACGCCGTGTCCACGGTGACCGCGGGGCCCTCGAGACCGAAGGTGTAGGACAGCCGCCCGGACGCCACGCTGCCCGAGGTGCCGGTGCCGAGGTAACCCTCGACGCCCTCCGGCACGGAAGCCAGCGAAGTCGCGTAGTCGTGGTACATCACGCCGGCGAAGACGCCGGTCCGGCTGCCGCGCAGCGTGCCCGGGTCGATCCCGGCGCGCTCGAAGGCCTCCCACGACGTCTCCAGCAGCAACCGCTGCTGCGGGTCCATCGCGATCGCCTCACGCGGCGAGATGCCGAAGAAGGCCGCGTCGAACTCGCCCGCGTCGTAGAGGAAAGCGCCTTCACGGGCGTAGGAGGTGCCCTGGTTGTCCGGGTCGTCGTCGAACAGCCCGGCGACGTCCCAGCCGCGGTCGGCCGGGAAGACCGAGATCGCGTCGGTGCCCTCGGACACCAGACGCCACAGGTCCTGCGGGCCGCGCACCCCGCCCGGGTACCGGCAGCCCATGCCGACGATCACGACCGGGTCGTCGGCCGTGGCCGCCTTCCGGGCGACCGGCCCGGTCCGGGCCGTGCCGGCCAGCCGGCGGTCGAGCTCGGCGGCCAGCGCCGCGGGTGCCGGGTAGTCGAAGACCATCGTCGCGGGCAGCCGGAGGCCGGTGGCCGCGCCGAGCCGGTTGCGCAGCTCGACCGCGGTCAGCGAGTCGAAGCCCAGCTCGCGGAACGCGCGGTCCGGGTCGACCGCCTCGGCCGACGCGTGCCCGGCGACCGCGGCGGCCTGGCCGCGGACCAGGTCCAGCAGGAACGCCGCGCGCTCGGCGGCGGGCAGACCCGCCAGCCGCGCCTCGACCGAGTCGACCCGGTCCGCGCCCGCGAGCGCTGCCGTACGACGGCTCGGCGCGCGGACCAGGCCGCGCATGACCGGCGGGATCATCCCGGCCGCGGCCTGCTTGCGCAGCGCCGGGACGTCGAGCCGCATCGGCACGACCAGCGCGTCCAGCGAACCGATGGCCGCGTCGAACAACGCCATGCCCTGCGCCGACGACAGCGGGGCCACCCCGCCGCGGCTCATCCGGCGGACGTCGGCGTCGCCGAGGTCGCCGGTGAGCGCGCTGCGCTCCTCCCAGAAACCCCAGGCCAGCGAGACCGCGGGCTTGCCCGCGGCGCGCCGGCGCTGGGCCAGCGCGTCGACCACGGCGTTGGCCGCGGCGTAGTTGGCCTGCCCGGCGCTGCCGAGCAGCCCGGCGGCCGAGGAGAACAGCACGAACGCGCGCAGGTCGCGGTCCGCGGTCAGCTCGTCCAGGTGCAGCGCCGCGTCCGCCTTGGGCCGCAGCACGGTGTCCAGGCGCGCCTCGGTCTGCGCCTCGACGACGCCGTCGTCGAGCACCGCCGCCGCGTGGATCACCGCGGTCAGGTCGGGCACCCCGGCGAGCAGTTCGGCCAAGGCGTCGCGGTTGGCGACGTCGCAGGCCGCGATGGTCACCTCGGCGCCCAGCCCGGTCAGCTCGGCGGCCAGTTCCGGCGCGCCCGGCGCGGCCCAGCCCTGACGGCCGGTCAGCAGCAGGCGGCGGACGCCGTGCGCGGTCACCAGGTGCCGGGCCAGCAGCGAGCCGATCGTGCCGGTGGCCCCGGTGACCAGGACCGTGCCGTCGCCGCCCAGGACGTCCACAGTGGACTCGGCGGGCGCCAGGCGCGGTACCAGGACCCGGCCGCCGCGGATCGCCCGCTGCGGCTCGTCACCGGTCAGCGCACCCTCCGGGATGCCGCCCGCCGGGTCGAGGTCGAGCAGCAGGAACCGGCCCGGGTGCTCGGACTGCGTCGAGCGGAGCAGGCCCCAGACGGCCGCGGTCGCGACGTCGGGCGATTCGCCGTCGATCGCGACGGCGCCGCGCGTGACCAGCACCAGCCGGCCGGTGAAGCGCTCGTCGGCCAGCCAGCCGTGCACCAGTTTCAGCGCGCGTCCGGCGTTCGCCCGGACGTCGTCCGCGGCGAAGCTGACCAGCACCAGGTCGGGCTGGTCGGCCTCGGCGAGGGCGTTCGGCGTGTCGTGGCAGACCGCGCCGAACGCGCCGGTCAGGCCGAACGGGTCCTCGCCGAGCACGGCCACCGACGGTGTCTCTTCGGTGACCGGTACTTCGGTCCAGGTGAGGCGGAAGAGCGAGCCCGCGGCGGACGACGACGCCGGAGCCGACATCGGCCGCAGCACCAGCGAGTCCACCGTCACCACCGGCCGGCCCGCAGGGTCGGACGCCGTCAGCGAAAGGCCGTCGGTTCCGGACGGCGCGAGCCGGACCCGCAGTGCGGCGGCGCCGGACGCGTGCAGCGTGACCCCGGTCCAGGCGAACGGCAGGCGCCCGCCCTCGACCAGCCCCAGCCCGGCAGCCTGGACGGCGGCGTCGAGCAGGGCCGGGTGCAGGCCGAACGCGGCCGCGGCGGCGCTGTCGGGCAGCGTGACCTCGGCGAACACCTCCACCCCGCGTCGCCAGGCGGCGGTCAGGCCCTGGAACACCGGGCCGTAGGCGAATCCGTAGTCGGCCAGGCCGTCGTAGTAGCCCTCCAGCGACACCGCTTCGGCGCCGGCGGGCGGCCACTCGGTGTCCACTTCGGACTCCACCGTGCCGGAGCCGAGCACACCGGACGCGTGCCGCGTCCACGCCTGCTCGTCCAGCGACTGCTCTTCCCGCGAGTACACCGTGAACGAGCGCAGCCCGCCCACGTCCGGCTCGCCGACGACGATCTGGAGCAGCACGTGGCCGGTCACGGGCAGCACCAGCGGGGCGTGCAGGGTCAGCTCGTCGAGGCGGTCACAGCCGGACTGGTCGCCGGCGCGGATCGCCAGCTCGACGAACGCGGTCCCGGGCAGCAGCACCGCGTCGCCGACGACGTGGTCGGCCAGCCACGGGTGCGTCTGCCGGGAGATCCGGCCGGTGCACAGGTAGCCGGCGTTCTCCGCGAACCCGACCGCGGCGCCCAGCAGCGGGTGCGCGACCGCGCCCAGCCCGGCCGACGACACGTCCGCGAACGCGGGCGCGGCCGGCTCCGGCCAGTAGTGCTCGTGCTGGAAGGCGTAGGTCGGCAGGTCGGCGCGGCGGGCGCCGGAGCCGGCGAACACCGCGGCCCAGTCGACGGTGACGCCGTGCGCGAACGCCTCGGCCAGCGCGAGCAGCACGCGGTCGCGGCCGCCCTCGTCCCGGCGCAGCGTGCCGCTGACGGTGGCCGTCGAACCGGCGTCGTCGATGGTCTGCTGGATCCCGACGGTCAGCACCGGGTGGGCGCTGACCTCGACGAACGACTCGTGGCCCAGCGCCAGCAGCGCGCGGGTGACCTCTTCGAACCGGACCTGCTGGCGCAGGTTGCGGTACCAGTAGGCGGCGTCCAAAGCAGACGTCTCGACCGGGCCGCCGGTGACCGTGGAGTGGAACACCGTGTCGGTGTCGCGCGGCCGGATCGGGGCGAGCAGCCGCAGCAGCTCGTCTTCGATGGCCTCGACGTGCCCGCAGTGCGACGCGTAGTCGACGGCGATCCGGCGGGCGCGAATGTGGTGGCCGCGGCAGTGCTCGACCAGTTCGTCGAGCGCGTCGGCGTCGCCGGACACGACGGTCGCTTCGGGCCCGTTGACCGCGGCGACGGAGATCCGCCCGGTCCACCCCTTCAGGAGCTCTTCCGCACCGGCGCGGGAAAGCGCGAGCGAGACCATCCCGCCGCGACCGGACAGCGCCAGGATCGCCTTACTGCGCAACGCGACGACGCGAGCGGCGTCCGAAAGGGACAGTGCCCCCGCGACGGCGGCCGCCGCGATCTCGCCCTGCGAGTGCCCGATCACCGCGGCCGGGCGAACGCCGTAGGCGCGCCAGACCTCGGCCAGCGAGACGTTGATCGCCCACAGCACCGGCTGCACGACGTCCACCCGCTCGATGGGCTCGGCCGCGCGGACGACGTCGAGGAGCTGGAAGTCGACGAACGGGGCCAGCGCGGCGGCGCACTCGGCCATCCGCGCGGCGAACACCGGCTCGGTCTCCAGCAGCTCGACGGCCATGCCCGGCCACTGCGAACCCTGACCGGGGAACACGAACACCGGCCGCTCCCCGCGGGCGAACCCCTGTGAGACGCCGTGCCCGGCGATGCCGCCGGCCAGCGCGGCGAGCCGATCCTTCAGCTCATCGGCGTCGCGGCCCACCACGACCGCGCGGTGCTCGAACACTGACCGGGTGGTGGCCAGCGCGTGGCCGACGTCGACGGGGTTACCGTCCACAGTGGCCAGCCGAGCGGCCTGGGCCCGCAGCGCGCCTTCCGTCCGCGCGGTCAGGACCCAGGGAATCGCGCCCTGATAGTTGGGTTCGACATTCTCGACATCCATTTCGGACGGTGCTTCGATGATCGCGTGCGCGTTGGTACCGCTGACGCCGAACGCCGACACCGCCGCGCGACGCGGGCGGCCGGTCTCCGGCCAGGCCCGTTCCTCGGCGAGCAGCTCGACCGCGCCCGAGGCCCAGTCGACGTGCGGGGTCGGCTCGTCGATGTGCAGCGAGCGCGGCAGCACGCCGTGCCGGATGGCCTGCACCATCTTGATCACGCCGCCCACACCGGCCGCGGCCTGCGTGTGCCCGATGTTCGACTTGAGCGAGCCGAGCCAGAGCGGCTCCTCACGGTCGCGGCCGTAGGTGGCCAGCAGGGCCTGCGCCTCCACCGGGTCGCCGAGCGTGGTGCCGGTGCCGTGCCCTTCGACGACGTCGACGTCCGAAGTGGACAGTCCGGCGTTGGCCAGGGCCTGGCGGATCACCTTCTGCTGCGCGGGCCCGTTCGGCGCGGTGAGGCCGTTGGACGCGCCGTCGGAGTTGACCGCGCTGCCCCGGACGATCGCGAGCACCGGGTGCCCGAGCCGGCGGGCGTCGGAAAGCCGTTCCACGACGAGCATCCCGGCACCCTCGCCCCAGGCCGTGCCGTCGGCGGCGGACGCGTACGGCTTGCACCGGCCGTCCTTGGCCAGCCCGCGCTGGCGGGAGAACTCGACGAACGGCCCCGGCGTCGGCATCACCTGCACGCCGCCGGCCAGCGCCATCGAGCACTCGCCGCTGCGCAGGGCCTGCACCGCCCAGTGCAGCGCGACCAGCGACGACGAGCACGCCGTGTCCACCGTGACCGCCGGACCTTCGAGGCCGAGCGTGTAGGCGATCCGGCCGGACATCACGCTGGACGACGTGCCGGTGAGCATGTAGCCCTCGGCGTTCGCCGTACTGCTCGTGAGCACCGAGGTGTAGTCCTGGGTGGCACCGCCGACGAACACGCCGGACCGGCTGCCGCGCAGGGTTTCCGGGTCGATCCCGGCGCGTTCCAGCGCCTCCCAGGCGATCTCCAGCAGCAGCCGCTGCTGCGGGTCCATGCTGAGCGCTTCACGCGGGGTGATCCCGAAGAACCCGGCGTCGAACAGGCCCGCTTCGTGCAGGAAAGCGCCTTCTCGGGTGTAGCTCGTGCCGGCCGACTCGGGGTCGTCGTCGTACAGCGCGTCCAGCGCCCAGCCTCGGTTGTCGGGGAACGTGGAGATCGCGTCGCGGCCTTCGGCGACGAGGTCCCACAGCTGCTCCGGCGTCGAGATCCCGCCCGGGTAGCGGCAGGCCATCGCGACGATCGCGATCGGCTCGTCGGTCGCGCCGACCGCGGTGACCTGGGCGGCGTCGGCCGCGACTCCGAGCACCTCGGCCCGCAGGAACTCCGCGAGCACCCGGGGCGAGGGGTAGTCGAACACCAGCGTCGTCGGCAGGGTCAGGCCGGTGACGGCCGTGAGCCGGTTGCGCAGCTCGACCGCGGTCAGCGAGTCGAACCCGAGCTCGCGGAACGCCTTCTGCGCGCCGAGGCCGTCCGCGCCGGCGAAGCCGAGCACCGCGGCGGCGTGCTGCGAGATCAGGTCGACCAGCGCGTCCTCCTGGTCGGCGGCCGACATCCCGCTGAGCCGCGCGTGCAGCGCGGACGCCTCGGGCGTGCGCTCGGCGGCGGCCTGCTCGGCCGCCGCCCGGAGGGCGCGAACCGCGGGCAGCTCGTCCAGCAGCGGCCGCGGGCGGGCCGCGGTGAACGCCGGGAAGAACCGCTCCCAGACGACGTCGGCGACGGCCAGGAACGTCTCGTCGCGCTCCAAGGCCTGACGCAGCGCGGCGATCGCGAGCTTCGGGTCCATGGCCGGGACGCCGCGGCGGCGCATCTGCTCCCCCGCCTCGCCCTCGGCCATGCCGCCGTCGGCCCAGGCCCCCCACGCGATGGAGGTGGCCTTGAGCCCGCGGGCGCGGCGCTGCTCGGCGAAGGCGTCGAGGTAGGCGTTCGCCGCGGCGTACGCGCCCTGGCCACCGCCGCCCCAGACGCCCGCGTTGGAGGAGAAGAGCACGAAGGCGTCCAGCTCGGGGAAGACGTCCTCGAGTGCCTGCGCACCGCTGATCTTGGCGGTGGCGATCCGGGCCAGGTCGTCGAGGACCAGGTCGTCGACGGCGCCGGTCTCGCCGAGGCCGGCCGCGTGGAAGACCGCGGTGACCGGGTCGTCCAGGCTCGCGGCGAGTGCGGTGAGAGCGTCGCGGTCGGCGGCGTCGCAGGCCGCGACGGTGACGCGGGTGCCCAGCTCGGTCAGCTCGGCGGCCAGTGCGGCCGCGCCCGGGGCGTCCGCGCCGCGACGGCTGGTGAGCACGACGTGCGCGGCGCCGGCGGAGGCGAGCCAGCGTGCGACGTGCGCGCCGATCGCCCCGGTGCCGCCGGTGATCAGGACGGTCGCGCCGTCCGGCCGCCAGCCCTGGCGACGCGAGACGGTACCTGCGGCAGGCGCAGGCACCAGCCGGCGCGCGAGGACGCCGTTGTCGCGCACGGCGACCTGGTCTTCGGTGCCGGTCAGCACGGCGGCGAGCCGGGCGGCGGCGCGGTCGGAGACCTCAGTGGGCAGGTCGACCAGACCGCCCCAGCGCTCGGGCCGTTCCAGGCCGAACACCCGGCCCAGGCCCCAGACCGCGGCCTGGGCCGCGGACGAGACCGGCGCGACCGCGCCGGCGGTGGCGATCCACAGTGGAGTGTCACCCAGGGCCCGCATCAGCTCGGCGGTGGCCGCGAGCCCCGCGGGGACGGAGGCGGCGTCCGGGTGCGGACGCTCGTCCAGCGCCAGCAGGGACAGCACGCCGTCCACGGGCTCGGTGTTCTGGTCGATCCCGGTCACGACGCGGACGTCGACACCGGCCGCGCGCAGCGCCTCGGGCCACGCGGTCTCGACGCCCTCGGGGACGACCACGAGCCACGTGCCTTGCGGGATCCCGGCCGGTTCCGGCAGCGGGTTCCACGCGATCCGGTACCGCCAGCCATCCACAGTGGACTCTTCGGCGGCCTGGCTGTGCCACGCGGACAACGCGGGCAGCACCGCGCTCAGCGGGTCGTCGGCGTCGACGGCCAGCGTCGCGACGAGTTCCCCCAGGTCACCGCGGTCGACGGCGGCCCAGAAAGCGGACTCGAGCGCGTTCGTGGCCCCGAACGCCGCGCCCGCGGGCCGTTCCGGCGCGTCAAGCCAGTACCGCGCCCGCTGGAACGGGTACGTCGGCAGGTCGACCCGCTTCGGGCTGATCCCGGCGAAGAGCACGGACCAGTCCGGCGACGCCCCGGCCGCGATGGCCGCGGCGAGCGCGTGCCGGACGGTCGTCTCTTCGTCACGCGCGGCCCGCAGCGCCGGGACGGCGGTGACGGTGCCGGTCAGGCACTCCTGCGCCATCGCGCAGAGGATGCCGTCCGGCCCCAGCTCGACGAACGTCGTGACACCGCGCTCCTCGAGCGTGCGGACGCCGTCGGCGAACCGCACCGCACGACGGACGTGGCGCACCCAGTAGTCCGGGTCGGCCAGCTCTTCGGCCGTGGCGAGGCGTCCGGACACATTGGACACGATCGGAATGCGCGGCTCCTGGTAGGTCAGGGTTTCCGCGACGGCGTAGAAGTCCTCCAGCATCGCGTCCATGCGGGGCGAGTGGAAGGCGTGGCTGACCGTGAGCAGCTTGGTCTTGCGCCCCAGGGCGGTGAAGTGGTCGGCGACGGCCAGCACGGCGTCGTCGTCACCGGAGACGACGGTCGAGGCCGGGCTGTTGAGCGCGGCGACGCTCACCGCGTCGGTCAGCAGCGGCATGATCTCGTCCTCGGTGGCCTGGATCGCCACCATCGCGCCGCCCTCGGGCAGCGCCTGCATCAGCTCGCCGCGCGCGGCGACCAGCGCGACCGCGGCCGGCAGGTCCAGCACGCCCGCGACGTGCGCGGCCGCGATCTCGCCGATCGAGTGCCCGATCAGGAAGTCCGGCGTGACGCCGAAGTGCTCGAACAGGCGGAACAACGCGACCTCGACGGCGAACAGCGCGGCCTGCGTGTAGCGGGTTTTGTCCAGCAGCCGCTCGGGGTCGTCGAACAGGACCGTCTTGAGTGGAGTGTCCAACCGGGACCCGAACGCGGCGCAGACGGCGTCCAGCGCCTCGGCGAACGCGGGCTGGGAAGCGTACAGCTCGCGGCCCATGCCGACGCGCTGGCTGCCCTGGCCGGTGAAGAGGAACGCCGTCTTCGCGCCGGCGACCCCGGTGATCGCGCCGGGCTCCCCCGCGGCGATCGCGTCAAGGGCAGCGAGGACCTCCCCCGGTTCGTCGGCGAGGACGACCGCGCGGTGCTCGTGCAGGGTCCGGGTGGTGGCCAGCGAGTAGGCGACCTCGGTGACGTCGAACTCGGTGAGCTGCTCACGCAACTGTGCGGCCTGGGCGCGCAGCGCCGCCTCGGACCGGCCCGAGACGACCAGCGGAACCCGCCGCCCATCGTTGGTGGGCTCGTCGATCTCAGCGGGTTCGGCCTGCTCGACGATCACGTGGGCGTTGGTGCCGCTGAACCCGAACGAGCTGATCCCGGCGCGTCGAGCGCGGTCGACGTCCGGCCACGCGCGCTCGTCGGCGAGCAGCTCGACGGCCCCGGACTCCCAGTCGACGTGCGGAGTCGGCTCGGTCAGGTGCAGGGTCTTGGGCAGGACGCCGTGGCGCATCGCCTCGACCATCTTGATGATCCCGGCAACGCCGGCCGCGGCCTGAGTGTGGCCGAGGTTCGACTTGATCGAGCCGAGCAGCAGCGGCTCGCCGGCGCGGTCCTGGCCGTAGGTCGCGAGCAGCGCCTGTGCTTCGATCGGGTCGCCCAGCTGGGTGCCGGTGCCGTGCGCCTCGACGACGTCGACGTCCGAAGTGGACAGTCCGGCGTTCGCCAGCGCCTGGTGGATCACGCGTTGTTGCGAGGGCCCGTTCGGCGCGGTGAGACCGTTGGACGCGCCGTCCTGATTGACCGCGGAGCCGCGGACGACGGCCAGCACAGGGTGGCCGTTACGACGGGCGTCGGACAGCTTCTCCAGCAGCAGCACACCGGCGCCTTCACCCCAGCCGGTGCCGTCGGCATCAGCGGAGAAGGCCTTGCAGCGGCCGTCGGAGGCGAGCCCGCGCTGCCGGCTGAACTCGACGAACGCGCCCGGGGACGCCATCACGGTGACCCCGCCGGCCAGGGCCAGCGTGCATTCCCCGTTCCGCAGTGCCTGCGCGGCGAGATGCACGGCGACCAGCGACGACGAGCACGCCGTGTCCACGGTGACCGCCGGGCCCTCGAGGCCGAGCGCGTAGGAGACGCGGCCGGTGACGACGCTGCCCGCGGTGCCGGTGGACAGGTAGCCCTCGACGCCCTCGGGCACGGCCAGCAGCCGGGTCGCGTAGTCGTGGTACATCACCCCGGCGAACACACCGACGCGGCTGCCACGCACGGCGGCCGGCGGGATCCCGGCACGCTCGAAGGCCTCCCACGACGTCTCGAGCAGCAACCGCTGCTGCGGATCCATCGCCACGGCCTCGCGCGGCGAGATCCCGAAGAACTCGGGATCGAACTGCGCGGCGTCGTGCAGGAACCCGCCCTCACGGGTGTAGCTCGTGCCCGCGGCATCGGGATCGTCGTCGTAAAGCGCGTCAAGGTCCCAGCCGCGGTCCGCGGGAAACCCGCTGACGCCGTCCCGCCCCTCGGCGACCAGCCGCCACAAGTCATCGGGCGTGCGCACCCCGCCGGGATAGCGGCAGCCCATCGCGACGATCGCGATCGGCTCCTGCGCCCCGGCCTCGGCCTCGCGCAGCCGGCGCCGCGTCTCGTGCAGGTCCGCGGTCACCCGCTTGAGGAAGTACCTGAGCTTGTCGTCGTTCTGTTCGGTCATGTCAGCGCGCCCCTCAGCGTCGAGCCGTCGAAGTCTGTGTCCCGCCGTGCCCCAGCTCTGGCGTGTTGGCCGTTCCGGTCGGCGTGTTGGCCGCTCCGGTCGGCGTGTTGGCCGCTCCCGGCGGCGAGTTGGCCGCTCCCGGCGGCGAGTTGGCCACTCCGGTTGGCGAGTCGGCCGTTGGCGGTGGTGAGTCGGGTGGTCATGAGATGCCGAACTCCTTGCCGATGAAGTCGAAGATCTCGTCGTCCGAGGCCACTTCCAGGCCGTCGGCGACGGACGTCTCCTCTTCCGGTTCCGGGTCGGCCCAGGCGGACGCCAGACCGCGGAGGCGGCCGGCGATCCGGGCGCGGCCGGACTCGTCCGGCACGACCTGCGTCAGCGCGGCGCCGAGCCGGTCCAGCTCGGCCAGGAGCGCGGTGACCGCTGCGGTGCCGTCCGGGGCCAGGTCGGCCGCGAGCCGCGCGGCCAGGTCCAGCGGGGTCGGGTGGTCGAACACCAGCGTCGCGGGCATCCGCAGCCCGGTGACCGCGGCCAGCCGGTTGCGCAGCTCAACCGCCGTCAGCGAGTCGAACCCGAGCTCCTTGAACGCCCGCGCCGGTTCGACCAGATCGGCGTCGGCGTGCCCGAGCACCGCGGCGACCTGCCCGCGGACCAGGTCCAGCAGGATCCGCTCGCGATCCTCGGGCGACGCGGTCGACAGCCGCGCGGCCAGCGCCGCACCGGCTCCCGCCGAGACGTCCGCGCCGCGTCGCGCGGGGACCCGGACGAGACCCCGCAGCAACGCGGGCACCTCGCCCTGCGCGCGAGCCGCGGCGAGGTCGAGCCGGACCGGCACGAGCGCCGGGTCGCCGATCGCGACCGCGGTGTCGAACAGCGCCAGACCTTCCTCCGTGGACAGTGCGGCGACGCCGCCCCGGTGCAGCCGCCGGACGTCGGCGCTCCCGGCCATGCCGTCGTCCCACAGGCCCCAGGCCAGCGACGTCGCCGGGAGCCCCCGGGCGCGCCGGTGTGCGGCCAGCGCGTCGAGGAAAGCGTTTGCGGCGGCGTAGTTCCCCTGCCCCGCGTTGCCGAACACGCCGGCCGCGGAGGAGAACAGGACGAACGCGTCGAGGTCACCGGTGAGCTCGTGCAGGTTGACCGCGGCGTCGACCTTCGGCCGCAGCACGGCGGCCACCCGCTCGGGGGTGAGCGCCGACAGCACGCCGTCGTCGAGGACGCCGGCCGCGTGCACGACGGCGGTCACCGGGTGCTCCGCCAGCACCGCGGCCAGGGCGTCGCGATCGGCGACGTCGCAGGCCACCATCCGCACCTCGGCGCCCAATCCGGAGAGTTCGGCCGCCAGCTCGGCGTCTGCACCGCGACGGCTGAGCAGCAGCAGGTCACGGACGTCGTGCGCGGTGACGAGGTGCCGCGCGAGCACCCGGCCGAGCGCACCGGTCGCGCCGGTGAGCAGGACCCGGCCACCCGGCCGGAACCGCGGCGCGTCCTCCGGCCGCGGCACCCGCGTCAGCCGCGGCGCGAAGACGTCCCCGGCACGCACGGCCAGCTGCGGCTCGTCGGTGGCCAGCGCCCCGGCCAGCGCCTTCGAGGACTCGACGTCGTCGTCGAGGTCGGCCAGCCGGAACCGGCCGGGCTCTTCGGACTGCGCGGTGCGGATGAGACCCCAGACCGCAGCGGCGGCCGGGTCCGGCACGGTGTCGCCCTCGGCGGCGGCGACCGCGCCCCGGGTGAGCAGCACCAGCTGGGTCGCGGCGAACCGCTCATCCGCGAGTACGGCCTGGACCAGCGCCAGTGCGAACCCGGTGGACTCGTGCGCGGCCGCGGCGGTGAGCCCGCCGGTGACCGGCACGACCAGCGTGTCCGGCGCCGGACCGCCGTCGTCGAGGACGTCGGTGAGCGTGGCGAAGTCCGCGTGGGCGACCGCGCCGATCGCCTCGGCCGCGGCCAGGTCGCCGGTGAGCAGGGCGAGCTGCCGGACGCCGTGGGCAACCGGGGCGACGGGCTGCCAGCCCATCCGGAACAGCGACTCGACGCTGCCCCCGGACGGCAGCGCGAGCGGCCGGACCACCAGCGACTCGACGCGGGCGACCGGCGTGCCGGCGTGGTCGGTGACGTCGAGCGCGATCGCGTCCGCACCGGCCGGACGCAGCCGGACCCGCAGGGCGGTGGCCCCGGTGGCGTACAGGGAGACGCCGGACCAGGAGAACGGCAGGCGCGGCCCGCCTTCCCCGCCTGTCGGCGCCTTCCCCCGCGACATCGCGTGCAGCGCGGCGTCGAGCAGCGCTGGGTGCAGCCCGAACGCCGTCGCCTCGGCCTCATCGGGCAGGACGACCTCGGCGTAGACGTCCTCGCCTGCCCGCCAGATCGCCCGCAGCCCTTGGAACGCCGGTCCGTAGTCGAACCCGGCCAGCGCAAGGTCGTCGTAGATCCCTTCCACCGCAACCGATTCGGCGTCGGCGGGCGGCCACTCGGTGAGCATCTCCGGTGTGGCCGCACCACTCGCAAGGGCGCCGGTGGCGTGCACGGTCCACGGCTCGCCGTCACCGGTACGCGAGTGGAGCGCGATTTCTCGCAACCCGGACTCGCCGGGCGCCCCGACGGAAAGCTGCAGCTGAACCGCCCCCTGCTCAGGCAGCACCAGGGGCGCGGCAAGCGTCAGCTCCTCGACGCGATCGCAGCCGACCTGGTCACCGGCCCGCAGAGCGAGTTCGACGAACGCGGTGCCCGGCAGCAGCACCGTGCCCCCGACAGCGTGGTCGGCCAGCCACGGATGGGTCCGCCGCGACAGCAACCCGGTGAACACGACGGCGTCGTCACCGGCCAGGTCGACGCTCGCGCCGAGCAGCGGATGCCCAGCGGCGCCAAGGCCCGCGGAAGCGACGTCGCCGACCATCGCGGGCGGGTGCAGCCAGAACCATTCCCGCTGGAAGGCGTAGGTCGGCAGGGCAACCCGCCGCGCGCCAGTCCCGGCGAACACCGCCATCCAGTCCGGGGTGGCGCCCGCGGCGATCGCGGCGCCGAGTGCGGCGACCGCCGAGGTGGCCTCAGGGCGCCCCTTGCGCAGCGCCGGAACCGCCGTCGCGACCACGGCGTCCTGGGCCATCGCGGACAACACGCCATCCGGCCCCAGCTCCACGAACGTCGTGACCCCGGCCGCTTCCAGCGTGCGGACGCCGTCGACGAACCGCACGGCCTCCCGCACATGCCGCACCCAGTAGCCCGCGTCGAACTCCGTCACCAGCTCACCAGTGACGTTCGAAACGATCGGTATAACCGACTTACCGTAAGACAGAGACTCAGCTATACCGCGGAATTCCGCCAACATCGGATCCATCAACGGCGAATGGAACGCATGGCTCACCGCGAGCCGCTTCGTCTTGCGATCGGCGAAGTGCGCCGCCACGGCCAGCACCTCGGACTCGTCACCCGAGATGACCGTCGATGCCGGGCCGTTCACCGCCGCAACGGTCACACGGTCAGACAGATATACCGAAACCTCCGCCTCGGTCGCCTGCAAAGCCACCATCGCGCCGCCGGTGGGCAGCGCCTGCATCAACCGGCCACGAGCGGCGACCAGCGTCACCGCATCGGCCAGCGACAGCACCCCGCCGACATGCGCGGCGACGATCTCGCCGATGGAGTGCCCGGCCAGGTGTCCCGGCTTGACACCCCAGCTCTCGAACAGCCGGAACAGCGCCACCTCGAGCGCGAACAAAGCCGCCTGGGTGTAGTCGGTCCGGTCAAGCAAAGCGCTCTCTTCGAACAACACCGTCTTCAGCGGAGTGTCCAAAGTGAACTCACCACAGACCACGTCGAGCGCCTCGGCGAACACCGGGAACTCGCCGTACAGCTCACGACCCATGCCGGCCCGCTGACTGCCCTGGCCGGTGAACAGGAACGCCAGGCCACCCGCGACCGTGCCGGTCTCGACGGCACCCAGGGCGTCCAGCAGCGCGCCAGGCTCCTCGGCGGTCAGCACCACCCGACGCTCGTGCAACGTCCGGGTCGTGGCCTGCGAGAACGCGACGTCGGCGACGCGGAAGTCCGTACCCGCCAGGTGGTCGCGCAGACGTTGTGCCTGCTCGCGCAGAGCCGCGTCGGTCCGGCCGGAGACGACCACCGGCACCGCACGGTCCACGCCCGGAACGACGCGCGAAGGCTCGACGGGCGCCTGCTCGATGATCGTGTGTGCGTTGGTGCCGCTGAACCCGAACGACGACACCGCCGCGCGCCGCGGCCGGTCCACCGACGGCCACGCCCGCTGCTCGGTGAGCAGGTCCACCGCCCCGGCCGACCAGTCGACGTGCGGGGTCGGTTCGCCGATGTGCAGAGTCCGCGGGACCAGGCCGTGACGCATCGCCTGGACCATCTTGATGATCCCGGCGACGCCGGCCGCGGCCTGCGTGTGCCCCAGGTTCGACTTGACCGAACCCAGCAGCAGCGGCTCACCGGCACGCTCGGCACCGTAGGTGGCCAGCAACGCCTGCGCCTCGATCGGGTCGCCCAGCGAGGTCCCGGTGCCGTGCGCCTCGACGACGTCGACATCCGAAGTGGACAGACCGGCGTCGGCGAGGGCCTGGCGGATCACGCGTTGCTGCGAGGGACCGTTGGGTGCGGTCAGGCCGTTGGACGCGCCGTCCTGGTTGATCGCGCTCCCGCGGACCACCGCGAGCACCTCGTGACCGTTGCGCCGCGCGTCCGACAACCGCTCCAACAGCAGGACGCCGGCGCCCTCGGCCCAGCCCGTGCCGTCCGCGTCGGCCGAGAAAGCCTTGCAGCGGCCGTCGGACGCGAGCCCGCGCTGCCGGCTGAACTCGACGAACGCGCCCGGCGTCGCCATCACCGTCACACCACCGGCCAGCGCCATCGTGCACTCGCCGGAGCGCAGGGCCTGCGCGGCCAGGTGCACCGCGACCAAAGAGGACGAACACGCCGTGTCGACCGTGACCGCGGGACCCTCCAGACCGAGCACATAGGACACCCGGCCGGAGGCGACACTGCCCGACCCGCCGGTGCCCAGGTAGCCCTCGACGCCCGGCGGAATCGCGGGCAGCCGCGACAGGTAGTCGTGGTACATCACGCCGGCGAACACGCCGGTCCGGCTGCCACGCAGGGAAACCGGATCGATCCCGGCCCGCTCGACGGCCTCCCACGACGTCTCCAGCAGCAACCGCTGCTGCGGGTCCATCGCGATCGCCTCACGCGGCGAAATGCCGAAGAACGCCGGGTCGAACTCACCCGCGTCGTAGACGAACCCGCCTTCGGAGGCGTGGCTGCTGCCCTCGCGATCCGGGTCGCCGCCGAAGAGCCCGGAGACGTCCCAGCCGCGGTCGTCCGGGAACGCCGAGATCGCGTCCCGGCCGTCGCGCACCAGGTCCCACAGGTCTTCAGGGCTGCGCACGCCACCGGGGTAACGGCAGGCGGCCGCGACGATCGCGATCGGCTCGTCGACGCCGGTCTTCGCGGTGACCGTCTCGGCTTCGGCGACCTCGCCGAGCAGGTCGGTCCGGAGCTGCCCGGCCAGCGCGGCCGGAGTCGGGTAGTCGAAGATCAGCGTCGCGGGCAGCCGCAGCCCGGTGGCCACGCCCAGCCGGTTGCGCAGTTCGACGGCGGTCAGCGAGTCGAAGCCGAGGTCACCGAAGGTACGGGTGACGTCGACGTCCTCGACGGCCGCGTGCCCGAGCACCGCGGCGATCTGCGTGCGCAGCGTCGCCAGCACCAGGGCCTCACGGTCGGCTTCGGGCGTGGCGGCGAGCTTGCGCGCCAGCGGCGAGCCGGTCGGCCCGGCCGCCGCGGTCCGCCGCACGGTCGTGCGGATCAGCCCGCGCAACAGCGGCGGAATGTCCCCGCCGGCTCGGATGCCGGCCAGGTCCAGCCGGATCGGCACGACCAGGGCCCGCCCGGCGTCCGCGTCGAGCAGTGCCAGTCCATCCTCAGTGGACAGTGGGGCAACCCCGCCGCGGCCCAGCCGGCCGACGTCGGCGCCGTCGATCATGCCGTCGTCCCACAGGCCCCAGGCCAGCGACGTCGCGGCCAGGCCCTGGGCGCGCCGGTGGGCCGCGAGGGCGTCGAGGAAAGCGTTTGCTGCGGCGTAGTTGCCCTGGCCGGCGTTGCCGAAGACCCCGGCGGCCGAGGAGAACAGCACGAACGCGTCGAGGTCTTCGGTCAGCTCGTGCAGGTTGAGCGCCGCGTCGGCCTTGGGGCGCAGGACGGCGTCCAGGCGATCGGCGGTCAGCGTGGACAGCACCCCGTCGTCGAGGACACCGGCGGCGTGCACGACGGCGGTCACCGGGTGCTCGGCCAGCAACGCGGCCAGCGCGGCGCGGTCGGCGACGTCGCACGCGGCCACGGTCACCTCGGCACCCAGCCCGCGCAGGTCCGCGGCCAACTCGGCCGCGCCGGGCGCGTCCGGTCCGCGACGGCTGGTCAGCAGCAGCCGCCGGACGCCGTGCGTCACGACCAAGTGCCGGGCGACCGCGCTGCCGAGTGCGCCGGTGGCGCCGGTGACCAGAACCGTCCCATGAGGACGGAGCCCGGCGAAGGTGCCGCCGGACGCGCTCACCCGGGTCAGCCGAGGTGCGAGAACCCGGCCGCCGCGGACCGCGACATACGGCTCACCCGCGGAAACGGCGATGGGCAACGCGACCGAGCCGTCGGTGTCGACGAGCGCGATGCGGCCCGGGTGTTCGGCCTGCGCCGACCGCACGAGCCCGCCGGCGGCCGCACCCGCGAGGTCGGTGACGTCCTCGCCGGGCAGCACCGCGGCGCCGCGGGTGAGCACGACCAGCGACGTCTCGTCGAAGCGGACGTCGGTGAGCAGGGTCTGCAGCAGCGCCAGGGCGAGGTGCCCGCGCTCGTGGACGTCGCCGGTGAGGTTCAGCACCAGCACGTCCGGCGCCGACTCCATGTCCTCGTCCAACTCGAGGAAGTCGTCGTACCGCTCGACGTCCAGCCCGGCGTCCGGGCCCAGCAGCACCCAGCGGCCCTCGACGGTCGTCTCGGCGGGCACCGGCACCCAGTCGACGCCGAACAGCGCGTCGGTGCCGCGCTCGACGCTCGCCAGCGGGCGCAGGGCCAGGGACGACACGGTCGCAACGGGTTCGCCGGCGCCGTCGGCGACGGTCAGGGCAACGCCGTCCACTGTGGATGACAGGCGGACGCGCAGCTCGGTGGCGCCGGTGGCGTGCAGCGCGACACCGGACCACGCGAACGGCAGGTGCGCGCGGCCCGGCTCGACGAACGCGCCGAGCCCGATGGCGTGCAGCGCGGCGTCGAGCAGTGCGGGGTGCAGCGCGAACCCGGCGGCCGCGCGCTCGTCGGGCAGCTCGACCTCGGCGTAGACGTCCTCGCCGCGGCGCCAGGCCGCGCGCAGGCCTTGGAACGACGGCCCGTAGCCGAAGCCGGCTTCGGCGAGCGCGGCGTAGTGGCCGGACAGGTCGATCGCGTCGCCGGCCGGCGGCCAGTCCCCCAGCGGCTCGGCCGGGATCTCCGACGCGGTCAAGGTGCCTTCGGCGTGCCGCGTCCACGGCTCGTCGGCGAGCGCGCTCTCGAGTCGCGAGTGGACGGTCAGCGGGTATCGGCCGTGCTCGTCCGCGGCCCCGACCCACACCTGCAGGTGGACGGCGTCGCGCTCGGGCAGCACCAGCGGCGCGTGCAGCGTCAGCTCCTCGACGCTCCGCGCGCCGACCTGGTCGCCGGCCCGCACCGCGAGCTCGACGAACGCGGTCCCGGGCAGCAGCACGGTGCCGCCGACGGCGTGCTCGGCCAGCCACGGGTGGCTGTCCAGCGCGAGCCGGCCGGTGAGCAGCAGACCGCCCTCGGCTCCCGCTACGCCGACCGCGGCGCCGAGCAGCGGGTGGTCGGCCGGGCCGAGGCCGAACCCGGTGGCCGAGCCGGTGAAGGTCCGCGCCGGGTACAGCCAGAAGTGCTCCTTCTGGAACCGGTAGGTGGGCAGGTCGACCCACGCGTGGTCGCCGGGCAGCAGCCGCGTCCAGTCGACGCGCGCGCCGTTCGCCCAGGCCAGGCCGAGCGCGGCCACGGCGGTCTCGGGCTCGGAACGGCCGGCGCGCAACACGGGCAGTGCCTGGACGCCTTCGACGGTCTGAGAAGTGAGCGCGGAGAGAACGCCGTCGGGGCCCAGTTCGACGAACGTGCGGGCGCCGGCCTCGTGCGCGGCGGTCACGGCGTCGGCGAACCGGACGGTCTCGCGGACGTTCCGCACCCAGTAGTCCGCGTCGAACTCCGTCACCAGTTCCCCGGCGACGCTCGAGACTAACGGTATAACCGACTTACCGTAAGACAGAGACTCAGCTATACCGCGGAACTCGGCCAGCATCGGATCCATGAGCGGTGAATGGAACGCGTGGCTGACCGTCAGCCGCTTCGTCTTCCGACCCAGTTCGGCGAAGGCCGCCGCCACGGCCAGCACGGCGTCTTCGTCGCCCGAGACGACCGTCGAGGCCGGGCCGTTCAGCGCCGCGATGGTCATACCGTCAGACAGATATACCGAAACCTCCGCCTCGGTCGCCTGCAGAACCACCATCGCGCCGCCCTCGGGCAGCGCCTGCATCAGCCGGCCGCGCGCCGTGACGAGCTTGGCCGCGTCGTCGAGCGACAGCACCCCGGCGACGTGCGCGGCGGCGATCTCGCCGATCGAATGCCCGATCACCAGGTCCGGCCGCAGGCCCCAGTGCTCGACGAGCCGGAACAGCGCCACCTCGACGGCGAACAGTGCGGCCTGCGTGTACCGCGTCAGGTTCAGCCGGTCGGCGTCGTCACCGAACACGACGTCGCGGTCCAGCTCGAGACGCTCGCAAACGGCGTCGAACGCGGCCGCGAACTCCGGGTACGCGGCGTACAGCTCGCGCCCCATGCCGATCCGCTGGCTGCCCTGCCCGGTGAACAGGAAGGCCAGCTTCCCCTCTCCGGCAACCCCCGTGACGGTGGTGTCGCCGACCAGCACCGCGCGGTGCTCGTGCGCGGCCCGTCCGGTCGCCAGCGCGTGGGCGACGTCGGCGGGGTCGGCCGTCAGCTCGCGGATCGCCTCGACCTGCGCGGCGAGCGCTTCCGGCGAACGGGCCGACACGACCCGCGGCGCCGCCGGAACGTCCACTTGCGACAGCGCGGCGGGCTCTTCCGCCGGCGCCTGCTCGATGATGGTGTGCGCGTTGGTCCCGCTGAACCCGAACGACGACACGCCGGCACGGCGCGGCCGGTCCACCGACGGCCACTCACGCTGCTCGGTGAGCAGCTCGACCGCTCCGGCCGACCAGTCGATGTGCGGCGACGGCTCGCCGACGTGCAGGGTCTTCGGCAGGACACCGTGGCGGATGGCCTGGACCATCTTGATCACGCCGCCCACGCCGGCGGCGGCCTGCGCGTGCCCGATGTTGGACTTGAACGACCCCAGCCACAGCGGCTCGCCGGCACGCTCGGCGCCGTAGGTCGCGAGCAGCGCCTGGGCTTCGATCGGGTCGCCGAGCGTGGTGCCGGTGCCGTGCGCTTCGACGGCGTCGACGTCCGTTGTGGACAGTCGCGCGTCGGCCAGAGCTTGGCGGATCACGCGCTGCTGCGACGGGCCGTTGGGCGCGGTCAGGCCGCTGCTGGCGCCGTCGGAGTTGACCGCGCTCCCCCGGATCACCGCGAGCACCGGGTGCCCGTGGCGACGCGCGTCGAAAAGCCTTTCCAGCAGCAGCATCCCGGCGCCCTCGGCCCAGCCGGTGCCGTCCGCGTCGGCGGAGAACGCCTTGCACCGGCCGTCGGCGGCGAGCCCGCGCTGACGGCTGAAGTCGATGAACGCGGCCGGGGTGGACATCACCGTCACGCCGCCGGCCAGCGCCATCGTGCACTCCTGGCGGCGCAGCGCCTGACACGCCCAGTGCATCGCGACCAAAGAGGACGAACAGGCGGTGTCGACGGTGACCGCCGGGCCCTCCAGCCCGAAGGTGAACGACACCCGGCCCGAGGCGACACTGCCGGAGCTGCCGGTGCCGAGGTAGCCCTCGACGCCTTCGGGCACCATCGGCAGCCGCGACGCGTAGTCGTGGTACATCACGCCGGCGAAGACACCGGTCCGGCTGCCGCGCAACGAAACCGGGTCGATGCCGGCCCGCTCGAAGGCCTCCCACGACGTCTCCAGCAACAGCCGTTGCTGCGGATCCATGGCGAGTGCCTCACGCGGGCTGATCCCGAAGAATGACGGGTCGAACTCGGCCGCGTCGTGCAGGAACCCACCTTCGGCCGAATACGACGTGCCGGCGTGGTCGGGGTCCGGGTGGTACAGCTTCTCGACGTCCCAGCCGCGGTCGCGCGGGAACGGCGTCACACCGTCCACACCGGACTCGACGAGCTGCCACAGGTCTTCCGGGCTCGTGATCCCGCCCGGGTAGCGGCAGCTCATCGCGACGATCGCGATCGGCTCGGCCTCGACCTCCTGCAGCCGCTGCCGGGTCTGGGCCAGGTCGGCGGTCACCCGCTTGAGGTAATCGCGGAGTTTCTCTTCGTTCACCATGGCTGCGTCCCGTTCAGATGCCGAGTTGGTTGTCGATGAAGTCGAAGATCTCGTCGTCGCTGGCCGAGCCGAGCCGCGAGACCGATTCGTCCACAGTGGCCGCGGGTGCGCACCGGCCGAGCAGCGCCTGCAGCCGGACGGCGAGCCCGGCGCGGGCGTCGTCGTCCAGCCCGGTCAGCGCGTCCCCGAGTGCGGTCTCCAGGCGGCCCAGCTCGGCGAGCACCGGCGCCGGGCCGGCCTCTCCGACGGCCCCCAGCTCGCCGCCCAGGTGCGCGGCGAGGACGTCCGGACTCGGGTGGTCGAACAGCAGCGTCGCGGGCAGCCGCAGGCCGGTCGCGGTAGCGATGCGGTTGCGCAGCTCCAGCGCGGTCAGCGAGTCGAACCCCTGCTCGAGGAACCCGCGGGCCGGGACGATCGCCTCCGGTCCGCTGTGCCCGAGCACGGCCGCGGCCTGGGAGCGAACCAGGTCCAGCAGCAGCGCGACCCGGTCCGCACCGTCCACTCCGGATAGTGCGGCGAGCACCGCGGCCGCCGGATCGGCCTCGGCCACCGCCCGGCGGGCCGGCGTCCGGACCAGGCCGCGCAGCACCGCGGGCACCCCGTGCGTCGCCGCGCGGGCCTGGACCAGCCCGGTGTCGAGCCGCATCGGCACGAACGCGGATTCACCGGACGCCAGCGCGGCGTCGAACAGCGCCAGGCCTTCGTCTTCGGTCAGCGCGGCCACACCGCCGCGGGACATCCGCTTGACGTCGGCGTCGGCGCCCATACCGCCGCCCTCGGTCGCCCAGAGACCCCAGGCCAGCGACGTCGCCGGCAAGCCCTGGGCCCGTCGGTACGCCGCCAGCGCGTCGAGGAAAGCGTTTGCCGCCGCGTAGTTCGCTTGGCCGGCATTGCCCATCGTGCCCGCCGCCGAGGAGAAGAGGACGAACGCGTCGACGTCCCCGGCCAGCTCGTGCAGGTTCAGCGCGGCGTCGACCTTCGGCCGCAGCACGACGTCGAGGCGGTCGGGGTCGAGCCCGGCGAACGTGCAGTCGTCGAGGACACCGGCGGTGTGCACGACCGCGGACACCGGATGTTCGGCCAGCAGCGCCGCCACGGCGTCGCGATCGGCGACGTCGCAGGCCGCGAACGTCACCTCGGCGCCCAGCTCGCGCAGCTCGGCGCCGAGCCCCGTGTCGGTGCCGCGGCGGCTGACCAGCAGCAGGTTCCGCACGCCGTACGCCGTGATCAGGTGCCGGGCGAACAGCCCGCCCAGCGCACCGGTGGCCCCGGTGACCAGCACCGTTCCGGCCGGGTCGAGGGACGCGAGCCCCTCGCTCGCGGTCTCGGCACGTGCCAGTCGCGGCGCGCTCGCCACGCCCCGGCGGAGCATCAGCTGCGGCTCGCCGGTGGCCAGCGCGGCGGGCAGAGCGCGCAGCGACGCGTCCTGGTCATCGACGTCCACCAGCACCAGACGGTCCGGGTATTCCGACTGCGCGGACCGCAGCAGGCCCCAGACCGCGGCGTTCGCGAGGTCGTCGACGTCCGGGCCGGCCGCGTACCGGGTCCGGAACACGATCTTGGTGTCCAGCAGGCGGTCGTCGGCCAATGCGGCCTGGGCCTGGGCCAGTGCGCGGAAGACGGCCAGCCGTACCGCGCCGGCGTCGGCCGGGCCCGCTTCGCACGGCAGCACCAGGACTTCCGGCGCCGCGGCATCGTCGTCGGTCGCGGAGAGGAAGTCCTCGTATTCGCGGACTTCGACGCCACTCGCTCGCAGGGCATCCGCCAGCGCGGGGTCGTCGCCGGCGATCGCCCAGGTGCCGGGCCGCTGCGCGGCCAGCGGGACGCTGGACCAGCCCAGCTGGAACAGCGACCCCGAGCGGGCCGGTGCGAGCCGCCCGGCCGGGCGGAGCACCAGGGCGTCGATCGTGGCGACCGGCGCGCCGGTGGCGTCCGCGATATCCAGTTTGACCGCGTCACGACCCGCACCGCTCAGCCGCACACGCAGCCGCGACGCCCCGGTGGCGTGCAGCCCGACCCCGGCGAAGGAGAACGGCAGGCGGCCGGTGCCGGTGTCCTCGACCAGTGTGCCGAGCCCGACCGCGTGGAGCGCGGCGTCGAGCAGGGCGGGGTGCAGCCCGAACCCGGTGGCTTCCTCGGCGAGCTCGACTTCGGCGAAGACTTCGCCGTCGCGCCGCCAGGCGGCCCGCAGGCCCTGGAACGCCGGGCCGTAACCGAACCCGGCGCCGGCCAGTGCCTCGTACCAGCCGTCTAGGGGCACCTGCTCGGCTTCCGGCGGCCAGGACTCGAGGTCCGCGGCGGCCGGTCCCGGCTCGGGGGTGAGTGTCCCGGCCGCGTGCCGCGTCCAGGGGTCCTCGGTGCTCTCCGGTCGCGAGTGGACGGTCACCGGGCGACGGCCGGACGCGTCCGGCGCGCCGACGCCGACCTGCACCGCGACCCCGCCCTGCTCGGACAGGATCAGCGGCGCCTCCAGGGTCAGCTCCTCGATCCGCGGGCAGCCCGCCTGGTCGCCGGCCCGCAGCGCGAGCTCGACGAAAGCGGTGCCCGGCAACAGGATCACGCCCTGGACGGCGTGGTCGGCGAGCCACGGGTGGGTCCGCGTCGAGAGCACGCCGGTCGCGACGAGTCCTTCGCCCCCGGCCAGCGCGACGGTCGCGCCGAGCAGCGGGTGGCCACCGGGGGCGAGGCCGAACGCGCTCGCGTCGCCCGGCCTCGGCGCGCCCGCCGACGGCCAGAAGCTCTGGCGCTGGAAGGCGTACGTCGGCAGCGGGACCGGCCGGGTCGTTGCCGGGCCGAACGGCCGGGTGACGTGCCCGCGCACCTGAAGCGTGCCCAGCGCGGTGACCGCGGTGAGCGGCTCGGGCCGACCCGAGCGCAGCGCGCTCACGAAGGTGCCGGTGGCGCTTTCCTGGGCCATCGCCGTCAGCACGGCGTCCGGTCCCAGCTCGAGGAACGTCGAGACGCCCTGCGCGGCCAGCGCCCGCACACCGTCGGTGAACCGGACGGCCTCACGCACGTGCCGCATCCAGTAGCCCGCGTCGAACTCCGTCACCAGTTGCCCGGTGACATTCGAGACGATCGGTATAACCGACTTACTGTAAGACAGAGACTCCGCTATACCCCGGAACTCTTCGAGCATCGGCTCCATCAGCGGCGAGTGGAACGCGTGACTCACGACCAGCCGCTTGGTCTTCCGACCCAGGTCGGCGAAGTGTGCCGTAGCCGCCAGGACCGCGCCCTCATCGCCGGAGATCACCGTCGAGTTCGGGCCGTTCAGCGCGGCAATGGTCACACGGTCTGACTGATATACCGTCGACTCCGACGTGTTCGGCGCAGCGACGGTCATACCGTCTGACTGATATACCATCGACTCCGAGTCGTTCGGCTCAGCGACGGTCATACGGTCATACCGATATACCGTCAAAGCCAGATCGCTAGGTTTAGCGACGGTCACACTGTCAGACGGATATACCGTCAACTCCGACCCGCCCCGCGCAGCGGCGGTCATACGGTCAGACAGATATACCGAAACCTCCGCCTCGGTGGCCTGGACGGCGACCATCGCGCCGCCCTCGGGCAGCGCTTGCATGAGCCGGCCGCGGGCTGCGACCAGCTTCACCGCGTCCGCCAGCGACAAGACTCCCGCCACGTGGGCGGCGGCGATCTCGCCGACCGAATGGCCGAGCAGGTGACCCGGCCGCATCCCCCAATCCTCGAACAGCCGGTACAGCGCGACTTCCAGTGCGAACAGCGCGGGCTGCGTGTACTCCGTCCGGTCGAGAGCGGCCGCGTCCTCGAAGACGACCGTCCGCAGCGGACCGTCGAACTCCGCGCACACGGCGTCCAATGCGGCCGCGAACACCGGATAAGTTTCGTACAGCTCGCGGCCCATCCCGGCCCGCTGGCTACCCTGCCCGGTGAAAAGCACGGCCAGGCCGCCGGTCGTCACCTCACCCTCCACGACGGACGGTGTGTGCTCACCGCGGGCCAATACGCCCAGCCCGGCGCGGAAGCCGTCCCGGTCGGCTGCGACGACGGCCGCGCGGTGGTCGAACGACGCCCGCGTGTCCGTCAGCGCCCGGCCGATCTCGGCCAGGCCGAACTCCGGGTGAGCGTCGAGGTGGGCTCGGAGCCGCTGCGCCTGGTCCCGCAGGGCCTGCGGCTCGCGCGCCGAGAGCACCCACGGGTGCGGCCCGGCCGCGTCCGCGGCCGGCGGCTCCGCCGCGACCGGGACCTGCTCGATGATCGTGTGAGCGTTGGTTCCGCTGAACCCGAACGACGACACCGCCGCCCGGCGCGGCCGCCCGGTCTCCGGCCACGACCGCTGCTCGGTGAGCAGCTCGACCGCACCGGCCGACCAGTCGATGTGCGGCGACGGCTCGTCGACGTGCAGGGTCTTCGGCAGCACGCCGTGGCGGATGGCCTGCACCATCTTGATCACACCGCCCACCCCGGCCGCCGACTGGCTGTGCCCGATGTTGGACTTCAGCGAGCCCAGCCACAGCGGCTCGCCGGTGCGCTCGGCGCCGTAGGTCGCGAGCAGCGCCTGCGCCTCGATCGGGTCGCCGAGGACCGTGCCCGTGCCATGACCCTCGACGGCGTCCACATCGGACGGTGTGAGCCGCGCGTTGGCCAGCGCCTGGCGGATCACCCGCTGCTGCGAGGGACCGTTCGGCGCGGTCAGGCCGTTGGACGCGCCGTCGGAGTTCACCGCGGTCCCGCGGACGACCGCGAGCACCGGATGTCCGTTGCGTCGGGCGTCGGAAAGCCTTTCCAGCAGGAGCATTCCGGCGCCTTCGGACCAGCCGGTGCCGTCCGCCGCGGCGGCGAACGCCTTGCAACGGCCGTCCTCGGCCAGGCCCTGCTGGCGGCTGAAGTCGATGAACGCGGCCGGGGTCGACATCACCGCGACCCCGCCGGCCAGCGCCAGTTCGCATTCGCCCTGCCGCAGGGCCTGCGCCGCGAGGTGCAGCGCCACCAGCGACGACGAACACGCCGTGTCCACGGTGACCGCCGGGCCTTCGAGCCCGAAGGTGTAGGCGACCCGGCCGGACGCGACACTGCCGGACGTCCCGGTGCCCAGATACCCCTCGGCACCGGCCGGAACGGTGTGCAGCAGCGCGGAATAGTCGTTGTACATCACGCCGGCGAACACGCCGGTGCGGCTGCCGCGGACCGCGTGCGGGTCGATACCGGCCCGCTCGAACGCCTCCCACGACGTCTCCAGCAGCAGCCGCTGCTGCGGGTCCATGGTCAGCGCCTCGCGCGGGCTGATCCCGAAGAACGCCGGATCGAACTGGTCGGCGTCGTGCAGGAATCCTCCGTGGCGGGTGTAGCTCGTGCCGGCCTGGCCACGGTCCTCGGCGTAGAGCGAGGCGAGGTCCCAGCCGCGGTTGGCGGGGAACTCCGAGACGGCGTCGCCGCCGGTCTCGACCAGACGCCACAGCTCCTCCGGCGACCGGACGCCGCCGGGGTACCGGCAGGCCATCGCGACGATCGCGATCGGTTCGTCCACATGGGACGCCGCCGCCGCGACCGTCTCCCGCGCCTGTGTGCCGAGCAGTTCGGCGGCGAGGAACCCGGCCAGGACCTCCGGGGTCGGGTAGTCGAAGACGAGCGTCGCCGGCAGCCGCAGCCCGGTGGCCGCGGTGAGCCGGTTGCGCAGCTCGATCGCGGTCAGCGAGTCGAAGCCGAGCTCGGTGAACGCGGTACGCGCGCCGATCGCGGCCGGCGTGGCGTGGCCGAGCACGCCGGCGACCTCCGCACGGACGACGTCGAGCACCAACGTGTCACGGTCCTCGGCCTTGGCCAGCCGTGCCGCGAGCGAACCGGGCTCGGCCACCGCGGCGGCGCGGCGGGCGGGGGCCCGCACGAGGCCGCGCAGCAGCGGCTGCACCGTCCCGTTCGCCGCGGCCTGCGCCCGCAGGACGTCGAGCATCAGCCGGACGGGCACGAGCTGGGCCGATCCGGCTGCCAAAGCGGCGTCGAAGAGCCGGAGTCCATCCTGAGTGGACAGTGCAGCGACCCCGGACGACTCCAGCCGGCGCAGGTCCGCCTCGTCGAGGGTGCCGCCCATGCCGCCTGTCTCGGCCCACAGGCCCCAGGCCAGCGACGTCGCGGGTTCGCCCTGCTCACGGCGGTGCGCGGCGAGTGCGTCGAGGAAGCTGTTGGCCGCGGCGTAGGCCGCCTGACCCGCCCCGCCGAAGATCCCGGCGGCCGAGGAGAACAGCACGAACGCGTCGAGGTCTTCGTTCAGCTCGTGCAGGTTGAGCGCCGCGGCCGCCTTCGGGCGGAGCACCGCGGCGAGTCGTTCGGGGGTCAGCGAACCGAGCACGCCGTCGTCGAGGACACCGGCGGTGTGCACGACGGCGGTCACCGGGTGTTCGGCCAGCAGCGCTTCGAGGGCGTCGCGGTCGGCGACGTCGCAGGCCGCGAACGTCACCTCGGCGCCCAGCTCGCGCAGCTCGGCACCCAGTCCGGTGTCGGTGCCGCGCCGGCTGACCAGCAGCAGGTTCCGCACGCCGTGCGCGGTCACCAGGTGCCGGGCGCACAGCGAACCGAGCGCGCCGGTGCCGCCGGTGATCAGGACGGTCCCGTCGGGCCGGAACACCACCGGCGTACCTGTGGTCTCCACGGCCAGCCGTGGCGCGAGAACCTCACCGCCGCGGATCGCCGTCTGTGGCTCGCCGCTCCCGGCGGCCGCGAGGATCCGCGTGACGTCGGCGTCGCCGGCGTCGACCAGGGTGAACCGGCCCGGGTTCTCGGTCTGGGCGGTGCGGATCAGGCCGATCGACGCGGCCGCGCCGAGGTCGGTGATCCGGTCGTCCGGGCCGGCGGCGACCGCGCCGCGCGTGACGACGACCAGCGTGGACCGCGCGAACCGCTCATCGGACAGCCACGCCTGAGCCAGTTCCAGAGTCCGGTCCACATCGGACACTTCGACCACGACGGCCGGGGGCACGTCGGTCAACTCGGCGAGGTCGGTCACCACGGTGTAGTCGCCCGGGTCCGGCTCGCCACCGGCGGCGACCGCGGTCCAGTCCACTGTGTACAGCGGCAATCGATCCCCGGCGAGCTGCGCGGCCTGGATCGGGCGCAGGACCAGAGAGTCCGCGCTGAACACCGGCTGCCCGGCAGGATCGGTCGCCTCGATCGAGACGGCATCGGTGCCCGCTGCGGCCAGGCGCACCCGCAGCGCGGACGCGCCGGTGGCGTGCAGCGAGACCCCCGACCAGGAGAAGGGCAGCCGGGCATCGTCGGCGTCGAGGACGCCGAGGCCGATGCCGTGCAGGGCCGCGTCCAGCAGGGCCGGGTGCGCCCCAAAGCGCGACGACTCGACCTGGTCGTCGAGCATGACCTCGGCGAACACTTCGCCGCCGCGGCGCCAGGCCGCGCGCAGGCCCTGGAACACCGGGCCATAACCGAGACCGGTGGCGTACAACGCGTCGTAGAGCCCGGTGACGTCGACCGGCACGGCCCCGGCGGGCGGCCACTCCGTCGTGTTGGCCGCTCCCGTCGCCGTGTTGGCCATTCCCGGCACTGTGTTGGCGGTCCCGGTCGCCGAGTTGGCCGGTGCCTGCACTGTGTTGGCCGCTCCGGTCGCCGTGTTGGCCACTCCGGATTCGGAATCGGTCGACCGGCGTACCGGAACCGCCAGCTCGGTCGCCGGAATGGCCGACTCGGCGGTCAGGGTGCCGCTCGCGTTGCGGACCCAGGGCTCGCCGCCGATCCGGGAGTGCACGGCCAGCGACCGGCGGTCGCCGATGGCGGCGCCGAGCGTCAGCTGCACCGTGACCTCGCCGTCGGCGGGCAGGACGATCGGCTGCTGCAGGGTCAGCTCTTCGATCCGGGCGCAGCCGAGGTCGGCGCCGGCCCGCAGGGCGAGCTCGACCAGCGCGGTGCCGGGCAGCACTATCGCGCCGTGCACCTGGTGCTCGGCCAGCCACGGCTGAGCGGCCACGGACAGCCGGCCGGTGAACAGCACACTGTCCACCTCGGCCAGTTCGACGGCCGCGCCGAGCAGCGGGTGCCCGGTGGCGACCAGGCCGGCGGCCGCGACATCGGCAGCACTGACCGGGGCGTGCAGCCAGAACCAGCTGCGCTCGAAGGCGTAGGTGGGCAGGTCGACGCGCCGGGCGCCGTCGAACAACGCGGCCCAGTCGACCGGAGCGCCGGTCGCGTGCGCCACGCCGAGCGCCGCCACCGCGGTGTGCGGCTCGAGACGGCCCTTGCGCAGCGCCGGGACGAACGTCGCGTCCGCGACGATCTCCTGGCCCAGCGCCGACAACACGCCGTCCGGACCCAGCTCGACGAACGTCGTGACGCCCCGGGCCGCCGCCGCGCGGACACCGTCAAGGAACCGCACGGCCTCACGCACGTGCCGCACCCAGTAGTCAGCGTCGAATTCCGTAATCGGCGAACCGGTTACGTTCGAGATGATCGGTATGACCGACTGACCGTATGACAGAGACTCCGCTATACCGCGGAACTCCTCGAGCATCGGGTCCATCAGCGGCGAATGGAACGCGTGGCTCACGACCAGCCGCTTGGTCTTGCGACCCAGGTCGGCGAAGTGCGCCGCGACCGCCAGCACCGCGTCCTCGTCGCCCGAGATCACGGTCGAATCCAGGCCATTCAGCGCCGCAATGGTCACACGGTCTGACAGATATACCGAAACTTCCGCCTCAGTGGCCTGCAGGGCCACCATCGCGCCACCTGACGGCAACGCCTGCATCAACCGGCCGCGAGCGGACACCAGCTTCACCGCGTCCGGCAGCGACAGGACACCCGCGACGTGCGCCGCGGCCAGCTCGCCGATCGAGTGGCCGACCAGCACATCCGGCCGCAGGCCCCACGACTCGAACAGCCGGAACAGCGCCACTTCCAGCGCGAACAGCGCCGCTTGCGTGTACTGGGTCTGGTCGACGTCCCCGTCGAGATCCAGACCGGCGGCGATCTCGTCGAACGCCGTCGCGAACACCGGGTAGGCCGCGTACAGCTCCCGGCCCATCCCCGCCCGCTGGCTGCCCTGGCCGGTGAACAGGTACCCCAGCCCACCGCCGGCCACCGCGCCGGACTCGCCGCGCGCGACGGCTTCCAGCCCGGCACGCAGCTCGGCGACATCCGAGCCGGTCACGACCGCGCGGTGCGCGAAGCGGGCCCGCCCGGTCGCCAGCGAGAACCCGACGTCGGCGGGGTTCTCCTCGGACACGAAGTCCAAGAGCGCCGAGGCCTGACCGCGCAGCGCCTCGGGCGTCTTGGCCGAGAGCACCCACGGCACCACCGGCATCGACGCCGGTGTGACGGCGGGCGAGAGTTCCGGGTACTGCTCGATGATCGTGTGCGCGTTGGTCCCGCTGACGCCGAACGACGACACCGCCGCACGCCGCGGCCGGCCCGTCTCGGGCCACGGCCGTTGCTCGGTGAGCAGTTCCACCGCGCCGGACGCCCAGTCCACGTGCGGGGTCGGCTCGTCGACGTGCAGCGTGCGCGGAAGGACGCCGTGGCGCATCGCCATGACGACCTTGATGATCCCGCCGACACCCGCCGCGGCCTGCGTGTGCCCGACGTTCGACTTGAACGAGCCGAGCCACAGCGGCTCACCGGTCCGTTCGGCACCGTACGTCGCGAGCAGTGCCTGCGCCTCGATCGGGTCGCCCAGCGTGGTGCCGGTGCCGTGCGCCTCGACGACGTCCACATCGGACGGTGCGAGCCGCGCTTCGGCCAGCGCCTGCCGGATCACGGTCTGCTGCGCGGGCCCGCTCGGCGCGGTGAGGCCGTTGGACGCGCCGTCGGAGTTCAGCGCCGAGCCGCGGACCACGGCGAGCACCGGGTGCCCGTTGCGGCGCGCGTCGGACAGCTTCTCCAGCAGCAGCATGCCCGCGCCCTCGGACCAGCCCGTGCCGTCCGCCGCGGCGGCGAACGACTTGCACCGGCCGTCGAACGACAGCCCGCGCTGCTTGCTGAACTCGACGAACGCCCCCGGCGTCGACATCACGGTGACCCCGCCGGCCAGCGCCAGCTCGCATTCGCCCGAGCGCAGGGCCTTGGCCGCCCAGTGCAACGCGACCAGCGACGACGAGCACGCGGTGTCCACCGTGACCGCCGGGCCTTCGAGGCCGAAGGTGTAGGCGACGCGGCCCGAGGCGATGCTGCTCGACCCGCCGGTGCCGAGGTAGCCCTCGACGCCGGGCGGGATCGTGTGCAGCCGCGAGGCGTAGTCGTGGTACATCACGCCGGCGAACACGCCGGTCCGCGTGCCGCGCACGGACTCCGCCGGGATCCCGGCGCGCTCGAACGCCTCCCACGACGTCTCCAGCAGCAGCCGCTGCTGCGGGTCCATCGCCAGCGCCTCACGCGGGCTGATCCCGAAGAAAGCCGGGTCGAATTCACCCGCGTTGTGCAGGAAACCGCCTTCTCGGACGTAGGACGTGCCCGAGGAATCCGGGTCGACGTCGTGCAGCGCGTCGAGGTTCCAGCCGCGGTCGCCGGGAAACGGCGAGATGCCGTCGCCGCCGTCGAGCACCAGCCGCCACAGGTCTTCGGGGCTCGCGATGCCGCCGGGGTAGCGGCAACTCATCGCGACGATCGCGATCGGCTCGTCGCTGCCGGACGTCGTCACGGCGACGCGGGCGCGGCTCGGGCCGCCGGTCAGTTCGATGCCGAGGTAGCCGGCGACCTTGGCCGGGTTCGGGTGGTCGAACACGAGGGTGGCGGGCAGCCGCAGGCCGGTCGTCGCGGCGATCCGGTTGCGCAGGTCGACCGCGGTGAGCGAGTCGAACCCGAGGTCCTTGAACGCCCGGCCCGGCTCGATCTCGCCCGCGTCGGCGTGCCCGAGGGCCAGCGCGACCTGCGTCCGGACCAGGTCCAGCAACGCCGTTTCCCGGTCGGCCGGGGACAGCTCGGCGATCCGCGAGCCCAGCGTCGAGGCGGCCGCGGCGGTGTCCACCACGCGGCGGACGGGCACCCCGGCCAGCCCGCGCATGATCGGCGCGAGCGCGCCGGTGGCCGCCTCGGCTCGCAGCGCGGCGGGATCGACCCGCATCGGGACCAGGACAGCGTCCGATGTGGACAGAGCGGTGTCGAACAGTTCGGTGCCCTGCTCGGCGGACAGCGCGAGCACGCCGGCGCGGCTCATCCGGGCGCGGTCGGCGTCGTCCAGCGACGCGGCCATGCTGCCGCCCGCCGCCCACAGGCCCCAGGCCAGTGACGTCGCGGCGAGGCCCTCGGCGCGGCGGTGCGCGGCGAGGGCGTCGAGGAAGGTGTTGGCGGCCGCGTAGTTGGCCTGGCCGGCGCTGCCGGTGATGCCGGACGCCGACGAGAACAGGACGAACGCGCGCAGGTCGGCGTCCGCGGTCAGCTCGTGCAGGTTCAGCGCGGCGGCAGACTTCGGGCGAGCCACCGTCGCGAGCCGCTCCGGGGTGAGCGCGGAGATGACGCCGTCGTCGAGCACGCCGGCGGTGTGCACGACCGCGGTCAGCGGATGCGCGGCCGGGACCGAGGCCAGCACCGCGGCGAGAGCGTCGCGGTCCGCGACGTCGCAGGCGGCGAAGGCGACCCGGTCCCCCAGCTCGGCGGCCAGCTCGGCCGCGCCGTCGGCGTCGGCGCCGCGGCGGCTGACCAGCAGCAGGTGCCGGACACCGTGGTGCTCGGCGAGGTGCCGGGCGAACAGCTTGCCCAGCGCACCGGTGCCGCCGGTGATGAGGACCGTGCCGTCCGGGTCCAGCGCGGACGGCGTTTCGTCCGCCCGGGCGACCCGCGCCAGGCGCGGGGCGAGCACGCCGCCGTCGCGGACGGCGGTCTGCGGCTCGCCGGTGGCGGCCGCCGCGACCAGGTCGCCGATGCCCGCGGCCAGGTCCAGGTCGACCAGGAAGAACCGGCCCGGGTTCTCCGACTGCGCGGACCGCACCAGGCCCCAGACCGGCGCCGCGGCCAGGTCGGCCACGCCTGCCTCGCCGACCGGCACCGCGCCCCGCGTGGCCACGACCAGCGCGGACTCGTCGAACCGCGAATCGGTCAGGAACTTCTGGAGCACGGCCAGGGCCCGCTCCGCCGCGTCGTCCCCGGCGAACCCGGCGACGACCACCTCGGGCACGTCGGCGCCCAGCTCGGCGACAGCACCGCCGAGACCCAGCTCGTCCGGACCGGCCAGGACGTACTCGTGCCGCATCGGGGTGGCCGGGACGGCGGTCCAGTCGACGCGGAACAGGCTGTCGTGGCCCCGGGTCCGCGCGGCCGCGATCTGTTCGGCCGAGACCGGCCGCAGCACCAGGGACCCGATCGAGGCGACCGGACGGCCTTCGGTGTCGGCCAGGGTGAGCGCGACGGCGTCGGTTCCGGCCCGGCTCAGCCGGACCCGCAGCGCGGAGGCGCCGGTGGCGTGCAGCCGGACGTCGGTCCATGCGAAGGGCAGGCTGCCGCCGCCGGTCTCGGTGAGGAAGCGGCCGAGCCCGACCGCGTGCAGGGCGCTGTCGAGCAACGCCGGGTGCAGCCCGAACGGTGCGGCGTCCGTGCCGGCGGGCAGCGCGACCTCGGCGAACACGTCGTCGCCGCGCCGCCAGGCCGCGGTCAGGCCGCGGAAGACCGGGCCGTAGCCGAATCCGCGTTCGGCGGTCCGGTCGTAGAAGCCGGTCAGGTCGACCTGCTCCGCGTCGGCCGGGGGCCACTCGGCGAGTCCGTCCTGAGTGGACGGACTCGCGGTGGCCAGGGTGCCGGAAGCGTGGAGGGTCCAGGGCTCGTCGTCGAGTCGTGAGTGGACGGTCAGGTTGCGGCGGCCGTCGTGGTCCGGCGCGCCGAGGGCGAGCTGGACCGCGACGCCGCCGGTCTCCGGCAGGACCAGCGGGGCCTGCAGGGTCAGCTCTTCGAGGTGGTCGCAGCCGGCCTGGTCCCCCGCGCGGACGGCCAGCTCGACGAACGCGGTGCCGGGCAGCACGGCCGGGCCGGACACCCGGTGCTCGGCCAGCCACGGGTGCGAACGCAGTGAAAGCCTTCCGGTGAAGAGGAAGCCGTCGCCGTCGGCCAGGCCGACCGCAGCTCCCAGCAGGGGGTGCTCGACGGAGCTCAGCCCGGCCGAGGTGAGGTCCCCGGGGCCGGACGTGGCGAGTTCGGGCCAGTACACGGACCGCTGGAAGGGGTAGGTGGGCAGCTCGACGCGGCGGCCACCGGGCAGCAACGCGGCCCAGTCCGGCACCGGGCCGCGTACGTGGACCTCGGCCAGCGCCGTCAGGAGTGTGCGCTCCTCCGGCCGGTCCGCGCGCAGCACCGAGCTGAAGGAGGCGTCGTCGGCGACGCACGCGGCGCCCATCGCCGACAGCACGGCGTCGGGCCCCAGCTCGAGGAACGTATCGACCTCGTTCGCGCGCAGGGTGCGGATGCCATCGGCGAACCGCACGGCCTCACGCACGTGCCGCACCCAGTAGTCCGCGTCGAACTCGGTGATCAACTCACCGGTGACATTCGAGACTATCGGTATAACCGTCTTACCGTAAGACAGAGACTCCGCTATACCACGGAACTCCGCCAGCATCGGATCCATCAACGGCGAGTGAAACGCATGGCTCACCGCGAGCCGCTTCGTCTTGCGATCGGCGAAGTGCGCCACCACCGCCAGCACGGCGTCCTCGTCACCCGAGATGACCGTCGATGCCGGGCCGTTCACCGCCGCAACCGTCACTCGGTCTGACAGATATACCGAAACCTCCGCCTCGGTCGCCTGCAAAGCCACCATCGCACCGCCGGTGGGCAGCGCCTGCATGAGCCGGCCACGTGCGGTCACCAGCTCGGCGGCGTCGGCCAGGGACAGCACCCCGGCCACGTGCGCGGCGGCCAGCTCGCCGACCGAGTGGCCTAGCAGGAACCGCGGCCGCAGCCCGAGGTGAGTGACCAAGCGATAGAGCGCGACCTCGACGGCGAACAGCGCCGGCTGGGTGTACCGCGTCTGGTCGAGCAGCTCCCGCTCACCGAACAGGACTGCCTTGAGCGGACGGTCGAGGTGGACGTCCAGCGCGGCGCAGACCTCGTCGAACGCGGCCGCGTACACCGGCTGGGTCCGGTACAGCTCGGCGCCCGCGCCGACGCGCTGGCTGCCCTGGCCGGTGAACAGGAACGCGAGCTTGCCGTCGGAGGCCGTGCCGCGGACCTGGCCAGGACGTTCGGTGTCCCCGGCGAGCGCGGCCAGGGCGTCGGCGAACCCGGCGCGGTCCGGCTCGATCAGCACGGCCCGGTGCTCGTGCGCGGTCCGCGTGACGGCCAGCGAGTGGCCGAGGTCGTCGAGGCGGACGTCGGTTTCGAGCTGACCGCTCAGGGACGCAGCGAGTTCGCGCAGGGCCGTGGCACTACGGGCGGAGAGCACCCACGGCCGCAGCCGAGGCTCTTCCGCCGGCCGCGCGGCCGGCGGCGAGACCGCGGGCGCCTGCTCCAGCACGACGTGCGCGTTCGTCCCGCTCATCCCGAACGACGAGACCGCCGCCCGGCGCGGCGCACCGGTCTCCGGCCACAGCCGGGCCTCGGTGAGCAGCTCGACCTCGCCCGCCGTCCAGTCCACTTTGGACGATGGCGCGTCGACGTGCAGTGTTTTCGGCAGCAGGCCGTGCCGCATCGCGAGGACCATCTTGATCACGCCGGCGATGCCCGACGCGGACTGCGTGTGGCCGATGTTGGCCTTGAGCGAGCCGAGCCACAGCGGCCGTCCCGCGGGCCGGTTCCGGCCGTAGGTGGCCAGCAGCGCCTGCGCCTCGATCGGGTCGCCCAGCGCGGTGCCGGTGCCGTGCGCCTCGACGGCGTCCACATCGGACAGTGCGAGACCGGCGGACGTCACGGCCTGCCGGATCACCCGTTGCTGCGCGGGGCCGTTGGGGGCGGTCAGGCCGTTGGACGCGCCGTCGGAGTTGACCGCCGAGCCGCGGACGACCGCGAGCACCGGGTGGCCGTTGCGCTGCGCGTCGGAAAGCCGTTCCAGCAGCAGAACGCCGACGCCCTCACCCCAGTTGGTGCCGTCGGCCGCCTCGGCGAACGCCTTGCAGCGGCCGTCGACGGCCAGCCCGCGCTGGCGCGAGAACTCCACGAACGCGCCCGGCGTCGACATCACCGCGACGCCGCTCGCCATCGCCAGGCCGCATTCGCCGTTGCGCAGGGCCTGCACGGCCAGGTGCAGCGACACGAGCCCGGACGAGCAGGCAGTGTCCACAGTGACCGCCGGCCCCTCCAGACCGAGGGCGTAGGCGATCCGGCCGGAGACGACGCTGGCCGCGTTGCCGGTGCCGAGGTGGCCCTCCATACCGTCGCGCGCCAGCAGCAGGAGCGTCGCGTAGTCCTGCATGTTGGTGCCCGCGAACACGCCGGTCTTGCTGCCGCGCAGCGACTCCGGATCGATCCCGGCGCGCTCGAGGACCTCCCAGGACGTCTCCAGCAGCAGCCGCTGCTGCGGATCCATCGCCAGCGCCTCGCGCGGGCTGATGCCGAAGAACGCCGAATCGAACTCGGTGGCTCGGTCCAGGAAACCGCCTTCTCGGACGTAGCTGGTGCCCTGGTGGTCGGGGTCCTCGTCGTAGATCGTGTCGAGGTCCCAGCCGCGGTCGCCGGGGAACGGCGTGATCGCGTCGGTCTCGTCGACCGCGAGCCGCCACAACGCCTCGGGCGTGTCGGCGCCGCCGGCGTACCGGCAGCTCATCGCCACGACCGCGATCGGCTCGGTGCCGGTCGACTCGGCCGCGGCCAGGCGCTGCCGGGTCTCGTGCAGATCCGCGGTGACCTTCTTGAGGTAGGTCACCAGTTTTTCTTCGGTCGCCATGTCAGGCCTGCCCCTCATTCCCCAGTGGACGGTTCGTGCCCGTCATGACATCCCCAGCTCGTTGTCGATGAATTCGAGGAGTTCGTCCGCGCTCGCGTCGCTCAGCTGCTGCGCGGCGGTCACCTTCGGCTCACCGGCGCGGCGGTCGTTCCAGCGCGCCAGCACCGCCTGCAGCCGGGCGGCGACCGCGCCGTGCAGATCGTCCACTCCGGACGGGACGTCGGCTGTGGCCAGCGCGGTCTCCAGCCGTTCCAGCTCGTCCAGCAGCGACGAGCCGGCGTCCGGGGCCAGCCCGGCCAGCAGGTGCGCGGCCAGCGCCGACGGCGTCGGGTAGTCGAAGACCAGCGTCGCCGGCAGTCGCAGCCCGGAGGCGGTGGCGAGCCGATCGCGGAGTTCGACCGCGGTCAGTGAGTCGAACCCGAGCTCGCGGAAGGCCCGGTTCGGGCCGACCTGCTCGACGCCGTCGGCGTGGCCCAGCACGGCCGCGGCCTCCCGCCGGATCGCCCCGGTGAGCGTGTCCTGCCGCTCGGACGCCGGAGCGTCGGCGAGCAGCCGGCTGAAAGCGGTTTCGCCGACGGCGACCGATTCTTCCGCCGGGGCCATGGCTTTCGCCGCCTCCGGCACGCCGGTCAGCAGCGGCCGCGCCCGGCTCACCGCGAACGCCGGGGCGAACCGCGCCCAGTCGACGTCCGCGACGGTGAGCTGCGGGTCGCCGTCCGCGAGGGCCTGGCCGAGCGCGGTGATCGCCGCGTCCGGCGCGATCGCGGGCAGGCCGCGACGGCGGAGGTGCTCTTCGGGTGCGCCCTGCGCCATGCCGCCGTCGGCCCACGGGCCCCACGAAACCGCGGTGGCCGCCAGGCCCCGGGCGTGCCGGGACACTGCGAGCGCGTCGAGGCTCGCGTTGGCCGCCGCGTAGGCGGGCTGGCCGCCGCTGCCCCAGATCCCGGAGATCGAGGAGAACAGCACGAACGCGTCGAGCGGGGTGTCGCCGAGCAGCTCGTCGAGGTACCGTGCGCCGGCCACCTTGCCGGCCAGGACCTGCGCGAACAGCGCCGGTGTGACCTCGGGCAGCGGCACCGGGACGTCCAGTCCGGCGGCGTGCACAACGGCGTTCGGCGGGTACTCGGCGACCAGGCTCGCCACGGCGTCGCGGTCGGCGACGTCGCAGGCGACCACGCTCACCCGGGCGCCCAGCTCGGTGAGCCCGGCGGTCAGTTCGGCCGCGCCGGGCGCGTCCGCACCCCGGCGGCTGGTCAGGACCAGATGCTCGGCGCCGCTCTTCGCCAGCCACAGCGCGACCCGGGCGCCGAGGGCACCGGTGCCGCCGGTGACGAGCACCGTGCCGCGCGGGGTCCAGGTGCCGGTGCCGGTGCGCGGCCGCCGTTCCAGCCGGCGGGCCAGCGTCCCGGACGGCCGGATCACGACCTGGTCCTCCCCGTCGCGGTCTCCCGCGAGCACCGCGGCCAACCGGGTCGCGGCCCGGTCGTCGAACCGCTCGGGCAGGTCGACCAGGCCGCCCCAGCGCTGCGGGTACTCCAGCGCGACGACCCGGCCGAGGCCCCAGACCTGCGCCGGTTCCGGCCGGTCGACGCCGTCGCGGGTGACGATCCACAAAGGAGCGCCGAGCCCGATCTCCGCCAGGGCCTGGACGAGCGTGACCGTGCCGGCCACCGCCGTGGGCAGCACCGGGTGGTCCGGGTGCGCGCCCTCGGCGGTACCGAGCAGCGAAAGCACCCCGGCGAACTCGTGCCCGGCGGTGGCGAGCAACAGCGGGTCGGCGAACGACGCGTGCGGGTCGACGTCGAGGCCGACGACCTTCGCGCCGTGCGTTTCCAGCGCGTCGGCGATCGGAGCGGTGCGCTCGTCGCCGGGCACGCCGATGACCAGCCATGTCCCCTTCAACGCCGGCGAAGCACTGGTCTCGAAGGAGACCCAGCTGACGCCGTAGCGCCAGGAGTCCACGATGGACTGCTCTCGACGGCCTTCGTGCCACTCGGACAACGCGGGCAGCGCTTCCTGCAGCGCGTCCGCGGGGAACCCCGGCAGTGTCGACAAGTCACCCTGGCGCACGGCCGTCCAGAACTCGTCGTCGCCCGCGGAAGCCTTTTCCGGAGCGGGCGCGGCCGTCGGCCAGAAGCGGGCGTGCTGGAACGGGTAGGTCGGGAGGTCGACCGGGCGCGGCGTGGTGCCGGCGAAGACGACGTCCCAGTCCGGGGCGAACCCGCGGACGTAGAGCCGGGCCAGGGCCGCGGCGAACGCGTCGGCTTCGGGCCGGTCGCCGCGCAGGGCCGGCGACACGACCGGGTCCTCGGTCACGCCGGTGAACGACTCGGCGGCCATCGCGCTGAGCACGCCGTCCGGGCCGATCTCGGCGAACGTCGTCGCGCCGGCCATCTCCAGGGTGCGGACGGCGTCCGCGAAGCGCACCGCCTCGCGGACCTGGCCGACCCAGTAGTCCGCGCCGAGCTCGGTCGCCGGCTCACCGGTCACTGTGGACACCAGCGGGATCCGCGGCGGCGTGTAGGTGACGCGTTCGGCGACGGCCCGGAACTCCGCCAGCATCGGGTCCATCCGCGGCGAGTGGAAGGCGTGGCTGACGGTGAGCCGCCGGGTCTTGCGCCCGGTGGCCCCGAATCCGGCGGCCAGATCCAGTACAGCCTGCTCGTCACCGGAAACGACTGTCGCTTGTGGACCATTGACCGCCGCGATCGCCACACCGTCGGTGAGCAGCCGCACGACCTCGTCCTCGCTCGCCTGGATCGCGACCATCGCGCCACCGGACGGCAGGGCCTGCATCAGCCGGCCGCGGGCCGCCACCAGCGCGGCCGCGTCGGCCAGGTCGAACACCCCGGCGACGTGCGCGGCGGCCAGTTCGCCGATGGAGTGCCCGGCGACGAAGCCCGGGGTGACGCCGAAGCTCTCGAGCAGCCGGTACAGCGCGACTTCGAGCGCGAACAGCGCGGGCTGGGTGTAGCCGGTGTGGTCGAGCAGCGCCGCATCGTCCGAGCCGGGCGCGGCGAACACGACTGTCCGCAGTGGATGGTCCAGGTGCTGGTGCTGGTCGAGGTGAGCGCAGACGGCGTCAAACGCGGTCGCGAACGCCGGGTGTGCCGCGTACAGCTCGCGGCCCATCCCGGCACGCTGCGCGCCCTGTCCGGTGAACAGGAACGCCAGCGACCCGTTGCCGACCGTGCCCTCGACCAGGCCGGGCGCGGAGGAACCGGTGGCGAGCGCGGCCAGCGCGGCGAGCCGCGCCTCCTGGTCCGGCGCGACGATCATCGCGCGGTGCTCGTGCGCGCCGCGCCGGGTGGCGAGGGCGTGCGCGAGGTCCAGCGGATCGACGTCGGCGACCAGTTCGGCAGCCCTGGCGCGCAGCGCCGGGGCACTGCGCGCGGACAGCACCCAGGGCAGGAGCACTGGCCGTGTCTCCGAAGCAGTGGCCTCCGGGGTTTCGGGGGCCTGCTCGAGGATGACGTGGGCGTTGGTGCCGCTCATGCCGAACGACGAGACGCCGGCGCGACGCGGGCGCCCCACCTCGGGCCACTCGCGTGCCTCGGTCAGCAGCTCGACGGAGCCGGTGTTCCAGTCCACTTGGGACGACGGCTCGTCGACGTGCAGCGTCTTCGGCAGCAGCCCGTGCTGCATCGCCTGGACCATCTTGATGATCCCGCCTACGCCTGCGGCCGCCTGCGTATGCCCGATGTTGGACTTCAAAGACCCCAACAGCAACGGGGTTTCGCGGTCCTGGCCGTACGTGGCCAGCAACGCCTGCGCCTCGATCGGATCGCCCAGAGTGGTTCCGGTGCCGTGGCCCTCGACCGCGTCGACGTCCGAAGTGGACAGACCGGCACTGGTCAACGCCTGTCGGATCACGCGCTGCTGCGCGGGACCGTTCGGCGCGGTCAGGCCGTTGGACGCGCCGTCCTGGTTGATCGCACTCCCCCGGACGATCGCCAGCACCGGGTGGCCATTGCGCTGCGCGTCAGACAAGCGCTCCAGCAGCAGCATGCCGACGCCTTCACCCCAGCCCGTGCCGTCGGCAGCCTCGGCGAACGCCTTGCAGCGGCCGTCCGCCGCCAGCGCGCGCTGGCGGGAGAACTCGATGAACGTGCCCGGGGTCGCCATGACCAGGACACCGCCGGCCAGCGCGAGTTCGCACTCGCCCTGCCGCAGTGCCTGGGCCGCGAGATGGACGGCGACCAGCGACGACGAGCACGCCGTGTCGACCGTCAGCGCCGGGCCTTCCAGGCCGAACGTGTAGGACAGCCGGCCGGAGACGACGCTCGCCGCGTTGCTCGTGGCGACGTAGCCCTCGGTGTTCTCCGCCGCGCCGAACAGCAGCGCCGCGTAGTCCTGGCTGTTGGTGCCGGCGAACACGCCGGTCCGGCTGCCGCGGAACGCCTTGGGCGGAATGCCCGCGCGCTCGAACGCCTCCCACGACGTCTCCAGCAGCAACCGCTGCTGCGGGTCCATGGCCAGGGCCTCACGCGGGCTGATCCCGAAGAACGCCGGATCGAAGTCCGCCGCGCCGCGCAGGAAGCCGCCTTCCTTGGCGTAGCTCGTGCCGGACGCTTCCTGGCTCGGGTCGTACAGCGTGCCCAGGTCCCAGCCGCGGTCGGCGGGGAACTCGGAGACGGCGTCGATGCCGTCGGCGACCAGGTGCCAGAGGTCTTCCGGAGACCGCACGCCGCCGGGGTAACGGCAGCTCATCGCCACGATGGCGATCGGGTCGTCGTCCACAGTGGACACGGTCTCGACCGCAGTGGTCACCGTTTCGCCGACCAGATCCGCCCGCAGGCTCGCGGCCAGCGCGGTGGAGTTCGGGTGGTCGAAGACGGCGGTCGCGGGCAGCCGGACACCGGTCGCGGTGGCGAGCCGGTTGCGGAGTTCGACGGCGGTCAGCGAGTCGAAGCCGAGGTCCTTGAACGCCCGGCCGGGTTCGATCGCCGTTGCGCCGTCGTGGCCCAGCACCGCGGCCGCCTCGGCCCGGACCAGCGCGACGAGCGTCCGGTCCTGTTCGGCGCGGCCCATGCCGGCCAGCCGGGTGCGGAAGGTGTCGTCGCCGGTCACCGGCGCGGCTTCCGCCGCGGCGAGGGCGACCCGAGCCTCGGACACGCCGTCGAGCAGCGGACGCGGGCGGACCGAGGCGAACGACGGCGCGAACCGCGTCCAGTCCACATCGGCCACGACCACGGCCGGATCCTGGTTCACCGCCTGGGCGAGCGCGGCGATCGCCGTCTCCGGCCGCATCGGCGTGACACCGCGGCGGCGCAGGTGCGTCGTCGCGTCACCACGCGAAGCCATGCCGCCACCGGCCCACGGACCCCAGGCGACGGCCGTGGCCGGCAACCCGCGGTCGCGGCGCGACTGGGCGAGCGCGTCCAGGTAGGCGTTGGCGGCCGAGTAGGCGGCCTGCCCACCCGCGCCCCACACACCGGAGATCGAAGAGAAGAGGACGAACGCGTCCACCGCCCCGGCCAGGCTGTCCAGATGGGCCGCTCCGAGCACCTTCGCGGACAACACGTCGGCGAACGCCTCGGTGTCCACAGTGGTCAGATCGGTCGGCGAGTCGACACCCGCGGTGTGCACCACGGCGTTCACCGGGTACTCGGCCAGCAACGCGGCCACGGCGTCACGGTCGGCGACGTCACAGGCGGCGATCACGACGTCCACACCGGACTCGGCAAGCTCGTCACGCAACTGCGCGGCACCCGGCGCGTCGAGGCCGCGGCGGCTGGTCAGCACCAGCCGCTCGGCGCCGTTCTCGGCCGCCCAGCGGGCGACCTCCGCGCCCAGCGCGCCGGTACCGCCGGTGATCAGGACGGTCCCGCGCGGCGTCCATGACGCCGTGGCCACCGGTCGCGGAGCCCGGACGAGGCGGCGCACGTAGACACCGGAGCCGCGGACGGCAACCTGGTCCTCGTTGCCGCCGTTGAGGATCGCGGTGAGGCGGGCACCGGCTCGCTCGTCGAGGTTCTCGGGCAGGTCGATCAGGCCACCCCAGCGCTGGGGCAGTTCGAGCGCGGCGACGCGGCCGAGACCCCAGATCATCGCCTGGGCGGCGCTGCGCAGCCGGTCGGCCCGGCCGGTCGACACGGCGCCGCTGGTCAGCACCCACAGCGGGGCGCCGACACCGGCCTCGCCGAGGGCCCGGAGCGTGGTCAGAGCGGCCTTGAGCGAGTCCGGCATCGCGAGGTCGCCGGCGTCGTCGGTGAGCACCGCCAGCACGCCCGCCACCTCGCCGACGCCGGCGAGCTGCGCGGCGAGGGTCTCGTCCAGGGTGATCCGGACGACGTCCGCACCGGCCCGGGTCACGGCGTCGGATACGGCGTCGGACATGGCGGGGGCGCCGTCGGAGACCAGCCAGGTGCCGGACAGCGCAGACTCGCCGAGGTCCGTCCAGGGCTGCCAGGCCGTCCGGTATCGCCAGCCGTCCACAGTGGACTCGGTGTGCTGCTGGCGGCGCCAGGCCGACAAGGCAGGCAGGACCTCGCTGAACGGCTCGTCGCCGGTGAGCGCAAGGGTGCCGGCGAGCCCGCCGAGGTCCGCGTTCTCCACCGCGATCCAGAACTCCCGCTCGGCTTCGGTCCCCGAGGTTCCGTCGATCGCCGCGGCCGGAGCCGCGGCTTCGGGCCAGAAGCGCCGGCGCCGGAACGCGTAGGTCGGCAGGTCGACGTGGGCGTGGCGGCCACCGGCCACCGCCGTCCAGTCCGGCGAAACGCCGTGGACGTGCGCGGTGGCGACGGCCGCGACGAGCGCGTCCTCCTCGGGCCGGTCGCCGCGCAGCGCCGGGGCGAACACCCCGCCGGCCACGCAGTCCTGGGCGAGCGCGGTCAGCACGCCGTCCGGGCCCAGCTCGAGGAAGGTGGTGACGCCGCTCGCTTCGAGGGTCCGCATGCCGTCGACGAACCGGACGGCCTCACGCACGTGCCGCACCCAGTAGTCCGCGTCGAACTCGGTCACCAGCTCACCGGTGACGTTCGAGACTATCGGTATAACCGTCTTACCGTAAGACAGAGACTCCGCTATACCGCGGAACTCGGCCAGCATCGGATCCATCAGCGGCGAGTGGAACGCGTGACTCACGACCAGGCGCTTCGTCTTGCGATCCGCGAAGTGCGCCACGACCGCCAGTACGGCGTCCTCGTCGCCGGAGATCACCGTCGAGGTCGGGCCGTTCAACGCGGCGATGGTCACACGGTCAGACAGATATACCGAAACTTCCGCCTCGGTCGCCTGCAGAGCGACCATCGCGCCACCCGACGGGAGCGCCTGCATCAGGCGGCCACGCGCGGCGACCAGCGTCACCGCGTCCGTCGGCGAGAGAACACCGGCGACGTGCGCCGCCGCCAGCTCGCCGATCGAGTGACCCACCAGGAAGTCCGGCCGCAGACCCCAGTGCTCCAGCAAGCGGAACAACGCCACCTCGACCGCGAACAACGCGGCCTGGGTGTACGCGGTCTGGTCGAGCAGAGCCGGGTCCTCGAAGATGACCGTCCGAAGTGGATGGTCCAGGTGCGTGTCGAACTCCGCGCAGACCGCGTCCAGCGCGTCGGCGAAGACCGGGTACGCCGCGTACAGCTCACGGCCCATCCCGACCCGCTGGCTGCCCTGGCCCGTGAACAGGAACGCCAGCCGGCCGCCGGACGCCGTGCCGGTCACCGTCGAGACTCCGGCCTCACCGCGGCCGAGAGCACCGAGGGCGGCGCGCAGGTCGTCCCGGCCGGTGGCCAGGAGCGCGGCCCGAGCGGGCAACGCCGCCCGGGTGGTCGCCGACGCGACGGCCAGCTCGGCCGGCGCCACGTGCGGAGCGGCGTCCCAGTGCGCGAGCAGCCGGCGGGCCTGCGCCCGGACGGCCTCGGCGTCGGTACCCGACACCAGCAGCGGCACCCGGCCGACCGGCCCGGCACCAGCACCCGACAACGGCACCCGGCCGACCAGTCCGGCACCCGCACCCGGCACCGGCAACGACGCCTGGCCAACCGGTTGAGCGGCCGGCGTGAAGTCCGGCGCCTGCTCGATGACGGCGTGCGCGTTGGTGCCGCTCATGCCGAACGACGACACCCCGGCGCGGCGCGGACGTCCCGCGTCCGGCCACCCGCACGCCTCGGTCAGCAGCGAAACCGCGCCCGCGGTCCAGTCGACGTGCGGTGACGGCTCGTCGACGTGCAGCGTCTTCGGCAGCACGCCGTGGCGCATCGCCTCGACCATCTTGATGATCCCGCCGACACCCGCGGCCGCCTGGGTGTGGCCGATGTTGGACTTGAGCGAGCCCAGCAACAAAGGCTCGGTCCGGTCCTGCCCGTAGGTCGCGAGCAGTGCCTGCGCCTCGATCGGGTCGCCGAGCACCGTGCCCGTGCCGTGCGCCTCGACGGCGTCGACGTCCGAAGCAGCCAGCCCGGCGTTGGCGAGTGCCTGGCGGATGACGCGTTGCTGGGCCGGGCCGCTGGGTGCGGTGAGGCCGTTGGACGCGCCGTCCTGGTTGATCGCGGTCCCGCGCACCAGCGCGAGCACCGGGTGGCCGTGACGGCGCGCGTCGGACAGCCGCTCCAGCAGCAGCATCCCGGCGCCCTCGCCCCAGCCCGTGCCGTCGGCGGCCGCGGCGAACGCCTTGCAGCGGCCGTCCGGCGCGAGGCCGCGCTGCCGCGAGAACTCGACGAACGTGCCCGGGGTGGCCATCACCAGCGCCCCGCCGGCCAGCGCCAGCGAGCACTCGCCGTTGCGCAGGGCCTGCGCCGCGAGGTGCAGCGCGACCAGCGAAGACGAGCACGCGGTGTCCACCGTGACGGCCGGGCCTTCGAGCCCGAAGGTGTAGGCGAGCCGGCCCGAGACGACGCTGGCGGAGTTGCCGGTCGCGACGTGCCCCTCGGCGCCCTGCGGCGCGGTCATCAGCAGCGCCGCGTAGTCCTGGCTGTTGGTGCCGGCGAAGACGCCGACCTCGGTGCCGTGCACCGCCTTCGGGTCGATCCCGGCGCGTTCGAACGCCTCCCAGGTGATCTCGAGCAGGAGCCGCTGCTGCGGGTCCATGCCGAGCGCTTCGCGCGGCGAGATGCCGAAGAAGTCGGCGTCGAACTCGGCCGCGTCGTGCAAGAAGCCGCCTTCGCGGGCGTAAGACGTGCCTTCGCTGTCGGGGTCCGGGTCGTACAGCGCGTCGAGGTTCCAGCCACGGTCGCCGGGCATTTCGGACACCGCGTCGCGGCCGTCGGCCACCAGCCGCCAGAGGTCCTCCGGCGAGCGGACGTCCCCGGGGTACCGGCAGCTCATGGCCACGATCGCGATCGGGTCGTCGGTGTCACGCACGGTGCTGACCGCGGCCCGCGCGACGGCCTCGCCGCCGAGCAGCAGACTGGCGATGTGCGTGGCGAGCACGGACGGAGTCGGGTGGTCGAACACGAGCGTCGCGGGCAGGCGCAGGCCCGTCGCGGTGCCCAGGGCGTTGCGCAGCTCGACCGCGGTGAGTGAGTCGAAGCCCAGCTCGCGGAAGGCCTGGCGCGGTGCTATCTGGCCGACACCCTCGTGGCCGAGAACGGCGGCCGCGTGCGTGCGCACCAGGTCCAGCAGCACCCGCTCGCGCTCGGCGCCGGCCAGGTCGGCCAGCTGCCGGGCGAACTCGGACGTCTCGGTGGTCTCTTCGTCGCCGGCCAGTGCGGCGGCGACCTCGGGGATGGTGTCGAGCAGCGGGCGCGGGCGGGCCGCGGCGAACGACGGCGCGAACCGCGCCCAGTCGACGTCGGCCACGACCAGCGCGGTTTCGCCGGCGCCGACGGCCTGGGCGAGCGCGCGGACCGCGAGCGTCGCGGACATCGGCTCGAGACCGCGGCGGCGCAACTGGTCGGCGGCGTCGCCGCGCGAGGCCATGCCGCCGCCGTCCCAGGGGCCCCAGGCGACGGCGGTCGCGGTCAAGCCGCGGTCGCGACGCGATTGCGCCAGCGCGTCGAGGTAGGCGTTGGCGGCCGAGTACGCGCCCTGGCCGCCGGAACCCCAGGTCCCGGAGATCGAGGCGAACAGGACGAACGCGTCGAGCGCGGTCTCTCCGAGCACAGCGTCGAGGTTCGCCGCGCCCGCGACCTTGGCGGCCAGGACGTCGGCGAACTCGGCGGGGTCGCCGTCGGCCAGGGGCGTCGGACGGTCGACACCCGCGGCGTGCACCACGGCGTCCACCGGGTATTCGGCGAGCAGAGCGGCGACGGCGTCGCGGTCGGTGACGTCGCAAGCGGCGATCACGACGTCCACGCCGAGCTCGTCCCGCAGTGCTTCGGCACCCGGCGCGGCGAGCCCGGAACGGCTGGTCAGGATCAGCCGCTCGGCGCCGTTTTCCGCGGCCCAGCGGGCGACCTGCGCGCCCAGGGCGCCGGTGCCGCCGGTGACGAGCACGGTCCCTCGCGGCGCCCAGAAGTCCTTTGTGGACTTTTCGGCGCGGACGAGACGGCGGACGTGCACACCCGAGAGGCGGACGGCGACCTGGTCCTCGGCGCCGGCGAGCACCCCGGCGAGGCGGGCGCCGGCCCGCTCGTCGAGCACCTCCGGCAGGTCGACGAGGCCACCCCAGCGCTGCGGCAGCTCCAGGCCGGCCACCCGGCCCAGGCCCCACGCGGCGGCCTGCCCGGCGGCGCGGACGCGGTCGGCGCGCCCGGTCGAGACCGCGCCTTCGGTCGCTACCCACAGGGGCGCGGCGACGTCGGCGTCACCCAGCGCCCGCAGCACGTCGAGCAGCTGCGCGGACACGGTGGCCGGGTCGTCGGCCGTGACCAGCGAAAGCACCCCGGCGATCTCGCGTTCCCAGACGGCGCCGGCGATCTCGAGGGCCAGGGATTCGCGAGCCGCGGGCTCGACGACGACGGTGTCCGCGCCGTAGCGGGTCAGCACCCCGGACAGGGGGTGGCCGGCGGGGGCCAGCAGCAGCCAGGTGCCGGACAGTACCGGCGCGGGCAGGTCGGTCAGCGGCTGCCAGGTGATCCGGTACCGCCAGGAGTCCACTGTGGACTTCTCCTGGCCGGACCGGCGCCAGTTCGCCAGTGCGGGCAGCAGCGTCTCGGCGTCGCGCTCGGTGATGGCGAGGGTCGTGGCGAGCGCGGTGGGGTCGTCGGCTTCGACGACGGTCCAGAACTCGGCGTCGGCGACACCCGCGGTGGCCTCGAAGCCGTTCGGCAACTCGACTTCCGGCCAGTAGCGGCGGTTCTGGAAGGCGTAGGTGGGCAGGTCGATCCGGCGGGCGCCGGCCAGGACCGTGGCCCAGTCCGGGACGTGACCGCGGACGTGCGCCTGCCCGAGGGCGTGGGCAAAGGTCTGCTCTTCGGGCCGTCCGCTCCGCAGCACGGGGACAAAGACGGCATCGGCGACGCAGTCCTGGCCCATCGCGGAGAGCACGCCGTCCGGGCCCAGCTCGACGAACGTCGTCACCCCGCGGTCGGCCAGGCTCCGCATCCCGTCGGCGAACCGCACGGCCTCGCGCACGTGCCGCACCCAGTAGCCCGCATCGAACTCGGTCATCAGCTCGCCGGTGACGTTCGAGACTATCGGTATAACCGACTGACCGTAAGACAGAGACTCCGCTATACCGCAGAACTCAGCCAGCATCGGATCCATCAACGGCGAGTGGAACGCGTGGCTCACCGTCAGCCGCTTGGTCTTGCGATCCGCGAAGTGCTCCGCGACCGCCAGGACGGCGTCCTCGTCGCCGGAGATCACGGTAGAGGCCGGGCCGTTGATCGCGGCGATGGTCACACTGTCAGACAGATATACCGAGACCTCCGCCTCCGTTGCCTGGATCGCCACCATTGCGCCGCCTCCCGGCAGCGCCTGCATGAGGCGGCCACGCGCGGCGACCAGCGTCACCGCGTCCGCCAGCGACAGGACCCCGGCAACGTGCGCCGCAGCCAGCTCGCCGACCGAATGGCCCGCGAGGAAGTCGGGCCGGAGACCGTAGTGCTCCACCAGCCGGAACAGGGCGACCTCGATGGCGAACAGCGCGGCCTGGGTGTGGGCCGTTTGGTTCAGCAGCTCGGATTCTCCGAAGAGGACAGTCCGTAGTGGACGGTCGCGGTGGGTGTCGAACTCCGCGCAGACCGCGTCCAGCGCGTCGGCGAAGACCGGGTACACCTCGTACAGCTCACGGCCCATCCCGACCCGCTGGCTGCCCTGACCCGTGAACAGGAACGCCAGCCGGCCTTCCCCGGCGACGCCGGTGAGCGCCGACGGTTCGCCCGCGGCCAGAGCCGCGAGCCCGGCCAGGAGCGTCTCGCGGTCGGTGCCGTTCACAGCCGCGCGGTGCGGCTGCAGAGAACGGGTCGTGGCCAGCGAATACGCGACGTCCGTCGGCTCCCAGCCGTCGACGGCGTCCAGGTGCGTCAGCAGCCGGGCGGCCTGCTCACGGAGGGCCTCGGCGGTGTGCGCGGACAGCGTCCACGACGCCACCGGCACCGAGACCGCGGGCGCCTGGTCGGCGGGCGGCGCCTCTTCCAGCACCACGTGCGCGTTGGTGCCGCTCATGCCGAACGACGACACGGCGGCGCGCCGCGCGCGGCCCACTTCGGGCCACGGGCGGGCCTCGGTGACCAGCTCGACCGCTCCCGCCGTCCAGTCCACCTGGGACGACGGCGCGTCGACGTGCAGCGTCTTCGGCACGGTACCGTGCCGCATCGCCAGGATCATCTTCATCATCCCGGCGACGCCGGCGGCGGCCTGCGTGTGCCCGATGTTCGACTTCAGCGAGCCCAGCAGCAGCGGCTCGCCGTCGCGGTCACGCCCGTAGGTCGCCAGCACGGCCTGCGCCTCGATCGGGTCGCCCAGGGTGGTGCCGGTGCCGTGCGCCTCGACGACGTCGACGTCCGAAGTGGACAGTCCGGCGGCGGCGAGGGCCTGGCGTATCACGCGTTGCTGGGCCGGGCCGTTGGGTGCGGTGAGGCCGTTGGACGCGCCGTCGGAGTTGATCGCTGAGCCTCGCAGGACCGCGAGGACCGGGTGGCCGTTGCGGCGGGCGTCGGAAAGCCTTTCCAGCACCAGCATTCCGGCGCCTTCGCCCCAGCCGGTGCCGTCGGCCGCGTCGGCGAACGCCTTGCAACGGCCGTCCGCGGCGAGGCCGCGCTGGCGGGAGAACTCGATGAACGTGCCGGGGGTGGCCATCACGAGCGCCCCGCCGGCCAGCGCCAACGAGCACTCGCCGGCCCGCAGCGCCTGCGCGGCCCAGTGCACCGCGACCAGCGAAGACGAGCACGCGGTGTCGATCGTCGCGGCCGGGCCCTCCAGCCCGAAGGTGTAGGCGAGCCGGCCGGAGACGACGCTCGCGGCGTTGCCGGTGGCGACGTACCCCTCGGCGTCCTGCCGCGCGACCATCAGCAGGGTCGCGTAGTCCTGGCTGTTCGAGCCGACGAACACGCCGGTCCGGCTGCCCCGCAGGGACTCCGCCGGGATGCCGGCCCGTTCGAACGCCTCCCACGACGTCTCCAGCAGCAGCCGCTGCTGCGGGTCCATCGAAAGCGCTTCACGCGGGCTGATGCCGAAGAACGCCGGGTCGAAGTCGCCCGCGTCGTGCAGGAAACCGCCGGTACGGGCGTAGGACGTGCCGGGGTGGGCCGGGTCCGGGTGGTAGAGCGCGCCGAGGTCCCAGCCGCGGTCGGCGGGGAACTCGGTCACCGCGTCGCCGCCGGAGACGACCAGGTCCCAGAGGTCTTCCGGGCTGCGCACGCCGCCGGGCAGGCGGCAGCTCATCGCGACGACCACGATCGGGTCGTCGCCGGTCACCACCGCGACCGGCGTCTCGGGTCCATTGTGGATGGATCCGAACAGCTCCGCGTCGAGCTGCCGGGCGAGCGCCTCGGGGTTCGGGTGGTCGAAGGCGAGCGACGCGGGCAGCGTCAGCCCGGTCGCCGCGGTGAGGCGGTTGCGCAGGTCGACCGCGGTCAGCGAGTCGAAGCCGAGGTCGCGGAACGCGCGGGCCGCCGGCACCGCGGCGGTGGCGTCCGGGCCGGCGTGGCCGAGCGCGAGCGCGGCCTCCGCGCGGACGACGTCGAGCAGAGCGCGCTCCCGTTCGGCGGGGGCGAGCGGCGCGAGGCGGGTGACGAGCGCGGGCCGGTCCCCGGTCGCCGGGGCGGTGTCGAGCGCGCGAACCTCGGGCAGGTCACCGATCAGCGGCCGCCGCCGAGCCAGCTGGTAGCTGGGAGCGAAGCGGGCCCAGTCGACGTCGGCGATCACGACAGCGGCGTCACCGAAGGTCAGCGCGGTGACGGCGAGTTCGGGCGCGAGCGCCGGCAGGCCACGGCGGCGCAGGTCGGCCTCGGCTTCGGCGCCGACCATGCCGCCCTCGGCCCACGGGCCCCAGGCGATCGCGGTCGCCGTGGCGCCGCGGGCGCGACGCTGCTCGGCGAGCGCGTCGAGGTAAGCGTTTGCGGCGGCGTAGGCGGCCTGGCCACCACTCCCCCACACGCCCGCGATCGACGAGAACAGGACGAACGCGTCGACGTCCCCGACGAGTTCGTCGAGATTGGCCGCTCCGGTGACCTTGGCCCCGACGACGGCGGCGAGCCCGTCCCGCGTCAGGTCGGCGAGCCGTGCCGGGTCGCCCGCGCCGGCCGCGTGCACTACGGCGTTCACCGGGTACTCGGCCAGCAGCGCGGCAAGCGCGTCGCGGTCGGCGACGTCGCAGGCCGCGACGACGACGTCCACTCCGGACCCGGCGAGTTCGTCACGCAGCTCGGCCGCGCTCGGCGCGTCCAGGCCGCGACGGCTGGTGAGCACCAGCCGGTCGACGCCCTCGGCGGCCAGGTGGCGGGCGACGTGGGCGCCGAGCGCGCCGGTGCCGCCGGTGACGAGCACCGTCCCGCGCGGAGTCCAGGCGGTGGTGGCGGGCGCGGCGTGCGTGAGGCGCCGGCCGAAGACGCCGGTGGCGCGGATCGCGACCTGGTCCTCGGTCCCGTCGGCCAGCACCCGGGCGAACCGGGTGGCGGCGCGCTCGTCCAGCGTGGTGTCCAGGTCGATCAGGCCACCGCCGTGCTGCGGGTACTCCAGGCCGACGACGCGGCCGAACCCCCAGGTCATCGCCTGGGTGGCGCTGCGCGGCCGGTCGGCGCGGCCGGTGCCGACGGCGCCCGAGGTGACCAGCCACAGCGGGGCCGCGATCTCGTGCGCGGCCAGGGTCTGGACCAGGTCCAGCGTCGCGGCGAGGCCGTCCTGCTCGTCCAGCGAGAGCAGGGAGACGACACCGGCGACCGGGCCGTCGAGCGCCGCCGGGGTCAGCGGCTCGACCTCGGCGCCGTGCGCGGCGAGGGCGGCGGTGACACCGAGGTCGTCGGCCCCGGCCAGCAGCCAGCGGCCGGACAGCTCCGGGGTCGTGTCCGACGGCACCGGCAGCCACTCGATCCGGTAGCGCCAGGAGTCCACAGTGGACCTGTCCTGACCGCGGCGGCGGTAGCCGGCGAGCGCGGGCAGGACGTCGGCGAGCGAACCGGCGGGCAGGTTCAGGGTCGCGGCGAGCGCGTCCGCGTCGCCGGTTTCGACGGCCTGCCAGAACCCGGCGTCCTCGGCGCCCGAGGCCGGGGCGACGGCGGGCTCGGGCCAGAACGTCTTGTGCTCGAAGGGGTAGGTGGGCAGGTCGATCCGGCGGACGTCGGCGCCCGCGAACAGCCCGGCCCAGTCGATCTTCGCGCCGTGCGCGTACGCGGTGGCCAGCGCGGTGGCGACGGTGTCGCGTTCCGGGCGGCCGGACCGCAGCAGCGGCGCGAAGGTGCCGTCGGCGACGCAGTCCTGACCCATCGCGGACAGCACGCCGTCGGGGCCCAGCTCCAGGAACGTCGTGACACCGCGGTCCATCAGGGTGCGCATGCCGTCGGCGAACCGGACGGCGTCGCGGACGTGCCGCACCCAGTAGGCCGCGTCGAACTCGGTCACCAGCTCACCGGTGACGTTCGAGACTATCGGTATAACCGTCTTACCGTAAGACAGAGACTCGGCTATACCGCGGAACTCGGCCAGCATCGGGTCCATAAGAGGCGAGTGGAACGCGTGACTGACAACCAGGCGCTTGGTCTTGCGGCCCAGCTCGGCGAACTGCGCCGCGACCGCGAGCACGGCGTCTTCATCACCGGAGATGACTGTCGAGTCCGGGCCATTCAGCGCGGCGATGGTCACACGGTCAGACAGATATACCGAAACCTCCGCCTCCGTCGCCTGCAGAGCCACCATCGCGCCACCCGACGGCAGAGCTTGCATCAGGCGGCCCCGGGCGGCGACCAGCGTCACCGCGTCCGTCAGCGAGAGGACACCGGCGACGTGCGCCGCGGCCAGCTCGCCGATCGAGTGGCCCACCAGGAAGTCCGGGCGCAGACCCCAGTGCTCCAGCAACCGGAACAGCGCCACCTCGACCGCGAACAACGCAGCCTGGGTGTACGCGGTCTGGTCCAACAGCTCGGAGTCTTCGACCAGGACTGTCTGCAGTGGACGGTCGAGGTGCGTGTCGAACTCCGCGCACACCGCGTCCAGGGCGTCCGCGAACACCGGGAACGCCGCGTACAGCTCCCGGCCCATCCCCGCCCGCTGGCTGCCCTGGCCTGTGAACAGGAACGCCAGCCCGCCACCGGCCTCACCGCGGACGAGAGCGGCGTCGGACCGGCCCTCGGCCAACGCGCGCAGGCCGCGCTCGACGTCCTCGGCGGTCTCCCCGGTGACGACCGCGCGGTGGTCGAGCGCCGCCCGCGAGGTGGCCAGGGAGAAGGCGAGGTCACCCAGGTCGGCGTCGACGGTCAGTGCCGCCGCCTGCGCTCGCAGCGCCTCCGGCGTGCGCGCGGACAGCACGACCGGCGCCAGCGACGGCCGCGCACCGCGGTCCGGAGCCGGCTCGGCAGAAGGGGCCTGCTCGATGATCGTGTGCGCGTTGGTCCCGCCGACCCCGAACGACGACACGCCGGCGCGGCGCGGACGTCCGGTCTCGGGCCAGGCCCGCGGCTCGGTCAGCAGCTCGACCGCGCCGGACGTCCAGTCCACGTGCGGGGTCGGCTCGTCGACGTGCAACGTGCGCGGCAGGATGCCGTGCCGCATCGCGAGGACGGCCTTGATCACGCCGCCGACCCCGGCGGCGGCCTGGGTGTGCCCGATGTTCGACTTCAGCGAGCCCAGCCACAGCGGTTCGCCGTCGCGGTCGCGGCCGTAGGTGGCCAGCAGGGCCTGCGCCTCGATCGGGTCGCCGAGCACCGTGCCGGTGCCGTGCGCCTCCACGGTGTCCACATCGGACGGCGTGAGCCCGGCCGCGCCGAGCGCCTGGCGGATCACGTTCTGCTGGGCTGGGCCGTTGGGTGCGGTGAGGCCGTTGGACGTGCCGTCGGAGTTGACCGCGCTGCCCGCGACCAGCGCGAGCACCGGGTGGCCGTTGCGCTGCGCGTCGGAAAGCCTTTCCAGCAGCAGAAGCCCGGCGCCCTCGCCCCAGCCGGTGCCGTCGGCCGCGGCGGCGAAGGACTTGCAGCGGCCGTCGGCGGCCAGACCGCGCTGACGGGAGAACTCGGCGAACGCGGTCGGCGTGGTCATGACCGTGACACCACCGGCCAGCGCCAGCGTGCACTCGCCGTTGCGCAGGGCCTGCGCGGCCAGGTGCAGCGCGACCAGCGACGACGAGCACGCCGTGTCGACGGTCAGCGCGGGGCCTTCGAGGCCGAACGTGTAGGCCAGCCGGCCGGACACGACGGCGGCGGCGTTGCCGGTGGCGAGGTAGCCCTCGCCGGCGTTGCCGGAGCGCATCAGCAGAGCCGCGTAGTCCTGGCCGTTCGAGCCGACGAACACGCCGGACCGGCTGCCGCGCACCGAACGCGGGTCGATGCCCGCGCGCTCGAACGCCTCCCACGCGGTTTCCAGCAGCACACGCTGCTGCGGGTCCATGGCCAGCGCTTCGCGCGGCGAGATGCCGAAGAAGGCCGCGTCGAACCCGCCGACCGCGGGCAGGAACCCGCCTTCGCGGGTGTAGCTGGTGCCCGGGTTGTCCGGGTCGGGGTCGTACAGTGCGTCGAGGTCCCAGCCGCGGTCGGCCGGGAACGGGCCGATGCCGTCGACGCCGCCCTCGACCAGGCGCCAGAGGTCCTCGGGCGAGGTGACGCCGCCGGGGTACCGGCAGCTCATCGCCACGATGGCGATCGGGTCGTCCACAGTGGACGTACTGATGACGGTGGCGACCGGCGCGTCGCCGATCAGCTCGGCGTGCAGGTGCGCGGCGAGCAGCTCCGGCGTCGGCCGGTCGAACACCAGCGACGCCGGCAGGTTCAGCCCGGTCTCGGTGGCCAGGAGGTCACGCAGCTCGACCGCGGTGAGCGAGTCGAAGCCGAGGTCGGCCAGCGGGCGGTCGTCGCGCACGTCGGCCACCGAAGTGAACCCGAGCACGGCGGCGACACCGGCGCGGACGATCCCGGCGAGCACGCCGAGAGCGTCCTTTTCGGACGGTTGCGCGGCGAGCCGCGCGCGCAGTTCGGCCCCCACCTCGGACTCCGTGCGGGCGGGGCCGCCGGTCAGCGCGGCGACCGCTTCGGGCAGCTCGGCGAGCAGCGGACGCGGGCGCGCCGCGGCGAACCCGGGCGCGAAGGCCGCCCAGGTCACGTCGGCGACGGTCACCGTGGTCTCGTCACCATCGAGCGCCCCGGCCAGCGCGGCGAGCGCCGGCTCGGTGGCCATCGGCGGCAGGCCGCGACGGCGCAGCTGCTGCTCGCCGTCGCCCTCGACCATGCCGCCCCCGGCCCACGGGCCCCAGGCGATCGCGGTCGCGGTCAGCCCGCGAGATCGTCGCTGCTCGGCCAGGGCGTCCAGGTGGGCGTTCGCCGCCGCGTACGCGGCCTGCCCGCCGCTCCCCCAGACCCCGGCGATCGAGGAGAACAGGACAAAGGCGTCGACCTCGCCGACGAGTTCGTCGAGGTTGGCCGCGCCGAGCACCTTGGCCCGCGAGAGTTCCGCGAACTCCGCAAGGGACGTCTCGTGCAGCGGCGCCGATCCGGTCGCGCCGGCGGCGTGGAACACCGACGTCACCGGGTATTCGGCGAGCAACGCGGCCAGGGCGTCGCGGTCGGCGACGTCGCACGCCGCGACGACGACGTCCACGCCGAGCGCGGTGAGTTCGTCACGCAGTTGGGCCGCGCCCGGCGCGTCCAGGCCGCGACGGCCGGTCAGCACCAGGCGTTCCGCACCGGTGGCGGCGAGGCGGCGGGCGACCTGCGCGCCGAGGGCGCCGGTGCCGCCGGTGATCAGGACGGTGCCGCGCGGGGCCCAGGACCGCACCGGCGTCGCCGGGGCCCGGACCAGGCGGCGGGCGAACACGCCGCTGGCGCGCACGGCGACCTGGTCTTCGCTTGCGTCGGCGAGCACCGCGGCCAGCCGGGCACCGGCGCGGGCGTCCAGCTCGGCCGGGAGGTCGACGAGCCCGCCCCAGCGGCCGGGCTCCTCCAGGCCGAGCACCCGGCCGAGGCCCCAGACCTGCGCCTGGGCCGGGGTGACGGCCCGGTCGGCGCGGCCGGTGGCGACCGCGCCGGAGGTCGCGAGCCAGATCGGCGCGGTCACGCCGAGGGCCTGGATCAGTTCGATCGTGCCGGTCAGGCCCGTGGCCAGGCCGGGGTGCGCGGGGTCCGGGGTCTCGTCGAGTGCGAGCAGGGAGAGCACCCCGGCGAGCGGCTCGCCTGCGAGGCCGCCGGCCAGTTCGCTCGTGGCGCCGAGGTTGCCAACCAAGTCGCTCGCACCGGCGACGTCCCCAGCCAGGCCGCCCGCTCCCGCGAGGCCACCGGGCAGTTCGCTCGCGTCGGCGAGGTTGCCAGCCAGGTCCCCCGCACTGTCGATGGCGCCGGGCAGTTCGCTTGCGTCGGCGATCCAGCGGACCCGCGCGCCGTGCGCGGCCAAGGCGTCGACAGCCGAGACGGCGAGCGGGCTGGGCGGGCCGACGACCAGCCACGTGCCGGACAGTTCGCCGGTCGCGATCGGCTTGGGGGTCCACGAGATCCGGTACCGCCAGCCGTCCACAATGGATTCTTCGCGGCGGCGGTCGCGCCAGGACGCCAGCGCGGGCAGGACGTCGCCCAGCGACGACGCCAGGTCCGCGTTACCCGGGTCGAGCGTAGCGGCGAGCGCGGCCGGATCGCCGCTGTCGACGGCTTGCCAGAACCCGGCGTCCTCGGCGGTGGTGGCCGGTGTGGCGGCGCTCGGCTCGATCCAGTAGTGCTCCCGCTGGAACGGGTAGGTCGGCAGCTCGACCCGCCGGGCGCCCTCGAACAGCACCGGCCAGTTCACGGCGACGCCGTGCACGTGGACGGCGGCGAGAGCGGCCAGCGCCGAGCCGGGCTCGGGACGGCCGGCCCGCAACATGGCGGCGAACACCGCGTCCGGGCCGGCGGACTCGCGGCCGAGCGCGGACAGCACGCCGTCCGGACCCAGCTCGAGGAACGTCGTGACGCCCTTCGCGGTCAGCGTGCGCATGCCGTCGGCGAACCGGACGGCCTGCCGGACGTGCCGCACCCAGTACTCCGGGTCGGCCAGCTCGGCCGCGGTGGCCGGAGCGCCGGTGACGTTCGAGACTATCGGTATAACCGGCTGACCGTATGACAGAGACTCCGCTATACCGCGGAATTCCGCCAGCATCGGATCCATCAACGACGAGTGGAACGCGTGACTCACGGCGAGCCGCTTGGTCTTGCGGCCCAGGTCGACGAAGCGCGCCAGCACGGCCAGCACCGCGTCCTCGTCACCCGAGATGACCGTCGAATCCGGGCCATTCACCGCCGCAACGGTCACACGGTCTGACAGATATACCGAAACCTCGTCCTCGGTCGCCTGCAGAGCCACCATCGCACCGCCGGGCGGCAGCGCCTGCATGAGCCGGCCGCGCGCGGCGACCAGCGTGACGGCGTCGGCCAGGGACCAGACCCCGGCGACGTGCGCGGCGGCCAGCTCGCCGATCGAGTGGCCGACCAGGAAGTCCGGCGTGACGCCGAAGTGCGCCAGCAGCCGGAACAGCGCCACCTCTAGGGTGAACAGCGCGGCCTGGGTGTACTCGGTCCGGTCGAGCAGACCGGTCTCGTCGAACAAGACTGTCTTGAGTGGACGGTCCAAGTGGGACTCGAACGCGGCGCAGATCTCGTCGACCGCGGCCGCGAACTCCGGGAACGCTGCGTACAGCTCCCGCCCGGCGCCGGCCCGCTGGCTGCCCTGACCGGTGAAGAGGAATGCCAATCGGCCACGCACGGCCGTAACCCCGCGGACCAGGCCCGGCGCGGCGGTGTCGCCCGCCAGCGCGGCTAGGCCGGTGAGCAGCGCTTCGCGGTCCTCGGCGAGCAGGACAGCGCGGTGTTCCAGGGAAGAGCGACCGGCCGCGGCCGAGAACGCGACGTCCGCGAGCCGCAGCTCGGGCCGTGCGGTCAGGTGGGTGACGAAGTCTCCGGCGAGCGCGCGCAGGGCCTCCGCGCTGCGGGCCGACACCAGCACCGGCAGCGGTGACGGCAGCGCGCGCGGCGGGATGACGACTACCTTGGCGTCTTCCGCGAGCGGCTCGGGCTCGGGTGCTTCCTCCAGGATCGCGTGCGCGTTGGTCCCGCTGATCCCGAAACCGGACACCGCGGCACGCCGGGGACGTCCGGTCGCCGGCCAGTCGCGTTCCTCGGTGAGCAGCTCGACCGCACCCGAAGCCCAGTCGACGTGCGGGGTCGGCTCGTCGGCGTGCAATGTGCGCGGCATCTTCGCGTGCCGCAGCGCCTCGACCAGCTTGATCACGCCGCCGACACCGGCCGCGGCCTGGGCGTGGCCCAGGTTCGACTTCAGCGAGCCGAGCCACAGCGGCAGCCCCGGCTCGCGCTCCTGGCCGTAGGTGGCGAGCAGCGCCTGCGCCTCGATCGGGTCACCCAGCTTCGTGCCGGTGCCGTGCGCTTCGAGCAGGTCGATGTGCGCGGCGGACAGCCGCGCGTTGGCCAGCGCCTGGCGGATGACCCGGCGCTGGGACGGGCCGTGCGGGGCGGTCAGGCCGTTGGACGCGCCGTCGGAGTTGACCGCGGTGCCGCGCACGACGGCGAGGACGTCGTGGCCGTTGCGGCGGGCGTCGGAGAGCCGTTCCAGCAGCAGGACTCCGGCGCCCTCGGCCCAGCCGGTGCCGTCGGCCGCGGCGCCGAACGCCTTGCAGCGCCCGTCCGGAGAAAGCCCTTGCTGACTGTCGAAGGCGACGAACGTGCCCTGGTGCGCCATCACGGTCACGCCGCCGGCCAGCGCCATCGAGCACTCGCCGGTGCGCAGCGCGTGCACCGCCAAGTGCAGCGACACCAACGAAGACGAGCACGCGGTGTCCACAGTGACCGCAGGGCCCTCCAGCCCGAAGGTGTAGGCCAGCCGTCCGGAGACGACGCTGGTCGCGTTGCCGGTGAGCAGGTGCCCCGCGAGCCCGGCCAGTTCCGCGCCGCTGCCCGCGCCGTACTGCGACGACGCCGCGCCGATGAAGACGCCGGTGTCCGAGCCGCGGACGGCGTCCGCCGGGATGCCCGCCCGCTCGAACACCTCCCAGGCGACCTCGAGCAGGACACGCTGCTGCGGGTCGACGGCCAGGGCCTCGCGCGGGCTGATGCCGAAGAACCCGGCGTCGAACTTCGGTGCGTCGTAGAGGAATCCGCCCTGCGGCACGCTGTGTCCATCGTGACGGCCGGGCTCGAGCCGCCAGCCGCGGTCGCCGGGGAAGTCCGAAATCGCGTCACCGCCGGTCGTGACCAGCTGCCACAGGTCCTCCGGGCTGCGCACACCACCCGGGAAGCGGCAGCTCGACGCGACGATGGCGATCGGCTCGGTGTCCCGCTCCTCGACGTCGCGCAGCTGCCGGCGGGCGGTGCGCAGGTCGGCCGTGAGCCGCTTCAAGTACTCGAGGTACTTGCTTTCGTCAGGCATTCGAAGTCACCTCGGGGACGCGGGGGGAACGGGGGCTGGGGCGGGGGTTCACGACATGCCCAGTTCTTTGTCGAGCAGCTCGAAAATGTCGTCGCCGGTGGCCGAGGCGAGCTCGGCGTCGGCCGTGTCCGCGCTCCGGTGCGCGTCGCTCCACTTCGCCAGCAAGCTCTGCAGCCGCAACGTGATCCGGGGGTGCTCGGCTTCGTCGTGACCGGGCGCCAGCAGCAGCGCTTCGAGCCGGTCCAGCTCGCCGAGCACGGCCGGGCGGGCCGCGGCGACGGGCTCGTCCAGCAGCGCCTCGCGCAGGTACCGGGCCAGTTCGAGCGGCGTCGGCTGGTCGAACACCAGCGTCGCGGGCAGCCGCAGGCCAGTACCGGCGTTGAGCCGGTTGCGCAGCTCGACCGAGGTCAGCGAGTCGAACCCGAGCTCCTTGAACGGCCGGGCCGGGTCGACCTCGGCCGCCGAGAGGTGACCGAGGACCGCGGCGACCTCGGCGCAGACCAGCTCCGTCAGCAGCTGCTCACGCTCCACTTCGGACATCGCGGCCAGCCGCGTCTTCAGTGCGATCCCGCCACCGGTGGAGTTTTCCGCGGCCCGGCGGGCGCGGTGCCGGATCAGTCCGTTGAGGACAGTGGGCACGCCACCGCCGGCGGCGCGGGCCCGCAACGCGGCCAGGTCCAGGCGCACCGGCAAGAGTGCCGGTTCGGCCGAGGCCAGGCCCGCGTCGAACAACGCCAGGCCTTCGGCGGCGGTCAGCGGCGGGATCCCACCGCGGGTCATCCGGCGCACGTCGGCCTCGGTCAGGCTGCCGAGCATGCCGCCGCCCGCCCAGGGACCCCAGGCCAGCGACGTCGCGGGCAGCCCGGCCGCCACGCGCCGCTGGGCGAGGGCGTCCAGGAACACGTTGGCCGCCGCGTAGTTGGCCTGCCCGGCGTTGCCGAACGTCCCCGCGACCGAGGAGAACAGCACGAACGCAGCCAGGTCGGCCTCTGCGGTCAGCTCGTGCAGCCGTTGCGCCGCAAGGGCTTTCGGTGCCCACACGGTGTCGAGCCGCTCGGAGGTGAGGGATTCGACGGTGCCGTCGTCGAGGATGCCGGCGGTGTGCACCAAAGCGGTGAGCGGGTGCTCGGCGGGAATGGTGCCGAGCACCGCGCCCAGCGCCGCACCGTCGGTGACGTCGCACGCCGCGACGGTGACTTCGGCGCCCAGCCCGGCCAGTTCCTCGACGAGGTCTTCGGCGCCACCGCGCCGGCTGAGCAGCAGCAGGTGCTTGATGCCGTGCGTGGTGACCAGGTGCCGGGCCACCAGCCGCCCTAGCGCCCCGGTGCCGCCCGTGACCAGCGCGGTGCCCGCCGGGTCGAGTGGGCGCGGCACCCGCAGCACGACCTTGCCGACGTGCTTGGCCTGACTGAGGTAACGGAACGCCTCCGGCGCGTGCCGGATGTCCCATGTGGACAGTGGCAGCGGCTTGAGCGCACCGCTGGCGAACAGCGCGAGGACGTCCACGAACAGCTCGGCGATCCGGTCCGGCCCGGCGTCGATCAAGTCGAACGCCTGGTAGTGGACGTCGTGCGCGGCGGCCACCTGCTCCGGGTCGCGGACGTCGGTCTTGCCCATCTCCAGGAACCGCCCGCCGGGCGCGGTGCTGCGCAGTGAGGCGTCGACGAACTCGCCGGCCAGCGCGTCGAGCACGACGGCCATCCCGCCACCGAACGACTGCTCGAACTCGAGCGTGCGGGAGCTGGCGAGGTGCGCGTCGTCCAGGCCCATGCCGCGCAGGACGTCCCACTTGCCGGGGCTCGCGGTGCCGAAGACCTCGGCGCCGAGGTGCCGGGCGAGCTGGACGGCGGCCATGCCGACGCCGCCCGCGGCGGAGTGGATGAGCACGCGCTCGCCCGCCCGGAGCGCGCCGAGCTGAACCAGCGCGTAGTACGCGGTCAAGAACACGATCGGTGCGGACGCGGCCTGCTCGAAGCTCCACCCCTCGGGAATCGTGACCAGGTAACGGTTGTCGGACACCGAGACCGGCCCGAACCCGCCGGCGAGCAGGCCCATCACGCGGTCGCCCGGCGCCAGCCGGGTCACGCCGGCCCCGACTTCCAGCACGACGCCGGCGCCTTCGATGCCGAGCAGCCCGGCCTCGCCGGGGTACATGCCCAGCGCGTTCAGCACGTCGCGGAAGTTGAGCCCGGCGGCGCGGACGCCGACCCGGACCTCGTGGCCGGCCAGCGGTGCGACGGCCTCCGGGCTCGGCACCAGGACGAGGTTGTCCAGGGTGCCCTTGGCCCGGGTGTCGAGCCGCCAGGCCCGCTCACCGGACGGCGGCTGCAGCGCGCCGCCGCCCCGCGTGACCCGCGGGACGAACAAGTCCCCGCCTCGGACCGCGATCTGCGGTTCACCGGTGGCCAGTGCCGCGTCGAGCGGCTCGCCGTCGAACGCGTCGACGAGGACGAACCGGCCGGGGTGCTCGGCCTGCGCGGACCGCACCAGGCCCCAGACCGCGGCCACGGCCGGATCCGGTTCCGCCGTGTACACCGCGCCGCGGGTTCGCAGCGCCAGCTTCGAGCCGGCGTAGCGTTCTTCGGAAATCCAGCTCTGGACCAGTTCCAGGACCTCGGCGACGCTCTTCGCGTCGGCCACGACCAGCTCGGGCACCGGGTCGGCGACCTCGCTCAGCGGGACCACGACGGCGACCGCGTCCGGCTTCGGGATCGGCGTCCAGGCGAGCCGGTACAGCGACTCGGGAGCTGCGGGACCGGGGTCCGCCACGGCCGAAACCGGGCGCAGCACCAGGGACTCGACGGTGGCGACCGGCGCTCCTGACGCGTCCGCGACCAGCAGCGACACGGCGTCGTCGCCGGACGGGGTCAGCCGGACGCGCAGTTTCGCGGCACCGGCGGCGTGCAGGGTGACGCCGGTCCACGCGAACGGCAGCCGGCCGGGGCGCTCGCCGGGCTGGGCGAGCTGGTCGCCGGTGCCGAGGGCGAGCGCGTGCAGGGCCGAGTCGAGCAGCCCGGGGTGCAGGCCGAACTCCGCGGTGCCGGCCGGCAGCGCGACCTCGGCGTAGATCTCGGTGGCCGTCCGCCAGGCCGCGGACAGGCCGCGGAAGCTCGGGCCGTAGCCGAACCCAGCCTCGGTCATACCGTCATACAGACCGCTGACGTCGATGGGCTCGGCGCCGGTGGGCGGCCACACGGCCAGCCCTTCGGACGGCGCGGCCGCCGACGTCCCGAGCGCGCCTTCGGCGTGCAAGGTCCACTCGCCGCCGCCGGCCACGCGGGCGTGGACGGTCAGCGGGCGGAGTCCGCGCTCGTCGGCCTCGCCCACGCGGACCTGGACGTCGACCGCCCCGTCCTCGGGCAGCACCAGCGGGGCGTGCAGGGTCAGGTCCTCGACGCGGTCGTGACCGGCCTCGTCCCCGGCCCGCACGGCCAGTTCGACGAACGCGGTGCCGGGCACCAGGATCGCGCCGCGCACCCGGTGCTCGGCGAGCCACGGGTGGGTCCGGACGGAAAGCCGGCCGGTGAGCAGGAACCCGTCGTCACCGGCGGTCGCGACGGCCGCGCCGAGCAGCGGGTGCCCGGCCGCGGCGACGCCGAGGGCCGACGGGTCGCCGGTGACGGCCGCTCGCAGCGTCGGCCAATGGCGCCGGCGCTGGAAGGCGTAGGTCGGCAGGGCGACCCGCGGGACCGCGGTGGGGAAGGCGGCGGACCAGCCGACCGGGGTGCCGTGGACGAACGCCGTCGCCAGGCCACCGAGCAGCGTGGCCTCTTCCGGGCGCCCGGCGCGCTGGGTCGGCGCGAAGACGGCGTCGCCGGTGACGCAGTCCTGGCCCATCGCGGACAGGACGCCGTCGGGGCCCAGTTCGAGGAAACGGGTGACGCCGGCGGCCTCCAGCGTGCGGACGCCGTCGAGGAACCGGACGGCTTCGCGGGCGTGCCGGACCCAGTAGCCGGCGTCGAACTCCAGCACCGGCTCACCGGTGACGGTCGAGACTATCGGTATAACCGACTGACTGTAAGACAGAGACTCAGCTATACCGCGGAACTCCGCCAGCATCGGATCCATCAGGGGCGAGTGGAACGCGTGGCTCACCGTGAGGCGCTTGGTCTTGCGGCCCAGCTCGGCGAACTGCGCGGCGACGGCGAGCACCTCGGCCTCGTCGCCCGAGATGACCGTCGAGTCCGGGCCGTTCACCGCCGCAACGGTCATACCGTCTGACAGATATACCGAAACCTCGGGCTCGGTCGCCTGGATCGCGACCATCGCGCCACCCGCTGGCAGGGCCTGCATGAGACGTCCGCGGGCAGCGACCAGCGTCGCGGCGTCGGCCAGTGACAACACGCCCGCGACGTGCGCTGCGGCCAGCTCGCCGATCGAGTGCCCGGCCAGGAAGTCGGGCCGGACGCCGAAGTGCTCCAGCTGCCGGAACAGCGCCACCTGCAGCGCGAACAGCGCCGGCTGGGTGTAGGCGGTCTGGTCGAGCAGAGCGGGTTGCGTGCCGGTGAGCTGGCCGGGCAGCGCGGACTGGGTGCCGGTGACCTGGCCGAGCAGCGCGGGTTCGCCGAACATGACCGTCTGCAGTGGACGGTCCAGATGGGTGTCGAACTCGGCGCACACCGCGTCCAGCGCCGAGGCGAAGACCGGGTGCACCTCGTACAGTTCGCGGCCCATCCCGGGCCGCTGGCTGCCCTGGCCCGTGAACAGGAACGCCGTCCGGCCGGTCGCCGGGGCCGTCCCCTCGATCAGGCCGGTGGACGACTCGCCGCGGGCCAGTGCGCCGAGCCCGTCGAGCAGTGCGGTGCGGTCACCGGCGAGCACGACCGCGCGGTGCTCGTGGACGGCGCGGGTGCCCGCCAGCGCGGCGCCGAGGCCGGCCAGGCTGAGGTCCGGCTGGTCGTCGAGCTGGGCGCGGAGGCGCTGGGCCTGGTCGCGCAGGGCGTCGGCGTTGCGGGCCGACAGCACGAACGGGGCCGTCGACAGTTCTTCCGAAGACTCAGAAGGGGCCACAGCTTCGGCCGGAGGAGCCTGCTCGAAGACCGCGTGGGCGTTGGTGCCGCTCATGCCGAACGACGAGAGCCCGAACCGGCGGGGCGCGCCCGTCTCCGGCCACGGCGTCGGCTCGGTGACCAGCGCGACCGACCCCGCCGACCAGTCCACGTGGGACGACGGCGCGTCGACGTGCAGGGTCTGGGGCAGCACGCCGTGCTCGACGGCGAGCACCATCTTGATCAGCCCGGCCACCCCGGCCGCGGCCTGGGTGTGCCCGATGTTGGACTTGACCGAGCCGAGCCACAGTGGACGTTCGCGATCACGTCCGTAGGTCGCGAGCAGCGCCTGCGCCTCGATCGGGTCGCCCAGCTGGGTGCCGGTGCCGTGTGCCTCGACGACGTCGACGTCCGATGTGGACAGTCCGGCGGCCGCGAGGGCCTGGCGGATCACGCGTTGCTGCGACGGGCCGTTCGGCGCGGTCAGGCCGTTGGACGCGCCGTCGGAGTTGACGGCGGAACCGCGCAGCACCGCGAGCACCGGGTGCCCGTGGCGCTGGGCGTCGGAAAGCCTTTCCATCAGGACCATGCCGGCGCCCTCGCCCCAGCCGGTGCCGTCGGCCGCGTCGGCGAACGCCTTGCAGCGGCCGTCGGCGGCGAGGCCGCGCTGGCGGGAGAACTCGATGAACGCCGCCGGGGTCGCCATCACCGTCGCGCCGCCGGCCAGCGCCAGCGAGCACTCGCCCGACCGCAGGGCTTGGGCGGCTAGGTGCACCGCGACCAGCGAAGACGAGCACGCAGTGTCGACGGTGACCGCCGGGCCCTCCAGACCGAAGGTGTAGGCCAGCCGCCCGGACACCACGCTCGCCGCGTTGCCGGTGGCGACGTGGCCCTCCATCGCCTCCACCGAGGCCATCAGCAGGTTGACGTAGTCCTGGCCGTTGGTGCCGGTGAAGACGCCGGTCCGGCTGCCCCGCACCGTGCGCGGGTCGACACCCGCCCGCTCGAAGACCTCCCACGACGTCTCCAGCAGCAACCGCTGCTGCGGATCCATGGCGAGCGCCTCACGCGGGCTGACCCCGAAGAACGCCGCGTCGAACTCCTCGGCGCCGTCGAGGAACCCGCCCGAGCGCGAGTAGCTGGTGCCGTGGTTGTCCGGGTCGGGGTCGTAGAGCGCGTCGGTGTCCCAGCCGCGGTCGGCGGGGAAGTCCGAGACAGCGTCGCCGCCGGCGCGCAGCAGGTCCCAGAACTGTTCGGGGGTGCGGACACCACCGGGGAAGCGGCAGCTCATCGCGACGATCGCGATCGGCTCGGTGCCGTCCACAGCGGACTCGACGATCTCGTCCACAGTGGACTCGTCGAACAGTTTCGCGGCCAGCAGGTCGGCCAGCGCGAGCGGGTTCGGGTGGTCGAACACCAGCGTCGCCGGCAGCCGCAGGCCGGTCGCGGACTCGACCAGGTCACGCAGCTCGACGGCCATCACCGAGTCGAACCCGAGTTCGCGGAAGGCGCGGCCGGGCTCGACCGCGTCGGTCCCGGCGTACCCGAGCACCCCGGCGACCTGGTGCCGCACCAGGTCCAGCAGGACGGCCGAGCGCTCCGAAGCAGACGCTCCGGCGAGCCGGCGCCGCAGCGCCGAAAGCTCCTCGGGTTCGGCGGCGGGACGGCTGTCCAGCGCCGCGCGGACCTCGGGCAGCTCACCGAGCAGGGGGCTGGGCCGGGCCGCGGTGAAGCCGGGCGCGAAGCGCGCCCAGTCGACGTCGGCGACCGTGACCACCGGGTCGTCCCCCGCCACCGCCCGGGCCAGCGCGGCGACCGCGAACCGCGGCGCCATCGGCGTCACGCCCCGGCGGCGCAGGTGCTCGGCGGCGTCGCCGGTCGCCATCCCGGCCTCGGCCCACGGGCCCCATGCGACCGACGTCGCGGGCAACCCGGCGGCGCGGCGGGCCTGGGCCAGCGCGTCGAGGAAGGCGTTGCCGGCGGCGTAGGCCGACTGGCCGGCGCCACCCCAGGTGCCGGCGATGGAGGAGAACAGCACGAACGCGTCGAGCTCGCCCAGCAGCTCGTCCAGGTGCGTAGCCCCGGCGACCTTCGCGCCGACGACGTCGGCCAGGTCGGCCGGCGACATCTCCTCGAAGGCCTGGGCTTGGGCGACCCCGGCCGCGTGCACGACGGCGTCGAAGTCGAAGCGGGAAGCCAGTGCGGCCACCTCGTCGCGGTCGGCGATGTCGCAGGCGACGATCTCGACGTCCACATCGGACAGTTCGGCGCGCAGGTCCGCGGCGCCGGGTGCGTCCGGGCCGCGGCGGCTGGTGAGCACCAGCTTGCTCGCGCCGTTCGCGGCGAGCCAGCGGGCGACCTCGGCGCCCAGCGCGCCGGTGCCACCGGTCACCAGCACGGTCCCGCGTGGCGTCCAGACGCCGTCGCGGCCGGTGGCGCGGGTGAGGCGGCGGGCGAAGAGCCCGTTGGCGCGGACCGCGATCTGGTCTTCGGCACCGAGCCCGGCCAGCACGCCCGGCAGCCGCAGCAGGGCGCGGGGGTCGAGGTCGCGCGGGAGGTCGACGCTCCCGGCGATCCGGCCGGGGTGTTCGAGCGCGACCGCGCGGCCGAGCCCGGCCACCGCGGCCTGGGCGGCGAAGAGCCGCCGGTCCCCCGCCGGTCGGTCCGCCCGGCCGACGGCCACCGCACCTCGGGTGACCAGCCACAACGCGGCCTCCCCCGCCATGTCGCCGAGGGCTTGGGCCAGCGCCGCGGTCGCCGCGACGCCGTCCGGGAGCCCGGCGTTCGCGCCGGGGTCTGCCGTGGCGAGCAGCGACAGGACGCCGGAGACCGGCCCTTCGGCGAGCACCTCGCGCAGCAGTTCGGCGAAGATCGCGCGGTCGGCCGTGACCGGGACGCGCAGGATCCGCGTCTCGGCGCCGGCTTCGGTCAGGGTGTCGACGACGGCGGCGAGGGTGTCCTCTTCGCCGTCCGGGGCGACGAGCAGCCAGGTGCCGCCGACCCGGTTCGCGGCCGCGGGCAGCGGCTGCCAGGTGACGCGGTAGCGCCACGAGTCCGAAGTGGACAGTTCGGTGCGGGATCGGCGCCACGCCGACAGCGCGGAGACGACCGGGCCGACCTCGCCCTCGGGCAGGGTGAGCGTGCCGGCGAGTGCTTCGACGTCCTCGCGTTCGACGGCGTCCCAGAACCGCGCCTCGCCCTCGTCGACCGGGCCGGTCGTGGAGACGGCCGGGACGTCGAGCCAGTAGCGCTGCTCCTGGAAGGCGTAGGTGGGCAGGTCGACGCGGGCGGCGGGGCCGAAGACGGCGGTCCAGTCGACCCGGGCGCCGCCGGTGTGGGCAGCGGCGAGCGCGGTCAGCACCGTACGGGCAGCGGGACGGCCTTCGCGCAGCGCGGCGGCGAAGGTGCCGGTGCCGGTGCCGGTGCCGGTGCCTTCCAGGCACTCCGGGCCCATCGCGGCGAGCACGGCGTCCGGGCCCAGCTCGACGAACGTCGTGACCCCGCGGCCTTCCAGCGTCCGCATGCCGTCGGCGAAACGGACGGCCTCACGCACATGCCGGACCCAGTACTCGGCGTCGAACTCCGTGATCAACTCGCCGGTGACATTCGATACTATCGGTATAACCGTCTTACCGTAAGACAGAGACTCAGCTATACCCCGGAACTCCGCCAGCATCGGATCCATCAACGGCGAATGGAACGCGTGGCTGACGACCAGGCGCTTGGTCTTGCGGCCCAGCTCGGCGAAGTGCGCGGCGACCGCGAGCACGGCGTCCTCGTCGCCCGAGATGACCGTCGAGGCCGGGCCGTTCACCGCGGCGATGGTCATACCGTCTGACAGATATACCGAAACCTCCGCCTCGGTCGCCTGCAGAGCCACCATCGCGCCACCCGACGGCAGCGCGTCCATCAGCCGGCCGCGCGCCGCGACCAGCTTGACCGCGTCGGCCAGCGACAGCACCTCGGCCATGTGGGCCGCGGCGATTTCGCCGACGGAGTGGCCGAGCAGGTGGCTCGGCCGCACACCCCAGTGCTCGAAGAGCCGGTACAGCGCGACTTCCAGCGCGAACAGCGCCGGCTGGGTGTAGGCGGTGCGGCCGAGAAGATCGGCGTCGGCCGACCCGGCTTCGGCGAACATGACCATCCGCAGCGGCCGGTCCAGGTACGCGTCGAACTCCGCGCAGACCGCGTCCAGCGCGGCGGCGAACTCGGGGTGGACGTCGTAGAGGTCGCGGCCCATGCCCGGGCGCTGGCTGCCCTGGCCGGTGCACAGGAACGCGGGCGCGACGCCGGTCGCCGACCCGCGGACGACGTTCGCGGCCGCCGATCCGCCGGCGAGGGCGGTCAGGCCGCGGACCAGCTCGTCGGTGTTCTCGCCGACGACCGCGGCGCGGACGTCGAACGCGGAGCGCGCGGTGGCCAGCGCTTGGCCGATGTCGTGTGGGTGCCCGGCGTCGGCGTGCTCCAGCAGCCGGGACGCCTGGGCGCGCAACGCGGCTTCCGTCCGTCCGGAAAGGACCCACGCCACCGGGCCGTCGGCGGGAGCGGGAAGCTTGGGGGCCGGGTCGCCCTGTTCCAGCACGGCGTGCGCGTTGGTGCCGCTGATGCCGAACGACGACACACCGGCGCGGCGCGGGCGGCCGGTCTCCGGCCAGCTGCGTGTGTCGCGCAGCACCTCGACCGCGCCGTCCGCCCAGTCGATCCGGGTGGACGGGCGCTCGGCGTGCAGGGTCTTCGGCAGCGTGCCGTGCCGCATCGCCATGACCATCTTGATGATCCCGGCGACGCCGGCCGCGGCCTGGGTGTGGCCGAAGTTGGACTTGACCGAGCCGAGCCACAGCGGTTCCCCGGCGCGGTCGCGGCCGTAGGTGGCGAGCAGGGCCTGCGCCTCGATCGGGTCACCGAGCGACGTGCCCGTGCCGTGCGCTTCGACGGCGTCCACATCGGACAGTCCGAGTCCGGCCGCGGCGACCGCCTGGCGGATCACCCGCTGCTGGGCCGGGCCGTTCGGCGCGGTCATGCCGTTGGACGCGCCGTCCTGGTTGACCGCGCTGCCGCGGACCACCGCGAGGACCGGGCGCCCGTTGCGGCGCGCATCGGAAAGCCTTTCCAGCAAAAGCATGCCGACACCTTCGCCCCAGCCGGTGCCGTCGGCGCCGTCGGCGAACGACTTGCATCGCGCGTTCTCGGCGAGGCCGCGCTGGCGCAGGAACTCCATGAAGATCGTCGGGGTGTTCATCACGGACACGCCGCCGGCCAGCGCCATCGTGCATTCGCCGGTGCGCAGTGCCTGCGCGGCCAGGTGCAGCGCGACCAGCGACGACGAGCAGGCCGTGTCGATAGTGACGGCCGGGCCTTCGAGGCCGAAGGTGTAGGCGATGCGGCCGGACGTGATGCTGCCCGCGCCGCCGTTGCCGAGGTGGGCGCTGTACTCGTCGAGGCCGTCCGAGCTGTAGAGCCGGGAGCCGTAGTCGTGGTACATCACGCCGGCGAACACGCCGGTCCGGGAGCCGCGCGCGGCCGCCGGGTCGATCCCGGCGCGCTCGAAGGCCTCCCACGTCGTGGTCAGCAGGAGCCGCTGCTGCGGGTCCATCGCCATCGCCTCGCGCGGGCTGATGCCGAAGAACTCCGGGTCGAAATCGGCGGCGTCGTAGAGGAAACCGCCCTCGCGGGCGAAGCGGGAGCCGTCGCCGTCCGGGTCCTGACCGTAGAGCAGCTCGGGGTCCCAGCCGCGATCGGCGGGCAGCGCGCCGATGGCGTCGGTGCCCGAGGAGACCAGCTGCCACAGGTCTTCCGGCGTCCGGACGCCGCCGGGGTAGCGGCAGCTCATCGCGACGATCGCGATCCGGTCGTCCGTATCGTCCACGGTGGACTTGACGCGCCGGACAGGCACGATCTCGCCGGTGCCGAACAGCTCCCCGCGCACGTGCCGGGCCAGCGCGATCGGCGTCGGGTGGTCGAAGACGAGGGTCGCCGGCAGCCGCAGGCCGGTCGCGAGGTTGAGGCGGTTGCGGAGGTCGACCGCGGTCAGCGAGTCGAAGCCGAGGTCCTTGAACGGCTTGCCGTCCCGCACGGCTTCGGCGGACGCGTGGCCGAGCGCGGCGGCCGCGGTGGTCCGGACCAGGTCGAGCAGCGACTGCTCGACCTCGGCCTCGCCGAGGCCGCTGAGCCGTTCGCGCAGCAGGGACTCGTCTTCGGCGGCGCCGGCCGCGGCCCGGCGCGCCGGAGCCCGGACGAGCCCGCGCAGCAGCGCCGGCACCGTGCCGGGCTTCGCCGTCGAGGCGGCCAGCCGGACCGGCACGAGCAGGGCGTCGCCGCCGCCGGTGGCCAGGTCGAACAGGGCGAGGGCGTCTTCGGTGGGCAGCGGCTCGATGCCGCCGCGGCTCATCCGGCCGAGGTCGCCGTCGTCGAGGTGGCCGGTCATGCCGGACGCCTGTGCCCACAAACCCCAGGCCAGCGACGTCGCGGGCAGCCCGGCGGCGCGCCGGTGCGCGGCGAGCGCGTCGAGGAAGACGTTGGCGGCGGCGTAGTTCGCCTGCCCCGGGCCGCCGAAGATCCCGGCAGCGCCGGAGAACAGCACGAACGCTCGCAGCGGCCGTCCGGCGGTCAGTTCGTGGAGGTTCGCGGCGGCGTCGACCTTCGGGCGCAGCACGGCGGCCAGGCGTTCGGGGGTCAGGGACTCCACGGTGCCGTCGTCGAGCACGCCCGCGGTGTGCACGACCGCGGTGAGGTCGCCGGTCCGCGCCAGCAGCGCTTCGAGAGCGTCGCGGTCGGCGACGTCGCACGCCGCGATCTCGACGTCGGCGCCGAGGCCGGTCAGCTCCTCGGCCAAGGAAGCGGCGCCGTCGGCGGCGAGGCCACGACGTCCCACGAGCAGCAGCCGCCGGACGCCGCGTTCGGCGACGAGGTGGCGGGCCACGAGCCCGCCGAGAGTGCCGGTGCCGCCGGTGATCAGGACCGTCCCATCCGGACCGAACACCGTGTCGTCCACATCGGACACGGTGTGCCGCGCCAGACGCGGGACGTAAGCGACGCCGTTTCGCACGGCCAGCTCGGCCTCGTCGGCGGCGAGCGCGGCCGGCAGCAGGTCGAGCAGGCTGTCCGGCGTGACGGCGTCGAGGTCGGCGACGGCGAAGCGGCCCGGGTGTTCCGAGCGCGCCACACGCAGCAGGCCCCAGACGGTCGCCGCGGCCGGGTCGCCGCCGCCGTCCGGGCCGAGCGCGCCGCGGGTCACGAAGACCAGGCGGGAGCGGTCGAACTTCGGCTCCGCGAGCCAGGTCTGGACCAGGTCGAGGGTGTCCTGGGCGACCCGGTGCGCGGCGGCCGCGAGCCCGTCTCCCCCACCGGGCGCGACCACGACGAAGTCCGGTGCGCCGCCTTCGCTCGACGCGGCGAGCGCGGCGAGATCGGTCCAGGAGGCGACCGAGCCGCCCAGCGGCGTGCCGAGCTGCGCCCAGGTGGCCGAGCCGTCCACAACGGACAGCGGCAGCTCCGGCCAGTCCACTCGGTACAGCGCGTCCCGGACGCGGCCGGCGTCGCCGATGGCCGCGGCGTCGACCGGACGCAGGACCAGTGACCCGACCGCGGCGACCGGACGGCCGCTCGGGTCGGCGACGTCGAGCGAGATCGTGTCCGGCCCGGCGGGGCTCAGCTTGACGCGGATCGCGTCGGCCCCGGCCGCGAACAGCGTCACGCCGGTCCAGGAGAACGGCAGCAGGCCGCGGGCGGAACCGGTCAGGCCGACGCCGTGCAGCGCGGCGTCGAGCAGGGCCGGGTGCAGGCCGAACCGGCCGGCCGTCGGCTTGACCGCGTCGGGCAGGCGGACGTCGAGGTAGAAGTCGTCGCCGGCGCGCCAAGCGGCGTGCAGGCCACGGAAAGCGGGCCCGTACTGGAAACCGGCGGCGGCGAAGGCGTCGTAGAGGCCGTCGACCGGGACCACCTGCGCGCCTTCCGGCGGCCAGGTCACCGGGTCGGCCGGCGCCGGGATGCCGGACGTCGTGAGCGTGCCGGTGGCGTGCCGCGTCCACGGCTCGTCGAAGGCGGCGTCGGCGGGCCGGGAGTAGAACTCGATGGTCCGCGGGTCGCCGGCGCCGACCGTCACCTGCAGCGTGACGCCGCCGCGCGCGGGCAGCACCAGCGGCGCCTCCAGGGTCAGCTCGGCCAGCCGGTCGCAGCCGGCCTGGTCCCCCGCGCGCACGGCCAGCTCGACGAAAGCGGTGCCGGGGAACAGGATCGTGCCGCCGACGGCGTGGTCGGCCAGCCACGGCTGGGCGTGCGCGGAGAGCCGGCCGGTGAACAGGAAGCCGTCGCCGTCGGCCAGCGCGACGGTGGCGCCGAGCAGCGGGTGCGCGGCCGCGCCGAGCCCGGCCGACCCGAGGTCGCCGGCGCGGACCGCGGAGACGTCCGGCCAGAACCGGCTGGGCTCGAAGGCGTAGGTCGGTAGGTCAGCGCGATCGCCGGTGCCGTACAGCACCGCCCAGTCGGGCACGACCCCGCCGGCCAGCGCCTCGGCCAGCGACAGGTGGAACCGCGCGAGGCCGCCTTCGCCGCGGCGCAGGGTCCGCAGCGCGGCCGCCTCGACGCCTTCGTCCTCGAAGATCTCCTGCAGCCCCACGGTGAGCACCGCGTGAGGCGCGACCTCGACGAACGCGCCGATCTCTTCGGCGAGCATGACGCGGACGGTGCCGTCGAACCGCACGGTCTCGCGCAGGTTGCGGAACCAGTAGCGGACGTCGAGGGTCGCGGTGTCGATCCGCTCGCCGGTGACGGTCGAGTAGAACGGCACGTCGGTCGCGCGCGGGCGGACTGGCGCGACGGCGCGTTCGAACTCTTCGCGCAGTTCTTCCAGCTGCGCCGAGTGCGCGGCGTAGTCGACGGCGACGCGCTTGGCGCGCACGCCGTCGCGCTCGCACCGGGCGAGCAGTGCGTCGAGCGCACCGTCGTCACCGGAGACGACCGTGCTGGCCGGACCGTTGACCGCGCCGATGGACAGCGGGCCGCCGGTGATCAGGGCCTCGACGTCGGCCTGCGGCAGGGCGATGGAGACCATGCCGCCACGGCCGGACACCCCGAGCACCAGGCGGCTGCGCGTCACGATGACCAGGGCACCGTCCTCAAGGGACAACGCGCCTGCGGCCACCGCGGCGGCGATCTCACCCTGGGAGTGCCCGACGAACGCGTCGGCGGTCACTCCGTGCGCGCGCCAGACCTCGGCGAGCGAGACCATCACGGCCCACAGCACCACCTGCTGCACGTCCACCCGGTCCACTTCGGACGGTGCGCCCTCGGCGCCGGCGACGACGTCGAGCAGGGACCAGTCGACGTGCGGGGCCAGCGCGGCGGCGCATTCGCGCATCCGGGCGGCGAAGACGGGTGACGCCGTCATCAGCTCGCGGGCCATGCCTTCCCACTGCGCGCCGGCGCCGGGGAAGACGAAGGCGGTCCGGCCGGAGCCGGTGACCGCGGCGCGCGTGGCCGTCGACAGATCGTCCAAAGCGGACAGCAGCGCGTCCCGGTCGGAAGCTTCCACGACGGCGCGGTGTTCGAAGGCCGCCCGCGTGGTGGCGAGCGTGCGGGCTACGTCCACAAGGGATAGTCCCGGGTGCGCGGTGAGGTGGTCGCGCAGGACCTCGGCCTGCCGGGTCAGCGCGGCCTCGGTGCGCCCGGACAGCAGCAGCGGCAGGGTGCCGCCGACGGGAGCCCGGTGCTTTTCGGGGGTTTCCGGCTCGGGCGCCTGCTCGATGATGGCGTGCGCGTTGGTGCCGCTCATGCCGAACGACGAGACGGCCGCGCGGCGCGGTTCGCCGGTCTCCGGCCAGGTCCGTTCCTCGGTGAGCAGCTCGACCGCACCGGCCGCCCAGTCGACGTGCGGGGTGGGCTCGGTGACGTGCAGGGTCTTCGGCAGGACGCCGTGCCGGATGGCCTGGACCATCTTGATGATGCCGCCGACGCCGGCCGCGGCCTGCGAGTGCCCGATGTTGGTCTTCATCGAGCCGAGCAGCAGCGGGCGTCCGTCTGGGCGGTCCTGGCCGTAGGTGGCGAGCAGCGCCTGGGCCTCGATCGGGTCGCCGAGCGAGGTGCCGGTGCCGTGCGCCTCGACCGCGTCGACCTGCCCGGCCGACAGCCGCGCGTTGGCCAGCGCCTGCAGGATGACCTTCTGCTGGGCCGGGCCGTTGGGGGCGGTGAGGCCGTTGGACGCGCCGTCGGAGTTGATCGCCGTGCCGCGCACCACCGCGAGCACGGGGTAACCGAGGCGGCGCGCGTCGGACAGCCGGGCCAGCAGCAGCATGCCGACGCCCTCGGCCCAGCCGGTGCCGTCGGCGGCGGCGTCGAACGCCTTGCAGCGACCGTCCGGCGCGAGCCCGCGCTGGCGGCTGAACTCGATGAACGCGCCCGGCGTCGACATCACGGTGACGCCACCGGCCAGCGCGAGCGAGCACTCGTCGCGGCGCAGCGCCTGCGCGGCGAGGTGCAGCGAGACCAGGCTCGACGAGCACGCGGTGTCGACGGTGACGGCGGGGCCTTCGAGCCCGAAGCTGTAAGCGACCCGGCCGGAGAAGACGCTCGCCGCGCTTCCCGTCGCTACGTGCCCTTCGACGCCTTCGGGCGCGTCGGCGAGAAGCGTCGCGTAGTCGTGGCTGGTGGTGCCGACGAAGACACCGCACTGGGTGCCCTTCAGCGAAGCGGGGACGATCCCGGCGCGCTCGAAGGCCTCCCACGACGTCTCGAGCAGCAGCCGCTGCTGCGGGTCCATGGCGAGCGCTTCGCGCGGCGAGATGCCGAAGAACGCGGCGTCGAACCGGCCTGCTTCGCGGAGGAAGCCGCCTTCGTTGGCGTAGGTGGTGCCGCTGTGGCCGGGGTCCGGGTCGAAGACGGCGTCGGTGTCCCAGCCGCGGTCCTCGGGGAACGGGCCGATGACGTCGCGTCCCTCCGACACCAGCTCCCAGAGCTGTTCCGGGGTCCGCACGCCGCCGGGGTACCGGCAGCTCATCGCGACGACGGCGATCGGTTCCTGCGTCCGGTCCTCGAGGCTGCGCAGTTTCTGCCGGGTCTGGTGCAGGTCGGCGGTGACCCACTTCAGATAGTCACGGAGCGTCGCCTCATCGGCCATCGCCGCACACCTCACTTGTCGCCGTGTCTGCGTCTCCCGGCTTCGCTCGGTGCGCGCGTTTCCCGGGGTCTTTCCCGTGGTCACAGCGCTGCCCCGACGAACCGGTGCCAGGGAAACCTATGAATCCGCCGACCCTCGCGACAACCCTTAGCGACCCCCTACGCCCCTAGGCGAACCCGGCCCCGACCTGCGGAAAAGCCCCGGGACGCCGCGCCGCGAAGGAGGTGCCCGGGGGGCGTACCGGAACGCCCCAATGTGGCGTTGGGTGCGTTGGACGCACCCAATGTGGCGTTCGGTGCGTCCAACGCACCGAACGCCACATTGGGGCGCATGAGCCGTCGGCCCGCGACTCTCGTCAGCAGGCCAGGTCCACCGGGCTCGCCGAGGGAATGGCGAAGCCCCGGGACGCCACGCTTGTGCGAGGCGTCCCGGGGCCGGGTGCGACGAGGGTCAGGAGCGGCCGAGGTCCTTGTTGATGAACTCGAAGAGCTCTTCGTCGGACGCGCCGTCGAAGACGCCCGCCGGGCTGTCCTCGACCACGGCCTCCTCGTTCTCCCACTTGGCCAGCAGGGCCTGGACGCGGACCTTGACCTTGGCGCGGGTCAGCTCGTCCGTGGCGGCCGCCGACAGCACGGCCTCCAGCCGGTCCAGTTCGCCGAACACCGACGCGACGCCGTCCTCGCCGCCCAGCTCCCGGCCCAGGTGCGCGGCCAGGTCCTGCGGGGTCGGGTAGTCGAACACCAGCGACGCGGCCAGCTTCAGCCCGGTCCCGGCGGTCAGCCGGTTGCGGAGCTCGACCGCCGTCAGCGAGTCGAAGCCCAGCTCGGTGAACGCCCGGTCCGGCGCGACCGCGGCCGTGCCGCGGTGCCCGAGCACCAGCGCGACGTCGGTGCGGACCAGCTCCAGCAGCGTCCGCCGGCGGCCGGCCTCGTCCAGCTCCGCGAGCTTGCCGCGCAGCTCCGAACCCGTGTCGGCCTCTTCGGCGACCTCCGCGGCCAGCACCGCCCGCACCTCCGGCAGGTCCGCGATGAACGCGTTCGGCCGCAGCGCGGTGAAGCCGGGCGCGAACTTCGCCCAGTCGACGTCGGCCACCGTGACCGCCGCCTCGCCGTGGTCGACGGCCTGGGTCAGCGCCGCGACGGCCAGGGCCGGGTCGAGCGCCGGGAGGCCGCGGCGACGCAGCTGCTCCTCGTGCTCACCCTCGGCCGCCATCCCGCCGCCACCCCACGGGCCCCACGCGATCGACGTCGCGGCCAGCCCGGCCGCCCGCCGCCGCTGCGCCAGGGCGTCCAGGGCCGCGTTCGCCGCCGCGTACCCGGACTGGCCGCTGCCACCCCAGGTCGCCGCGACCGACGAGAACAGCACGAACGCGTCCAGCTCGCCGAACAGCTCGTCCAGCGCGAGCGCGCCGGTCACCTTGGCGTCCACCACGGAGGCGAACTCCGCGACGCTGCTCGCCGCGATCGGCGTGCCCTGGCTGACGCCCGCGGCGTGCACGACCGCGCGCACCGGGGAACCCAGCCCGCCGACCAACGCGGCCAGCGCGTCCCGATCCCCGACGTCGCACGCGGCGACGGTGACCTCGACGCCGGTCGCGACCAGCTCGGCCCGCAGCTCTTCGGCCCCCGGCGCGGCCGGGCCACGCCGGCTGACCAGCACCAGGTGCTCGGCGCCGTGCTCGGCCAGCCACCGCGCCATCCGGGCGCCGAGACCGCCGGTGCCGCCGGTGACCAGCACCGTGCCGCGTGGCTGCCACGGCTCGGCCGGCGTCGCGGGCAACGGTGCCCGCGCCAGCCGCCGGGCGAAGACCCCGTCGGCCCGCACCGCGAGCTGATCCTCCGCGCCGTCCCCGGCGAGCACGCCCGCCAGGAGCCCGGCGACGCGCTCGTCCAGCACCGCGGGCAGGTCGATCAGGCCACCCCAGCGGTCCGGGTGCTCCAGGGCCGCGACCCGGCCCAGGCCCCAGACCTCGGCGCCGGCGATGTCGACGTGGTCGCCGTACACCGCCTCCCGCGTGGCAGTCCACAGTGGAGCATCGATCCCCGCCGTGCCGAGCGCCTGGATCAGCTCCAGGGTGCCCGCGACGCCGGTGGCGACCATGCCGTACTCCGCGTGCGGCCGGGTGTCCACGGCCAGCAGCGAAAGCACTCCGGCCAGCGGGAGGCCGTCCTGCGCGAGGTTCGCGGTGCCGCGCACCGTGCGCACCTCGGCACCGTGGGCCCGCAGCGCCTCGACGACCTGGCCGCACCACGCGGCTTCCGTCTCGGGCAGGACGACCAGCCAGCCGCCGGTGAACAGCGGTGTCTCCGGTTCGGCCACCGCGGTCCACGACACCCGGTACCGCCAGTCGTCCAGTGTGGACAGTTCACGGCGTTGCCGCCGCCAGCCGGACAGCACCGGCAGGAGCGTGCCGAGCGACTCGCGGTCGACGCCCGCCGGGAGCGTCCCGGCCAGTTCGTCGACGTCCTCGCGCTCGACGGCCGCCCAGAACCGGTCCTCGGCGGCGTCCCGCGGCGCGGGCGCGGCCACCGGTTCCGGCCAGTAGCGCTCGCGCTGGAACGGGTACGTCGGCAGCGCGACGACCCGGCCCGGCGTGAACAGCGCCGCCCAGTCCATGGCGACGCCGTTGACGTGAGCCGCGGCCACCGCGGTGAGCAGGGCCTCCGGCTCCGGACGGCCGCGTCGCAGCGCCGGCACCACCACGGGCGTGCCGCCGTCGACCGCGGCGCAGTCCTGCGCCATCGCCGTCAGCACGCCGTCCGGGCCGAGCTCGACCACAGTGGACACTCCGGCGGCGAACACCGCGCGGATGCCGTCGGCGAACCGGACCGCCGCGCGGACGTGGCGAACCCAGTAGTCCGCCGTGCGGAACTCTTCCGCGGTGACCGGCGCACCGGTCAAGGTGGACACCAGCGGCACCGTCGGCTCGTGGTAGTCGAGCCGCTGCGCGATCGCGGCGAACTCGGCCAGCATCGGCTCCATCCGCGGCGAGTGGAACGCGTGGCTGACGGTCAGCCGCTTCGTCTTGCGCCCCAGCGCGGCGAGCCGCGCCGCGACCTCGGCCACCGGCTCCTCGTCGCCGGCGATGACCACCGCGGCCGGGCCGTTGACCGCCGCGATCCCGACGACGTCCTCGAAGCCCGCCAGCAGCGGCAGGACCTCCTCTTCGGATGCCTGGACCGCGACCATCGCGCCACCCGAGGGCAGCTCCTGCATCAGCCGGCCGCGCGCGGCGACCAGCTCGACGGCGTCGGCCAGGGTGAGCACCCCGGCGACGTGCGCCGCGGCCAGCTCGCCGATCGAGTGGCCGACCAGGACGTCCGGCCGGACGTCCCAGCTCGCCAGCAGCCGGAAGAGCGCCACTTCCAGGGCGAACAACGCGGGCTGGGTGTACACCGTGCGGTCGAGCAGGTCGTTCTCGGTGAACATGACCGTCTTGAGTGGACTGTCCAACCGGGAGTCGAACGCGGCGCAGATCTCGTCGAGCGCCGCGGTGAACACCGGGTACGCGTCGTACAACTCGCGGCCCATGCCGGCCCGCTGGCTGCCCTGCCCGGAGAAGGCGAACGCCAGTCCGCCCGGCCGTGCCGTCCCGCTGCTGACGCCCGCCGCCGAGCCGCCGGACGCGACCGCGTCCAGCCCGGCGAGCAGCTCGTCGCGATCACTCGCGAGCACCACGGCACGGTGCTCGAAGACGGACCGGGTGGTGGCCAGCGCGTAGGCCAGCTCCGCCGGTTCGCCGTCATGCTCGCGCAGCCTCGACGCCTGCGCGGCGAGCGCGGCGGCGTCGTGGCCGGAGAGCACGACCGGGACCACGGCCGGGCCCTGCACGTCCGGCAGGACCACGGGTGCCGGGGCCTGCTCGATGACGACGTGCGCGTTGGTGCCGCTCACGCCGAACGAGGAGACGCCGGCCCGGCGCGGACGGCCGGTCTCCGGCCACTCGCGCGGCTCGGTCAGCAGCTCGATCGCCCCCGCCGTCCAGTCCACTTGGGACGACGGTGCGTCGACGTGCAGCGTCTTCGGGAGCGTCCCGTGCTGCATGGCCAGGACCATCTTCATCACCCCGGCCACGCCGGCGGCCGCCTGCGTGTGCCCGATGTTGGACTTCAGCGAGCCCAGCAGCAACGGCGTCTCCCGGTCCTGGCCGTAGGTCGCCAGCAGTGCCTGCGCCTCGATCGGGTCGCCCAGTTTCGTGCCGGTGCCGTGCGCCTCGACCGCGTCGACGTCCGAAGTGGACAGTCCGGCCGCGGCCAGGGCCTGGCGGATCACCCGCTGCTGCGAGGGACCGTTCGGCGCGGTCAGGCCGTTGGACGCGCCGTCCTGGTTGACCGCGCTGCCGCGGACCACCGCGAGGACCGGGTGCCCGTTGCGCTGGGCGTCGGAAAGCCTTTCCAGCACGAGCATTCCGGCGCCTTCGCCCCAGCCGGTGCCATCGGCGGCCTCGGCGAAGGACTTGCAGCGGCCGTTCATCGCGAGCCCGCGTTGCCGCGAGAACTCGACGAACACGCCCGGCGTCGACGTGACGATCACGCCGCCCGCCAGCGCCAGCGAGCACTCACCGGCCCGCAGCGCCTGCGCCGCGAGGTGCAGGGCCACCAGCGACGACGAGCACGCCGTGTCGATCGTGACCGCCGGGCCTTCGAGCCCGAAGGTGTAGGACAGCCGGCCGGAGACGACGCTCGCCGCGGTGCCGGTGGCCAGGTAGCCCTCGGCTTCCTCGGTGCCGGCGAGCAGCGTGCCGTAGTCCTGGCCGCTGGTGCCGGCGAACACGCCGGTCCGGCTGCCGCGCACCGAGCGCGGGTCGATCCCGGCCCGTTCGAACGCCTCCCAGGTGATCTCGAGCAGCAAGCGCTGCTGCGGGTCCATGGCGAGGGCTTCCCGCGGGCTGATCCCGAAGAACGCCGGGTCGAACTCCCCCGCACCGGCGAGGAAACCGCCCTCGCGGATGTAGCACGTGCCGCTGTGGTCGGGGTCCGGGTTGTAGAGCGCGTCCAGGTCCCAGCCGCGATCCGTCGGGAACGGCGTGATCGCGTCCGAGCCGTCGGCCACCAGCTGCCACAGTTCTTCCGGTGTCGTGACGCCGCCGGGGAAGCGGCAGCTCATCGCGACGATGGCGATCGGGTCGTCGTCGTTCGATGCGGGGGTGATGACGTCGTCCGCTTCGTCGCCGCGCAGATGTGCGGCGAGCACGGCCGGCGTCGGGTAGTCGAACACCAGCGTCGAGGGCAGCGTCTGCCCGGTCGCCGCGCCGACCCGCTTGGCCAGCTCGACCGCGGTCAGCGAGTCGAACCCGAGCTCGCGGAACGGCAGGTCCGGTTCGACCTCGGCGGCCGAGCGGTAGCCGAGCACGGCCGCCACTTCGGCGCGGACGAGGTCGAGCAGCGCCCGGGTGTCGCGCCGCTTCGGGCGTTCCACTATGGACACTTCCGCCCGGCGACGCTGGGCGGTGACCAGGCCGCGCAGCATCGGCGGCACCTCACCGGTGAGGCTCGCCCGCAGGGCAGGCAGATCCAGCTTGATCGGCACGAGCACGGCGTCGCTGGTGGACACCGCCGTGTCGAACAGCGCCATGCCGTCCGCGACGGACAGGGCACCGATCCCGGCTTCGGTCATCCGCCGCAGGTCAGCGGCGGTGAGCCGGGCCGCCATGCTGCCGGCTCCGGACCACATGCCCCAGGCCAGCGACGTCCCGGGCCGCCCGGTGTTCCGGCGTCGCTGCATCAGCGCGTCGAGGAACACGTTGGCCGCCGCGTAGCTCGCCTGCCCGGCGCCGCCGAGCACCCCGGCGGCCGAGGAGAAGACGACGAACGCCGTCAGCTCCCGGTCGGCGGTCAGCTCGTGCAGGTGCCAGGCCGCGTCCACCTTGGGCCGCAGCACAGTGGCGACGCGCTCGGGTGTCAGGGACGCCAGCATTCCGTCGTCGAGGACGCCCGCGGTGTGCACCACGGCGGTCAGGTCGGCGATCCCGTCGAGCAAGTCCGCCGCGGCTTCGCGGTCGGCGACGTCGCTGGCCACGACGTCCACCTCGGCGCCCGCGGCGACCAGCTCTTCGACCAGCTCGGCCGCGCCCGGCGCGTCGGGGCCACGACGACTGGTCAGGACCAGCCGTCGCACACCCTGGGTCGCGACCAGGTGTTTCGCCAGCTCGGCGCCCAGGGCGCCGGTGCCGCCGGTGATCAGGACCGTGCCTTCGCCGAGTGTCTTCGCTTCGGCTGGGACGGCCGCTCGCACCAGTCGCGGTGCGAACAGTTCCCCGTCGCGGGCGACGACCTGCGGTTCCCCGGTGCCGACGGCCGCGGCCACCGCCTCGGTGTCGTCGGTGTCGTCGGTGTCGACCAGGACGAACCGGCCGGGCTGCTCGGACTGCGCCGAACGGACCAGGCCCCAGACCGCGGCACCCGCGAGATCGGCACCGGCGTCCGGCCCGGCCGCACCCTGCGTCACGACGACCAGGTTCTCGCCGGTCTGCAGCTTCGCGAGCACGTCACCGACGATCCGGTGGACGTCCTCCGGCGACTCGCCGGCGGGCACCGGGTAGACCTCCGGCAGCTCGCCGGTGAGTCCTGCCTGGACGGGCACCCAGTCGATCCGGAACAGCGAGTCGACGGTCTTCACGGACTCCGCCGGCCGCAGCGTCACCGCGTCGGCGGTAACCACGGCCACGCCCTCGGCGTCGACCGCGTGCAGCGAAACGGTGTCGTCACCCAGGTCGGTCAGGCGAACCCGCAGGTCACGGGCACCCGAGGCGTGCAGCGCGAACCCCGACCAGGCGACCGGCGACAGCCCGCCGAACGCCGCGTCGAGCAGCGCCGGGTGCAGGCCGAACCGCCCCGGCTCGACGCCTTCGGGCAGCGACACCTCGACGACGTCCTCGTCCGTCCACTCGGGAATCTTGGGCAGCACGACCGCGAGCACACCTTCGGCGTGCCTGATCCACGCGCCGCCGTCTTCCGGTCGCGAGTGGACGGTCACGGCCCGGCAACCGGAGCCGTCCGGCTCGCCGACCCACACCTGCAGCTGGAGCGCCCCGCGCTCGGGGAGCACGAGCGGCGCGTCGACTGACAGCCGTTCGACCAGCCCGCAGCCCGCCTCGTCCGCGGCCCGCGAGACCAGCTCGGCGAACACCGAACCGGGTGCCGCGCCGCTTAAGAGCTGCGTGGACAAGCGCCCGGTGAGCAGGAACCCGTCCCCGTCGGCCCGAGCCACCGCCGCACGCAGCAGCGGGTGCCGGGTGGCACCGAGACCGGCGGCCGTGACGTCGCCGCCCGCGCCCGTCTGCAGCCAGAAGCGCTGCCGCTGGAAGGGGTACGTCGGCAGCTCGACCCGGCGCCGGGCGGCGGTGCCGAACACCGCGGCCCAGTCCGGTTCGACGCCGTGGACGTGCGCGCCGAGCACCGCGGTCAGCAGCGCCTCGGGCTCGGCCCGGCCGGCTCGCATGGCCGGGACGAACTCGCCGTCGGCGCACGCCTGGCCCATGGCCGACAGCACGCCGTCCGGCCCCAGCTCGACGAACACCGAGACACCGCTCGCGGCGAGCGTCCGGACGCCGTCGGCGAACCGCACCGCCTCACGCACGTGCCGCACCCAGTAGTCGGCGTCGAATCGCGTCACCAGCTCGCCGGTGACGTTCGAGACGATCGGTATAACCGACTGACCGTAAGACAGAGACTCCGCTATACCGCGGAACTCCGCCAGCATCGGATCCATCAGCGGCGAGTGGAACGCGTGGCTCACCGTGAGGCGCTTCGTCTTCCGCCCCAGGTCGGCGAAGTGCACGGCGATCGCGAGGACGGCGTCCTCGTCACCTGAGACGACCGTCGAATCCGGGCTGTTCAGCGCGGCGATGGTCACACGGTCTGACAGATATACCAAAACCTCCGCCTCGGTCGCCTGGATCGCCACCATCGCGCCGCCCTCGGGAAGCGCCTGCATGAGACGACCGCGTGCGGCGACCAGTGTGACGGCGTCCGCCAGCGACAGGACCTCGGCGACGTGCGCCGCGGCCAGCTCGCCGATCGAGTGCCCGGCCAGGAAGTCCGGCTGGAACCCGAAGTGCTCGAAGAGCCGGAACAACGCCACTTCCAGGGCGAACAGGGCCGCCTGGGTGTAGCCGGTCCGGTCCAGGGGCTCGCCGTCCTCGAACAGCACCGTCCGAAGGGGACGGTCCAGGTGCGCGTCGAACTCGGCGCACACCGCGTCCAGCGCGTCGGCGAAGACCGGGAACGCGTCGTACAGCTCGCGGCCCATGCCGGTCCGCTGACTGCCCTGACCGGTGAAGAGGAAGGCCAGCTGGCCCCGGTCGCGGGCGACCCCACGCAGCACGCCGGGTGCCGTGACGTCCTCGGCCAGCGCGGTCAGCGCCGCCCGCAGGCCGTCGGGGTCGGTGGCCAGGACCGCCGCGCGGTGGTCGAGCGCGGACCGGGTGGTGGCCAGGGCGTACCCGAAGGCGTCCAGGTCCGGGGTGTCCGAGGTGGCCAGCGAAGCCGCCTGGGCTCGCAGCGCGGCGGCCGTCCGTCCGGAAAGGACGATCGGCACCGGCAGCGTCGACTCGACCACGTCGGCCGGTTCCTCGGCGGGAACGGCCTCGATGATCGCGTGCGCGTTGGTCCCGGAGACACCGAACGCGGACACCCCGGCCCGCCGCGGTACACCGGTCTCGGGCCACGGCTGGGCGGTGGTCAGCAGCTCGACCGCGCCGGCCGACCAGTCGACCTGCGTCGACGGCTCGTCGACGTGCAGGCTGGCCGGCAGCACGCCGTGCCGCATGGCCTGGACCATCTTGATCACGCCCGCGACACCGGCCGCGGACTGCGTGTGCCCGATGTTGGACTTCAGCGAACCCAGCCACAGCGGCTCGGACCGGTCGCGGCCGTAGGTCGCCAGCAGCGCCTGGGCCTCGATCGGGTCGCCGAGCCGGGTGCCGGTGCCGTGCGCTTCCACGACATCGACGTCCGAAGCAGCCAGTCCGGCGTTGGCCAGCGCCTGGCGGATCACCTTCTGCTGTGCGGGGCCGTTGGGGGCGCTGAGGCCGTTGGACGCGCCGTCGGAGTTCACCGCGGAGCCCCGCACGACCGCCAGGACCTGGTGGCCGTGGCGCCGGGCGTCGGACAGCCGCTCCAGCAGGAGCAGGCCGACGCCTTCGGACCAGCCGGTGCCGTCCGCCGCCTCGGCGAAGGGCTTGCACCGGCCGTCGGCGGCCAAGCCGCGCTGCCGGGCGAACTCGACGAACCCGCCCGGGTCGGCCATCACGGCGACGCCGCCGGCCAGGGCCATCGAGCACTCGCCCGACCGCAGGGCCTGCGCGGCCCAGTGCAGCGCGACCAACGACGACGAGCACGCGGTGTCGAGCGTGACCGCCGAACCCTCGAGCCCGTAGGAGTAGGCCAGCCGTCCGGAAAGGACACTGCCGACGTTGCCGGTCAGCATGTGGCCCTCGACGCCGTCGGGCAGCTCACCGGCGCCCGCGCCGTACCCGGAGGCCGCCGCGCCGAGGAACACCCCGGTCCGGGTGCCGCGCAGGGTCCGCACGTCGATGCCCGCGCGCTCGAAGACCTCCCACGACGTCTCCAGCAGCAACCGCTGCTGCGGATCCATCGCCAGCGCCTCACGCGGGCTGATGCCGAACAGGCCGGGGTCGAACTCCCCTGCGTCGTGGAGGAAACCGCCCTCCTTGGTGTAGGTCGTGCCCGCGTGCTCCGGGTCCGGGTGGTACAGCGAGTCCAGGTCCCAGCCGCGGTCGGCCGGGAACGGCCCGATCGCGTCGTCACCGGCCGCGACCAGCCGCCAGAGGTCCTCGGGCGAGCGGACACCGCCGGGGAACCGGCAGCCCATCGCGACGATCGCGATCGGCTCGTCGGACCCGGTCGTGACGACCGCGGTGACCTTCTCCGGCTCGGCGCCGAGCAGCTCGCCCAGCAGGAACGTGGTCAGGTCGAGGGGGGTCGGGTAGTCGAACACCAGGGTCGCGGGCAGCTTGAGCCCGGTGGCCGTGACCAGCCGGGTGCGGACCTCGACCGCCGTCACCGAGTCGAAGCCCAGCTCGCGGAACGCCCGCGCGGGCGGGACGGCGTCGGTGCCGGTGTGACCGAGCACCGCGGCCGCCTCGGCGCGGACCAGGTCGAGCAGCACGCGCTTGCGTTCGGCCGCGGGCAGTTCGGCGAGTCGACCGGCCAGTCCGCTGTGGACTGTTGCCGTCGTTTCGACGTCCAAAGCGGACACTTCAGGCAGATCGGCGATCAGCGGACGCGCTCGCAGCGCGGTGAACGCGGGTGCGAACTTCGCCCAGTCCACATCGGCCACCGCGAGGAACGTCTCGTCCGCGTCGAGAGCCTGCTGCAGCACCGAGATCGCCAGGTCCGGCGTCATCGGCCGCAGCCCGCGCCGGCGCATCTGCTCGCCGGCTTCGCCTTCGGCCATGCCGCCCTCGGCCCACGCGCCCCACGCCACCGAGGTGGCCCGGGCGCCGCGGGCGCGGCGCTGCTCGGCGAAGGCGTCGAGGAAGGCGTTGGCCGCGGCGTACGCGCCCTGGCCGCCGCCGCCCCAGACGCCGGCGTTGGAGGAGAAGAGCACAAACGCGTCCAGCTCGACGTCCGCCAGCGCGCGGTCCAGGTTGGCCGCGCCCGCGACCTTCGCGGCCGCGTTGACCGCGAGGTCGGCGGGGCCGGTTTCGGCCAGCGGCGGCGAGATCCCGACCCCCGCGGCGTGCAGCACAGCGGTGAACCGGTGCTCGACGGTGAGCCGGCGCACCGACGCGTAGTCGGCGACGTCGCACGGGTCGACGGTGACCTGGGCGCCAAGCCCGGTCAGCTCCTCGACCAGCTCTTGTGCGCCAGGCGAATCGAGACCACGGCGGCTGGTAAGCACCAGGTGCTCAGCGCCGTTTCGAGCCAGCCAGCGCGCGATCTGCGCACCGACCGCGCCGGTACCGCCGGTGACGAGCACCGTGCCGCGCGGAGTCCAGCCGGTGATCGCCGGCCGCTCGGCCAGCGGGGCGCGCACCAGACGGCGGGCGAAGACGCCGGACGGGCGCACCGCCAACTGGTCCTCGGCTGTGGTGCCGGCGAGCACCGCGGCCACCCGGGCCGAAGCCCGCGGGTCGAGGTCTTCCGGCAGGTCGAGCAGGCCACCCCAGCGTTCGGGGTGCTCCAGCCCGGCGACCCGGCCGAGCCCCCAGACCTGCGCCTGGACGGCCGAGGTCAGCCGGTCGGACCGGCCCGCCGAGACGGCGCCACGCGTGGCGAGCCACAGCGGAGCCGCGACGCCGTCCAGTGCACGGATCAGTGCGGCGGTCAGCGCGAGCCCGGCCGGGACGACGGGGTGCTCGGGGTCGGGCCGCTCGTCGAGTGCCAGCAGGGACAGGACTCCACGGAACTGCTGCGGCTCGGCAAACGCATCCGGCGCGTCGGCCGCGGCGCCCGATTCCGCCAAGAGCAGAGCAGCCAGCTCGTCGGCCGACGTGCCCGGTTCGACCGGGACCACGTGCGGCCGGGCGCCGTGGGCGGTCAGCAGTGCGGTGACGGCCTCGATCTCGGCGTGTGCGTCGGCCGGGACCGGCACCAGCCAATCGCCGTCCAGCTGCGCGGCCTGGATGTCCAGCGAAGTCCACGCGATCCGGTACCGCCACTTGTCCACTGTGGACTTGTCGCGGCGGTTGCGTCGCCAAGTCGACAACACGGGCAGTGCGGCCCGCAGTGTCTCCTCGTCGGTGCCGTCGATCTCCAAAGCGGCCGCGACTGCGGCCGGATCGTCGCTGTCGACGGCGTCCCAGAAGGAGCTGTCGGCGAACCCGTCACCCGTGGTCACGGTGTCGACCAGCTCAGGCCAGAAGCGGCTGCGCTGGAAGGCGTAGGTCGGCAGATCGATCCGCCGGCCTCCCGTGAACACGGTGTCCCACGCCACCCGCGCACCGCCGGTGTGGGCCTGCGCGAGCGAGGTGAGCACGCGGGCGAAGCCACCTTGGTCCCGGCGCAAGGTGCCGGTGACGGTCGCGGGCACACCCGCGTCCTCGAGGATGTCCTGCAGCCCGGTGGCGACCACCGGGTGCGGGCTGACCTCGACGAACACGTCGTGTCCGTGGCCGGCCAGGGCCTCGATCGCGTCGGTGAACCGCACCGTCTGGCGCAGGTTCCGGTACCAGTACCCGGCGTCGAGGCCCGAGTCGGCGACCGGCGAGCCGGTCACCGTGGAGTAGAACGGGATCTCCGCCGGGCGCGGGCGCACCGGGGCGAGCACGTCCAGCAGTTCCGCTTCCAGGGACGCGACGTGCGCCGAGTGGGACGCGTAGTCCACCGGAATCCGCTTGGCCCGGATCTCCTGCTCCTCGCAGCGGGCGAGGAACTCGTCCAGGGCGTCGGCGTCGCCCGAGACCACGGTCGCCCGCGGCCCGTTGACGACCGCGATGGAGATCCGGTCGCCCCACGGCTCAAGGGAAACGGCGACCTCGTCCGGCGGGAGCGGCACGGAGACCATGCCGCCGCGCCCGGCCAGTGCGAGGATCGCCTTGCTGCGCAACGCGACCACCAGTGCACCATCCTCAAGGGACAGTGCACCTGCGACGACCGCCGCGGCGATCTCGCCCTGTGAGTGGCCGACCACCGCAGCCGGCTCGACGCCGTGGTAGCGCCAGACCGCAGCCAGCGAGACCATCATCGCCCACAGCGCGGGCTGGACGACGTCGACGCGTTCCAGCGGTTCCGCCGCGCGCAGGATGTCGAGCAGCGACCAGTCGACGAACGGGGCCAGCGCCTCGGCGCATTCGGCCATCCGCGCAGCGAAGACCGGTGAGGTCTCCAGCAGCTTGACGGCCATCCGCGGCCACTGCGAACCCTGGCCGGGGAAGACGAACGCGACCTTCCCCGTGCCGGCCAGGCCGTGCACGGCGTTGGCGGGCTCCCCCGCGGCCAGCGCGGCGAGACCCGTGCGGGCCTCGTCGGCGTCCCGCGCGAGCAGGACGCTCCGGTGCTCCATCCGGTGGCGGCACTGAATCAGCGAAAGTGCCACGTCGGTCATGCGCGGAGGGTCCACTTCGAACAGTTCCAGCAGCCGGCCTGCCTGGGCGCGGACGCCGTCGGCGGTCTTCGCCGAGAGCACCAGCGGAGCCAGGACGTCCTCGCCCGCGGGCACCTCTGCAGAGGCCGGTGCCTGCTCGATGATCGTGTGCGCGTTGGTGCCGCTGAACCCGAACGACGACACCGCCGCGCGGCGCGGCCGATCCACCGACGGCCAGGGCCGGGCCTCGGTGAGCAGTTCCACCGCGCCCGCGGTCCAGTCGATGTGCCCCGACGGCTCGGAGACGTGCAGCGTCTTCGGCAGCGTGCCGTGCCGCATCGCCATGACCATCTTGATGATCCCGCCGACGCCGGCCGCGGCCTGGCTGTGGCCGATGTTCGACTTCAGCGAGCCGAGCCACAGCGGGTCGCCGGCGCGGTCGGCGCCGTACGTGGCCAGCAGTGCCTGCGCCTCGATCGGGTCGCCCAGCGACGTCCCGGTGCCGTGCGCCTCGACAACGTCGACGTCCGAAGTGGACAGACCGGCGTCGGCGAGGGCTTGACGGATCACGCGTTGCTGCGACGGGCCGTTCGGCGCGGTCAGGCCGTTGGACGCGCCGTCCTGGTTGATCGCGGTACCGCGCACGACGGCGAGCACCGGGTGCCCGTTGCGCTGGGCGTCGGACAGCCGCTCCAGCAGGATCATGCCGGCGCCTTCGGCCCAGCCGGTGCCGTCGGCGTCCGCGGAGAACGCCTTGCAGCGGCCGTCCGGGGAAAGCCCGCGCTGCTTGCTGAACTCGATGAACGCGGCGGGCGTCGACATCACCGTGACGCCGCCGGCCAGAGCCATCGTGCACTCGCCGTTGCGCAGGGCCTGTGCGGCGAGGTGCAGCGCCACCAGCGAAGACGAGCACGCGGTGTCCACAGTGACCGCCGGGCCCTCGAGTCCGAAGTGGTAGGACAGCCGCCCGGTGACGACGCTGCCCGAGTTGCCGGTGCCGAGGTGCCCGGCGACGTCGTCCTTCGATCGCTCGAGAAGGCTGACGTAGTCGTGGTACATCAGGCCGGCGAACACACCGGTCCGGCTGCCGCGAATTGACTCCGCCGGGATCCCGGCCCGTTCGAAGACCTCCCACGACGTCTCCAGCAGCATCCGCTGCTGCGGGTCCATGGCCAGGGCTTCACGCGGGCTGATCCCGAAGAACTCGGGGTCGAACTCGGTGACGTCGCGCAGGAATCCGCCGTGGCGGGTGTAGCTCGTGCCCGGCCGCGTGGAGTCGGGGTCGTACAGCGCGTCGAGGTCCCAGCCGCGGTCCGCGGGCATCGGGCCGATCGCGTCCTGTTCGGACTCGACCAGCGCCCACAGCTGCTCGGGGCTGGTGATACCGCCCGGGAAGCGGCAGCTCATCGCCACGATGGCGATCGGCTCGTCGGCCCTTGTGGTCACTTCCGCGACGGCCTGCTCTTCGGAACCGAACAGGCGTCCGACGATCTCTTCGGCCAGCGCCGACGGCGTCGGGTGGTCGAAGATCAGCGTCGCGGGCAGCCGCAGCCCGGTGGCCGCGTTGAGCCGGTTACGCAGCTCGATCGCGGTCAACGAGTCGAAACCGAGCTCGGTGAAGGCCCGGGTCGCGCCGACGGCGGCGGCCGAGGCGAACCCGAGCACCGTCGCGACTTCGCCGCGCACGAGGTCGAGGATCCCATCCTGGCTCAGCTGCGAGCCGGTCACGGCGACCGCGGTCCGCCGGAGCGGGGCGGTCACGAGGCCGCGCAGCAGCGGCGGCACCTGGCCGGACGCCCGCACGGCGGCGAGGTCCAGCCGGATCGGCACCAGCACGGCGTCCTCCGCGGACAGACCGGCGCCGAACAGCGCGAGACCGTCCTCGGTGGACAGTGCGGCGACACCCGCGCCGGCGAGGCGGCCCAGGTCCGTGTCACCCAAATGCCCGGCCATGCTCGTGCCGGTCGCCCACAGGCCCCAAGCGAGCGACGTCGCGGGCAGCCCGGCCGCTCGGCGCTGGGTGGCCAGGGCGTCAAGGAAAGCGTTTGCGGCGGCGTAGTTGCCCTGCCCCGCGCCGCCGAACACGCCGGCCGCGGAGGAGAACAGCACGAACGCGTCGAGGTCCGAGGTCAGCTCGTGGAGGTTCCACGCGGCGTCGACCTTCGGCCGCAGCACCGCGTCGAGACGCTCGGGCGTCAGCGACGACAGCACACCGTCGTCGAGGACGCCGGCCGCGTGCACCACGGCCTTGAGGTCGGTGATCCCGGCCAGCAGCGCGGCCAAGGCGTCGCGGTCGGCCGCGTCGCAGGCCACGACGTCGACCTCGGCACCGGCGCTGACCAGGGCGTTCCGCAGTTCTGCGGCGCCTGGAGCGTCCGGGCCACGCCGGCTGGTCAGGACCAGCCGCCGCACTCCGCACTCGGTGACCAGGTACTCCGCCACGGCGGCGCCGAGCGCGCCGGTGCCGCCGGTGAGCAGGACCGTGCCGTCGGTGGTGAACGCCGGTGCGGACACTGTCGCCCGCGCCAGCCGCGGCGCGTAGAGCTTGCCGTCGCGGACCGTCACCTCGGGCTCGCCGGACGTCAGCGCGGCGCGCAGGTCCTCGGGGCCGGCCTCGGCGTCGAGGGCGACCAGCGCGAACCGGTCCGGGTGTTCGGTGCGGGCCGAGCGGACCAGGCCGTGCATCGCGGCCGCGGCGAGGCTGTCGCCCCGCGTGACAACCGCGAGCCGCGCGTCTTCCGGCTTGGTCAGCCAGTCCTGCAGGACGGCCAGGACGCGGTGGGTGGCCGCGCGGACGTCGTCCGGCGTGTCACCGGTGCCGGCTTGGTCGTACACCTCCCAGTCTGCTGTGGACTGTCCACTGAGGACCTCCAACTGGTCGATCCGGAACAGCGACTCGGGCCGCTTCGCGAGGTCCTCCACCGCCATCGGGCGCAGCACCAGCGACTCGGCCGACACCACGGCCGCGCCGGACTCGTCGGCTGCGGTCAGCGACACCGCGTCCGGACCGGCCTTCGCCAGCCGGACCCGCAGTGTGCGGGCGCCTTCGGCGTGCAGGCCGACACCCGCCCACGAGAACGGCAGGCGCGCCCGGTCGTCGTCGAGCAGGTCGCCGAGACCGACCGCGTGCAGGGCCGCGTCGAGCAGCGCCGGGTGCACACCGAAACCAGTGACCTCGACGTCCTCGGGCAGGCTGACCTCGGCGAACACCTCGCCGGCACGCTGCCAGGCCGCGGTCAGGCCCTGGAACGCCGGGCCGTAGCCGAAGCCGGCGGCGGCCAGGTCGTCGTACCGCGTGCCGACGTCGACCGGCTGCGCGGCGGGCGGCCATTCGGCGAGCGACTCGGGGACCGCGGGGGCGTCGGCCGCGATGAGACCGCCGGCGTTGCGGGTCCACGGCAGGTCGGCCACGTCCTCGGCCCGCGAGTACAGCGTCAGCTCGCGACGCCCGGCCGCGTCCGCCGCGCCGACCCACACCTGGATCTGCACCGCGCCGCGCTCCGGGAGCACCAGCGGTGCCTCGATGGTCAGCTCCTCGACCTGGCGGCACCCGGCGAGGTCGGCCGCGCGCACCGCGAGCTCGACGAACGCCGTGCCCGGCACGAGGATCGCGCCGCCCACCGCGTGCTCGGCCAGCCACGGGTGAGTTTGCGTCGACAGCCGGCCGGTGAGCAGGAACCCGTCACCGTCGGCGCGGCTCACGGCCGCGCCCAGCAGCGGGTGCTCCGCCGCGCCCAGGCCGAGACCGGCGGCGTCGCCCGTGGCGTTGCCCGGCCGCGGCCAGTACCGCACGCGCTGGAACGGGTAGGTCGGCAGGTCGACCTGCGCGGCCACCGGGTACAGGGCCGTCCAGTCCACGGTCGTTCCGTGGACGTGCGCCTCGGCCAGCGCCGTGACCAGGGTGTCCGGCTCGGACCGGCCCTTGCGCAGCGCGGGCGCGAAGGTCGCGTCCGGCAGCAGCTCGCGGCCGAGCGCGGACAGCACGCCGTCCGGGCCCAGCTCGACGAACGTCGTGACACCAGCGGCGTCCAGCGTCCGGATCGCGTCGGTGAACCGGACCGCGTTGCGGACCTGGCCGACCCAGTAGTCCGGCGTGGTCGGCTCGGCCGTCCCACCGGTGGTGACCAGGGGGATCCGCGGCTCGTGGTAGGTCACCGTCTCGGCGACGGCGCGGAAGTCGTCCAGCATCGCGTCCATGTGGGACGAGTGGAACGCATGGCTCACCGTGAGCCGCTTGGTCTTGCGGTCCTTGAACTGTTCCGCGACGGCCAGCACGGCATCTTCGTCACCGGAGACCACTGTGGACTCGTCACCGTTGAGCGCGGCGATGGCCACCCGGTCCGACAGGTGAGGCGTGATCTCGGCCTCGGTGGCCTGGATCGCGACCATCGCCCCGCCGGCCGGGAGCGCCTGCATGAGACGGCCCCGGGCGGAGACCAGCCGCACCGCGTCGGCCAGCGAGAACACCCCGGCCGCGTGGGCGGCCGCCAGCTCGCCGATCGAGTGCCCGGACAGCGAGCCGGGCGTGACGCCGAAGTGCTCGAAGAGCCGGAACAACGCCACTTCCAGCGCGAACAGGTTCGCCTGGGCGTACTGCGTCTCGTCGACGTCACCGCCGTCGAGGTCGAAGTCGAACTCCGCCCGCACCGCGTCGAACGCCGCCGCGAACACCGGGAAAGTCTCGTACAGCTCGCGGCCCATGCCGGCCCGCTGGCTGCCCTGGCCGGTGAAGAGGAACGCCGTGCCGCCGTCGGTGACTTCACCGGTGACGGCACCGGCGAGCCCTTCCAGACCGGCCGGGTCGAGGACGACCGCGCGGTGCTCGAACAGCGAGCGCCGGGTAACGAGCGCCGAACCCAGCTCGGCGACGTCCACTGTGGTCAGCGCCGCGCGCAGACGTTCGGCCTGTTCCCGCAAGGCTTCCGGCGTCCGCGCCGAGAAGACCAGCGGAGCGACGGCCGGAGCCTCGACCGTCAGCGGGGCGCGTTCCGGGGCCTGCTCGATGATCACGTGGGCGTTGGTGCCGCTGAACCCGAACGACGACACGCCCGCCCGGCGGGTCCGGCCGGTGACCGGCCAGTCCCGCGTCTCGGTCAGCAGCTCGACCGCGCCGGAGGCCCAGTCGACGTGCGGCGACGGCTCGGTGACGTGCAGCGTCTTCGGCAGGACGCCGTTGCGCAGCGCCTGCACCATCTTGATCACGCCGCCGACACCGGCGGCCGCCTGGCTGTGACCGATGTTCGACTTGAGCGAGCCCAGCCACAGCGGGTCACCCGCGCGCTCGGCGCCGTAGGTCGCCAGCAGCGCCTGCGCCTCGATCGGGTCGCCCAGCGACGTCCCCGTGCCGTGCGCCTCGACCGCGTCGACGTCCGAAGTGGACAGACCGGCATCGGCCAGTGCCTGCCGGATCACGCGTTGCTGCGACGGGCCGTTCGGCGCGGTCAGGCCGTTGGACGCGCCGTCCTGGTTGATCGCGCTGCCGCGCACGACCGCCAGCACGGGGTGGCCGTTGCGCTGGGCGTCGGAGAGGCGCTCCAGCAGGATCATGCCGGCGCCTTCGGACCAGCCCGTGCCGTCGGCGTCGGCGGAGAACGCCTTGCACCGGCCGTCCGCCGAAAGCCCGCGCTGACGCGAGAATTCCAGGAACGCGCCCGGCGTGGCCATCACCGTGGCGCCACCCGCGAGAGCCATCGTGCACTCGCCGTGGCGCAGCGCCTGGACCGCCCAGTGCAGGGCGACCAGCGACGACGAGCACGCGGTGTCGATGGTCACCGCCGGGCCTTCGAGCCCGAAGGTGTAGGACACGCGGCCGGAGGCGACGCTGCCCGCGTTGCCGGTGCCGAGGTGGCCGACGTAGTCCTCCGGCGCGGCCTCCAGGAGGTTGGCGTAGTCGTGGTACATGATCCCGGCGAACACGCCGGTCCGGCTGCCGCGCAACGCTTCCGGCGCGATGCCGGCCCGTTCGATGGCCTCCCACGACGTCTCCAGCAGCAAGCGGTGCTGCGGGTCCATCGTCACCGCTTCACGCGGCGAGATGCCGAAGAACTCGGGGTCGAAGTTCGCCGCGTCACGCAGGAACCCGCCCTCGCGGGCGTAGCTCGTGCCGACGTGGTCGGGGTCCGGGTGGTACAGCCCTTCGACGTCCCAGCCGCGGTCGGCGGGGAACGGCGTCATGCCGTCCACGCCCCCGGCGACCAGGTCCCACAGCTCTTCCGGGGTCGTGACGCCGCCGGGGAACCGGCAGCTCATCGCGACGATCGCGATCGGCTCGTCCGCGGCGACAATGGCCTCGAACTCGGCGGGACCGTCCACTCCGAACAGTTCGCCCGCGAGGTACGCGGCGAGCGCGTCCGGCGTCGGGTAGTCGAAGATCAGCGTGGCGGGCAGCCGCAGGCCGGTCGCCGTGTGCAGTTTGTTGCGCAGCTCGATCGCGGTCAGCGAGTCGAAGCCGAGTTCGGTGAACGTCCGTGCGGCGCCGACCGCGTCCGCCGAGGCGAACGCGAGCACCTGCGCGACCTCGGTACGGACCAGGTCGGACAGCGCCCGTTCGCGCTCGGCCGGGTCGAGGGCACCGAGTCGTTGCTCCAGCGACGCGGTGACGGTCGAGACCGCCGCCCGCCGCTTCGGCGCGGGCACCAGCCCCCGCAGCAACGACGGCACCGCGCCCCGGGCCCGGACCGCGGCCAGGTCCAGCCGCACCGGTACCAGCACGGCGTCCCCTGTGGACAGTGCCGCGTCGAACAGCGTCAGACCGTCCTCCGTGGACAGTGCGCCGATCCCGGCGGCGGACATCCGCCGCAGGTCGGCCTCGGCCAGGTCCGCGGCCATGCTGTCGGCGCCGGCCCACAGGCCCCACGCGAGCGAGGTCGCGGCCTGCCCGGCCGCGTGCCGGCGGTGCGCCAGCGCGTCCAGGTAGGCGTTCGCGGCCGAGTAGCTTCCCTGGCCCGCGCCGCCGAACACCCCGGAAGCCGAGGAGAACAGCACGAACAGGGACGCGTCGCCGGCCAGCTCGTGGAGGTTCCACGCGGCGTCGACCTTCGGCCGCAGCACGGCGTCGACGCGTTCGGGGGTGAGCGACGCCAGCACGCCGTCGTCGAGGACGCCGGCCGCGTGCACCACGCCGGTCACCGGGTGCTCGGCCAGCAGCGCGGCCAGGGCGTCCCGGTCCGCGACGTCGCAGGCCGCGACGGTCACGTCCGCACCGAGCCCGGTGAGTTTGGCGGTCAGGTCGGCCAGCGAGTCCGCGGTGGCGGACCGGCTGACCAGCAGCAGGTGCCGCGCGCCGCGTTCGGCGAGCCGGCGGGCGAAGACCGCGCCGAGCGCGCCCGTCGCGCCGGTGACCAGCACTGTTCCGTCGAACGTCGTGGGTTCGTGGTCCGCGACCGCGGCCCGGGCCAGCCGGGGCGCGAGCACGGCTCCGCCGCGGACGGCGAGCTGCGGTTCACCGGAGGTGAGGATCCCCGGCAGCTCGGCGAGGTCAGCCGTCGCGTCGAGGTCGATCAGCGTGAACCGGCCGGGCTGCTCGGCCTGGGCCGCGCGGACCAGGCCCCACACGGCGGCACCGGCGAGGTCCGGGTTGTCGCCGTCCAGCACCGCGGCCGCGCCGCGGGTGACGACGGCCAGCCGGCTGTCCGGATCGGACTGTCGCTGGAGCGCGTCGAGCACGAGGTGTACCGCGGCGCGGACCTCGTCCGGCGTTTCACCGCTTGGCGCCAGCAGAACCGGGGTGTCCGGGTCGGTCTCGGCGGGCACGGCGACGGCCGTCCAGTCCACTGTGTACAGCGACTGGCGAACGACGTCGTCGACCGGGAGGCCCGACACCGGGCGCAGGGAAAGCGCTTCGACCGACAGCACCGGCTTGCCGGCGGTGTCGGCGGCGTGCACGGACACCGCGTCGGTGCCCGCGGCCGCCAAGCGGACCCGCAGCGTGCGGGCGCCGGTGGCGTGCAGCTCGATGCCGGTCCAGCTGAACGGCAGCCTCGCCGTCCCGGTGTCCTCGACGAACGCGCCGAGCCCGACCCCGTGCAGGGCCGCGTCGAACAGCGCCGGGTGCAGGCCGAACCCGGTGACGTCGGCGTCGTCCGGCAGCGTGACCTCGGCGAACACCTCGCCGTCCCGCCGCCAGGCCGTGGTCAGGCCCTGGAACACCGGGCCGTAACCGAGGCCGCCGGCCAGCAGGCCTTCGTAGAGCGCGGAGACGTCGACCGGTGCGGCACCGGACGGCGGCCACTCGGCCGCGAACGGCGTCGCGGCGCCTGCGCCGGGCGCCAGCTCACCGGTGGCGTGGCGCACCCAGGGCGCGTCGCCGATGCGGGAGTGCACGACGAGCGGGCGGTGGCCCGACTCGTCTTCGGCACCGAGCGAGACCTGCACGACTACGCCATCGGCCGGGATGACCAGCGGTGCCTCGAGGACCAGTTCCTCGACGCGGTCGCAGCCGGCCGGTTCGCCGGCGTGCAGCGCCAGGTCGGCGAAGGCCGTCCCGGGCAGCACGACGACGTCGCGCACGGTGTGTTCGGCCAGCCACGGGTGGGTCTTGAGCGAGAGCCGCCCGGTGAGCAGGAAGCCGCCGTCGTCGGCCCGGGCGACGGCCGCGCCCAGCAGCGGGTGGTCCGCCGCGCCGAGGCCGGCCGCGGTCAGATCGCCGGTGCGGGTGCCCGGCTTCGGCCAGTACAGCTCGCGCTGGAAGGCGTAGGTCGGCAGGTCGACGTGCTGCCCGGCGCCGCCGAGGACGGCGGCCCAGTCGACGTCGGCGCCGTGGGCGTGGGCCGCCCCGAGCGCGGTGACGGCGGTCAGTGCCTCCGGCCGGCCCTTGCGCAGGGCCGGGACGAAGGTCGCCTCGGGGACGATCTCCTGGCCGAGCGCGGACAGCACGCCGTCGGGGCCCAGCTCGACGAACGTCGTGACGCCCCGGGCTGCGGCCATGCGGACGCCGTCGAGGAAGCGGACGGCTTCCCGGACGTGTCGCACCCAGTAATCCGCATCGAACTCGGTCACCAGGTCGCCGGTCACGTTCGAAACGATCGGTATAACCGACTGACCGTATGTCAGAGACTCCGCTATACCGCGGAACTCGTCCAGCATTGGGTCCATCAGCGGAGAGTGGAACGCGTGGCTAACCGTGAGCTGCTTGGTCTTCCGGCCCAGGTCGGCGAAGTACGCCGCGACGGCCAGAACAGCACCCTCGTCGCCGGAGATGACCGTCGAGTCCGGGCCGTTCAGCGCGGCAATGGTCACACGGTCTGACCGATATACCGTCGAGGCCAGGTCACTCGGCTTAGCGATGGTTACACGGTCAGACGGATATACCGTCGGGGCCAGATCACTCGGCGTACCAACGGTCGTACCGTCTGACGGATATACCGTCGGGGCCAGACCGTTCGGCGCAGTGAAGGTCACACGGTCAGACAGATATACCGAAACCTCGGCTTCGGACGCCTGGATCGCCACCATCGCGCCGCCATCCGGCAGCGCCTGCATGAGCCGGCCACGCGCCGACACCAGGGTTACCGCGTCGGCCAGCGAGAGCACTCCCGCGACGTGCGCGGCCGCCAGCTCGCCGATCGAGTGGCCGACCAGCACGTCCGGCCGCAGACCCCACGACTCGTAGAGCCGGAACAACGCGACTTCCAGGGCGAACAAGGTCGCCTGGGTGTACTGCGTCCGGTCGATCTCCGTGCTGTCGAGGTCCAGGTCGAACTCGGCGCGGATCGCGTCGAAGGCTGCCGCGAACACCGGGTAGGTCTCGTACAGCTCGTGGCCCATGCCGAGCCGCTGGCTGCCCTGGCCGGTGAACAAGAACGCCGTCCCGCCCGATCCTGCCTCGACGGCTTCGGTCGTGGTCAGGCCGTCGAGCAGCCCGTCACGGTCGGCGCCGGTGATCACCGCCCGGTGCTCGAACCGGGTGCGGATGTGCAGCGAGGCCGCGACGTCCACCGGTTCGAACCCGGCCGTCAGGTGCTCGCGCAGCCGCGCGGCCTGCTCGGTCAGCGCGGCCGGCGACTTCGCCGACAGCACCAGCGGGACCACCTCCGGCGCCGGGACCTGCGGCTTCGGCGCGGGTTCCGGGGCCTGCTCGATGATCGCGTGGGCGTTGGTGCCGCTGAACCCGAAGGACGACACCGCCGCGCGGCGCGCCCGTCCGGTCACCGGCCAGGCCCGCGCCTCGGTCAGCAGCTCGACCGCACCCGACGCCCAGTCGACGTGCGGCGACGGCTCGTCGGCGTGCAGGGTCTTGGGCAGTTCGCCGCTGCGCAGCGCCATGACCATCTTGATCACGCCGCCGACACCCGCGGCCGCCTGGCTGTGGCCGATGTTCGACTTGAGCGAGCCGAGCCACAGCGGGTCGCCGGTGCGCTCGGCGCCGTAGGTCGCGAGCAGCGCCTGCGCCTCGATCGGGTCGCCCAGCGACGTCCCGGTCCCGTGCGCCTCGACGACGTCCACATCGGACGGTGCGAGACCCGCGTTGGCCAAGGCCTGCCGGATCACCCGTTGCTGCGACGGACCGTTCGGTGCGGTCAGGCCGTTGGACGCACCGTCCTGGTTGATCGCGCTGCCACGCACGACCGCCAGCACCGGGTGCCCGTTGCGCTGGGCGTCGGAGAGGCGCTCCAGCAGGATCATGCCCGCGCCTTCGGACCAGCCCGTGCCGTCGGCGTCCGCGGAGAACGCCTTGCACCGGCCGTCGGCGGCGAGGCCGCGCTGGCGGGAGAACTCGATGAACGCGTTCGGCGTCGCCATGACCGTCACGCCACCGGCGAGCGCCATGGTGCATTCGCCGTTGCGCAGCGCCTGAAGCGCCCAGTGCAGGGCGACCAAAGAGGACGAACAGGCGGTGTCCACCGTGACCGCCGGGCCCTCGAGCCCGAAGGTGTAGGCGACCCGGCCGGAGGCGATGCTGCCCGCGTTGCCGGTGCCGAGGTGGCCTTCGTAGTCCTCGTCCGCGCCGTCGAGCAGCGCGGAGTAGTCGTGGTACATCACGCCGGCGAAGACGCCGGTCTTGCTGCCGCGCAACGCTTCCGGCGCGATGCCAGCGCGTTCGAAGGCCTCCCAGGACGTCTCCAGCAGCAACCGGTGCTGCGGGTCCATCGTGACCGCCTCGCGCGGCGAGATCCCGAAGAACACCGGATCGAAGCCGCCCGCGTCGTGCAGGAACCCACCTTCACGCGAGTAGCTGGTGCCGAGGTGGTCGGGGTCCGGGTGGTACAGCCCGTCGAGGTCCCAGCCGCGGTTGTCCGGGAACGTCGTGATGGCGTCACCGCCGGCCGCGACGAGGTCCCACAGCTGCTCGGGTGTCGCGACGCCGCCCGGGTAGCGGCAGCTCATCGCGACGATCGCGATCGGGTCGTCGGAACCGTTGGCCGCGACGACCTCGACGGCTTCCTGGCCGCCGAACAGTTCAGAGTGGACGTGCCCGGCGAGCGCGTCCGGTGTCGGGTAGTCGAACACCAGCGTCGCGGGCAGCCGCAGGCCGGTGGCCGTGTGCAGGCGGTTGCGCAGCTCGATCGCGGTCAGCGAGTCGAAGCCGGCCTCGCGGAACGCCTTGGCCGGGTCGACCTCGTCGCCCGAGTCGTAGCCGAGCACGCCCGCGACCTCGCCGCGGACCAGCGTCAGAAGCCGGTCACGCTGCTCGTCGGCGGCCAGCCCGGACAGGCTGTCCGCGAACGCTCCGGCCGCGCCGGTCGTCGCCGCGACCCGCCGCGCCGGTGCGCGAACCAGGCCACGCAGCAGCGGCGGGACCTCGCCGGTGGCGGCGCGGATGGCCGCCGGGTCGAGGTGCACCGGCAGCAGGACCGCGCGGTCCGCCGCCAGCGCGGCGTCGAAGAGCGCTAAACCGTCCTCGGTGGACAGTGGTGCGGTGCCGGCCCGGACCAGCCGGGCGATGTCGGCCTCGCTGAGGCTGCCCGCCATGCCGCCGTCCCACAGGCCCCAGGCCAGGGACGTCGCCGGCTGCCCGGCCGCGCGACGCTGCTCGGCGAGCGCGTCGAGGTAGGCGTTGGCCGCGGCGTAGTTCGCCTGTCCCGCGCCGCCGAACGTCCCGGCGACGGAGGAGAACAGGACGAACGCGTCGAGGTCGGTGGTCAGGTCGTGCAGGTTCTGCGCCGCATCGGCCTTGGCGGCCAGTACGGTCGCGAGGCGGTCGGGCGTGAGGGACTCGACCAGGCCGTCGTCGAGGACGCCGGCGCTGTGCACCACTGCGGTTACCCGGTGCTCGGACAGCAGCGCCGCGAGAGCGTCGCGATCGGCGACGTCACAGGCCGCGATCGTCACGTCGGCGCCGAGTTCACGCAGGCGCGTTGCCAGCTCGGTCGCGCCGGGCGCGTCCGCGCCGCGACGGCTGGTGAGCAGCAGGTCCCGGACGTCGTACCGGGTGATCAGGTGCTCGGCGAACAACGCGCCGAGCGCGCCGGTACCGCCGGTGACCAGGACGGTGCCGGTTCCGAAGTGGACGTCCGTTTCGGACAGTGCGGCCCGCGCGAGCCGGGGCACGGTGAGCACACCGTCGCGGACCGCGATCTGCGGTTCACCGGTGGCCACCGCGGCGTGCAGCTCCGCCGGACCGGCCGTCGTGTCCAGGTCGACCAGGACGAACCGGCCCGGGTGCTCGGCCTGCGCCGAGCGGACCAGGCCGTGGGCCGCCGCGGCGGCCGGGTCGGCGTCGCGGGTCACGACGACGACCGTCGCCTCGGTGGGCAGCCACGTCTGGACGACGTCGAGTGCGGACGCGGCGTCGGCGACCGGCGCGATGACAAAGCCGTCGGCCTCCGGCCAGCCGTCCGGGACAGCCGTCTCCGGTGTCGGGATGGTGGTCCAGTCGATCTGGAACAGCGAGCTTCGGGCGACCCCGCCGGTGAGCTGACCAGCGGAAACCGGGCGCAGCACCAGGGAGTCGGCCGAGAACACGGGCGCGCCGGCCGGGTCGGCGACGTGCACCGACACCGCCTCAGCGCCGGTCGCGGCCAGGTGGACGCGCAGGGCGCGGGCGCCGGACGCGTGCAGCGAGACGCCGGACCAGACGAACGGCAGGCGCGCGCCGCCCTCGGCCGGGACGGCGCCGAGACCGATGCCGTGCAGGGCCGCGTCGAGCAGCGCCGGGTGCAGGCCGAACCCGGAAAGTTCGGCGTCCTCCGGCAGGCTGACCTCGGCGAACACCTCTGACGTTCCGGAGCTGCCGCGGCGCCAGGCCGCGGTCAGGCCCTGAAACAGCGGGCCGTAGGCCAGGCCGGCCGACTGCAGGCCGTCGTACAGCTCGGTGACGTCGACGGCCTCGGCGCCGGCGGGCGGCCACTCGGCCGGGGTCGCCGGGATCGGGGCACCGGTCGCGGCCAGCACGCCACCGGCGTGGCGGACCCACGGTTCGCCGTCCGGTCGCGAGTGGACGGACAGGGTCCGGCGCCCGGACGTGTCGGCCGCGCCGACGGTGATCTGGACGGCGACGCCGCCCCGCGCCGGGATGACCAGCGGTGCTTCGAGCGTCAGCTCTTCGAGGCGGTCGCAGCCGACCTCGTCGCCCGCGCGGATCGCGAGCTCGACGAAGGCCGTCCCCGGCAGCACGGTGACGCCGTGCACCGCGTGCTCGGCCAGCCACGGGTGCGTCTGCGCGGACAGCCGCCCGGTGAAGACCAGGCCGTCGCCTTCGGCCAGCTCGACGGACGCGCCGAGCAGCGGGTGGTCGGCCTTGCCGAGCCCGAGGCCGGAGGCGTCCGCGGCGGACGCCGCACTGTGCAGCCAGTAGCGGCGACGGCGGAAAGCGTAGGTCGGGAGGTCGATCGTGCGTGCCCCCGAGCCGGCCCACAGCCGCGTCCAGTCGACGTCGGCGCCGCGGACGTCGGCCTCGGCCAACGCCGTGAGCAGCGTGTCCGGTTCGGACCGTCCCTTGCGCAGGGCCGGGACGAACGTCGCGGCCGCGGCGATTTCCTGGCCGAGCGCGGACAGCACGCCGTCCGGGCCCAGTTCGACGAACGTCGTGACGCCGCGGCTTTCCAGCGTGCGCACCGCGTCGAGGAACCGGACCGCGCCGCGGACCTGGTCCACCCAGTAGTCCGGCGACGTCGGGTCGCCATCCACAGTGGACACGATCGGGATACGCGGTTCGGCGAACTTCAGCGTCTCCGCGACCGCGCGGAACTCCTCGAGCATCGGGTCCATCAGCGGCGAGTGGAACGCGTGGCTCACCGTGAGGCGCTTGGTCTTGCGGTCCGCGAACTGCGCCGCGACCGCCAGGACGGCGGTTTCGTCGCCGGAGATCACCGTCGACATCGGGCCGTTGAGCGCGGCGATGCTCACCAGGTCCGACAGGTGTGGCGTGATCTCGTCCTCGGTCGCCTGGATCGCGACCATCGCGCCGCCGGTCGGCAGCGCCTGCATGAGACGGCCGCGCGCGGACACCAGCTTGACCGCGTCGGCCAGGGAGAAGACGCCCGCGACGTGGGCCGCGGCCAGCTCGCCGATGGAGTGCCCGGCCAGGAAGTCCGGCCGGACACCGAAGTGCTCGAAGAGGCGGAACACGGCCACTTCCAGCGCGAACAGGGCCGCCTGGGTGTGCTGGGTCTGGTGCAGCTCGTCGGTGTCGAACGCGACCTCGAAGTCGAACGCGGCGCGGATCTCGTCGAACGCCGTGGCGAACACCGGGTAGGTCTCGTACAGCTCACGGCCCATACCGAGCCGCTGGCTGCCCTGGCCGGTGAAGAGGAACGCCAGCGAGCCCGGCGACACCGCACCCGTCACGACGCCACCGGGTTCACCGGCGGCCAGCGCGGCCAGGCCGCGCAGCAGCTCGTCGCGGTCCACACCGGACACCACCGCACGCAGTGGCATCCGGCTGCGCGTGGTCACCAGCGAGTGGGCGACGTCGAGCGCCTCCTGCTCGGCGGCAACGGCGTGCAGGCGCGAGGCCTGCTCGCGCAGGGCGTCCTCGTCGCGTGCCGACAGCACGAACGGCGTGGCGATCGCGGGCGTCTCCCCCGCGATCGGCTCGGCGAAGTCCAGTGCCTGCTCGATGATCGTGTGCGCGTTGGTGCCGCTGATGCCGAAGGACGACACCGCGGCGCGCCGCGGCCGTCCCGTCTCCGGCCAGGGCGTCCGCTCGGTGAGCAGCTCGACCGCTCCGGCTTCCCAGTCGACGTGCCGCGAGGGCTCGTCGACGTGCAGGGTGGCCGGCAGTTCGCCGTGCCGCATGGCCATGACCATCTTGATGATCCCGGCGACACCCGCGGCGGCCTGGCTGTGCCCGATGTTGGACTTGATCGAGCCGAGGTACAGCGGGTCGCCGGTGCGGCCGGCGCCGTAGGTGGCCAGCAGGGCCTGCGCTTCGATCGGGTCGCCGAGCGTGGTCCCGGTGCCGTGCGCCTCGACCGCGTCGACGTCCGAAGAGGACAATCCGGCGGAGGCGAGTGCCTGACGGATAACGCGTTGCTGCGACGGACCGTTGGGTGCGGTCAGGCCGTTCGACGCGCCGTCCTGGTTGATCGCGCTGCCACGCACCACCGCGAGGACCTGGTGACCGTTGCGGCGGGCGTCGGAAAGCCTTTCCAGCAGCAGGAGACCGGCACCCTCGGACCAGCCGGTGCCGTCCGCCGCCTCGGCGAACGACTTGCACCGGCCGTCCGCGGCGAGGCCGCGCTGGCGGGAGAAGTCGACGAACGTCGTCGGCGTGGACATCACCGTGACACCACCGGCCAGCGCCATTTCGCACTCGCCGTTGCGCAGCGCCTGCGCGGCGAGGTGCAGCGCCACCAGCGAGGACGAGCACGCGGTGTCGACCGTGACGGCCGGGCCTTCGAGCCCGAAGGTGTACGCCAGTCGTCCGGAAAGGACACTGCCCGCGTTGCCGGTGCCGAGGTAGCCCTCGACCTCCTCCGGGATCTCCGGCAGCCGCGCGGCGTAGTCGTGGTACATCAGGCCGGCGAAGACGCCGGTCCGGCTGCCCCGCAACGCTTCCGGAGCGATACCGGCGCGTTCGAAGACCTCCCACGACGTCTCCAGCAGCAGCCGCTGCTGCGGGTCCATGGCGAGGGCCTCGCGCGGGGAGATGCCGAAGAACTCGGCGTCGAACTCGTCCGCCTCGTGCAGGAACCCGCCCTCGCGGGCGTAGCTCGTGCCGCTGTGGCCGGGCTCCGGGTGGAACAGTTTCTCCAGGTCCCAGCCGCGGTTGACCGGGAACGGCGAGATCGCGTCGGCGCCGGTCGACACCAGCCGCCACAGGTCCTCCGGCCCGCGGATGCCGCCGGGGTACCGGCAGCTCATCGCCACGATGGCGATCGGCTCGTCGACGTCGACCGCGCGGACCGGTGCCACCGCGACTGGCTCGGCCGCGCCGAGCAGCTCGGTGCGCAGGTGCGCGGCGAGGGTTGTCGCGTTCGGGTAGTCGAACACCAGGGTCGCGGGCAGCCGCAGGCCGGTGGCCGTGTTGAGCCGGTTGCGCAGGTCGACCGAGGTCAGCGAGTCGAAACCGAGCTCCTTGAACGCCTTCCCGGCGTCCACCGCCTCGGCCGAGTCGTAGCCGAGTGCGGCCGCGACGGTCTGGCGGACCACGCCGAGCAGGGTGCGCTCACGCTCCGATTCGTCCATAGTGGACAACCGGTCGGCCAGCGCCGAGCCGCTCGCGACGACGTCGGCCGTCACCACCCGGCGGGTGGTAGTCCGGACCAGACCGCGCAGCACGGCCGGCACCGCGGTGCCCGGGTCGCGCAGGGCGGCGGCGTCCATCCGCATCGGGACCAGCGCGGCCTCGCCGGACGCGAGCGCGGCGTCGAACAGTGCGACGCCCTCGTCCGCGGTCAGCGCGGCGACGCCGGCGCGGTTCATCCGTCGCCGGTCCGCCTCGCCGAGGCCGCCGGCCATGCTGCCGCCGTCGGCCCACAGGCCCCAGCCCAGCGACGTCGCCGGTTGTCCGGCAGCGCGCCGACGCGCGGCCAGAGAGTCGAGGAACACGTTGGCGGCCGCGTAGTTCGCCTGGCCGGCGGCGCCGAACACGCCGGAGGCCGAGGAGAACAGCACGAACGCGGACAGGTCGCTGGTGAGTTCGTGCAGGTTGAGCGCCGCGTCGACCTTCGGCCGCAGCACGGTGTCGATCCGCTCGGGGGTGAGCGTGCCGACGACGCCGTCGTCCAGCACCCCGGCGGTGTGCACGACCGCGGTCAGCGGGTGCTCGGCCGGGATCGCCGCGAGGACGTCGGCGAGGGCGTCGCGGTCCGCGGCGTCACAGGACGCGAACCGGACTTCGGCGCCCAGCTCGGCGAGTTCCGCGGCCAGGGCGTCCGCGCCCTCGGCGGCACCACCGCGACGGCTGAGCAGCAGCAGGTGCCGCGCGCCGTGGCGGGTGACGAGGTGGCGGGTGAACAGGGCGCCCAGCGCGCCGGTACCGCCGGTGACGAGCACCGTGCCGTTGACATCCACAGTGGACTCGTCGATCACCGGGAGCGCGGCCCGTGCCAGCCGCGGGACGTACGGCTCCCCCGCGCGCAGGGCGAGCTGCGGTTCGCCGGTCGCCAAGGCGGCAGCGATGGCCGCTTCGCCGGTGTCGTCGGTGTCCAGCAGGACCAGGCGGTCCGGGTTCTCGGACTGCGCCGAGCGGACCAGGCCCCACACGGTGGCGGCGGCCAGGCCGGGGACGTCATCCTCCGGCCGGACGGCGACCGCGCCGCGGGTGACCAGCACGAGCTTCGCCTCGTCGGACCCGTCGATCCACTCCTGGACCAGGGCCAGGGCCCGGTGCGCGGCTTCGTGCGCCCCGGCCGCCGAGTCCTCGACGTCCACAGTGGCCAGCACGAACTCGGGCCGGTTGTCGCCGAGCCGGCCGAGGTGACCGATCTCGGCCGTTCCGGACGGCTGGACCGGCGTCCACTCCAGGCGGAACATCGACTCGGTCCGGGCGCTGTCGAGTGCGTCAGCCGAGACCGGGCGCAACACGAGCGAGCCGACCGTCGCGACCGGCTGCCCGGCGGCGTCGAACAGTTCCAGCGAGACGCCGCTGCCGGCCGGGGACAGCTTGGCCCGCAGCGCCGACGCGCCCGAAGCGTGCAGCGTGACGTCGGTCCAGGCGAACGGGATGCCCGTGCCTTCACCGGTGAGCCGCCCGCTCAGGCCGATCGCGTGCAGCACCGAGTCGAACAGGCCCGGGTGCAGTCCGAACGACTCGTCCACTTCGGACTCAAGCGCGACCTCGGCGTAGACGTCGTCACCGAGCTGCCACGCGGAACGCAGGCCGCGGAACGCCGGGCCGTAACCGAAACCGGCTCCGGCGAGGTCGTCGTAGAGCCGCGACGTCTCCAGTTCCGTAGCCCCGGCCGGGGGCCATTCGGCCAGCTCCGCGGGTGGTGCCGCGGCGGCGGTGCCGAGCAGACCGGTGGCGTGCGTCGTCCACGGGTGGCCGAACGTGGTGCCCTCCGGTCGCGAGTGGACGGTCACCTCGCGGCGGCCGTCCGCGTCCGGTTCGCCCACGGTGACCTGCAGCTGCACGCCGCCGTCGGCGGGCAGCACCAGCGGCGCCTGCAGGGTCAGTTCTTCCAGGTGGTCACAGCCCACCTGGTCCCCGGCGCGGACGGCCAGTTCGACCAGGCCGGTGCCGGGCACGAGCACGGTGCCGTGCACGGCGTGGTCGGCCAGCCACGGGTGGGTCAGCGTCGACAGCCTGCTGGTGAACAGCACGCCGTCACCACCGGCCAGTGAGACGGCCGCGCCGAGCATCGGGTGCCCGGCCGCGTCGAGGCCCAGCCCGGCGGCGGCGCCCCGGCCGGCCGCGGTCGGCGTCGGCCAGAAGCGGCTCCGCTGGAAGGCGTAGGTGGGCAGGGAAATCCGGCGCGCGCCGGTGGTCAGCGCGGCCCAGTCGACGTCCGCTCCGCAGGTGTAGGCGGTGGCGAGCGCGGTGAGCAGGGTCCGGCGTTCCGGCCGGTCGCCGCGCAGGACGGCGGTGAACACGGCGGGCTCGTCCAGGCAGTCCTGGCCGAGCGCGGACAGCACACCGTCCGGGCCCAGCTCGACGAACCTGGTCACGCCCTGGGCGGAGAGGGTTCGCACGCCGTCGACGAACCGGACCGCCTCACGCACATGGCGCACCCAGTAGTCGGCGTCGAACTCGGTGATCAGCTCACCGGTGACGTTCGAGACTACCGGTATAACGGTCTTACCGTATGTCAGAGAATCAGCTATACCGCGGAACTCGTCCAGCATCGGGTCCATCAACGGCGAGTGGAACGCGTGACTCACGACCAGCCGTTTGGTTTTGCGGCCCAAGTCGGCGAACTGCGCGGCGACCGTCAGCACGGCGTCCTCGTCGCCGGACACCACGGTCGAGGTCGGGCCATTCAACGCCGCAACGGTCACACGGTCAGACAGATATACCGAAACCTCCGCCTCGGTCGCCTGCACAGCCACCATCGCACCACCGGTGGGCAGCGCCTGCATCAGACGACCCCGGGCGGCAACCAACGTGACCGCGTCGGTCAGCGAGAGAACGCCGGCGACGTGCGCCGCGGCCAGCTCGCCGATCGAGTGGCCGAGCAGGAAGTCCGGCCGGACGCAGAGGCTCTCCAGCACCCGGAACAGCGCCACCTCGACCGCGAAAAGCGCAGCCTGGGTGTAGGCGGTCCGGTCGAGCAGGGCGGAGTCCTCGAAGACGACCGTCCGGAGTGGACGATCAAGATGCGTGTCGAACTCCGCGCACACCGCGTCCAGGGCGTCCGCGAACACCGGGAACGCCGCATACAGCTCGCGGCCCATCCCGGCCCGCTGGCTGCCCTGGCCGGTGAACAGGAACGCGGTCGAGCCGTCGGCGACGACGTCCCGCACCAGCTGCGCGGCGGGTTCACCGCGGCCCAGCGCGCCGAGAGCGGCGAGCAGTTCGGCCCGGTCCCCGGTCAGCACCGCGCGGTGCTCGTGCCGGGCGCGGGACGTGGCGAGGGAGAAAGCGACGTCGGCCGGCTCCCAGTCCTCGCCGTCGAGCTGCGCGTGAAGTCGGATCGCCTGGTCACGCAGGGCGTCGGCGTCGCGGGCGGAGAGCACCCACGGTGCCGGTTCCCCGGCGGGCACACGCTCCGGCTCGACGGCCTCGGGCGCCTGCTCGAGAACGACGTGGGCGTTCGTGCCGCTCATGCCGAACGACGACACCGCGGCGCGTCGTGGCCGGTCCACCGCCGGCCATGCGCGCGAATCGGTCAGCAGCTCGACCGCTCCCGACGTCCAGTCCACCTTGGACGACGGCTCGTCGACGTGCAGCGTCTTCGGCAGCAGCCCGTGCTGCATCGCCTGGACCATCTTGATGATCCCGCCAACACCGGCCGCAGCCTGGGTGTGTCCGATGTTGGACTTGAGCGAACCCAAAAGCAACGGCGTCTCGCGGTCCTGGCCGTAGGTGGCCAGCAAGGCCTGCGCCTCGATCGGGTCGCCCAGTGTCGTGCCGGTGCCGTGGCCTTCGACCGCGTCGACGTCCGAAGTGGACAGACCGGCACTGGTCAACGCCTGTCGGATCACGCGCTGCTGCGCGGGACCGTTCGGCGCGGTCAGGCCGTTGGACGCGCCGTCCTGGTTGATCGCACTCCCCCGGACGATCGCCAGCACCGGGTGGCCGTTGCGCTGCGCGTCGGACAGCCGCTCCAGCAGCAGCATGCCGACGCCTTCACCCCAGCCGGTGCCGTCGGCGGCCTCGGCGAACGGCTTGCACCGGCCGTCCTCGGCCAGCCCGCGCTGGCGGGAGAACTCGATGAACGCGTTCGGTGTCGACATGACGACCACACCGCCCGCCAGGGCGAGCGAGCACTCGCCCGCCCGCAGGGCCTGCGCCGCGAGGTGCAGCGCGACCAGCGACGACGAGCACGCCGTGTCGACGGTGACCGCCGGGCCTTCGAGCCCGAAGGTGTAGGACAGCCGGCCGGACACGACGGCGGCCGCGTTGCCGGTGGCCAGGTGCCCTTCGAGGCCGGGCTGTCCGGTCAGCAGCGTGCCGTAGTCCTGCAGGTTCGTCCCGGCGAAGACGCCGGTCCGGCTGCCGCGCACCGCGTGCGGGTCGATGCCGGCGCGCTCGAAGGCCTCCCAGGTCGTCTCGAGCAGCAGCCGCTGCTGCGGGTCCATGGCGAGGACCTCACGCGGGCTGATCCCGAAGAACGCCGCGTCGAAGCGGTCGACGCCGTCGAGGAACCCGCCGGTGCGGGCGTAGCTGGTGCCGGTGTTGTCCGGGTCCGGGTCGAACAGCGCGCCCAGGTCCCAGCCGCGGTCGGCCGGGAAGTCCGCGATCGCGTCGACGCCGTCGGCGACGAGGCGCCACAGCTCCTCCGGCGACCGGACGCCACCGGGATAACGGCAGCTCATGGCCACGATGGCGATTGGGTCGTCGGCCACAGTGCGCATGTCGGACACGACGTCGGCGCCGGCAGTTTCCCGGCCACCGGTGAGTTCGGTGCGCAGGTGCCCGGCCAGGACGGTCGCGTTCGGGTAGTCGAACACCAGCGTCGCGGGGAGCCGGATGCCGGTCGCCGCGGTGAGCCGGTTGCGCAGCTCGACGGCGGTCAGCGAGTCGAACCCGAGCTCCTTGAACGCGCGGCCGGGCACGACCGCGTCGGTGCCGGTGTGACCGAGCACCGCGGCGGCCTCGGTCCGGACCAGGTCGACGAGCAGGCGGTCCTGCTCGGCCTCGCCGAGTCCGGCCAGCCGGCCGGCCAGCTCGGAGACATCGGTGGACGTCGTGTCCACAGTGGATTCCGCGAGCACCCGGCGCACCTCGGGCACGCCGCCGAGCAGCGGCCGCGGCCGGGCCGCGGTGAACGCCGGAGCGAACTTGGCCCAGTCGACGTCGGCGACCACGACCGCGGTCTCGTCCGCGCCGACCGCGCGGCCGAGCGCGGCGATCGCCGCGGCCGGCTGCAGGGGCTCGAGGCCGCGGCGGCGCAGCTGGTCGATCGCGTCACCACGGGCGGCCATGCCGCCCCCGGCCCACGGGCCCCACGCCACGGCGGTGGCGGCGAGCCCGCGTGCCCGCCGGGCCTGGGCGAGGGCGTCGAGGTAGGCGTTCGCCGCCGCGTAGGCGGCCTGCCCACCCGAGCCCCAGATGCCCGAGATCGACGAGAAGAGCACGAAGGCGTCCAGTTCGGACGTTCCGAGCACGGCGTCCAGGTTGGTGGCGCCGGTCACCTTCGCGGACAGCACCTCGGCGAACCCGGCGACGTCCACAGTGTCCAGTGGTGTCGCCCATTCGACGCCGGCCGCGTGCACGACGGCGTCGACCGGGTACTCGGCGACGAGCGCGGCCAGGGCGTCGCGATCGGTGACGTCCAGCGCGGCGATCACGACGTCCACACCGGACTCGGCGAGTTCGTCGCGCAGTGCTTCGGCACCCGGTGCGGCGAGTCCGGCGCGGCTGGTCAGCACCAGCCGTTCCGCACCACCCGCGGCCGCCCAGCGGGCGACCTCGGCACCCAGCGCGCCGGTTCCCCCGGTGACGAGCACGGTGCCGCGCGGAGTCCACGACGTGACGCCGGCCGGCAGCGGCGCGGGCACGAGCCGGCGCACGTAGACGCCGGAGCCGCGGACCGCGACCTGGTCTTCGGTGCCGGCCAGCGCGCCGGCGACCCGGGCGAGCGCCCGGTCGTCCAGCTCGGCGGGCAGGTCGAGCAGCCCGCCCCAGCGGTGCGGCAGCTCCAGGCCGGCGACCTGGCCGATGCCCCAGACCAGGGCCTGGGACGCCGAGCCGAGAACGTCGGCGCGGCCGGTCGAGACCGCGCCGCGCGTCACCATCCACAAAGGAGCGTCGATCCCGGCCTCGCCGAGCGCACGCACCAGCGTGAGGTTCGCGGCGGCGCCGAGCGTGACGCCGGGGTGTTCGGGGTGCGGCTCGTCGTGGGCGCCGAGCAGCGAGACAACACCGTCGAAAGCGGTTTCCTCGGGGATCTCGCCGTCGGTGACGACGACGTCGGCCCCAGCGCGGGTGAGCGCGCCGCACAGCGGGTGTTCGGCGTCGCCGACGACCAGCCACGTGCCGCGCAGCACGGGGGCCGCGAGGTCGGTCACCGGCTGCCAGGCGATACGGTAGCGCCAACTGTCCACAAAGGACTCGACGCGCTGTTGCCGGTGCCACGCGGAGAGCGCGGGCAGTACGGTGCTGAGCGGCTGATCGCCGTCCAGGGAGAGGGTGCCGGTGACGGCGGCGAAGTCGGCGTTCTCGACCGCCGTCCAGAACTCGGCTTCGGCCGGGCTCGCCGACGTCGTCGTGACGACGGCGGCCGGCTGCTCCGGCCAGTAACGCCGGCGCTGGAAGGCATACGTCGGCAGTGCGACGCGCCGTGTCGGGACGCCCGCGAACACCGATGCCCAGTCGACGTCGGCGCCGTGCACATGAGCCTCGGTCAGCGCGGTCAGCACCGACGCGGTCTCGGCGCGGCCGCCACGCAGTGCCGCGGCGAAGTCGCCGGTCACGCAGTCCTGGCCCGCGGCGGTGAGCACGCCTTCGGGGCCGAGTTCCAGGAACGTGGTCACGCCGCGGGTGGCGAGCGTGCGCATCGCGTCGAGGAACCGGACCGTGCCGCGGACCTGGTCCACCCAGTAGCCCGGGTCCGTTAGGCCGGCCGCGAGTTCACCGGACACAGTGGACACGACGGGGATGCGCGGCGCGTGGAACGTCAGGGTTTCCGCCACCGCGCGGAAGTCGTCGAGCATGGCGTCCATGCGCGGCGAGTGGAACGCGTGGCTCACCGTGAGCCGCTTGGTCTTGCGGCCTTCGAACCGCGCCAGGAGGGCCAGGACGGCGTCTTCGTCGCCGGAAACGACTGTCGACTCGGGGCCGTTCAGGGCCGCGATACTGACCGCCTCCGACAGGAACGGCGTGACCTCGTCCTCGGTCACCTGGATCGCGGCCATGGCCCCGCCGGTGGGCAGCGCCTGCATGAGACGTCCGCGAGCCGAGACCAGCTTCACCGCGTCAGCCAGCGAGAACACGCCCGCGACGTGAGCCGCGGCCAGCTCGCCGATGGAGTGCCCGGCGAGGAAGTCCGGCCGCACGCCCCAGGACTCGAAGAGCCGGAACAGCGCCACTTCCAGCGCGAACAGGTTCGCCTGGGCGTACTGCGTCTGGTCGAGGTCCCCGCCGTCGAGGTCGAAGTCGAACGCGGCGCGGATCTCGTCGAACGCGGCCGCGAACACCGGGTAGGTCTCGTGCAGCTCCCGGCCCATGCCGAGTCGCTGGCTGCCCTGACCGGTGAACAGGAACGCGAGGCCACCGCCGGTCGCGGTGCCGTGAGCGCCCTCGCCCCGGGCGACGGCGGCGAGCCCGGCCAGCAGGTCCTCCCGGCTCGTCGCCAGGAATCCGGCGCGGTGCTCCAGCGCGGAACGGGTGACGGCGAGCGCGGCAGCGGCTTCGGCCGGCTCGAATTCGTCGAAGTGCGCAGCCAAACGACGCGCTTGAGCGCGAAGCCCGTCTTCGTCCGCGCCAGACACCACCACCGGCACGAGCGCGGGCAGCGTAGCCGGCGCGACGATGTCTTCCGAGGGCGGCGCCTGCTCGATGATGGTGTGCGCGTTGGTGCCGCTGAACCCGAACGACGAGACGCCGGCGCGGCGTGGGCGGCCGGTCTCCGGCCAGGTCGTGGCCTCGGTGAGCAGCCGGACGGTGCCGGCCGACCAGTCGACGTGCGGGGTCGGCTCGTCGACGTGCAGGGTCGCGGGCAGGACGCCGTGGCGCATCGCCTCGACCATCTTGATGATCCCGCCGACACCCGCGGCGGCCTGCGTGTGTCCGATGTTCGACTTGACCGAGCCGAGCCACAGCGGCGTCTCGCGGTCGGTGCCGTAGGTGGCGATCAGCGCCTGGGCTTCGATCGGGTCGCCCAGGGTCGTGCCGGTGCCGTGCGCCTCGACGGCGTCGACGTCCGAAGCAGTCAGTCCGGCGTTGGCGAGGGCCTGGCGGATGACGCGTTGCTGGGCCGGACCGCTGGGGGCGGTGAGGCCGTTGGACGCGCCGTCGGAGTTGATCGCGCTGCCGCGCACCACGGCCAGCACCTGGTGACCGTGGCGCTGGGCGTCGGAAAGCCGTTCCAGCAGGAGCATGCCGGCGCCTTCGCCCCAGCCTGTGCCGTCGGCCGCGGCGGCGAACGCCTTGACCCGGCCGTCCTCGGCGAGGCCGCGCTGACGCGAGAACTCGACGAACGTGGCGGGCGTCGACATCACCGCGACACCACCGGCCAGCGCGAGCGCGCACTCGCCCGAACGCAGCGACTGCGCGGCGAGGTGCAGTGCGACCAGCGAAGACGAGCACGCGGTGTCCACAGTGACCGCCGGGCCGGTGAAGCCGAAGGTGTAGGACAGCCGGCCGGAGACCACACTGCCCGCGTTGCCGGTGGCCAGGTAGCCCTCGACGTCCTCGCCGGAGCTCTGCAGCAGCGTGGCGTAGTCCTGACTGTTGGTCCCGGCGAACACGCCGATTTCCTGGCCGCGCAACGACTTCGGGTCGATGCCGGCGCGTTCGAAGGCCTCCCAGGACGTCTCCAGCAGCAGCCGCTGCTGCGGGTCCATGCCCAGCGCCTCGCGCGGCGAGATGCCGAAGAACCCGGCGTCGAAGTCGGCGACGTCGTAGAGGAACGCGCCGTGCCGCGCGGCGGAGGCACCCAGGCCGTCGCCGAACAACGCGTCGAAGTCCCAGCCGCGGTCACCGGGCAGTTCCGAAACGGCATCGCGGCCGTCGACGATCATCCGCCACAGGTCCTCGGGCGAGTGGATGCCGCCGGGGTACCGGCAGCTCATCGCGACGATGGCGATCGGGTCGTCGTCCTCGGCCGCGTGCGCCCGGACGAGCGCCCCGGCGGTCTCGCCGGCCAGTTCGGCACACAGGTGCTCGGCCAGCGCGGCGGGCGTCGGGTGGTCGTAGACGAGGGTCGAGGGCAGGGTCAGGCCGGTGGCCGCGGTGAGGCGGTTGCGCAGCTCGACCGCGGTGAGCGAGTCGAAACCCAGCTCGGTGAACGCCTTGTTCTCCGGCACGTCGGCGATCCCGGCGTGCCCGAGCACCGCCGCGACGCCGCCGCGGACGAAGTCGACGACCAGCAGCCGCCGCTCGGTTTCGGGCAGTCCGGCGAGCCGCTCGGTGAGCGACTCGGGCCGGGTGTCATCCACTGTGGACTTGAGCGCGCGAACCTCCGGGAGGTCGCCGATGAGCGGGCTCGGCCGCGCGGCGGCGAACCCGGGCGCGAACTTCGCCCAGTCGACGTCGACGACGCAGACCGTCGCCGCGTCCGAGGCGACGGCACGGTCCAAAGCGGACAGTGCCAGCTCCGGGTCCATCTGCGGCACACCGGTGCGGCGCAGACGTTCGGCGACGCCGTCGTCGGTGGCCATGCCGCTGCCCGCCCAGGCACCCCAGGCGATGGACGTCGCGGGCAGGCCGTCGGCGCGACGGCGTTCGGCGAGGGCGTCGAGCCCGGCGTTGGCCGCGGCGTAGTTGCCCTGGCCGGGCGCGCCGAACACGCCGGCGGTCGAGGAGAACAGCACAAACGCGGTGACGGGCCGGTCGCGGGTGAGCGCGTCGAGGTGCCCGGCGGCGGTGACCTTGGCCCGCGCGACCGTGGCGAACCGGTCGGCGTCGAGCGAGTCGACAACGCCGTCGTCGAGCACGCCGGCGGTGTGGATCACGGTGGTGAGCGGGTGCTCGGCCGGGATGGCGGCGACGACCTCGGCGAGGGCGTCGCGGTCGGCCGCGTCGCAGGCGGCGATGGTGACGGAGACGCCGAGCGCGGCCAGTTCGTCGCGCAGGCCGGCGGCACCGGGCGCGTCGAGGCCGCGGCGGCTGGTCAGGACGAGGTGGTCGACGCCGCGTCCGGCCAGGTGGCGGGCCACGCGGGCGCCGAGCGCGCCGGTGCCGCCGGTGATCAGCGCGGTACCGGTGGGCTGCCAGTCGGCGGCCGGCACACCGGTGGCGCGGACGATCCGGTGGCCGAAGACGCCGTGGTCCCGGATAGCGAGCTGGTCTTCGTCGTGACCGCCGGCCAGCACCGCGGCCAGCCGGGTGCCGGTCCGGGCGTCGAGCCGTTCGGGCAGGTCGAGCAGGCCGGCCCAGCGCTGCGGCTGTTCCAGCGCGGCGACCCGGCCGAGGCCCCAGACCTGGGCCTGGTCGACGCTGCGCAGGGCTTCGCCGCAGGTGACGGCCCCGGACGTGACGGTCCAGAGCCGCAGGTCGGTACCCGCCTCGGCGAGTGCCCGGAGAGCGACGACCGTGTCCGGCAGACCGGTGTCGCCCAGGGGCAGCAGGGAAAGCACGCCCGTGGCGGGTGCTTCGGCAAGCGCCATGCGGACCTGCGCGGCCAGGGTGTCGCGGTCGGTCACCGCGATCCGGCGCACGGACGCTCCGCTCGTGGTCAGCGCGGACTCGACGTCGTTGACCAGGTCGGACCCGGTCTCGGGGGTGAGCAGCAGCCAGTCGCCGGCGAGGCGGCCGTCGAGGTTCAGCGGGGCCCAGTCCGTGCCGTACCGCCAGTTGTCCACTGTGGACGCGGCGAGGCGGCGACGGCGCCAGCCGGCCAGTGACGGGACGAGGTCGGTCAGGGCGTCGGTGGGCAGGTCCAGGGTGGCCGAGACGGTGTCGAGGTCACCCGATTCGATCGCGGCCCAGAAGCCGGCCTCGATCGGGTCGACGGCCGGTTCGACCGCGCGCTCGCGCGGCCAGAAGCGCCGGTGCTGGAACGGGTAGGTGGGCAGCTCGACGCGGGTGCCGGCCCCGCCGAGGACGGCGTCCCAGCTCACCGGCACGCCGCGGACGTGGGCCTGGGCCAGCGCCGCGACGGCGGCCTGCGGCTCGGGGCGTCCCCGGCGGGTGGCCGCGGCGAAGACGCCGCCGGCCGCGCAGTCCTGGGCCATCGCCGACAGCACGCCGTCCGGGCCCAGCTCGACGTAGGTCGTGACCCCGGCGGCTTCGAGGGTCCGCATCCCGTCGAGGAAGCGGACCGCGCCGCGGACGTGGGTGACCCAGTAGTCGGCGTCGAACTCGGTGACCGGCTCGCCGGTGACGTTCGAGACTATCGGTATAACCGGCTGACTGTATGACAAAGAGTCAGCTATACCGCGGAACTCCTCCAGCATCGGATCCATCAGCGGCGAGTGGAACGCGTGGCTCACCGTGAGCTGCTTGGTCTTGCGGCCCAGCTCGGCGAAGTGGGCCGCGACGGCCAGGACGGCGGCATCGTCGCCCGAGATGACCGTCGAGTTCGGGCCGTTCAGCGCGGCAATGGTCACACGGTCTGACCGATATACCGTCGAGATCAGATCATTCGGCGCGTCAACGGTCATACCGTCTGACGGATATGCCGTCGACTCTGACGTGTTCGGCGCAGCGACGGTCACACTGTCAGACGGATATACCGTCGACTCCGACCTGCTCAGCGCAGCGGCGGTCATACGGTCAGACAGATATACCGAAACCTCCGCCTCGGTAGCCTGGATCGCGACCATCGCGCCGCCGGTCGGCAGCGCCTGCATCAGTCGGCCGCGCGCCGCGACCAGCTTGACGGCGTCGGCGAGCGACAGCACCTCCGCGACGTGCGCGGCCGCCAGCTCGCCGATGGAGTGGCCGACCAGGTGGTCCGGCGTCACGCCCCAGTGTTTGAAGAGCCGGTACAGCGCGACTTCCAGCGCGAACAGCGCGGCTTGGGTGTAACTGGTCTGGTCGAGCAGGGCCGCGTCGGGCGATCCCGCGTCGGCGAACATGACCATCCGCAGTGGGCGGTCCAGGTGCGCCTCGAACCCGGCGCAGATCTCGTCCAAAGTGTCGGCGAACACGCCGAACGCGTCGTACAGCTCGCGTCCCATCCCGGCGCGCTGGCTGCCCTGCCCGCTGAACAGGAACGCCGACCCGCCGGTCTCGGCCGTGCCGGAGACGCCTCCCCCGGCGGCGAGCGCGGCCAAGCCGTCGAGCAGCTCGGCCCGATCCGCACCGGCGACGACCCCGCGGTGCTCGAACCGGGCCCGCGTGGTCAGCGACGCGGCGACGTCCGCCGGCTCGACGTCCGGGTGTTCGGTCAGGTGCGTGTGCAGGCGTCCGGCCAGCGCGTACAGGGCGTCCTCGGTCTTGGCCGAGAGGGTGAGCGGCACGACCGCCGGCGCCGCGACCTCCTCGGAGGGCTCCGGTTCGCCGGCCTGCTCGAGGATGACGTGCGCGTTCGTCCCGCTGATGCCGAACGACGACACACCCGCGCGGCGCGGCCGCCCGGTCTCCGGCCACGGCGTGGCCTCGGTGAGCAGCGCGACCGTGCCGTCGCTCCAGTCGATGTGCGGTGACGGCTCGTCGGCGTGCAGGGTCTGCGGGAGCAGGCCGTGGCGCATCGCCAGGACCATCTTGATCACGCCGGCAACACCCGCGGCAGCCTGCGTGTGCCCGATGTTGGACTTGATCGAGCCGAGCCACAGCGGGTCGCCCACGCGGTCGGCGCCGTAGGTCGCGATCAGCGCCTGCGCCTCGATCGGGTCGCCGAGCGAGGTGCCCGTGCCGTGCGCCTCGACGGCGTCGACGTCCGAAGTGGACAGTCCAGCGGAGGTCAGCGCCTGGCGGATGACGCGCTGCTGGGACGGGCCGTTGGGCGCGGTGAGGCCGTTGGACGCGCCGTCCTGGTTGACCGCGCTGCCGCGGACCACGGCGAGCACCGGGTGGCCGTGGCGGCGGGCATCCGACAGGCGCTCCAGCACGAGCATGCCGATGCCCTCGCCGGAACCGAACCCGTCGGCGGCCGCGCCGAACGCCTTGCAGCGGCCGTCGGCGGCCAGGCCGCGTTGCCGGCTGAACTCGACCAGCATCTCCGGCGTCGACATCACCACGACGCCACCGGTGAGCGCCATCTCGCACTCGCCGTTGCGCAGGGCCTGCGCAGCTAGGTGCAGGGCGACCAAAGAGGACGAACAGGCCGTGTCCACAGTGACCGCCGGGCCTTCGAGCCCCAGTGTGTAGGAGATCCGGCCCGACGCGACGCTCGCGGTGTTGCCGGTGCCGAAGTAGCCCTCGACGTCCTCGTCGGACGCGTGCAGCCGGGTGCCGTAGTCGTGGTAGGTCAGGCCGACGAACACGCCCGACCGGCTGCCCCGCAGTGTCGCGGGGTCGATGCCCGCGCGCTCGACCGCTTCCCAGGACGTCTCCAGCAGCAACCGCTGCTGCGGGTCCATCGCCATCGCCTCACGCGGGCTGATCCCGAAGAACGCGGGGTCGAAGTCGGCGGCGCCGTCGAGGAAACCGCCCTCGCGGACGTAGCTGGTGCCGGCCGCGTCCGGGTCGGCGTCGTACAGGGCCGCCAGGTCCCAGCCGCGGTCGGCCGGGAACGGCCCGATGGCGTCACCGCCGGCGGAGACCAGGTTCCACAGGTCGTCGGGATTCCGGACGCCGCCGGGGAACCGGCAGCTCATCGCCACGATGGCGATCGGCTCGTCGGTCGTGGTGATGACGGCCACCGCGGTGGCCGGGGCGGGCGCGGTCCCGGCCAGTTCGCCGCGGATGTGGCGAGCCAGCACGTCGGCCGTCGGGTAGTCGAACACCAGCGTGGCGGGCAGCTTCAGACCGGTGGCCGCGGTCATCCGGTTGCGGAAGTCGACCGCGGTCAGCGAGTCGAACCCGAGGTCGCGGAAGGCCAGCCCGGCGTCGATCGCGTCGGCGGACGCGTGCCCGAGCACCCCGGCCGCCTGGCCGAGCACGACTTCGAGCACGGCCGCGTGCTGGTCCTTTTCGGACAGTCCGGCGATGCGCGCGGCCAGCCCGGTCGGCGCTTCGGCCGCGACGACCGGCTTCTCGGCCAGGATCGCGGCCGCTTCCGGGATCTCGCTGATCAGCGGGCGGGCCCGGCCGGCGCTGAACGCGGGCACGAACTTGTCCCAGTCGATGTTCGCGATCGCCAGGAACGTGTCGTCGTGGTCGAGCGCCTGCTGGACGGCGCCGATCGCGACGTCCGGCGCCATGTCGGCGCTGCCGCGGCGGCGCAGGACCTCTTCGACGACGCCTTCGGCCATGCCGCCGCCGGACCAGTGGCCCCAGGCCAGCGACGTCGCCGGCAGGCCGAGCGCGCGCCGCCGTTCGGCGAGCGCGTCGAGGAAAGCGTTACCCGGCGCGTAGTTGCCCTGCCCGGCCAGGCCGAACGTGCCAGCAAAGGAGGAGAACAGGACGAACGCGGACAGGTCGAGATCGCGGGTCAGCTCGTCGAGGTTGACCGCGGCGGTGACCTTGACGCGCAGGGTGCGCTCGTACTGCTCGACGGTCAGCTCGTCCAGGATGTTGTCGTCGAGCACGGCCGCGGTGTGCACGACCGCGGTGAGGTCCGGAACGGACGCGATCAGGGCGGCCAGCGCGTCGCGGTCGGCGACGTCGCAGGCCGCGGTGGTGACGCGGGCGCCGAGCGCGACGAGCTCGGTCTCCAGCTCCGGCGCGCCCGGGGCATCGAGGCCCCGGCGGCTGGTCAGCAGGACGTGCTCGGCGCCGGCCCGGGCGAGCCAGCGGGCGACGTGCCCGCCGAGTGCCCCGGTGCCGCCGGTGACCAGCACCGTTCCTTCGGGACGCCATTGCCGCGCGGCCGGCGGCCGGGCGTGGCTCGGGTCGCGGACGAGCCGGCGCGCGAACGCTCCGGCCGCGCGCAACGCGACCTGGTCCTCGCCGTCGTTCGCGGCGAGCACCCCGGCGAGGTCACGCAGGTCGGTGGCGCCGGCCAGGTCGGCGAGGCCACCCCAGCGCTGGGGGTGTTCCTGGGCGACGACGCGGCCGAGGCCCCACAGCAGGGCCTGGTGCGGGTGCGTCAGGGTGTCCGCCGGGTCGACCGAGACCGCACCGCTCGTGGTGATCCACAGTGGAGCGTCGATCCCGGCGTCGCCGAGGGCCTGGACGAGGGTCAGCGTGCCGGCCACGAACGCGGGCACGGCGGGGTAATCGGGGTGCGGCCGGTCGTCGGCCGCGAGGAACGAGACGACACCGGACGGCACGGCGTCCGGGCAGGCGTCGCGCAGCAGCGTGGCCAGCGTGGCGCGGTCGATCGTGGCGGCGTCGACGACGACCGGCACGACCGTGGCGCCTTCGAGCGCGGGAGTTTCGCCGGTGTCCGGGACGATCGCAAGCCAAATCCCGTCCGGTGTACTTCTGTTCTCGGGCAACGGCTTCCAGGTAACGCGGTAGCGCCACGAGTCCAGTTCGGACCGCTCCTGCTCCTGGCGTCGCCAGGACGACAGCGCGGGCAGCAGCGCGCCGAGCGACTCGGCCGCGCCGGCGTCGACGGCGAGAGTCCGCGCGAGCCCGTCGATGTCGCCCGAGTCCACTGCGGACCAGAATCGAGCCTCCGGTTCGGAGACGGTGACCGGCGCGACGGCGTCCGGGTCCTCCTCCAGCCAGAACCGCTCACGCTGGAACGGGTAGGTGGGCAGGTCGTGTTCCGGCGCGGGCACCACGCCGAACGTCTGCGCCCAGTCGGGCGTTGCGCCGTGCATGTGCGCCTGGGTCAGCGCGCCGAGGAACTGGTCCGCGCCGCCTTCGTTGCGGCGCAGGGTGCCGACAGCCGTCGCGTCCGCGCCGAAGTCGTCCACAGTGTCCTGGACGCCGACGGTGAGCACCGGGTGCGGGCTGCACTCGACGAACACGGAGTGGCCGCGCGCGAGGAGTTCCCGGGTGATCGGCTCGAACCGGACGGTGTTGCGGAGGTTCTCGTACCAGTACCGGGCGTCGAGGCGAGTGGTGTCGATCGGCTCGCCGGTCACCGTCGAGTAGAACGGGACGTCGGCCTGACGTGGCCGGATCGGCGCGAGCAGGTCGAGGAGTTCGGTTTCCAGGGACTCGACGTGCGCGGAGTGTGACGCGTAGTCGACCGGGATCTTCTTGGCCCGGACGTCCCGCTCGGCGCAGTGTGCGACCATTTCGTCCACCGCGTCGGCGTCGCCGGAGACGACGGTGGAGCGCGGGCCGTTGACCGCGGCCACCGACAAGCGCCCGTCCCAGGCCGCGACCAGCTCGACGACGGCGTCGTGGCGGAGCGGCACCGACACCATGCCGCCCCGCCCGGCCAGGGCGAGGATCGCCTTGCTGCGCAGCGCGACGACCAGGGCACCGTCCTTAAGCGACAGTCCACCGGAGACGACCGCGGCCGCGATCTCACCTTGAGAGTGCCCGACCACGGCCGACGGCTCGACGCCGTGCGCGCGCCACAGCGCGGCCAGCGAGACCATGACCGCCCACAGCACCGGCTGGACGACGTCGACCCGGTCGAACCCGGGCGCACCCTCGACGCCGCGCAGGACGTCGAGCAGCGACCAGTCCACATGGGACGCCAGCGCCGCCGCGCACTCGTCGATCCGCGCTGCGAACACCGGCGACGCGTCGATCAGCTCGACGGCCATGCCGGCCCACTGCGAGCCCTGACCGGGGAAGACGAAGACGGACTTGACGTCACCACGCGCGGTCCCGGCGCCCAGCTCACCGTGAGCCAGTGCGTCGAGGGCGGTAAGCGCTTCCTGGTGATCGGCCGCCAGGAACGCGGATCGGTGTTCCAGCGCCGCCCGCGAGACGGCGAGCGCCCGGCCCACCGACGTCAGGTCGGCGTCCGGGTACCGGGCCAGGTAGGTGCGCAGCTGCGCGGCCTGCTCGGCCAGCGCGGCGGGGGTACGGCCGGACAGCACCAGCGGCACGGCGCCGCCGACCAGGCCCGGTTCGGCTAGCGCCGGAACGGCGTCGGGTGCCTGCTCCAGGATGATGTGCGCGTTCGTGCCGCTGACGCCGAACGCGGAGACGGCGCCGCGCCGGGCGCGTCCGGTCTCCGGCCACGGCGTCCGCTCGGTGAGCAGCGACACCGCGCCCGCGTTCCAGTCCACATGGGACGACGGCTGGTCGACGTGCAACGTCTGCGGGAGCACGCCGTGTTCGAGGGCCTTGACCATCTTGATCACGCCGGCCACGCCGGCGGCGGCCTGGGTGTGGCCGATGTTCGACTTCACCGAGCCGAGCCACAGCGGGTCGCCCGGCCGGTCCTGGCCGTAGGTGGCGAGCAGGGCCTGCGCCTCGATCGGGTCGCCGAGCACCGTGCCGGTGCCGTGCGCCTCGACGGTGTCCACATCGGATGGACGCAGCTTTGCGTTGCCGAGTGCCTGGCGGATCACGCGCTGCTGCGACGGGCCGTTCGGCGCGGTCAAGCCGTTGGACGCGCCGTCCTGGTTGATCGCGCTGCCGCGGATCACCGCGAGCACGGGGTGGCCGAGCCGCTGGGCGTCGGACAGCCGCTCGACGAGCAGCATGCCGACGCCCTCGCCCCAGCCGGTGCCGTCGGCGCCCTCGGCGAACGCCTTGCAGCGGCCGTCCGGGGAAAGGCCGCGCTGGCGGGAGAACTCGACGAACGCCCGCGGCGTCGACATCACCGTGACGCCGCCGGCCAGCGCCAGCGAACACTCGCCGGTGCGCAGCGCCTGGACCGCGAGGTGCAGCGCCACCAGCGACGCCGAGCACGCGGTGTCGATCGTCATGGCCGGGCCCTCGAGCCCGAAGCTGTAGGCCAGCCGGCCGGAGACCACCGCGGCCGAGTTGCCGGTGGCCAGGTAGCCCTCGATCTCGTCGGCGACGCTGTCGACGACGCCCGCGTAGTCCTGGCCGTTGGTGCCCACGAAGACCCCGGCCCGGCTGCCGCGCACGCTGTCCGGATCGACGCCGGCGCGCTCGAACGCTTCCCACGAAAGCTCGAGCAGCAGCCGTTGCTGCGGGTCCATCGCGACGGCTTCCCGCGGCGACACCCCGAAGAACCCGGCGTCGAAGCGGTCCGCGCCGGAGATGAACCCGCCCTCGCGGACGTAGCAGGTGCCCGCGTGGTCGGGGTCCGGGTGGTACAGCCCCGGGAGGTCCCAGCCGCGGTCGGCCGGGAAGCCGCCGATCGCGTCGCCGCCGGCGGCCAGCAGCTCCCACAGGTCCTCGGGGCTGCGGACGCCGCCGGGGAACCGGCAGCTCATCCCGACGATCGCGATCGGCTCCCTGGCCTTCTCGTCGGCCTGCCGCAAGCGGTCCTGCGCCTCTTGCAGGTCACGGGTGACCCGCTTGAGGTATTCGCGCAGCTTCTGCTCGTTCGCCATGTTCAGTCCTGTCGCAGTTCGTGGGTACGCCGGGCCGCCTCGGTCACGAGGTGCCGAACTTCTTGTCGATCAGCGCGAAGATCTCGTCGTCGGTCGCGTCGTCCAGCTCGTCGCCGAGGGCGGCGGGGACGTCCGCGGCCTGGTGCCAGGCCGTGCCCAGGTCCTTGAGCCGGGTGCCGATCCGGGCCCGGGCTTGTTCGTCGGGGGCCAGGTCGGTCAGCTCGTCGGGGCCGAGCGCGGCGAGTGCCGCCTCCAGCCGGTCCAGTTCGTCCAAAAGGGACACCGGGCCGGGGCCCTGTGCGGGCATCAGCTCGGCCCGCAGGTGCGCGGCCAGGGCCCGCGGGGTCGGGTGGTCGAACACGAGCGTCGCGGGCAACGACAGCCCGGTCGCCGCGTCGAGCCGGTTGCGCAGCTCCACTGCGGACAGTGAGGTGAAGCCCAATTCCTTGAAGGGCCGGGCGGGTTCGATCGCGCCGGTGTGCCCGAGCACCAGCCCGGCGGTCTCGCGGACGAGGTCCTCCAGCAGCCGGGTGCGTTCGGCGTCCGGCACGGCGGCCAGCCGCTCGGCGAACCCGCGTTCGTCCACTGTGGATACTTCCGGTTGCGGCGCGAGCTCGGCCAGCAGCGGGCTGGGCCGCGACGCGGTGAACCCGGGCGCGAACACCGGCCAGTCGACGTCCGCAACGGCCACGAGCGCGGACGGTTCGGCGACACCGAGGGCGGTGACGGCGACCCGCGGGTCCATGGCGGCGAACCCGGCGCGGCCGAGCCGGTCGCCGACCGCGCCGGCGGCCATGCCGTCCCCGGCCCAGGCACCCCAGGCGATCGAGGTGGCCGGCAGGCCGTCCGCGCGACGTTGCTCGGCGAGCGCGTCGAGGTAAGCGTTTGCCGCGGCGTAGGACGCCTGGCCGGCGTTGCCGACCGTCCCGGCGAACGCGCTGAACAGCACGAACGCGCTCAGGTCGCCGGTCAGCTCGTGCAGGTTCGCCGCCGCGGTCGCCTTCGCCGCCAGGACGTCGGTGAAGCGGTCGGCGGTCAGCGCGTCGAGCACGCCGTCGTCGAGCACGCCGGCGGTGTGCACCACCGCGCCGACGGGGTGTTCGGCGAGGAACGCGGCCAGCTGGGCGCGGTCCCCGGCGTCGCACGCGGCGATGGTGACGTCAGCGCCGAGTGCGGTCAGCTCGGTTTCGAGGGCGGCCGCGCCGGGGGCGGCGGGGCCGCGGCGGCTGATCAGCAGCAGGCGTTCGGCGCCCTGGCCGGCCAGGTACCGGGCGACGGCCGAGCCGAGCGCGCCGGTGCCGCCGGTGATCAGCACCGGACCGGCGGCGGCCCAGTCGACGTCGCCGCGTCCCGGGCGGGCCGGGGTCAGGCGGCGGGCGAACAGGCCGTTGGTGCGGAGTGCGAGCTGGTCTTCACCGGTGCTGCCGGTCAGGACGCCGGCGAGCCGGGCGGCCGCTCGGTCGTCGAAGTGCTCGGGCAGGTCGATCAGCCCGCCCCAGCGGCGTGGGTGTTCGAGCGCCGCGGTGCGGCCGAGGCCCCACAACATGGCCTGGTCAGGCCGGGCCACGCGGTCGGCCGGGTGCGTGGCGACCGCGCCGCGGCTCGCGACCCACAGCGGCGCGTCGATGCCCGCGTCGCCGAGCGACTGCAGCAGCGTCGTGGTCACCTGCGGGCCGAGCCCGCCCAGGGCGAGCACGCCGTCGACGTCGTCGAGCGAGGCCAAGCGGATGGTCAGGGTCTCGCGGTCCGTGTCGTTGGTTTCGAGGATGGTGACCGCGGCGGCCTTGGTGAATGCGTCGATCGCCGGGTCGTTCGTTTCTCCCGGCGGAACTACGACGAGCCATGAGGCGAGGTCGCCGGGGACCGGATCGTCCATTGGCCGCCAGATGATGCCGTAGCGCCAGGTGTCCACAGTGGACGTCTTGGCGGGCTGTCGTGCGGTGGTTTCGAGCCAGAACCGCTCCCCCTGGAACGGGTAGGTGGGCAGGTCGAGCAGCGCGCGCCTTCCCCCGAAGACCGCGGCCCAGTCCGGCTCCACACCGGCGACGAACAGTGTCGCCAGGGCGGTCCGCAGTGCGAACGGTTCTTCTCGGTCACGACGTTGTGCGGCGACGAACACCGCGGGTTCGGTCACGCAGTCCTGGGCCATGCCGGTGAGCACGCCGTCCGGGCCTAGTTCGACGAAGGTGTCCACGCCCGACGCTTCCAGCGTGCGAACGCCGTCGAGGAACCTCACGGCCTCACGGACGTGCCGCACCCAGTAGTCCGCGTCGAACTCGACGATCGGCTCACCGGTGACGTTTGAGACTATCGGTATAACCGTCTTACTGTATGTCAGAGACTCTGCTATACCGCGGAACTCGTCCAGCATCGGATTCATCAGGGGCGAGTGGAACGCGTGGCTCACGGCGAGGTGTTTCATCTTGCGGTCGGCAAAGTGCTCTGCCACGGCCAGTACTGCGGCCTCGTCGCCGGAGATCACCGTCGAGTTCGGGCCGTTCAACGCCGCAACGGTCACACGGTCTGACAGATATACCGACACCTCCGCCTCGGTCGCCTGGATTGCGACCATTGCACCGCCGGTGGGGAGCGCCTGCATGAGACGGCCGCGCGCGGCCACCAGCGTTGCGGCGTCGGTCAGCGTCAGGACGCCCGCGACGTGGGCCGCGGCCAGCTCGCCGATCGAGTGGCCGAGCAGGTGGTGTGGGGTGATGCCCCAGTGTTCGAGCAGCCGGAACTGGGCCACGCCCAGCGCGAACAACGCGGCTTGGGTGTAGACGGTCTGGTCGAGCAATGCGGCAGCCTCGGTGCCTTCGGCGGCTTCGGCGGCCTCGGCGGCTTCGGCGGCTTCGGCGGCTTCGGCGGCTTCGGCGGCTTCGGCGGCTTCGGAGCCAGCCTCGATGCTGGCAGCGGCCTCGGCGGCGGGCTCGGCGAACATGACCTCCTTCAGCGGGCGGTCCAGGTGGGCGTCTAGGTGGGCGCAGACCTTGTCCAGCGCGTCGGCGAATACCGGGAACTCTCGGTACAGCTCGCGGCCCATTCCCGGGCGCTGGCTGCCCTGGCCGGTGAACAGGAAGGCGATCCGCCGCCCTTCGGAGGCCTCGCCGGTGGGGACGGACGGCGCGCCGGCGGCTAGGGCGGTCAGGCCGGCCAATAGCTCGGTTCGGTCGGCCGCGACCAGTGCGGCGCGGTGGCGGTGTGCGGACCGGGTGGTGCTCAGGGCGTGACCCAGCTCGGCCGGGGTCAGGTCAGGCGACGCGGTGACGTGTGCGGCTAGCCGGGCGGATAGAGCCCGTAGGGCCGGCGCTGAGCGGGCGGACAGGACGATGGGGCCGTCATCGAGAGACTCGTCGGCGGCCTCGAAAGCGGGGGCCGCTTCCAAGACGACGTGTGCATTGGTGCCGCCGATGCCGAATGATGAGACTCCGGCTCGGCGCGGGTGGTCGGTGTCGGGCCAGGGCGTCGCCTCGGTGAGGAGCGCGACCGTGCCTTCGCTCCAGTCGACCTCGGGGGTCGGCTCGTCGATGTGCAGTGTCTTCGGCAGCACTCCGTGGTGCATCGCCAGGATCATTTTGATGACGCCGGCCACGCCCGCCGCGGACTGTGTGTGGCCTAGGTTGGACTTCACCGAGCCCAGCCACAGCGGCGCGTCCGTGCGGTCTCGGCCGTATGTTGCGATCAGGGCTTGTGCCTCGATCGGGTCGCCCAGTGAAGTGCCGGTGCCGTGGGCTTCGACGGCGTCCACATCGGACGGTGTCAGGCCCGCGTCGGCCAGGGCTTGGCGGATGACTCGTTGCTGCGACGGGCCGTTCGGGGCGGTCAGGCCGTTCGACGCGCCGTCGGAGTTCACCGCGCTGCCGCGCAGCAGGGCGAGGACGCGGTGGCCGTTACGCTGGGCGTCGGACAGTCGTTCGAGCAGGATCAGGCCGACGCCCTCGCCCCAGCCGGTGCCATCCGCGCCGGCGGCGAAGGCCTTGCAGCGGCCGTCGGCGGACAGCCCGCGCTGGCGGGAGAACTCGACGAACGCGCCCGGCTTGGACATCACCGTCGCGCCGCCGGCCAGGGCCAGCGAGCACTCGCCGCCCCGCAGCGCCCGCGTCGCGAGGTGCAGCGCCACCAGCGACGCCGAACAGGCCGTGTCCACCGTGACCGCGGGGCCCTCGAGCCCGAAGGTGTAGGCGACGCGGCCGCAGACGACCGACGCCGCGTTGCCGGTGAGCAGGTAGCCCTCGACGCCTTCCGGCGACTCGTGCAGGCCCGGCGCGTAGTCCTGGCCGTTGGTCCCGACGAACACGCCGGTTTCACTGCCCCGCAACGAATCCGGGTCGATGCCGGCGCGCTCGAACAGCTCCCACGACGTCTCCAGCAGCAGCCGTTGCTGCGGGTCCATCGCCAGCGCTTCGCGGGGCGAGATGCCGAAGAAACCGGCGTCGAACTTGTCGGCGTCGTAGAGGAACCCGCCTTCGCGGGCGTAGCAGGTGCCCTTGTGGTCGGGGTCCGGGTCGTAGAGCGCGTCGAGGTCCCAGCCGCGGTTGGCCGGGAAGGGCGCCATCGCGTCACGGCCCGCGGCCAGCAGGTCCCACAGGTCCTCGGGGCTGCCGACGCCGCCGGGGTAGCGGCAGGTCATCGCGACGACGGCGATCGGGTCGTCGGCCACGGCCTTGACGACCGCGTCGACCGGGGTGACGTCGCTCTCCCCCGCCTCGCCGCCGAGCAGCGCGGCCAGGTCCAGCGGCGTGGGGTGATCGAACGCGACGGTCGCGGGCAGCTTCAGCCCGGTCGCGGCGCTGAGCCGGTTGCGCAGCTCGACCGAGGTCAGCGAGTCGAAACCCAGTTCGCGGAACGCGCGGCGCGGTTCGATCGCGCTCGGCGAACTGTGCCCGAGCACGCCCGCGACGTGGGCCCGCACCAGGTCGAGCAGGAACCGGTCGCGGTCGGTGCCGGTCAGCGCGGCCAGCTGCCCGGCGAACCCGGCGGGGGCCGGAGTGTCCGTTGTGGACGGTGTGAAGCCACCGAGCAGCGGGCTCGGCCGGGACGCGGTGAACACCGGCACGAACCGGTCCCAGTCGACGTCCGCGACGACCGAGACGGTGTCGCCCTGCTTGATCGCCCGCGCGATACCGGTGACGGCGAGCGCGGGGTCCATCGCGACCAGGCCGTCGCGGCGGAGGCGGTCGCCGCGCAGGGTGTCGTCGGCCAGGCCGCCGCCCGCCCAGTGGCCCCAGCCGATCGCGGTGGCCGGGAGCCCGTCCGCCGCGCGCTGCTCGGCCAGGGCCTCCAGGAACGCGTTGGCGGCGGCGTAGTTGGCCTGGCCCGCGTGGCCGACCGTGCCCGCGAAGGAGGAGAACAGCACGAAGGCGTCCAGGTCGCCGGTCAGCTCGTGCAGTGCGAGGGCCGCGTCGAGCTTGGGGCGCAGGACGTCGTCGAAGCGGTCGTCGGTCAGGGAGGAGATGACGCCGTCGTCGAGGACGCCGGCGGTGTGCACCACGGCCGTCAGGTCGAGGCCGTCGAGCAACGCGGCCAGCGCGTCGCGGTCGGCGACGTCGCACGCGGCGATCGTCACCTCGACCCCGAGCTCGGTCAGCTTTCCGCGCAGCTCTTCGGCACCCGGTGCGTCGGCGCCGCGGCGGCTGGTGAGCACGAGGTGCTCGGCGCCGTTCGCGGCGAGCCATTCGGCGACCTGGCCGCCGAGCGCGCCGGTACCGCCGGTGACCAGCACGGTTCCACGCGGCTGCCAGCCGTCGGCAGCCGGACGCGGCTGGGCCCGGACGAGCCGGCGGGCGAAGACACCGGAGTCGCGCACGGCGAGCTGGTCCTCACCGGTCCCGGCCAGCACCGCGGCCAGCCGGGCCGCGGCCCGCTCGTCGAGGGTCTCCGGCAGGTCGAGCAGGCCGCCCCAGCGGTCCGGCTGCTCCAGTGCGGCGACCCGGCCGAACCCCCAGGCCAGGGCCTGATCGGGGTGCCGGACGCGGTCGCCGCGGCCGGTGGTGACCGCGCCGGACGTGATCGTCCACACGGGAGTGTCCAGGTCGGACTGCAGCAGCTTCCTCGTCGTGGTGAGCGCTTCCCGGCCGTCGCCGACCAGGGAGACGATCCCGGCCAGGGGTTCGTCCGTCGGCTCGCGGCGGACGTCGGCGCCGTGCGCGGTCAGGGCGTCGGCGACGCCGAGGTCGTCTTCCCCCAGTACCAGCCAGACGCCGGACAGCTTCGTGCGCTCGACGTCGACCGGCTCCCAGGTGACGCGGTACCGCCAACCATCCACAGTGGACGACTCCAGATGCCGCCGACGCCACGCGGCCAGCGCGGGCAGCACGTCGCGGAGGGTGTCCGCGGGCAGGCCGAGATCGAGGTCCGCGCGGTCGACGGCGGCCCAGAAACCGCCGTCCGAGCCGCCCGCGGCAGGCGCGGGGGCGTCGAGCCAGTACCGGTCGCGCTTGAACGCGTAGGTGGGCAGGTCGACGATCCGACCGCCGCCGAACACCTTCGTCCAGTCCGGCGAGATGCCGTGGACGTGGGCGTCGGCCAGCGCGGTCAGGAACCGGCGGAGGTCGCCTTCGTCCCGGCGGAGGGTGCCCAGCGCGACGCCGAGATCGTCCACAGTGTCCTGAAGACCGATCGTCAGCACCGGGTGCGGGCTGCATTCGACGAACACCGAGTGGCCGCGGGCGAGCAACGCGCGGGTGGCGTCCTCGAAGCGGACGGTGTTGCGGAGGTTGTCGTACCAGTAGCGGGCGCCGACGATCGTGGTGTCGATCGGCTCGCCGGTCACCGTGGAGTAGAACGGGATTTCGGACGCGCGGGGCCGGATCGGGCCGAGCACGTCGAGGAGTTCGGCTTCGAGGGACTCGACGTGCGCCGAGTGCGACGCGTAGTCCACCGGGACCCGCTTCGCGCGGATCTCGCGTTCCGCGCAGCGATCCATCAGCTCGTCGAGGGCGTCCGCGTCGCCGGAGACGACGGTCGAGCGCGGGCCGTTGACCGCCGCCACCGAGATCCGGTCGTCGATCAGCTCGGTGACTTCGGCGTGCGGCAGCGGGATCGAGACCATGCCACCGCGTCCGGCCAGCGCCAGGATGGCTTTGCTGCGGAGGGCGACCACGCGGGCACCGTCCTCGAGGGACAGCGCACCGGCGACGACCGCGGCCGCGATCTCGCCCTGCGAGTGGCCGACCACGGCCGACGGCTCGACGCCGTACGACCGCCACAGCGTCGCCAGGGAGACCATCACCGCCCACAGCACCGGCTGCACCACGTCGACCCGGTCGAACCCGGGCGCGCCTTCGACACCGCGCAGGACGTCCGTCAAAGACCAGTCCACAAAGGACGAGAGGGCCGTTTCGCACGAGGTCATCCGGGCCGCGAAGACCGGCGACTCGTCGAGCAGCCCGACGGCCATGCCGGCCCACTGGGAGCCCTGGCCGGGGAAGACGAACACGGACTTCGCGCCACCACGGGCCGAGCCGCGCACCGCGGCCGGGACGACGTCGCCGCGACCCAGACCGGCCAGGACGTCGAGGGCCTCTTCGCGCGAGGCGGCCGCGAACGCGACCCGCTCGGGCAGCGCCGCGCGCGTCGTCGCCAGCGACCAGGCGAAATCGGGCAGGGCGAGGTCGGGGTCGGCCAGCCGCTCGGCGAGCCGGGCGGCCTGCTCGGTAAGCGCTTCCGCGGATCGGGCCGACAGGACGACCGGAACCACACCGGACACAGCGGACGGCAACGTCTCGGCAGCGGGCGCCTGCTCCAGCACCGCGTGCGCGTTGGTGCCGCTGACGCCGAACGACGACACCGCCGCGCGGCGCGGCCGGTCGGCCTCGGGCCACGGCCGGGCTTCGGTGAGCAGTTCGACGGCCCCGGTGGACCAGTCGACGTGCGGCGTCGGCGCGTCGACGTGCAGGGTCCGCGGCAGCGCGCCGTGGCGCATCGCCATGACCATCTTGATCACGCCGCCGACACCGGCGGCGGCCTGGCTGTGCCCGATGTTGGACTTCAGCGACCCGAGCCAGAGTGGCGTCTCGCGGTCGCGGCCGTAGGTGGCGATCAGGGCCTGCGCCTCGATCGGGTCGCCCAGGGTCGTGCCGGTGCCGTGCGCTTCGACGGCGTCCACTTCGGACGGTGTGAGCCGTGCGTTGGCCAGTGCCTGCCGGATCACCCGTTGCTGCGCGGGACCGCTCGGCGCGGTCAGGCCGTTGGACGCGCCGTCGGAGTTCACCGCGCTGCCGCGGACCACGGCGAGCACGCGGTGCCCGTTGCGCTGCGCGTCGGACAGCTTTTCCAGCACGAGCATGCCGGCGCCCTCGGCCCAGCCGGTGCCGTCCGCGGCGGCGGCGAACGGCTTGCAACGGCCGTCCGCGGACAGCCCGCGCTGACGGGAGAACTCGATGAACGTCGCGGTCGTCGACATCACGGCGACGCCGCCGGCGAGCGCGAGCGTGCACTCGCCGGACCGCAGGGCCTGCCCGGCCAGGTGCAGCGCGACCAGCGACGACGAACACGCCGTGTCGACGCTGACCGCGGGCCCTTCGAGACCGAGGGTGAAGGCGACCCGGCCGGAGGCGACGCTGCCCGCGCTGCCGTTGCCCAGGTAGGCCTCGACGTCGGCGGGCGCGTGCGGCAGCCGGGAGCCGTAGTCGTGGTACATCACGCCGGCGAACACCCCGGCGCGGGTGCCGCGCACCGACTCCGGCGGGATGCCCGCGCGTTCCAGGGCCTCCCACGAGATCTCCAGCAGCAGGCGTTGCTGCGGGTCCATCGCCAGCGCCTCACGCGGGGAGATGCCGAAGAACTCCGCGTCGAACTCGTCGGCGTCGTGCAGGAAACCGCCCTCACGGGCGTAGAACGTGCCCGCGTGGTCGGGGTCCGGGTGGTAAAGCGCGCCGAGGTCCCAGCCGCGGCGCTCGGGGAACCCGGCGACCGCGTCCCGGCCCTCGTCGACCAGCTCCCACAGGTCTTCGGGCGAGCGGACGCCGCCGGGATAACGGCAGCTCATCCCGACGATGGCGATCGGTTCGGCGTCGCGCTCCCGCTCCTCGCGCAGCTCCCGCCGGACCTGCCGCAGATCCGTCGTCACCCGCTTGAGATAGTCCCGCAGCTTGTCCTCAGTGGACATTCAGCTCACCCCAGCCCGTCGGCATGTCGCCCATCCCTCACACAGTCCCGAGTTCGCTGTCGATCAGCGCGAACATCGCATCGTCGTCGGCGGTGTCGATCTCGACGTCGTCCGCCGGGTGCTCGTCGTCGGTCCATTCGGCCAGCAGGGCCCGCAGCCGCGCGGTGATCCGCACGCGGTCGGGGTCGCCGGAGTCCACCGTGGACAGTGCGCCGCGCAGGTGGTCCAGCTGCGCCAGGACCGGCAGGTCCGACACCGCCGGTCCGGCCGGCGCCAGCTCGGTCAGCACGTAGCCGGCCAGCGCGCGTGGTGTCGGGTGGTCGAAGATCAGCGTCACCGGCAGGCGCAGGCCGAGGGCCGCGGTGAGCCGGTTGCGCAGCTCGACCGCGGTCAGCGAGTCGAAGCCGATCTCCTTGAACGCCTGGTCGCCGTCGATCGTCGCGGCCGAGGCGAAGCCGAGCACGGTCGCGGTCTCGGCCAGCACGGCGTCCAGCGCCAGCTGCGGCCGGTCCGCGTCGGGTGCCGCCGCCAAGCGGCCGGCCAGGGACGCGGTGCTCGCCGGCTCGTCGGCACGGCGCGACCGGGTCCGGATCAGCTCCCGCAGCAGCGGCGGAACGTCCCCGCCGGCGCGCGCCCGGAGCGTGGCCAGGTCCAGCCGGGCCGGGACGAGCGCGGCGTCGGCCTGGCGCAACGCGACGTCGAACAGCGCGAGCCCTTCCGCGCTGGGCAGCGCACCTACCCCGGACCGGGTCATGCGGCTCAGGTCGGCGTCGGCGAGGTGCCCGGTCATGCCGCTGCGCTCGGCCCAGAAACCCCAGGCCAGCGCGGTGCCCGGCCGTCCTTGGGCACGGCGCCGCGCGGCGAGCGCGTCCAGGAACGCGTTGGCCGCCGCGTAGTTGCCCTGTCCGGCGGTGCCGAGCGTCGCGGCCACCGAGGAGAACAGCACGAACGCCGTGAGCGGCCGGTCCGCGGTCAGTTCGTCCAGGTGGACGGCCGCGTCGACCTTCGGCCGCAGCACGGCGGCCAGCCGCTCGGGGGTCAGCGAGGCGAGGACGCCGTCGTCGAGCACCCCGGCCGCGTGGACCACGCCGGTGAGGCCGGGCAGCCCGTCGAGCAGGTCGGCCAGCGCCGTGCGGTCGGCGGCGTCGCAGGCGGCGATCGTGACGTCGGCGCCGAGTCCGCGCAGCCGCTCGGCCAGCTCCGGCGCGCCCGGTGCGTCCAGGCCCTTCCGGCTGGTCAGGACCAGGTCGCGGACGCCGTGCCCGGTGATCAGGTGCTCGGCGAGCAGGGCGCCGAGGGTGCCGGTGCCGCCTGTGACGAGGACCGTGCCGTCGAACACCGGCAGGTCGCCGTCGGCGGGCTTGACCCGGCGCAGCCGCGGCACGTACGTCGTACCGGCCTGCACCGCGAGCTGCGGCTCCCCCGACGCGAGCGCCCGCGGCAGGAGGTCTTCCTCTCCCGGGGCGACGTCGGCGAGGACGAACCGGCCGGGGTGCTCGGACTGGGCTGCGCGGATCAGGCCCCAGACCGCCGCCCCCGCGGGGTCGTCCGCCCGGGCGCCCGAGGTCAGCAACACCAGCTTGGCGGCCGCGAACCGCTCGTCGGACGTCCACCGCCGGGCCAGGTCCAGCGCGCGGGCGGCGGCCGCGTGGGTCCGCTCGGCCAGCTCGTCCGGCTCCGGCGCGACCCGGACGACGACGAGCCCTTCCGGCGTTTCCAGCTCGTCGAGGTCGTCACACCACAGGACAGTGGAGTCTGCTTCGGACGGTTCGAGTCCGGCCCAGTCCACTCGGAACAGCGAGTCGGGTGCGGCGCCGGTGAGGGTGCGCGTCAGCGGGCGCAGCAGCAGGGAGTCCACTGTGGCCACCGGCGCGCCGGTCTCGTCGGCCACGGCGAGCGCGAGTTCCCCCTCCCCCACGGTCAGCCGGACGCGCAAAGCGGCCGCGCCGGTGCGGTGCAGCGTGACGCCGCGCCAGGAGAACGGGATGCTGCTCGTGCCGTCGGCGCCGATCAGGACGTCGTGCCCGGCGGCGTGGAGCGCGGAGTCGAGCAGGGCCGGGTGCAGCCCGAACCGGGCGGCGTCCTCGGTCGGCACGACCACCTCGGCGTAGACGTCCCGGCCGGAGCGCCAGGCCGCGCGCAGGCCCTGGAACACCGGGCCGTACCCGAACCCGGCGTCCGCGAGGTCCTGGTAGAGCGCGTCGACGTCGATCGGCTCGGCCGCCGGCGGCCACGCGGTCAACGCGGTCCCGGCCGCCGGCGACGTGCCGAGCACCCCGGTCGCGTGCCGGGTCCAGTCGCCTTGGTCGTCCTGGCGGGAGTGGAAGGTGATCGCGTGGCGGCCGTCGTCGTCGGCCGGCGCGACCGCGACCTGCACGGTGACCGCGCCGCGCTCCGGCAGGAGCAGCGGGCCTTCCAGGGTCAGCTCTTCGAGCGTGTCGCAGCCGGTGTCCTCGGCCGCGCGCACCGCCAGCTCGACGAACGCGGTGCCGGGCAGCAGCACGGTGTCGAACACGGCGTGGTCGGTCAGCCAGGGGTGGGTCCGCCGGGCCAGCCGTCCGGTGTAGAGCAGGCCGCCGGTGCCGGCGAGCCGGACGGCGGCGCCGAGCAGCGGGTGCCCGGCCGTGCCGAGGCCGGCCGAGGACAGTTCGCCCGCGCCGGCCGCGGCTTCGAGCCAGAACCGCTGCCGCTGGAAGGGATACGTCGGCAGGTCTTCGACGACGCGGCCGCCGGACAGGACCGTGCTCCAGTCCGGCATGGCGCCGCAGACGTGCGCTTGCGCCAGCGCGTTGAGGAACCGGGCCGGGCCGCCGTCGTCGCGTCGCAGGGTGCCGACGGCGACCGCGTCGGCGCCCAGTTCGTCCACAGTGTCCTGGACGCCGATGGTGAGGACGGGGTGCGGGCTGCACTCGACGAACACCGAGTGACCCCGCTCGGCGAGCAGGCGCACGACCGCTTCGAACCGGACCGTGTTGCGCAGGTTCTCGTACCAGTACCGGGCGTCCATCACCGTTGTGTCGAGCGGCTCGCCGGTGACCGTCGAATAGAACGGCACCTCCGCGGCGCGCGGCCGGATCGGGGCCAGGACGTCCAGGAGTTCGGCTTCCAGGGAGGCCACGTGCGCCGAGTGGGACGCGTAGTCCACCGGGATCCGCTTCGCGCGGATCTCCTTGGCCTCGCAGCGGTTCACCAGGTCGTCGAGCGCATCAGCGTCTCCCGAGACCACAGTGGACCGTGGGCCGTTGACCGCCGCGACCGAGATCCGGTCGTCGATCAAGGCGGCCACTTCGTCGTGCGGCAAGGGGATCGACACCATTCCACCGCGTCCGGCCAGGGCGAGGATCGCTTTGCTACGCAACGCGACCACCAACGCACCGTCCTCAAGCGACAGTGCGCCCGCGACGACCGCGGCCGCGATCTCCCCCTGCGAGTGACCGACCACAGCCGACGGTTCGACACCGTGCGCGCGCCACAGCGCGGCCAGCGAGACCATCACCGCCCACAGCACCGGCTGGATCACGTCCACCCGCTCGAACCCCGGCGCGCCCTCGGCGCCGCGCAGGACGTCGAGCAGTGACCAGTCCACATGGGACGTCAGCGCGTCCGCGCACTCACCGAGCCGCGCCGCGAACGCGGGCGAAGAACCAGCCAGCTCGACCGCCATCCCGGCCCACTGCGAGCCCTGGCCCGGGAAGACGAACGCCGTCCGCCCGGAACCGCGCACCGAGCCCGTGACGACGTCGGGCGAACTGCCCCCGTCGGCCAGGGTGCGCAGCTGGTCCCGGAGATCGGCTCCGAGCAGCACGGCACGCTGCGGGAACCGCGCCCGCGTCGACGTCAGTGTGTGCGCGACGTCCACATCGGACACCGTCGCATCCGTCAGGTAGGTCAGCAGGTTCTTCGCCTGGTCCCGCAGTTCGCCCTCGGTTCGCGCGGACAGCACGACCGGCGCCGGGCCGGAAGCGCTCTCCGGCGCGTCGGTCGCGGGAGCCTGTTCGAGCACGGCGTGGGCGTTGGTGCCGCTGACACCGAAGGACGACACCGCGGCCCGGCGCGGCCGGTCGGTCTCCGGCCACGACCGCGTCTCGGTGAGCAGGGCGACGGTCCCGGCGGACCAGTCGACGTGCGGGGTCGGCTCGTCCACGTGCAACGTGCGCGGGAGGACGCCGTGGCGCAGGGCCTGGACCATCTTGATCACGCCGCCGATGCCCGCGGCCGCCTGCGTGTGCCCGATGTTGGACTTCAGCGACCCCAGCCACAGCGGCGTCTCGCGGTCCCGGCCGTAGGTCGCGATCAGCGCGTCGGCCTCGATCGGGTCGCCCAGGGTGGTCCCGGTGCCGTGCGCTTCGACGACGTCGACGTTCGATGTGGACAGTCCGGCGGCGGCGAGCGCGCGGCGGATGACGCGTTGCTGCGAAGGGCCGTTGGGCGCAGTGAGACCGTTGGACGCGCCGTCGGAGTTGACCGCCGAGCCGCGCAGCACGGCCAGGACCTGGTGGCCGTGGCGCTGGGCGTCGGAAAGCCGTTCCAGCACCAGGACGCCGGCGCCTTCGGCCCAGCCGGTGCCGTCCGCCGCGGCGGAGAACGCCTTGCAGCGGCCGTCGGCGGACAATCCGCGCTGGCGGGAGAACTCGATGAACATGCCCGGCCGCGACATCACGGCGACCCCGGCGGCCAGAGCCAGCGAGCACTCGCCGCCGCGCAGCGCCTGGGCCGCCCAGTGCAGGGCGACCAGCGACGACGAACAGGCCGTGTCGACGGTGACCGCGGGCCCTTCGAGGCCGAACGTGTAGGCCAGCCGGCCGGAGACGACGCTGCCGGTGGTGCCGGTGAGCAGGTAGCCGTCGGCGCCGCCGGCCGCTTCGTGCAGCCGCGGGCCGTAGTCGGTCGCCATGGCGCCGACGAAGACCCCGGTCGGCGTGCCGCGCAGCCCGGCCGGGTCGAGACCGCCGCGTTCGAGCGCTTCCCAGGTCAGCTCCAGCAGGACCCGCTGCTGCGGGTCCATCGCGACGGCTTCCCGCGGCGAAATGCCGAAGAACGCCGGATCGAAGTCCGCGACGCCGTCGAGGAACCCGCCGCCGCGGGCGTAGGTCGTGCCGGCGTGTTCCGGGTCCGGGTCGTAGAGCCCGTCGAGGTCCCAGCCGCGGTCGGCCGGGAAGCCGCCGATCGCGTCGACGCCCTCGGCGACCAGCTTCCACAGGTCTTCGGGGGTCCGGACGCCGCCGGGGTAACGGCAGCTCATCGCCACGATGGCGATCGGCTCGTCGCTGACGGCCACGGCCTCCGCGGCGGCCTCGGGCGCGTCGGACAGCTCGGCTTCCAGGTGCCGGGCGAGCGCCGCCGGCGTCGGGTGGTCGAACAGGACGCCGCTGCCGAGCCGGAGGCCGGTCACCTGGCCGAGGTGGTCCCGCAGCTCGACCGCGGTGAGCGAGTCGATGCCGAGTTCCTTGAACGTCCGCTCCGGGTCGACGTCGGTCGCGCCGGCGTAGTCGAGCACCACCGCGACCCCCGCGCGGACGACGTCGCCGAGGCGACGGTCGCGCTCGGCGGCGGGCAGGTCCGCGACCCGCTGCGCCCACGACCGCTTGGCGGCCGGAGCCGACGGGCGCGCGGGGCCGTCGAACCAGTGGCGGCTGCGCTGGAACGGGTAGGTCGGCAGGTCGACGCGGTTGCCGCGGTCGCCGTAGACCGCGGCCCAGTCGACGTCGGCGCCGTGGACGTGCAGCTGCGCCAAGACGTGGTGGAGGGTGAACGTCTCGTCGCGGTCCCGGCGCAGGGCGGCGGCGAAGGTGCCGGAGACGCACTCGCGGGCCATCGCGCACAGCACGCCGTCCGGGCCCAGCTCGACGAACACAGCGTCGCCGACAACATTTATGGCGTCGGCGAAACGGACGGCGTCGCGCACGTGCCGCGTCCAGTAGCCCGGGTCGGCGAGTTCCTCGGCGGTGGCGAGACGGCCGGTGAGGGTGGAGACGATCGGGATCCTCGGCGGCGCGAAGGGCAGCCGCGCGGCGACCGCGCGGAAGTCGTCGAGCATCGCGTCCATGTGCGGCGAGTGGAACGCGTGGCTGACCGTCAGCCGCTTGGTCTTGCGCCCCAGCGCGGCGAAATGGTCCGCCAGCGCGGTGACGGCGTCCGCGTCTCCGGACAGCACGACCGCCCGCGGCCCGTTGACCGCGGCGATCGACACCGCGGGAGTCAGGACGGAAAGCGCTTCCGCCTCGGTGGCCTCGACGGCGAGCATCGCGCCGCCGCCCGGCAACGCGTCCATCAGCCGGCCGCGGGCGGCCACCAGCTCGGCCGCGTCGTCGAGGGAAAGCACGCCGGAGACGTGAGCCGCGGCCAGCTCGCCGATCGAGTGTCCCAAGAGGACGGTCGGGCGTGCGCCGCGGCTTTCCAGCAGCCGGAACAGGGCGACTTCGAGAGCGAACAACGCCGGTTGCGTGTACCGGGTCCGGTCGAGGAGGTCCGTGGGCTCGAACAGGACGTCGCGCAGCGGCACGTCGAGGTGGCGGCCGAAGCGGGCGCAGACGTCGTCCAGCGCGGCCGCGAAGACCGGCTGGGTCGCGTAGAGCCCTTGTCCCGCGCCGGTTCGCTGGCTGCCCTGGCCGGAGAACAGGAAGGCGACCGGACGCGCGTCGCGTGTGGTCCCGCGGACCACCGATCGCGACGTACCTCCGGCGGCGAGGACGTCGAGCGCCCCCGCGAGGTCGCCGTCCGGCACGACCACGGCGCGGTGGTCGAGGGACGCACGCGTCGTCGCCAGGGTGTACCCGACGTCGACCGGGTCGTGTGCGGCCAGCCGGTCCCACAGCGATTTCGCCTGCGCGGCCAGCGCTTCCGGCGACCGGGCGGACAGCACCAGCGGCAGCGGGTCCCCGCCGCCCGCCCGGCGCGCCGGAGCCGGGGCCGGGGCGAGCACGACGTGGCAGTTGGTGCCGCCCATGCCGAACGAGCTGACCCCGGCCAGCCGGTTCGGCCCGGTCCACGGCGTGGCCTCGGTCGTCACGCGCAGGTTCAGCTCGTCCAGGGGGATGTCCGGGTTGGGCGTGGTGAAGTTGAGGCTCGGCGTGATCTCGCCGTGCCACAGGCACAGCACCGCCTTCAGCAGCCCGGTGATGCCGGCGGCGCCTTCCAGGTGACCGACGTTGGTCTTGGCCGACCCGACGAGCAGCGGGGTGCCGGGCGCGCGGGCCGTGCCGATCACCGCGCCGAGCGCGGCGGCCTCGATCGGGTCGCCGACGCGCGTGCCGGTGCCGTGCAGCTCGACGTACTCGACGTCGCCCGGCTCGGTGCCGGCCCGCTCGTGCGCCAGCCGCAGCACCTCGCGCTGTGCGGATTCACTCGGCGTGGTCAGGGTTTCCGCGGTACCGCCGTTGTTCACGGCCGTGCCGCGGATGACGCCGTAGACGCGGTCGCCGTCGGCGAGGGCGTCGGAGAGCGGGCGCAGCACGACCAGGCCGCCGCCTTCGCCGCGCACGTAGCCGTTGGCGCGGGCGTCGAAGGTGAAGCAGCGGCCGTCCGGCGACAGCCCGCCGAAGCGGGACGCGCCGACCGCGCTGGCGACGATCAGGTTCAGGTTGACCCCGCCCGCGAGTGCCACCGCGGATTCGCCGCGACGCAGGCTTTCGCAGGCCAGGTGCACCGCGACCAGCGACGACGACTGTCCACAGTCGACGACCAGGCTCGGCCCGCGTAGCCCGAGGGTGTAGGAGACGCGGTTGGCGATGACGCCGCGGTGCCCGCCGGTCAGCGAGTGCTGGGTGCTGACGCCGTGCTCGGTGAGCAGGTGCGCGTAGTCGTCCCAGATGGCCCCGAAGAACACGCCCGCGTTCTCGCCGTCGAGGCGGGCCGGCGGCAGGCCGGCGTCCTCCAGGGCCTCCCAGCTCAGCTCCAGCATCAGCCGCTGCTGCGGGTCCATCACCGCGGCCTCGCGCGGGGAGACGCCGAAGAAGGCGGCGTCGAAGCCCGCGACGTCGTCGAGGAAAGCGCCGTACCCGGTGCCGGGCGCGTCGTCCGGTCCTTGCCAGCGCTCGGGCGGGGTCTCGGTGATCGCGTGCCGGCCACGGCGCAGCAGATCCCAGTACGCCCCCGGCCCCGGCGCGGCGGGCAGCCGGCAGGCCATTCCGACGATCGCGATGCCGAACTCAAGCTTGGACAAGGCGAGTCCTCCACAGATCGCGGACGGGCAGGGAGCAGCCGCGACGAAGCCCGTCACGCGGCGCGCGAACGCCCGACGTTCGTCGTGAGCAGGCAAAACGCTACTGAGCCCGGAGCGGGCCAGAAACCCCTAACGGGGCCCCTAGGCACCCTGCACGTCACCCGGCGGGATAAGGGAAAACGCCCTGAAGGGCACCCTCAGGGACTTCCGGTCCCTGAGGGTGCCCTTCAGGGCGTTGAAGCCCGAGGGTCAGACGGCCTTGCCGCGGTTGAGGTAGGTCAGCACCGCGAGCACCCGCCGGTTGTCGTCATTGGACGGTGGCAGGTTCAGCTTGGTGAAGATGTTCGAGATGTGCTTGCCGACCGTGCCGTCGCTGAAGTTGAGGCTCTGCGCGATACCGGCGTTCGACCGGCCCTCGGCCATCATCTCCAGCACCTCGCGCTCGCGCGGGCTGAGCGTCTCGAAGGGCTCGTTGCGCGCTTGGCGCGCCAGCAGCTTCGCGATCACCGTCGCGTCCATCGCGGTGCCGCCGGCCGCGACCCGCCGTACCGCCTCGACGAACTCCTCGGCGTCGCCGACGCGGTCCTTCAGCAGGTAGCCGACGCCGCCGGCGCCGTCCTGCAGGAGTTCGTTGGCGTACAACTGTTCCACGTGCTGGGACAACACGAGCACGGGCAGCCCGGGCACCTGCTTGCGCGCGGCCAGCGCGGCCTGCAGGCCTTCGTCGGTGAAGCTCGGCGGCAGCCGGACGTCGACCACGGCCACGTCGGGACGGTGCTCCAGCAGCGCCTTCAGCAGTTCGGGCCCGGTTTCCACCGCGGCGACGATGTCGAAACCGTGCGACTGCAGCAGCAGTGTCAAGCCGTCCCTCAGGAGAGCGAGGTCTTCGGCGAGCACAACGCGCACGGGATCTCCAAACTCACGCGGGTCGGTCCGCCGGGCCGGCTGACGACGCTCAGACTACCGTCGAACGCTTCCAGCCTTTGGGCGATCCCGCGCAACCCCGACCCGGCGGCGAGATCGGCCCCGCCGCGGCCTTCGTCCACCACCGCGCCGGCCAGCAGCCCGTCGTCGAACCGCAGCCGCACGGTGACGTCCCGGGTCTGGGCGTGCTTGACGACGTTGGCCAGTGCCTCGCACACGCTGAAGTAGACCGCCGCCTCCACCGCCGGTTCGAACCGGCCGGGCAGCTCGATGTCGACGTTCGCGTCCAGCGGCAGGTCGAGCACGAACGCCCGCAGCGCGTCCCGCAGCCCGCGCTCGGCGAGCACCGGCGGGTGGATGCCGTGCACCAGGTCCCGCAGCTCCTGCAGGGCCTTGCTCGAGGAGTCCCGCAGCTCGAGCACCAGCTCCTTGGCCCGGTCCGGGTCGCGGTCGATGAACTGGGACAGCGCGGCCAGTTTCATCCGCATCGCGACCAGCCGCGCCTGGGCGCCGTCGTGCAGGTCGCGCTCGATGCGGCGCAGCTCGGCGGCCTGCGTGGCCAGCGCGTCCGCGCGGGTGCGGGTCAGCTGCCGGACGCGGTCGTTGAGCTTCCCCCGCCGTCCCGGCTTGAGCAGCAGTGACGTCCATTCGCCGTGCAGCCGCAGCAGCGGGCCGGCGAAGGCGGCCCCGGCCGCGACGCACGCGAGCCCGACGGCGATCTGCAGCGGCACCTCCGTGCCGCCCAGCCACGCGAGCTCGCCGACGACCCCGGCCGCCTGCCCCACCGCCAGCAGCACCCCGGTCAGCCCGGTCAGCACCAGCAGCACCGGGAACGCCGCGAGCGCGCCGCCGACCACCGGGTCGGCCAGCAGCCAGGCCAGGTCGCGCCAGGTCGCCGGGTCGCCCCAGATCCAGCGGACCCGCAGCGACACCGCCGCGAACCAGCGGCGCTTGTGGTAGTCCTTCCCGCTCCAGTACCAGCCGTGCTCGGTGCGTTCGAGCCGCGGCCGCGGCCGGTACGGCACCGCCACCGGCACCCCGGACCAGCGCCCGGCCAGCTCGCGCGCGGTGTTCGCGATCCGCCGGATCAGCACCGTGATCAGCAGGAACAGCGGGAACATCCCGAGCCCGAACCACAGCACCAGCGACAGCAGGGTGCCGGCCGCGAGCGCCGCTTCGCCCAGGCTGAGCAGGCCGAGCGCGGCGCCGCGCGCGAGGTCCCGCGGCGCGCGCCGCAGCCGGGTGGCCACGGGTGCGCCGACGGCGACCGCCGTGTCACTCATGTCGGTTCCTCCTCCGGGCGAGCCCACCCGGTCAGTCTGACTCACGGAGCGTGGCCGGGCGGAGACGGATACCACCCCTGCGCGCATAAAGAAAACTCCACCCCGGTCGGGGTAGAAGAGGGGTTCTGACGAGATCCACTCCCTTCTACGTTGGAAACACACCACCGACGACCTGGGAGAACCCGATGACCACCACCGCCCCGAAGACCAGCGCCGCCGGCGCGATCGTGACCAACCTGGTCGTCGACCTCGTCGCCCCGATCGCCCTCTACTACGGCCTCCGCGCCGCCGGCGTCGACCAGCTGCTCGCCCTGCTCGCCGGCGGGGCCGCGCCCCTGGTCCACGTGATCTGGCAGGTCGTGCGGACCCGCAAGGTCGGCGGCCTGGCGCTGTTCACCCTGACCATCCTGCTGCTGAGCGTCGCCGCGTCCTTCCTCACCGGCAGCGAGCGGTTCCTGCTGGCCAAGGACGGCTGGCTGACCGCCGTCGCCGGCCTGTGGCTGCTCGGCACGCTCCGCACGAACCGCCCGTTCATCTACGAGGCCGCGCGGCCGATCGCCGACGCCAAGGCGAAGACGCCGGAGGACACCTGGACGCACCGGTTCGCCACGTCCGAGAGCTTCCGCCACGGCATGCGCGTGGTCACCGCCGCCTGGGGCATCGCGCTCGTGCTCGACGCCGTGGTCCGCGGGGTCATGGCCTACACCCTGCCGGTCGACCTGGTCCCGGGCCTCGGTGGCGCGCAGTACGCCGTGCTCTTCATCGGCCTGCAGATCTTCGGCCAGGTCTACGGCCAGCGCACCGGCCTGATCGGCGACAAGAAGAGCCGTCCCGCCGGCGCCGTCACCGCCTGACCCACCTCGCCCCGCCCGCCGGTGATCCGGACGAAACCTCCGAAAAGGAAGCAGACCATGTCCCGCCATTTCGCGTTCGTCACCATCCCCGCCCACGGGCACGTCAACCCCACCATCGCGGTCGTGGCCGAGCTCGTCGGCCGCGGCCACCGGGTCACCTACGCCGCCACCGCCGAGTTCGCCCCCGCCCTGCGGGCCGCCGGCGCGGACGTCCTCGTCGTCGACACCACGCTCGCCTCGGCCCACCCCGGCAAGGAGGTCACCGCCGACGACGTCGCCTGGCTGCCGCTGATCCTGCTGCGGGAGAGCGCGCAGCTGGCCCCGGCCCTGCTGGAGCACTTCGACGGCGACCTGCCGGACGTCATCGCCTACGACGTCACGATGTACCCGCTCGCCCGGATGCTCGGGCGCCGCTGGGACCGGCCGACGCTGGAGCTGTTCCCGACCTTCGCCGCGAACACCGAGTACTCCGTGGCCGAGGAGGCCGAGCGCATCGCCGGCGTCGCCGCCGAGCACCCGGCCACCGCCGCGTTCCACGCCGAGTTCACCGAGTTCCTGTCCCGCAACGGGTTCGCGGACGTCACCCCCGAGGACATCACGCGCGGCGAGCCGGACGAGCCGCGGCTGGTCTTCCTGACCCGCGAGTTCCAGTACGCCGGCGACACCTTCGACGAGCGCTTCGGCTTCGTCGGGCCGTGCCTGTCCGAACGCGGGTTCCAGGGTGACTGGACGCCGCCGGAGACCGGCCTGCCGATCGTCTACGTCTCGCTCGGTACGGCGCACAACCTGCGCCCCGAGTTCTTCCGCGCCTGCGTGGCCGCCTTCGCCGGCCGGCCGGTGCACGTCGTGATGGCGATCGGGGACCGCGTGCCGGTCTCGGCGCTCGGCGAGCTGCCGCCGAACGTCGAGGTGCACGCCCGGGTCCCGCAGCTTTCCGTGCTGCGCCACGCGTCCGCGTTCGTCTGCCACGCCGGGATGGGCAGCACGATGGAGTCGCTGTACTTCGGCACGCCGCTGGTCGCGGTGCCGCAGATGCCCGAGCAGGACGTCGTCGCCCGGCGGATCGCCGAGCTGGGCCTCGGCCGGGCCCTGGACCGCGACGAGGTCACGCCGGACAGCCTGCGCGAGGCCGTCGAAGCCGTGCTCGCCGACGACGCGCTGCGGGCCCGCCTCCGCGCGGAGAGCCGCCGCGTCCGCGAAGCCGGCGGCACCAGGACCGCCGCGGACAAGCTGGAGACCTACGCGGAGACCGCGGCTCGCTGACCCGGGCGCGAAACGCCGGAATGCCCGGTCACGTTGGGGAGTCGTGACCGGGCATCGGGGCGTCCGTGGCCGGGAGGGGGCCACGGTCAAGCCGTACCGGCGACGGTCGGCTCGAGCCCGGCGGGCAGGTCGGCGCGGTTGCCGACCTTGAGTTTCCGGTAGGTGCGGGTCAGGTGCTGCTCCACGGTGGACACCGTGATGAACAGCTTCCGGGCGATCTCGCGGTTGGTGTAGCCGTGCCGCGCCAGCGCGGCGGTGCGGTACTCGGCCGAGGTGAGCAGCGCGAGCCGGTCCGCTTCGCCGGGTACGCCCGCCGGTTTGAGGTCCTCGGCGGACATGTGCGGCTGCAGCTCCCGGCACACCGCGTCGGCCCGGCAGTCCTGGGCCACGTGCCAGGCCCGGCGGACCACCATCCGGGCGCGGCTGGTCTCGTTCAGCTCGTGGTGCGTGCGCCCCAGGTCCGCCAGCACCTTCGCCAGCTCCAGCCGGTCCCCGCCGGCCTGGATCTCGTCGACGGCCTTCTTGAGCATCGGCGGCCGGTCGGCCAGCTCGTGCGTGTTCGCCAGCACCCGCAACGTCGCCCCGAGCGCGGCGGAGTTGCTCTCGCTGACCAGGTTGAGCTGGGCGTCCACCAGTTCGGCCGCCTTGGCCCGGTCGCCGATCCGCTGGTAGGCCTCGGCGCAGCCGGCCCGCCACGGCACCAGCGCCGGCAGGTCGATGCCCCACGCCGTCATCAGCTCGCCCGCCGCCATGAAGTCCCGCAGCGCCGCGTACACCTGGTCCGTGGCCAGGTGGTGCCGGCCGCGGGCGTAGAGGTAGGGCAGCGCGTGCACGGTCCGCATCATCGCGGCCGGCACCGGCTGGGCGATCAGCGCTTCGGCCTCCTCGTGCGCCCCCATCTCGGTGCGCGCCCGGATCATGCTCGCCAGCGGTGACCCGATCGCCACACCCCAGCTCGACGCCGAGATCAGGGCGAGGGCCTTCGCGCCGTGCTCCAGCGCGGCCGGGAGACCGCCCTGCCGCACGGCGATCTCCGCCCGCAGCGCGCTGAACACCGCCTGCCAGGCCGGGGCCCGCCGCTTGGCCGACTCCTCCAGCAGCCGTTCGCACCAGGGCAGGGCCCGGTCGGTGCTGCCCGCGTACATCAACGCGCGCAGCGCGAAGGTCAGCGGCTGGACCGTGGCGTCGGCCAGCCGGGTGCTCTGCAGGATCTGCTCGACCGCGACGACGACGTTGTCCCCGTAACGGCCCCGCAGGACCGCCTTGAGGATCCGGGCGGCGCGCCACTGCGTGTCGACGACCGTGCCGCTGGGCACCGGCCGGGTGCCCGCGGCCCGGGCCGGGACCGGCAGCCGGGCGGCGAGCGCCGGGTGGGTGCACGCCACGGCCAGGCACAGGGCCTCGGCGTCGAGCGACATCCCGGTGTTCTCGACCTGCTTGCCGAACCCCTCGACCGCTTCCTCGGCTTCGCCGTGCCACAGCAGGTGGCGCAGCGGTCCGGGGGCGTTCACGACGCCGCCGATGTCGGCGGCCAGCGCGCGGATCCGCCGTTCGGCCGCGACCGGGGAGACCCGCCATTCGGCGTCGGCGAGCAAGGTGGTGACGGCGACCCGCTGGGCGTCGTCACCCAGCCGGCTCATCGGTTCGAGGTAGCGGACGACCTTTTCCACGTCGTCCTCGGCCAGCGCGAGCTCCGCGGCCCCGCGCAGCACGGTGGCGACCCACGGCTCGTCGAGGTCTTCGGAGGCGACCAGCATTTCCGCGACGCTGCGGCTCTCGGCGCCCGCTTCGTACAGCAGCCGGGCGGCCCGGCGGCGCAGCCGGGCCCGCCGGCCCGGTTCGATGGCCTCCAGCACCGCGGCCGCGCCGGCCGGGTGCCGGAAGCGGCCGCCGGCCAGGATCCCGGCGGATTCGAGGTCCCCGAGCACGCGGACGGCTTCGTCCACGCCGGCTCCGGCCAGGTCGGCCGCCCGGTCGGCGTCGGCCGCGCCGGCCAGCACGGCGACCGCCGCGGCGAGGTCCAGCGCGAGCGGGCCGCTGCTGCGCAGGCAGCTCAGGACCGCGTTGCGGAAGGCGAACCCCGGTGACGGCTCGGCCGGGCCGCCCGCCGTCCGGTGGTCCTCCAGCAGGGCGTGCACCAGCAGCAGGTTGCCGCCGGTGAGCTCGTGGTAGGCGGGGGCGAGCAGCCGGGCGGCGTCCGCGCCGAGCTCGCCGGTGACCAGCTCGACCACGCCGTCCGCGGGCAGCGTCGTCAGCCGGATGCGGCGGCAGTGCGGCAGCCGCACCAGTTCGGCGTCGAACGCCGGGCCGACCGACCGGTCGCTGGTCCGCTCCCCCAGCGCGACCAGGATCCGGGCGGAGCGGATCCGCACCATCAGGAAGAGCAGGCAGTGCAGCGAATCCTCGTCGGCGTGGTGCAGGTCGTCGACGACCAGCATCACCGGCGCCGTGCGGGACAGCTTGAGCAGGGCGGCGGCCACCGCCCGGGAGATGTGCTGCCGCGCCGCCCCCGGGTCCCCCGCAAGGGTGGTTGCGCCGGCTTCGAGCAGAGCGGCGAACTCGTCGGCCGCCCCGGCCGGGACGGCCGGGCTCTGCACCAGCTGTCCGAGCACGCCGAACGGCAGGTCCCGCTCGGAGTCGGACGCGATGGCCTGCAGGACGACGGCCCCGGACTCCAGGGCCGTGTCGGCCAGCCTGCCGAGCAAGCTGGTCTTGCCGCTGGCGACCGGGCCGCCGATGAGCGCGACCCGGCCCCGGCCCTGCCGGACACCTTCGTACATTTCCCCTAAAATGGACATTTCCGCACGATGATGGACATACTTCATTGCTGACCAGGCCCCTCATTCCCCGCGATCGGCACGACGATCCAGCCGCGTAATTGCGGCGCGGATGACACGGCGGTTTCGCAGAGATGAATTCCGGTGATCGCGACCGAATGCGCGTCCGGCGCGGTGGAGAAGAAAACGACTTCTATGCGACCCGGGCCGGTGGCGACACGCATGTGTTCGATTCCCAGTCCCGGCTCGGCGAGGGCCCAGAGCAGGTCCACCAGTACGTGCGGGTCCAACTCGCGGTGGGTGGCCTCGCCCGACGCGGCAAGTGTGACGCTTGCCATGTACACGGGCAGTCTCCGTACTAGGGGCGGCCGAAGCCCAGCCCGCTGATGATGTTCTTGATGGTGTCCCAGTCGAAACCGTCGGGAGTCTCGGCCTGCTGTGCGATTTCTTGAACGTTCATGATGCTGTCCCCAGTGTGTTGTTCGGCTTTCGCTGGACACAGCTTGGCTCGCCGGGCGGGCCTCCCGGAAGGGCCCGGGGGTGGCACCAAATGCCTCCGCACCTTGGTGCCAGAGCCCACCCGAACGGCCTCCGACCACCGGGTACGTCTCTGGTCGGGGTGTTAACCACGGTGTACGCTCCGGCGTGGAGGGGGTACTTGGCCAGGAAGCAACAGACTGGGGGTCGCTGCTTTTCATGCTGAAGCCACTGGGGGTGGATGCAACCGGCGAATTGGTCTACCGGACGATGGTCGCGCACCGTGATTGGGGCGTCGCCGATCTTGTGACTTCGCTAGGTTTGTCCGAAGAGGAAGTACGTACGACACTCGATCGCCTGGCCGATCTCGCACTGGTCCGGCCCTCCCGGGAAGACCCCGACGCCCTACGGGCCGTCGATCCCGAGTTCGGCCTGCTTTCCCTGGTGCAAATGCGACAGGCACAACTGCAGCGCAGCCAGCTGGAACTGGCCGAGAGCCACGCGGCGGTGTCCGATTTGATCGCCGATCTCCAGGAGGCCGCCCCCTCCCTGAGCCCGGACGAATTGGTCGGGATCGACGAGATCCAGCGGCGTATCGAGGTATTGGCGAGCCGGGCCAGCAAGGAATGCCTTTCCTTCATGCCGGGCGGCGCCCAGTCCGAGGCGAGCATCAATGCCGGAATGCCACTCAACCAAGCCGCGTTGTCGCGCGGCGTGGCGATCCGGACCGTTTATCTGGACAGCGCGCGCAACGACGCGCGCACGCAGAAGTACGTCGACTGGCTCGTCGAACGCGGCGGTGAGGTCCGCACCCAGCCGACCCTGCCCGCCCGGCTGCTCCTGGTCGATCGCGAGACCGCCCTGGTCCCGCTCGACGCGGAGAACACCCGCCAGGGCGCCATCCAGATCACCACGCCCGGCATCGTCTCGCTGATGCGGGCCTACTTCGAGCAGCTCTGGTACAGCGCGTCGCCGTTCGGCGCCGGCCGCACCCGGGACGACGAAGGCCTGACCGGCCAGGAGCGCGCCCTGCTCTCCTTGCTCTCCCACGGCATGACCGACGAGGTGGCCGCCCGCCGCCTCGGGCTGTCCCTGCGGACGGTCCGCCGGATGATGGCCGACCTGATGGACCGGCTGAGCGCCAAGAGCCGGTTCGAAGCGGGCATGCGCGCGGCGCAGCGCGGCTGGCTGGCCTGATCCTCGCCGGGAGGCGAACGCCACCGTTCGCCTCCCGGCGGGGTTCGCGGCCGCGCTATGCTCGGCGGCCTCTGACCCCGAGGAGGCGGCCATGCCCGAGTCCATTGTGGACGGCGTCCGGTACGGACGGGACGGCGCGGTCGCCACCGTCACCTTCGACAAGCCCGAGCGCAGCAACGCGATGGACGTCCCGATGCAGGCCCGCTACGGCGCGGCGCTGCGGGAGGCGGACGCGGATCCCGACGTCCGCGCGGTCGTCGTCACCGGCGCCGGAAAGTCGTTCTGCCCGGGCGCCGACCTGGGCCTGCTGGACGGCATCGTCGCAGCGCCCCCGGCAAGCGGCGGCGGTCACGAGAACTTCCGCGACGTCCTCGCGGCGGCCACGGTGGGCGTCCCGGTGGTGGCGGCGATCAACGGCGGCTGCGCCGGCCTGGGCTTCGTGATCGCGTGCGCGGCGGACGTCCGGTTCGCGGCCGCGGGCGCCAAGTTCACGACGGCGTTCGCCCGCCGGGGCCTGATCGCCGAGTACGGCATCGCGAAGCTCCTCCCCGAGCTGATCGGCCAGGGCCGGGCCCGCGACCTGCTGCTGTCGGGCCGCACGTTCACCGCCGAGCAGGCCTTGGAGTACGGCCTGGTCCAGGAGGTCGTCCCGCCCGGCGAGCTGACGCTGCGGGTCAAGGCGTACGCGACGGAACTGGCGACCTACAGCGCCCCTCGGTCGATGGCGGTGATGAAGCGGCAGTTCACCCGGGAAGCGGCGTTGTCGCTGCCGGAGTCGGCCCGCGAGGCGACGGCGTTGATGGTGGAGTCGTTCGGCCACCCGGAGCTGGCCGAAGGCCTGGCGAGCTGGAACGAGCGCCGCGCCCCGGAGTTCCCGCCCACCCGGCCTCGTGAGTGGTAATTCGGGTTAGAACCCGAATTACCACTCACGACAGCGCCAGGCTCAGCCGCGGGTCCAGCTCTGGGCCGCGCTCTGGTTGCAGTCGTAGATCTGCAGCTGCGTCCCGTCGACCGTGGTGCTGTTCGGGTCGTCCAGGCAGCGGCCCGACTGCGGGTTCACCAGCGCGCCCGCCATGCCCGCCTGCCACTTCTGGGCGCCCGAGCCGTTGCACTGCCACAGCTGGACCTTCGTGCCGTTCGCCGTGCCGCTGTTGCTGACGTCCAGGCAGCCGCCCTGGGCCTGCAGGGAACCGTCCACTCCCGAGAACCACTTCTGCGCGCCGCTCGAGTTGCACGTGTACAGCTGCGCGTGCGTCCCGTTCGCCGTGCCGCTCGTGGCGACGTCCAGGCACTTGCCCGCGACGCCCGAGGACACCGGGCCGATGTGCGGCAACGTGCCCGAGTACGACGGCGGCGGGTTCGACGCCGCCCACGACGTGTTCGCCGACGTCCCGAGGGTGAAGGCCAGCGTGCCGCCCGACGTGATCGCCGACGTCGGCGCGTACGCGTTGTTCCACGCCCCGCCGTTCCACGTCGCGCTCTGCACGTACGGCGCGTTGTCCGCCGCCGCCGGGGCGTTGATCGTCAGCGTGTTGCCGCTCGGCAGGCTGACCACCGACTGGGTGAACAGCGGGCTGCCCAGCGCGAGGTCGGGCGTCCCCGGCGTCATCGGGTAGAAACCCAGCGCGGAGAAGACGTACCACGCGCTCATCGCGCCCAGGTCGTCGTTGCCGGCCAGCCCGCCCGGCGCGTCGGTCCAGATCTGGTCCTGGACCTGGCGCACGACCTTCTGCGTCTTGTACGGCTGCCCGACGTAGTCGTACTCCCACGGCAGTTCGAGGCTCGGCTCGTTGCCGAGGTCGGCCTGGCTGCCGCCGCTGCCGTGGAACCCGGCCAGGACGCTGTCGAGGTAGCTGATCAGCGACGCGTTGCCGCCGCGCGCCGCGGCCAGCCCGGCGACGTTGAACGGCACCATGCCGGTGTACTGCCACGACGTGCCCTCGACGAAGTTCGACCCGCTCGCCGGGTTGAAGCCGGCGGTCCAGCCGCCGCCCGCGTCCTTGGGCTGCATGAACCCGGTGGCCGGGTTGAAGGTGTTCTTCCAGTTCTGCGCGCGGCCGGCGTAGACGGCCTGGTTCGCGGTGTCCCCCAGCGCCCCGGCGAACGCCGAGAGCGCGAAGTCCGCCGTGTTGTACTCCAGCTGCGTCGAGACCGGGCCGTAGAAGTTGCAGCACTGGTAGGTGCCGTTGGCCGGCAGGTACCCCGGTGCGTTGAGCGCGTTCAGCCCGGGCCGGACGTTGTTCGCCGCGCTCGCTTCGTGCAGCATCGCCTGCAGCGCCGCCGACGTGTCGAAGTTCTTCGCGCCGAAGGCGTAGTAGCTCGCGAGGATCGCCGTGCCGGGATCCCCGACCATCACGTACGTCTCGCCGTTGTTCTGCGCCCACTTGGGCAGCCCGCCGCCCTGGGCGTAGTCGGCGATCATCGACTGGGCGATGTCACTGGTCTGCGCCGGTGCCACCAACGCGGTCAGCTGCGCCTGTGTCCGGTAGATGTCCCAGCCGGAGAAGTTGGCGTACTGCGCCGAATGTCCACTCGCGACGGTGTGGACCTGGTTGTCGAAGCCGATGTACTGCCCGTTGCTGTCGGAGAAGACGTTGGGGTGCAGCAGCGAGTGGTACAGCGCGGTGTAGAACACGCGCTGCTGCGCCGTGGTGCCGCCGGCGACCTGGATCCGGCCGAGCATCGAGTTCCACGCGTTGTGCGCGGCTGTGTGGGTCGCGGTGAAGTCGAACGCGGGGATGTCCCCGGTCCGGTTCGCGACGGCGTTGGCCACCGAGACGTACGAGACGCCGACCTTGGCCTGCACGGTCCGGTTGGTCGTCGTGTCGAACCGGACGTACGCGCTGCCCGGGCCCGCGGCCGGAGCGGCGGGAGCGGCGGCGGCCGCGGCCTTCGGTTCCGCGCCGTGCAGCTTGTCCGTCGACGCCTTGGGCGTCACGGCGGGTGCGGCGGCCGTACCGCTGGCGCTGAACGGGCGGTCGAAGACCAGGTCGAAGTAGAGCGTGTAGGTGAACCCGGCGCCGCAGAAGTGACCGGACGTGACCGACCCGGACACCTCGGTCGGGCTGACCACGGTCCACGTCTGGTTCGACGTCCCGTTCTGGCTGCCGTTGAGCTTGAAGAGCAGGTTCGCCTGCGACGTCGAGGGGAACGTGAACCGGCCGAACCCGGACCGCAGCGCGGCGGTCAGCTCGGTCTTGACACCGTTGTCGAGCCCCACGGAGTAGTACCCGGCGTCGGCGGATTCGTTCGCGTGGGAAAAGGAGTCCGTCGCGCCGGTGTTGACCGCGCCGACCGTCGGCAGAATGGGGACGTCCCCGTCGGCACCACAGCCCGGACCGGACAAATGCGTCAAACTGAAACCGGTGATCGAGGAGTCCTTGTATTCGTACCCGCCGCCGTCCGGGCGGCTGGGCGTGTCGGGACTCCACTGCACCATGCCGAACGGCACGTCGGCGCCGGGAAAGTCGTCGGCGGCGTTGGACGTGCCGATGAAGGGGTTCACGACGGACGCGGGATCGGCGACCAGCGTCGCCGCGGAAGCGGAAATGGGAATCAGGCCGGCCACGGCCAGCACGGAAGCGGCCGACAGCCGCATGAGGGAACGCAAGACCATGTCACTTGTCCTTCACCGTTGAGCACAAGTTCAGCCAGCGATTCGAAACGGTCCTCGCGGGCTGACACCGTTGTCAACGGTCCGTGGTGATCCTGTCGCGTTCCGGACACGACCGGGTGAAGCCGATGACTTTTCCGGCCGCGGCCGTCAGTACTGAAGTCCGCGAAACACCTCAAGGAGACACCCCAGGAGACAGCATGGCGAAACTGCTCTACGGCTTCAGCATGTCGCTCGACGGCTTCCTCGCCGGCCCCGGCGGCGACATGTCCTGGCTCACCCCGTACCTGCGCCCCGATCCGGTGGTCGACGCCCTGATCCCGCGGATCGGCTCGCTGCTCGTCGGCCGGCGGACGTTCGGCGGTGACGACCCCCACCGCGGCGACGCGGAGCGCGAGGGCAAGGCCTTCGGCGGCGGCTGGGCGGGCCCGCAGTTCGTGCTCACCCACCGGCCGGCCACGCCGGTCCCGGACGTCACCTTCGTCGGTGACCTGCGCGAGGCCGTCGACGCGGCGAAGGCGGCCGCGGGCGACAAGTACGTCAACGTCCTCGGCGCCGACGTCGCGCGCCAGTGCCTCGAAGCCGGGCTCCTGGACGAGATCCTGGCGATGCCCGTGCCGGTCCTGCTCGGCGACGGCGTCCGGATCTTCGACCACCCCGGCGGCACGACCGTCCCGCTGGAACAGCTGGCGCCGAACTGGTACCGGGTCCTCCGCTAGGGCCGCTCTCGTCGCGTGTTGGCCGTTCCGGTCGATGTGTTGGCCGCTCCGGTCAGCAAGTTGGCCGTTCCGGTCACCGCCGAACCCGCGGGCCTGCCGTTCTCGCGCCCAGAGCGGCCGACACGTCGACCGGAACGGCCAACACGGTGACCGGAACGGCCAACACGGCGACGGGAGTGGCCAACACGGCGACGTGGTCCGCTAGGGGCGCATGCCGAACGACGGGCGGCCGAGCAGCTTCGGGAGCACGGCGTAGGCGTCCGGCACCCAGTCGCACAGCCGCGCCCGGGTCTCGCGCGGGTCGATGACGTCCTCCACGGAGAACCGCTCGGCCGTGCGGAACGGCGAGCGGACGGCGTCGAGGCGGACGCGGATCTCCTCGATCCGCGCCTCCCGGTCGTCGGCCGCGTCGAGTTCGGCGCGGTAGGCGGCCTCGATGCCGCCCTCGACGGGAAGCGAACCCCAGTCGCCCGAAGGCCACGCCCAGCGCCGGACCAGGCGGTGCCGGTTGGTCTGGCCCGCACCGCCGACGCCGAACACGCGCCGCACGATCACCTCGGCCATCGGCACCCGCGCCTGGTAGACCGCGGTCACCGCACGGGCGCCGTGACGGATCGCGCCCGCGCGTTCGGCCGCCGCGCCGATCACCATGCCCGCCTGATCCGTCAGCGACACCAGCGGCAGGTGGAACGTCTCGCAGAGGTCGACCAGGCGCGTCATGACGTCGGCGCCCTCGGGCGTCAGCGTCGCGCCGCGGTACGGGTCGGTGGCGAGCACGCCGACCGGATGCCCGTCGAGCCGCGCCAATCCCGCGTACGCCGAGCCGCCCGAGACGGCGTAGTCGAACACCGAGCCTTCGTCGAAGACGCCGTCCAGCAACGGCCGCAGCCGGTAGGGCTGACGCCGGTTGCGCGGCACGAGCGAGAGCAGCGCCTCGTCGCGGCGGTCAGTCGGGTCCTCAGTGGACTCGACCGGCGGCAATGAGTCCACAGAGGACGGCAGATACGACAGGAACTGCTTCATTACGGCGAAAGCCTCGGCTTCGGACGCGACGATCCGGTCCACCGCACCGCTGCGCCGGTGCACGTCGGCCCCGCCCAGTTCCTCTTTGGACAGATCCTCACCCGTCGCGTGCTTCACAACCGGCGGCCCGGCGACGAACAGCTGCGCGACGTCCTCGACGAGCACGCACAGGTGCGACATCACGGCCCGCGCGGCACCCAGCCCGGCCACCGGGCCGAGGCACGCCGCGACGACCGGCACGGTGGACAGGTTGTCCACCACCAGATCCCAGGCCGGGTTCACCGGGACGTAGGTGAACCCGTGCTGTTCCAGCATCTTGACGCTGCCGCCACCGCCGGTGCCCTCGATCAGGCGCACCATCGGCAGGCCCAGCTCATTCGCGAGCCGCTCGGCGTAGACCTGCTTCTCCATGATCGCCGCGTCGGCCGCGCCGCCGCGCACGGTGAAGTCGTCCCCGCCGATCGCGACTCGACGTCCATCAAGTCGAGCCGTGCCGATGACGAAGTTGGCCGGGGTGAACGCGTCGAGCGAGCCGTCCACATAGGACGCCGTTCCGGCGAGCGCGCCGATCTCGTCGAAGGTGCCGGGGTCGGCGAGCGCCGCGATGCGTTCACGGACCGTGGAGCGCCCGGCCGCGTGCTGGCGGGCCACCTTCTCCGGCCCGCCCATTCGCTCGGCCAGCTCGCGCCGGCGGGCGATCTCACCGACCTCCGGCTCCCAGGTCATGCGTCGCCGAGCGCCTGCTCGACCTTGCGCTGCAGCTTGTTCATCCCGCCGAGCCACCGGTCGGTCTCGGTGGCGCGCGCCGCGTAGTACCCGGCGACCTCCGGGTGCGGCAGAACGAGAAAGCGCTTCTCTTCGATCGCCTTGAACAGCGCGTCCGCCACCTGCTCGGGCTCGATCGCCGACGCGCCCATGAGCAGCTGCCCGGCGGTGCCGGTGCTCTCCAGCATCGCCGTGCGCACCCCCTGCGGGCAGATCGCCTGCACGGTGAGGCCGCGGTGGCGGTAGGTCGCCGACAGGTACTCGGCGAAGGCCAGCGCGCCGTGCTTGGTGACCGAGTACGGCGCCGAGCCGAGGCTGGTGAGCAGCCCGGCGGCGGAGACCGTCGCGATGAAGTGGCCCTTGCCGCGCTCGAGCCACGCGGGCAGCAGCAGGTTGGCCGCGCGGACGTGCGCCATCACGTTGACGTCCCAGGTGCGCGCCCAGACCTCCTCGGGGCTTTCCGCGCCGCCGAAGGGCGCGATCCCGGCGTTGGCGCAGAAGACGTCGATCTCGCCCAGGGTCTCCCGCGCGCTCTCGACCAGCTTCGCGACGCCGTCGACGCTCGCGACGTCGCCGACGAACGCCGTCGCGCCGATCTCGGCCGCGACCTCGCGGACCTTGTCACCGTCGAGGTCCGCGACGACGACCTGAGCGCCGTCCGCCACGAACCGGCGGGCCAGCGTCGCCCCGATACCGCCGCCGCCACCGGTGACGACGACGCCGGTCACAGGCCACCGCCCAGGGTCACGCCGCCGTCGAGGACGACGGTCTGGCCGGTGATCCAGCTCGCGTCGTCGGACAGCAGGAACGCCACCGCGCCCGCGATGTCGGACGGCAGGCCGAGGCGCTTCATCGGGTACGCCGAGGCGACCTCCTCCTCGCGGCCTTCGTACAGGGCGGTCGCGAACTTCGTCTTGACCACGGCCGGCGCGACGGCGTTGACCCGGATCTTCGGGCCCAGCTCGGCGCCGAGCTCGACGGTCAGGCGGATCAGCGCGGCCTTGCTGACGCCGTACATCCCGATGCCGGGCGACGCGCCGAGGCCGGCGACGGAGGCGACGTTGACGACCGCGCCGCCGTGCTCGCCCATCCACGCGTCGCGGGCGCGCTTGGTCCAGCCGAGCGGCGCGAGCACGTTGACGCCGAGGATCTTGGCCGCCGCGCCCGGGTCGATGTCGAGCGTCGAGCCGTAGACCGGGTTGATACCGGTGTTGTTGACCAGGTAGTCGAGCCGGCCGAAGGTCTCGATCGTCTTCGCGACGGTCTCGTCCTGGTGGTCGGTGTCATCGGACTTGCCGGGCACGAACATGGCGACGTCCGGGCCGCCGAGGGAGCTGACCGCCTCTTCCAGGGCTTCGGGCTTGCGCGCGGTGATGCAGACCTTGGCGCCGCGCTCGACGAGCGTCTTGGCGATGCCGAGGCCGATGCCCCGGCTGGCCCCGGTGACGATCGCGACGCGATCCTTGAACGAGTTCACGGCAGGGTGTCTCCTTCGACGTTGCCCGGAACATACTAAGCGGTCGGTTGTTGGAGCCATTATGCGCGATCCGCCCGCGGCCTCAAGACCGCGCGCGTCACACGCGGCGCTCAGCTCAGCTCGTAGTGCACCAGCTGCGCGCCACCGGTCGCGTAGTTGGCGACGTCCGCGGAGACCGCCTTGCCCTCGTCGGACCCCAGCGCGGCGGCCATCGCCTCGGCCGACTCGAAGTCGCCGTGGAAGACCGCGAAGTACGGGCTGGCCCCACCCAGACCCTCGACGTCGAAGGCGTGCTGCATCCGGACCAGGCCGGGAAGCTTCGCCGCCAGCGGCAGGTGGACGCGGGTGTAGTGGTCGCGGAAGTGCGCGGGATCGGCGGGCGGCGGGTAGAGGACGGTGAGCCGGTGCACGGGCAGTCCTTTCGGCGACGGGAGAGCGGTCCACCGAGCGGGACCCGCGACCGGACAGTAGCGGAGGACCGGCCCCCGAGCCCGCCGGTTACCCAGCGGCTCACGCAGGTGGTGTCTCGTCACCCGGAGTCTCCCGTGGCACGACGATGGCGCCGGCTCGCTGCTGAACCGACGCCATCGCCGAATCCCCGCCAAGCACGGAAGGGACACAGAACCGCGATTACCCAGCCTCGCGGCCTTTGAACACGGATCAACTCAGTACGAGCGCCGGAACGCTCAGTGGATCGTCGACCAGAAACCCGTCAGCGCCGCGGCACCTCGGGCCGGTCCTCGGTCATCCACCAGTGGCCCAGCCCGTCGAGGACCGCGACCCGGGCTCCCGCGCGGGCGGCCGCCCGGCGGCGTTGCTCCTCGGTGCCGACGACGTGGTCCGCCGTGGCCAGGACGGCCAGGCCCGGTCGAGCCGCCGCGCGCTCCAGCTCGAGACCGAGGCCGGGTGGGCCCGCCTGGGCGGCCGATCGGTACAGGGCCAGCACCGCGCGGCCCATCGCCTCACCCTGGCCTGCCGCCACCCGGGCCGCGACCGCGCGGCCCATCCCCCGCTCCACCAACGTCTCCGTGCGTTCCTCGACGGTGCCGCCGAACCGGGCCGCGACGTCGGCCTCGCCGACGCCGGGGGTCTGCCAGCGGCGGGCCAGTTCGTGCCACTCGTAGCCGGGGTCGTAGCTCCCGAGCACGTCGCTGACCCAGCTGCGCACCAGGTCCGGGCGGCTCAGCACCACGTTCACCACGTGCCCGCCGCCGACGTCGTGACCGACCAGGTCCACCGGCTCGCCGAACGCCGTCAGCTCCTCGACCAGCCAGTCCCGGTACTCCGCGTGCGTGGCACCGAACCCGGCCGGCAGCGGCGCCCCGAAGCCGGGCGGCGACAGGCACACCAGGTCCGACCGGACCGCCGCCAGCTCGGCCAGCAGCGGCTCCCACACCGCCGCCGTCTCCGGGTTGCCGTGGACGAACACCGCGGGCATCAGACGGCGACCGGGCTGGTCGGCTGCAGGACCGACGCCACCAGTGCCTCACTGCGCAGGTGGGCGACCGCCTGGTAGTCGGGGTCGCGGACCATGGCGGCGAACGCCCGCCGGTCCGGGTAGCGGACCAGCACCACCATGTCCCAGGCCTGCCCGTCCTCGGCGACCAGCGCCCGCCCGCCGTCGCCCAGGTACTCGACGCTCAAGCCGTAGCGGGCGTTGATCGTGTGGCCGAGGGCCTCGGCGTAGCGCTGGTAGCTCTCGCGGCCGCCGTCCGGCCGGAACCGCAGCAGGTTGAGCATCACGACCGGGCCGCCCGGGTCGTCGGCGAGCAGGGCGTCGAGTTCGCGGTCGTCGATTTCGATCATCAGGAACCTCCCGGATTCAGGCCTTCACCCAAACATACTTGTTGCCCGACACGCAAGTTAGTTTGGTAGGCTCCGGACATGCCGACGACCACGCGCCGCACCCAGCAGGAACGCCGTGACCAGGCGGAAGCCGCGCTCCTGGCCGCGGCCGCCGAACTGGTCGTCGAGCAGGGAGTGCGCTCGCTGACCCTGGCCCGGGTCGGGGAACGCGCCGGCTACAGCCGCGGCATCGTCACCCACCACTTCGGCGCCAAGCAGACCCTGGTCGAACGGCTCGCCCGCGCCACCCAAGCCGGCTTCGTGCCCGGACTCGACGGCGTAGCGCCCGGACTCGACCGCCTGCTGCGGCTGATCGACGGCTACCTGGGCGCGCTGAGCTCGATCGGCGTGTTCAACCAGGCTTTCCTGCTGCTGTGGGCGGAAGCCCCGACACAACCGGAGCTGGCCCCGATCTTCCGCGAACGGGACGACGCCTTCCGCGCCGACCTGCGCGACGACGTCGAGGCCGGCATCGCGGACGGCACCATCGACCCCACAGCCGGTTCCGCCGAGGTCGCGGTAGCCGTCGTCGGGCAGCTCCGCGGGATCGCGCTGCAACGGCTGCTCGATCCGCACAGCGTCGACACCGAACAGCTGCGCCGCGGCGTCACCGGGTTCTGGCGCCGGGCCCTCAGCCGGCCGGCTGCAGCAGAATGACCGGATCCAGGCCCGGCAACGCCCATTTCTTCCGCACGTAGGCCGAAGCCACGATCAGCGGGGCCTGGCCTTCCGCGGCACACCGTTCCACGAGAGCCAGCAGCGGCACCACGGCTTCAGGGTCAGGAAGGTCACCGCCGAAAGGTCGACCACGACCGGGGTGCCGGGCGGCACGGCCAGCGCCGGCGCGAAGGCCTGTTCCGCCTCTTCGGTACCGGCCAGCTCGGGTGCGGCGCGGAGGGTGAGCACCCCCGCGGCCTCGAACGGCATGGGGTCGCCGGCCGGCCCCATCGGCCCACTTCCCTTCCGGGCTCGGGTGCGAGCGTACCCACCGCGTGTGTCCACGATCTTCAAGCATTCGGCGCGGGACCCCACCCGGATTGCCGGGTCACGACGGCCGGGTGGACGTCTCCGTGGCTTGGGGCGCGTCGAGCAGGCCGGCCAGCAGCTGGAGCCGCTCGTCGTCCGGGCCGCCCGGCTCCGCGGTGCAGACGATCAGCACCGGCCCCGGCGCACCCGGCATCGGATACGCGTCCCAGTCCAGGTTCAGCTCCCCGACCAGCGGGTGGTCGACGCGCATCCGGCCGCGTGTCGTGTCCTCGACGTCGTGCCGGGCCCACAGCGTCGCGAACTCCGCACTGCGCACCGCCAGCGCACCCACCAGTTCGACCGCACGCGGGTGACCCGGCTCGGCGGCGACCTGGGCCCGCAGCATCCCGGTCAGCTCGGCGACGGTGGCCGCGCGCTCCGGGCACGCCTGGTCGGCCTCCGGGTGCAGCAACAGCGCCAGCAGGTTCCGCTCGGCCCGCGGCACCTCGGTGAACGCGCCCAGCACCGCACCGGCCAGCGGATTCCAGGCCAGCACGTCCAGGAACCGCCCGACGACCAGGGCGGGCGACGTCGTCGCGCGCAGCAGCCGCAACGTGGTCGGCGGCACCTCCTCCGGCGGGTACCGGCGGGGCGGCCGGGCCGGGGTGCGGGCGGCCGCGGCGAGACTGTGCAGGTGCCGGGTCTCCTCGGCCGAGAAGTCCAGGGCCCGGGCGATGGCGTCGAGGACCTGGCCGGAGGGCCGCACGTCACGCCCCTGCTCCATGCGCTGGTAGTAGTCCGAGCTCACCCCGGCCAGCAGGGCCAGCTCCTCACGGCGCAGTCCGGCGACACGCCGCCGCGGACCCGGCTCCAGGCCGACGTCCTGCGGCCGCACCCGGGTCCGCCGGGTCCGCAGGAACTCGGCCAGCGCGCGGCGGGGGTCATCGGTCACCGGCCCAGTATGCCCGCGGCGCGACCCGCGAAGGTGGGTCCGCCGGACCCAGGACAACGCGAACGACCGTGCCGCCGTGACTACGCCCCAGGATCGGTGTCGTACCAGCCGACCACGGGAGGAAACCACGCCATGAAGGCCGCACAGATCACGAGCTTCGGAACCCCGGACGTTCTGCGGGTCACCGAGACCGACCGCCCCTCCCCCGGCGCGGGCGAGGTCCTGGTGGCGGTCGAGGCGTCCAGCGTGAACGGGCACGACACGATCGTCCGCGCCGGTGGCCTGCGGATGGTGTCGGGCCGCAAGTTCCCGATCGGCGTCGGCCTGGACTTCGCCGGGGTCGTCGTCACGACCGGACCCGGCGTCGAGGGCCACCGCGCCGGCGACCGGGTCTGGGGCATGGTCCACCCCCGGCAACGCCACACCGTCGCCGCCGCGGCCGAGTACGTCGTCGTCCCCGCCGAGCGCATCGCCCCCGCCCCCGCGGCTGTCCCGGCGGTCGAGGCGGCGTCCCTGGTCGTCGCGGGCAGCACCGCACTGACCGCGCTGCGCGACAGCGTCCGGCTCGAAGACGGCGAGCGGGTCCTGATCCGCGGCGCCGCCGGCGGCGTCGGCACCGCCGCGGTGCAGCTGGCCCACGCGATGGGCGGCCACGTCACCGCGCTGGCCCGCGACCGCCACGCCGCACTCCTGCACGACCTGGGCGCCGACGAGGTTCTCGACTACGGCACCACGACGTCGGACCGGATCGGGCCGTTCGACGTCATCGTCGACACCGTCGGCTCGGAGCTGAACTGCTACCGCGGCCGGCTGGCCAAGGGCGGCCGGATGGTCACGATCGCCCTGTCCGCCCCCGCCTTGGCGGCGATCGCCGCGTCGGCCATCCACGGCGCCCGGCGCATCCGCACGTTCAGCGCCAACCCCGGCTCGGCCGTGCTGGCCGAGCTGGCCGGCTACGTCACGTCCGGCGCCCTGCGCCCGGTCGTGCAAGGGGTGTACCCGCTGGCGGACATCGCCGCCGCGCACAAGGCCTTCGAACACGGCGGCGTCATGGGAAAGCACGTGCTCGCCGTCACCCGCTGAAGCTCAGTCTCGTCCGGACGGTGGCCGCGGGAAGAAGAACGCCACCCGCTTCTGGTAATCGCGGTAGCCGGGGCGGTCCTGCATGCGTTTCTCGGTGCGCTTGGCGCCCGTGGCGAACATCAGCAGGTAGCTCATCAACGCCGGCGCGGGCAACGTCCACAGGCCGGGCGACGACGCGGCCGCCGTCAGCCACGCGCCGTCCCACACCAGCGAGTCGCCGAGGTAGTTCGGATGCCGCGACCAGCCCCACAGACCGGTGTCGAGCACCTCCGGCCGCTCGTCCTCGTCCCGCTGGGAGTACGCCGTTTTCTGGTGGTCGGCCAGCGCCTCCACCACGGCCCCGCCGACCATGACGGCCAGCCCCGCCGGGGCCAGCCACCGACGCTTGCCGCGCGGGAGGGCGCTGGCGGCGGCCAGCTGCACCGGAGCCGACACCAGCAGCTGGCTCAGCCCCTGGGTGAGGAACACCTTGCCGACGACCGCCGGCGTCGAAGCGCCCTCCAGGAACTCGGTGTAGCGCGGATCCTCCTCGTCACTGCCGCGCAGGCGGCTCAGCATCTGGCGTTCGAGCCGGGCCGCCCACGCGACGGTGAGCGCCGCGAGCGCCCAGCGCCGCCGGGCGTCACCGCGTCCGGCCAGCGCGCTCGTGACCGCCACGGCCGCCAGACCGGGACCCCAGACGGCGTCGGCGTAGTCGCGTCGGCCCTTGCGCAGCGCGAGGACAGCGGTCGCGGCCTGCGCCGCCGTCACGACGGCGGCCGACAGCCCGGCCACCCGCCTCAGGTTCGCGGTGTCCAGCGTGCGAGTTCTCATCGCCGCGCCAGGCCGTTGAGCACGTCGGTCAGCTGTTTCTCGGTGTCGTTGCCCAGCTTTTCGAAGACCACCTTGCCCAGCGGGGCCGCGACCTTGGCCAGGCCGTTGAACTGCAGTTCGTTGGTGTAGGTGATCTCGGAGCCGGCGCCGCTGGGCTTGACGTCGATGGTCTCGGTGGACGTCGCGGTGTCGTTGCGCCCGACCAGCACGACGCGGTCGCCGGCGAGCTGCTCGAGGGTGTAGGTCAGCTCGGTGCTGATGCCGGCGATCTTCGAGGTGTTGTGCCACGACGAGCCGACCTTGACCGGGCCGCTGTCGTCGCGGGTGCAGCGCTCGGTGCCGGGATCCCACTCTTCGGCGTGGCCGAAGTCGGCCAGGTAGGGGACGACGACGCCGGGAGCCGCCTCGACGATGAACGTGCGGGAGACAGTGGTCATGGATCCACCCTTTCGATCGGCTTCGACGACGGTCTTGAGTTCCGCGCCGGGACGGGTCCACCGGCTACCCCGGCACGGGCGACGACCAAACAACCCGCCCGGGTGACACGCCTCATGTGGTCACTCCCCCGCCTGCCGCACAGCGGGCGTCACGAAGTCCACGGAGGTGACCGGCTGCCACGGCCCGCCCAGGTACCGCCACACCGCGAGCCCGGTCGCCGAACCCGTCTCGGGCCCGAAGTCCGGGCGGAGCGCCTCGATGGTCGCCCTCGCCGTTTCGCGGCCGACTTTGTTCTGGACGGTGACGTGCGGCTTCAGCGGCTGCGCGTCCTGCGCGGTCAACCACGATCGCCACCGGGTCCGCAGTTCCCCGTGCAGGGACGTCAATGCGGCGGCGGACAAGGCGATGGCGACGCCACCGCCGAGGGAGTAGACCCCGTCCACCGAGAAGGAGAACCGCGGGTACCGCACCGCGATCTCTGCGCAGTCGGCGATGACGGCGTCCGCGTGCTCGCCTGGCAGCGCGTGGAAGAGCGTGACGTGCGCGCCCACCTTCAGCCGCTCGGCCGGGAACCACGTCCGGCGCAGCTCGTCCCACGCGCGCTGGGATTCCCGGTCGACGGCGAGCGTGACCACCAGCGGCGGCTCGGCTGCCGGCACGCCGTTCAGTTCAGCACGACGATCGCGGTGTTGAGCGCCGTCGCGAACAAAGTCCAAGCCAGATAAGGGACCTGCAGCGCGGCGGCCACCCGCGAGCGGCGCCAGAACACCGCGACCGCACCGGCCACCGCGACGTCGAGGAGCACGATCTCGACCAGCGCGAGCGTGTAGGCGCCGGCGGCGAAGAACAGCGGCGTCCACGCCGCGTTGAGCACCAACCCGACCGCGTACCAGGTGAAGCCGGCGCGGGTTCCGCCGGCGCGCCAGTACAACCAGCCGGACACGGCGATCAGGATGTACAGGACCGTCCACACCGGACCGAACAGCCAGGACGGCGGCGCCCACGGCGGCTGCTCGAGCCCGGCGTACACCGCACGCGAGGACGACGCGGCCAGGCCACCGACCACGGCGACGACGGCCACCGCGGCGAGGAACCCGGCCAAGGCGACCGGCGCCGGGGCGGAACGGTGCACGGTGGTCATACCGGTTCTCCCACGTTCGACGGAGCGGCGGCCGTTCCGAGCAGGTGCGCCAGCGCGTCGCCGAGCCGGGCGTGCCGGAAGACGTGCCCGGCCGCGAGCAGCCGTTCCGGTTGCACGCGCTGATCGGCGAAGGCCAGCTCGCGGGCACCGTCCCGGCCGAGCAGCAGCCGCGGTCCGAAGCGAGGCACCTTCAGCAGCGCCGGGCGCTTGAGGACCTTGGCCAGGACCCGGGTGTACTCGACGTTGCGCACCGGCTCGGGGCTCACGGCGTTGACCGGCCCGTCGAGGCCGCGGTCGGTCAGCGCGCGCAGGTAGACGTCGGTCAGGTCGTCGAGGCCGATCCACGGCGTCCACTGGCGGCCCGCGCCGAGCGGCCCGCCGAGCCCGGCGGCGAACAGCGGGTACTGCAGCCGCAGCAGGCCGCCGCGCGGGCTCAGCGCCAGGCCGGTGCGGACCTGCACCACCCGGATCCCGGCCGCCGCGGCGGGTGCGGTGGCCGCCTCCCACTCGGTGACGATGTCGGCCAGGGCGCCCTCGCCCGGTTTGCTGTCTTCGGTGAGGACGTCGTCGCCGCGGTCGGGGCCGTAGTAGCCGACGGCCGAGGCCGACACGAACACCCCGGGGCCGTCCGGGGTCCGGGCCGCCAGCCCGGCCAGCGCCCTGGTCGGGCCGATCCGGCTGTCCCGCACGGCTTTCAGGTGCCCGTCGTCGAACCGCCCGGCGACGGACGTACCGGCCAGGTGGACGACCGCGTCGACGCCGGCCAGCAGGCCGGTGGCCGGCGCGGCCGGATCCCACGTGCGCTCGTCCCGGGTGCGCGCGGGCCGGCGCACCAGCCGGATCACCCGGTGACCGCCGGTGGTCAGCAGCGCCGTCAGCGCGGTCCCGACCAGTCCGCTCGCGCCGGTGACGGCCACGGTCAGCGGTTCGTGCCAGTACCGGTGCTGGGCGGCGAGGTCGGCGGCGAGCTGACGGTGGCGGTAGGCGAACATCGACCGGAGCAGCGCGTCGGGCAACGGCGTTTCGACGAGGTCGGTGACGACCGTCCGATCAGGACTGTCGGCGGTAAAGCGGTGGGTGTGGCGCCAGGACAACAGGTTCGACAGCACCGGCGTGTCCAGCCGGTCGACGAACTGGTGCGGCGGCCGGTAGCCGTCCGGGTCGTGGGCCGCGACCCAGCGCAGGCCGGCGGGCAGGTTCAGCCGCGCACGGCCGTCGCGCAGGGAAGCGGCTTCGGCACCGACCTTGACGGGCTGCCACGGCGGCGTCAGCCGCACGATCGCCCCGGGCAGGCCGTGCCATGCGAACACTTCGTCGAGCGGGGCGGCCACCACGGTGGAGTACTCGAAGGTCACGCGATCACCTCCACGACGCAACTACGATCCGGACACCCGAGCCTAAGTCGCGCACCGGGCCGTCGCACCCCGAACCCGATGCAGATGCGATGCAAACCGGGTTCAGACTTGGGACAAGCGTGGTCGCCGCGCCACCACCGGCGGCCGTGACCACGGGGTGCGGCCCCAGGGCTTGGCGACCGACAGCCACGTCATGGCCAGGAAGGCGACGATGTTGAGCGCCGCGCCGTAGGCGAGCGGGCCCGCCACTGGGCTCTCGACGCCCGCGGCGGCCGCGGCGATGCTCTGCTCGACCCACACCCCGAGGCCGAACGTGCTGTAGCCGATCACGGCGACGGTCAGCACCAGCTTCACCAGCACCCACCAGAACCGGGTCAGTCCCCACTTCGTCAACGCCCCCAGCACGATCCCGCCGACCAGGGTGGTGAAGGCCGCCGGGATGACCACGAAGTCGTCGATGCGCTCGATCAGCCGGTAGGCGACCTCGCGGACGCCGGGCTCACCGGTGTACCCGGCGGTCATCGCGAGCACGACGTTGGCCGCGCCCGCCCCCAGCCAGCCGACGGACACCGCGACGTGCACGAACACCATCACCTGCCGCAGCCGCTTCCCGGCCGTCCAACGCCCCATTTCCCCATCGTGACCGACGGCGGCCACGCCCGCAGCGCGATCCGGCGAGGACGCGCCGTACACGCTCCAACTTCGATGCACGGGCCCGCTCTTCGTTGCGCCGGCGAGGCGGCGGTGTGACGATCGCCGAGCGGGCAACCGCCGGAGGAGGGTCGCCGATGAGTTCACTCACCACACCGACCAAGGGGCCGAGCGCGATCGAGCGGGCGGTAGGCGACGCCGCGGACAACGCCGATCAGCGCTACCGCCTGGCCAAGGGCCTGCGGCACCAGATGAACAAGGTGTTCCCGACCCACTGGTCGTTCCTGCTGGGCGAGATCGCGCTCTACAGCTTCATCATCCTGCTGCTCACCGGTGTGTACCTGACGTTGTTCTTCGACCCCTCGATGCAGGAGGTCGTCTACCACGGCAGTTTCACGAACATGCAGGGCCTGGAGATGTCGCAGGCGTTCCGCACGACGCTGGACCTCTCGTTCGACGTCCGCGGCGGCCTCTTCATGCGGCAGCTGCACCACTGGGCCGCGCTGATCTTCGTCGCGTCGATGGCCGTGCACATGCTGCGGGTGTTCTTCACCGGCGCGTTCCGCAAGCCGCGTGAAGCCAACTGGGTGATCGGCGGGCTGCTGCTGGTCCTGGGCTGCTTCGAAGGCTTCTTCGGGTACTCGCTGCCGGATGACCTGCTCTCCGGTACCGGCATCCGGGCGACGCTGTCGGGGATCGTGTTGTCGGTGCCGGTGATCGGCACCTGGATCCACTGGGCGCTGTTCGGCGGGGAGTTCCCCGGCGACCAGATCATCCCGCGCCTGTACACGCTGCACATCCTGCTGCTCCCGGGGATCATGCTGGCGCTGGTCGGGGCCCACCTGGCGCTCGTCTGGTATCAGAAGCACACACAGTTCCCGGGGGTGCGCCGCAAGGAGACCAACGTCGTCGGTGTCCGGATCATGCCGTACTTCGCCCTCAAGGGCGGCGCGTTCTTCGTGATCGTGCTGGGTGTGCTGGCCTTGATGTCCGGCCTGCTCCAGATCAACCCGGTGTGGAACTTCGGGCCCTACAACCCTTCCCAGGTCTCCGCCGGGTCCCAGCCGGACTGGTACATGGGCTGGGCCGACGGTCTCCTGCGCGTCTGGCCGGCCTGGGAGCTCTACCTCGGTGACCACACCGTGCCGCCGGTCTTCTTCGCCGGCGCCATCGGCATCGGCGTGCTGGTGACGGTCCTGCTGAGCTACCCGTTCATCGAACGGAGGCTCACCGGCGACCACGCGCACCACAACCTGCTGCAGCGACCGCGTGACGTCCCGGTCCGCACCTCCATCGGCGCGATGGCCATCACGTTCTTCCTCGTGCTCACGCTGTCGAGCTTCAACGACATCCTCGCGTTCGAGTTCGACGTCTCGCTGAACGCCCTGACCTGGGCCGGGCGGATCGGCCTGCTCGTGGGACCCCCCTTGGCCTACTTCGCGGCCTACCGGTTGTGCGTCGGCCTGCAGCGGGCCGACCGCGAGGTGCTGGAGCACGGCGTCGAGACGGGCATCATCAAGCGGCTGCCGCACGGTGAGTTCATCGAAGTCCACCAGCCACTCGGCGGCGTCGACCGCCACGGCCACGCGGTGCCGCTCGAGTACCAGGGCGCGCCGGTGCCGAAGAAGATGAACAAGCTGGGCACCGCCGGCCACGCCGTACCGGGTTCCCTGCTGCGCCCGGACCCCGACGACGAAACCCGCGCTCTGCAGCGAGGACGCCGGTGATCGCGAGCTGAACGGCCGGCCGGCCGTTCAGCTGCCGAAGACGCCCAGCGCCTCCGTGAACGACGGCGGGAGCGGCTCGCCCACCGTCGGCAGCCCGTGCCAACCCGGGCCCGCCGGGCGCACCGGCACGCCTTCGGCACTCAAGACGCGCAGGAACCGGACGTCGGCCGACTGCGCGGTCATCGACCACACCACGACGTCGCGCGGCGCGAACCGGGTGGACATCGCCCGCAGGACGTCGACCGAAACCGGCCCGCTCAGGAACGCGGCCGCGGCGCCGTCGTCGCTCAACGCCGCGCTGAGCATCTTGACCGGCAGCTCGTGCCGCTCGGTCGGGCCGCAGACGAACAGCACGGGCGCCGAGCCCGGCAGTGCGGCCGCCGGGGCCGCGTACCGGTCGATCGCCGCCGAGGCCGTGGTGGCCAGCGCCCATTCGGCGACCATCGCGTGGCGGTCGTCGTGCTCGGCCCAGCGTTCACCGATGACGCGCAGCACCGGCGCGACGACCTCGGTCCACGTCTTGGCCACGCCCAGGCTGGTGAAGGCGTCGTCGACCAGCCCGCCGATCGTGGGCAGGTCGAAGGACTCCGCGGCTTCGGCGAGCCGCTCCCGGCGGCGCCGGACGGTCGTCTCGGCGGCCGAGCGCGACAGCACGAGCCGGGCCGCGTCACGCGCGCTGGTCCCCTGCGCCTGCAGCGCCCGCATCCGGCGCAGCCGCTCGACGTCCTCCGGGGTGTACCGCCGGCGGTTGTTGTCCTCCCGCTGCGCGGCGCCGATCCCGTAGCGCTTCTCCCACGTCCGCAGGGTCACCTGGGACACCCCGAGCGTCCGGGCCACCTCGCTCGAGCCGAGCGAACGTGCTTCGGACGTATCGGTCACGCCGTCTCCTCGTGTTCGCCACAGCATACGTTGCATCGCGGCTGCATCGCCGGACGAAGAGGCTCAGGTGCCGGGCTCCGGCGCGGTCATGGCCCAGCGCACCGCCTTGACCAAGCCGGCGGCCGCCAGCCGGATGACCGTGGCCTCCGCCACCGGCAGGTACGGCAGGCGCAGCCGGGCCCGGGTCCACACCGGCAGCATCCCGACCGCGGAAGCCGCGAGCACGGCGTACGGAACCCGGGCGGGCCAGGGAATCGGCGGGGTGACGAGCAGGAACCGAGCCGCTCGGCGCGCGTCCGCGCTGCCCCGCAGCTCCGGCCGGTACGCGGCCAGCGCCTGGTCGAGCTCGGCCCGCGTCCGTGGTGGCTCGAGCACGCCGAGCTTCTCGGCGACCAGCGCGGTCTCCGCGACGTAGCGGTCGCATCCGGCCTCGTCGAGCGGATGTGCGCCGTAACGCTGGTGGGCGCGCAGGAAGCTGTCCGTTTCCGCGATGTGCACCCACTTCAGCAGGTGCGGGTCGTCGGCCCGGTAGGGCTGCCCGTCCTCGGTGGTGCCACGCACGCGCCGGTGCACGCCCCGCACGACCGCGACGGCTCGGCCGGCGTCTTCGGTGGTGCCGAACGTCGTCACGGCGAGGAACGTGCTGGTGCGCTGGAGCCGGCCCCACGGGTCGCCCCGGTACCCCGAATGGGCGGCCACCGCGGCCATCGCCGACGGGTGCAGCGACTGCAGCAGCAGCGCGCGCAACCCGCCGACGAACATCGCCGTGTCGCCGTGCACCTGGCGGATCGCGCTGTCCGGAGCGAACCAGCGCGGTCCGGGCGCGTGGTGGATCCGGTCCCGGTTGCGTGGCCCGTCCGGGCCGGCCACCCGCGCGAAGAGCGCGTCGCGAGCCCGCCCCCGCACCTGCGCCACGCTGGTCCGCGACATCGTCATGGGCCCTGGTCTCCGTCCTGCCGAACCGTCCGGCCGAGCCATCGCTTCGATGCAACTGCGATGCAGATTCGACTCACTGCCGGCTCTCCCGCATCGCCCGAGCGACCTGTCCTCACTCAGCCTACCTGCCGAAACTCGGCCGTCAGGCCGTTCCGACGGGGACTCCGCAGTGGATCACCGCCGCCCGGGCGCGGGCGACCGCCGGATCTTCCACCTAGATTTGCATCGTCCTTGGATCGACGGCCGGAAGGTGACTCATGGCCGAGAGCAAGCTTCGAGCCGCCTCGCGCGGGCCACGCCCGGCGAGCAGCCGCTGCGCCGCCGCCCGGGTTCGATGAGCCGTCGCGAGTACGTCGGTCATGGCGCCGGTGACCGCGTGCGGGGTCAGGCCGTGCGGGTCGAGCACCCGACCGGCCGGGATCCGCTCCAGGTCGTGGGCGACGGCGAACTGGTCGCTGGAAAACGGCAACGCGAGCGCCGGTACGCCCGCCGCGAGGCACTCGGTGAAGGTGTTGTTGCCGCCGTGGTGCACCACGGCGGCGACCCGGGGCAGCAGCGCCCGCTGGGGCACCTGGTCTTCGACCTCGACCCGGTCGTGCCCGGCGAACGCCGCCCGCACCGGCGCGACGCGGTCTCCGGCCGCCACCAGGACCGCGACGTCGGGGATCCGGAGCAAGCCGGTCACGACGGTGCGGAGCACGTCGTCGCGGGCCGACAGGAAGGTGCCGAAGGAAACCAGGACGAGCCGGCGCCGCCCACCGTCGGTCGACCGGTCGATCCGCCGCACCCAGTCGTCGGTCAGCAGCGTCTTCCCGACGTCACTGCAGTGCCCGGCGAACCGCAGCTCCGGTCCCCGCGGCAGGTCGGGCAGCCACGGCAGCTCGGGGTAGTTGAACAGCACCGCCTCCGGGGACGTCAGGCCGAACGCGCTGGGCGGCGCCGGCCGGGACGGGGCGTGCTCGGCCAGGAACGCCGTGAACAGCTCGGTGAACAGCCGGTCGTTGGCCTCGGCTTCGACGCGGAGGCGAGCCAGCTCCCCGGCGTCGGGACGGATCGCGTCCGGCCAGTACGGCGGCAGCCCGAAGAAGCGCCCGGGGCCTTCCAGGACGTAGCCGGGGTGGCCGGGGCAGTAGGCCGCCCAGCGGCGGCCCAGACCGTAGATCGCCAGGGTGACGGCGTAGGCCAGCTGGTCGACGAGGTACCAGTCCGGCCGGACCCGGTCGTCGAACTCCCGCACCGAAGCCAGCACCGCGGCGGGGTCGGGCAGCATGTCGGCCCGCCGGTGCCGAGCCTGGGCGAGCAGCGCCGGGATCGCGCCCGCCCGCGTCGCGTCGAGGAACTCGGCCAGCCGGGCCGCTCCGGCAGCTTCCTGCTGGGTGCGCTCGGCGATGCCGGTGTTGGCGTTGTCCCCGAAGGCGAGCACGCCGAAGGGCAGCCCGTGTTCCTCGGCGAGGCCCGCGAACGCCGGCGCGCACGCGAAGGTCACGTCGGCGCCCTCGGCCGCGAGCGCGGCGCCGACCGTCGCGAGTGGACGCGCGTGCGACGCGAACGGCGGGCTCACCACCGCGATCCGCGGTCTCGTGGATGCGTTCATCCGCACCTCCTTCTCCGTCACCACCGACCCTACGGCCTGAGCACGGGAGCCCAGCTGTGACGATTTCGGCGACCACGACCACCACGTACCCCACCGACGCGGTGGCCCGGCTGCGCGCGCTCGGCCCCGGGGCGTCCCGGGACCGGATCGACGACGTCCGCCGCGCCCTCCACCCGTCGTTCGCCGGCCCGGCGCTGATCGAGTACGCCGGTGTCGCTCCGGCGCGGCACGACCCGGACTCCGCATCGGCCGCCCTGCGCGCACTCGCGCGCGCACAGGTCGCCCCGGAACCCGCCGAAGTCCTCGCGGCCACGCCGGAAACCGGCGACGAGCTGATCGACTCCCTCGTGACGGCGGTCGCCATGGACGTCTTCGGTGACGCTGTCGTCGAACACGGCCCGGCGGCCGCCGCGGCGGCGCTCCGCGCGGCGGCGGCCGGCGCATCACCGCGTCGCCGGATCCTGCTGCTGGACCTCGCCGAACGCCACGCGCTCCGCTGTTTCCCGGTGCCCGAAGTGGTCGCCGGAGTCGACGGTGACCGCGGTTACCGGCACGCGGCGATGCGCTACTTGTCCCAGTGCGCCGGCGACCCGGCGGCAGCCGAAGCCATCGCGTCGATCCGCGAACGAACCGACGATCCCTACGACGGCGTGCTGGCCTCGATCTGCTCGGCCCGGCTGGCCGACGTCCCCACTGACTCTCCTTTGTGGACGGTCCCGCCGCCGGACCGGCCGGGGCTGACCGTGGCCCAGTCGATGCTGCTGGGCTCGTTCGACCACCCGGGCGCCGGGGCCAGCGGCGGGCTGACGGTCCTGCTGCGCCACCTCGGGCACGCCCTCCCCCGCCGGCCCGGAATCGCCCGGGTGGTGACCCTGACCCTGCTGGGCCGGGACCGGCTGGCCGAGCGGCCCGCGCTGGCCGAGCCCGACGGGACCGGACACGTGGTGCTGCGGCTCCCGGTGGACGCGCCGGGCGCACCGGCCCAGATCGACCTGTCCCGGCACCGCCCGGCGATCACGTTCCTGGCCCGGCAGCTGCTGTGGCTGTCGGGCTGCACGCCGGACGTCGTCCACGTGCGGTACTCCGACGACGGATCCGCCGCGATCGCCCAGGCCGCCCGCGCTCTCGGCGCCCGCACCGTGTTCACCCTCACCGCCGACCCGCACCGCTCGCTCGCCGAGCGGCACGCCGCCGCCGGCCCCGCCGATCCCGTCGCCGCCCGGTTCGACCTGCACCGGATGTACACCGCGGACCGGCTGGTCGCGACCGCGGACACCCTGCTGGGGTTGCCCGGCCGTCCCGGCGGCGAGCTCGCCGGGTACTTCCCGCGGCTGCGGGGGCACGAACCGGAGTCCGTCGCCGAAGGGATCACCCTGCTGCCCCGTGTGCCCACGGCCGAAGCCCGCCAGCAGCGCCTCGCCGAGTCCCTGTTCGCCCCGTCCCCCGGCCGGCCGCGCCTGGGCGACGCCGCCCGCGGCCTGCCGATCATCCTGTCCGTGGGCCGGCTGCACCCGGTCAAGCAACAGGACCTGCTGGTCGAGGCCTGGCTCACGCGCGGCCTGCACCGGCAGACCGCGCTCGTGCTCGTCGGCGGTGACCCGGCCGCCCCGACCGCGGAGGAAGCCCACGTCCTCGACCGGATCCTGGCCGTGTGCGCCGAGCACCCCGAAGCGGCCGGCCGGCTGGCGGTGCTGCCCGCGATGAGCAACGAGGACGTCCGCCTGATCGAGCACGGCGTCACCCGGTGGCTCCCGGCACCGACACCACACCTCTACGTGTGCCCGAGCCGCAAGGAGGAGTTCGGCATCGCCGTGCTCGAAGCGATGGACGCGGGTCTCCTGGTGCTCGGTCCCCGTCGCGGCGGGCTCGGCCACTACGTCGAGCACGGCCATAACGGGATGCTGGCCGACACCGCGACGCTGAGCCGGTTCGCCGACGGGCTGACCGCGTTCGTGCGCGCCGCCGCCGGTGATCCCGTCCGGGCGCGGGCCGCCGCGGCCGCCGGTCGCGCGACCGTGGCCCGGCGGTTCGGCATCGACCGGGTCGCCGGGCGCTTCGCCGACGTCTACCAGCACAGCGTCGCCGCGCCGCGGCACATCGTCCCGAGACGGTGAAGACCTGCGTGGCCGGGACCTCGGTTGGGTATTTGGTCCTCGTCACTGCCCCACGAGCGAGGAAATCGACGGTGCAGGTGCTGCTGCGATGACCGAAGACGACGACGTCCACGCGCCGCTGGCCGATCCCGGCCGGCTGGCCGCGCTGGCCGAAACCGGGCTGGGCAACGAATCCGACGCGGCGCTCGACGCGCTGGCCGAACGCGCGCGGCAGCGCGTCGGCACCCCCGTGGCGCTGGTCTCCCTGGTCACGGACCGGGAGCAGGTCTTCCCGGGGCTGGCGGGACTCGGCGAGCCGTGGGCGCACACCCGCCGCACGCCGCTCTCGGCGTCGCTGTGCCGGCACGAGGTGGTGACCGGTGCTCCGCTGATCATCGAAGACGGCGCCCTCGACCCGCGGTCGCGGGACAACCCGGTGATCACCGACATCGGCATCGGCGCCTACGCCGGGCTCCCGGTCACCGACGCCGCCGGCCGCGTCCTGGGCAGCCTGTGCGTCATCGACCACCGGCCCCGCCGGTGGCGCGAGGACGAGCTGGCCGTGCTGGCCGACCTCGCCCACAGCTGCTCCCTCGAGCTGCGGCTGCGCATCGCCACCCGGGACGCCCACCAGGAACGCGCCCGCACCGACACCGCCGAAGCCATGCTGCGCGTGGCGTTCACCCGCTCCCAGCTGCTGCTGACCGCGTCACAGGCCCTCGCCCACGCCGACGACATCTCGCAACTGCGCGAGATCGTCACCGACCTGGTCTCCGGCGACCTGAAACCGGCCTACGTCGGGCTCACCCTCACCGAGAGCGACGGTGACCTGCGCCGCATCGACGACCCCCTGCAAGCGCTCGGCCCCGAATCCGGCGACACGTTCTCCCACGTCGAGGACGACACCCCGATCGCGCTCACCGCCCGCGAAGGGAACCTGCAGCTCTACCCCGACCCCGAAGCCATCGCCGCCGCGTTCCCCGAGACGGCGCAACGCCGCTACGCCGAACTGGGCCTGCACGCGATCACCTGCGTCCCGCTGCCCGGACCGGACGGCATCGCCGGCGTCCTGCTGTTCGGGTGGGACACCCCGCACGACGTCGACGTCCTCGAGCAGGCCGTGATCACCACCCTGGCCGGTTACGTCGGGCACACCCTGGAACGCGCCCGCTTCGTGGAAGACCGCGTCACCGTCGCGCGCGAGCTGCAGGAAGCGATGCTGACCCGGCTACCGGAGCTCGACGGCGTGCGGCTGGCCGCCCGCTACCTGCCCGCCGGCCGGCTGGAGCAGGTCGGCGGCGACTGGTACGACGCCATCGACCTCAACGCCGTCGACGGCGCCGACCGCGACGCCGTCGCGCTGGCCGTCGGCGACATCACCGGCCACGACATCCACGCCGCCACGCTGATGGGCCAGGTCCGCAGCATGGGCCGGCAGGCGACCTGGGAGCGTCCCACCGGGGCGCCCTCGGCCGTTCTCGCCGCGATCGAGCAGGCCTGCGTCGCCACCGGGGTCCGTGCGACCGGCACCGTGCTGCAGGCCCACCTGCACCCCGAAGCCGGCGGCCGCTGGCTGATGCGCTGGGCCAGCGCCGGGCACCTCCCGCCGATCGTGCGTCACCCCGACGGCTCCACCACGGTCCTGACCGGCGTGGACCTGATGTTCGGCTACCCCGAGCTGCGCGAAGCCCCGCTCACCGATCGCCGGGTGCGGCTGGGGCCGGGAGACACCGTCGTGCTCTACACCGACGGCCTGGTCGAACGCCGCGGAAGCGACCTGGACATCGGCATCCGCCGCCTGCGGGACACCGTCGCCGCACTGGATCCCACCGACCCGGCCCGGTTCGTCGACGACACCATCCGCCGCATGCTGGGGCAGGGGACCCCGCACGACGACGACGTCGTCGTGCTCGCCGCGCACCTCCCCGCCACCGATCGGCGGTGACCGGCCGCGCGCAGTACCGTCGAGTCATGTGGTGACACGCCCTTGCCGGGGAGATCGCCATCCCGCCCGTCTCGCGGACCGCGCACCGCCGGTCATCGCCTCCCCGGCCTGGAACGAGGTCCGTCCGTGACCGCCCCGGCATTTCTCGGCTCGATCACCTTGCTCGACGGAGCCGTCGTGCTCGCCTTCACCGGCGAACTCGACCTGGCGACCGCACCCGAAGCCCGCACCATCGCCGAGCGGGCACACGAGAAAGCCGCCGCCGAGGCGGGCAAGAGGCTCGTGATCGATCTGCGCGCGGTCACCTTCTTCGCGTCCGTCGGCCTGGAACTGCTCGCCGATCACCGCAGCCGAGCCGCGCACACCGGCGTCACGATCGCACTGATCGCCACCGCCCGGACGGTCACCCGGGTGCTCGAGGTGACCGGCCTCGACGCCCAGTTCACCACCTACGCCGACGTCGAGACCGCCGTCGCCGGCTAGCCGGCCCAGGTCCAGTCCCGGATCTCCGGCATGTCCTCCAGGTGCTCCCGGATGTAGCCGTGGTGGCGGGCGAGCATGGTGTGGCAGTGCTCGGCCAGCGCCGCCCCGCCTTCGGGCACCCGGCGCGACCTGCGCAGTGCCTCGAGGACGAGGTGGTAGCGGCTCATCCGGTTGAGCACGACCATGTCGAACGGCGTCGTGGTGCTGCCCTGTTCGGTGTACCCGCGGACGTGGAAGCGGCCGGGGTCGGGGCGGCCGTGCAGCAGCTGGTGCACGGCGCGGGGATAGCCGTGGAAGGCGAACACGACGTTGGCGGTGGCGGTGAACAGCCGCTGGAACTTGCGCTCGCTGAAGCCGTGCGGGTGATCCCCCGGCGGGAGCAGACCCATCAGGTCGACCACGTTGACCACCCGCACCCGCAGGTAGGGGACGTAGTCGCGGAGCAGCCGGGCGGCGGCCAAGAGCTCCAGTGTCGGCACGTCACCGGCGGCGGCGAGCACGACGTCGGGTTCGCCGTCGGATGTCTCGGTGCCCGCCCAGTCCCAGGTGGACGCTCCGGCGGCGCAGTGCGCGGCCGCGTCCTCGATTTCCAGGTACTGCAGGTGTTCCTGTTTGTCGGCGACGATCAGGTTGACGTGATCACGGCTGCGCAGGCAGTGGTCCGCGATCGACAGCGTGGTGTTGGCGTCCGGCGGGAACCAGACGCGCACGACGCCGGGCGCGAGCGGGATGGCGATGTCGATCAGGCCCGGTCCCTGGTGCGAGAACCCGTTGTTGTCGTTGCGCCAGCAGGTCGAGGTCAGCAGCACGTTGAGCGACGCGACCGAGCGTCGCCACGGCAGGTCCGCGGCGTGCTGCAGCCACTTGGCGTGCTGCACCAGCATCGACGCCGACACCATCGCGAACGCTTCGTAGGTCGCGAACAGCCCGTGCCGGCCCGAAAGCAGGTAGCCCTCCAGCCAGCCCTGGCACAGGTGCTCCGAAAGCACCTCCATGACGCGGCCCTCGGGTGAGATGTGGTCGTCGGTGGTGACGATCGGCGCCTGCAGGCAGCGGTCGGTGGCCTCGAAGACAGCGGCGAGCCGGTTGCTGGCCGTCTCGTCCGGGCAGAACAGCCGGAACGTGCCGCCGCCGTCGGACTCCCGGGTGCTGCCGCGGTAGACGTCGCGCAGCAGCTCGCCGAACGGGCGGGTGTTGCCGTGGTGCACGACGCCGGGCGCCGGCACGGAAACCGCGTAGGGCTCCAGGGCGGGGATGTCGAGCCGCGTCAGCAGCCGGCCGCCGTTGGCGTACGGGCCGGCGGACATCCGCTTGTCCCCGATCGGGGCGAGCGCGGCCAGCTCCGGGACGAGCCGGCCGCCGGCGTCGAACAGGCTTTCCGGGGCGTAGGACCGCAGCCACCGCTCCAGCAGCCGCAGGTGCCCGGCGTTCTCGCGGACCCCCGTCAGCGGCACCTGGTGCGACCGGAAAGTGCCTTCGATCGCGACGCCGTCGACGACGTCCGGGCCGGTCCAGCCCTTCGGCGTGCGCAGGACGATCGCCGGCCAGCGGACGGGGTGGAACGGCTCGGGCGCGCCGGCGCGCGCCGGCCGCTGGTTGTCCCGGATCCGGTCGTGGGCGGCGGCGAGGGCGGCGTGCAGTTCGGTGAACACCGCGGCGGGCTCGTCACCGGACACGAGGACCGGGTCCCAGCCCTGCGCGGTGAGCAGCCCGAGGACGTCGGTGTCGTCCGCCCGGCCGAGCACGGTCGGGCCGGCGATCTTGTAGCCGTTGAGGTGCAGGATCGGCAGCACGGCGCCGTCGCGGCGGGCGTTGAGGAACGCGGGGAGCTTCCAGGACGCCGCCAGGGGCCCGGTTTCCGCTTCGCCGTCCCCGATCACGCAGGCGACGAGGAGGTCCGGGTGGTCGAACGCGGCCCCCGCGGCGTGGGCGAGGGAGTACCCGAGCTCGCCGCCTTCGTGGATGCTGCCGGGCGTCTGGACGCCGACGTGGCTCGGCACGCCGCCCGGGGTGGAGAACTGCCGCACCAGCCGGGTCAGCCCGGCGACGTCGGCCGAGACGCCGGGGTAGACCTCGCCGTAGGTGCCTTCGAGGTAGGCGTTCGCGAGCAGGGCCGGCCCGCCGTGGCCCGGGCCGGCGATGTAGACGCAGTCGGTGCCGGTGTCGCGGATGAGCCGGTTGAGCAGGGTGTAGATCATGGACAGCCCGGGGCTGGTGCCCCAGTGCCCGAGCAGCCGCGGCTTGATGTCCGCCGCCGAGAGCGGCACCCGCAGCAACGGGTTGTCCTGCAGGTAGATCTGGGCGACGGTCAGGTAGTTCGCCGCGGCCCACCACCTCAGGTCCAGGGCCCGGTCGTGCTCGTCGTAGGGCGAGGTCGTGGTCGTGGTGCCGGTCAGGGTCGTGGTCTGCTGCATCGCCGTGGCCTTCCGGAGGCGGATCGGGCCGGCTCTCAGCCGGTCGTGCCGGTGACGCGGACCGCGGTGACCCCCGGCACCGCCTGGGCCAGCACGGTCGCGACGTGCCGATCGGTTTCGTCGTCGAACGCGTCCACGACCTCGACCGCACCGTCGTGCACTTCGACGGTCCAGCGTCGCGGGCCGCCGTAGATCGAGAGCTGGTGGCGGACGTCCGCCGAGATGACCGTGTCGTCGCGGGCGAGCGCCCGGACGAGGTCGCGCCGGGTGACGACGCCGACGACGTGGGCGCCGTCGACGATCGGCATGCTCCGGATCCGGTCGTCGAGCAGCACCCGCACCAGGTCGACCACGTCGGTGCCCGCGCCCATCCCGACGGCCGGGGTGGTCATCACCCCGCCCACGGTCCCGGACGGCGGGGCGGCCGGGCGCTCGTCCGGGCCGGCGCGGTACCGGGCGTCGCGCGGGAACCGGTCCCGCACGAGGTCCGCCTCGGTCACCACGCCGATGAGCCCGCCATCGTCGTCGAGGACCGGGAGCGCGGTGAAACCGTGCGCGGACAACAGGTTCGCGGCGTACTTCACCGTCATGTCCGGGGTCACCGTGACGACGGGGCTGCTCATGATGTCTCGTGCCTGCATCGAAGTCCTCTTTCGTCGGTCCTGACGCTAGGCGCGCACCCGCCGGGTGCGCTGCGGCCGTTCGTCACCGATCGCGAGGACCTCCGGCTCCCGCGGTCCGGGCGGCCAGCGCGAGGGTGGTCTGCCGGGCGATCTCCAGGTCCTCGCGCGCGGTCACGACCAGCACCCGCGCGGGTGCGTAGGCGTCGCCGACCAGCCGGTCGCCGTCGCCGGCCAGCCGCCCGGGGTCGACCCGCACCCCGAAGACGCCCAGCTCCCCGCACAGCTCGGCCAGCAGCGCCGGCTGGTGTTCCGCGACGCCGCCGGTGAACACCAGCGCGTCCAGGCGGTCGAGCGACGCCACCATCGCGCCGATCTCCCGGCGCAGCCGGTGCAGGTACACCGCGATCGCGGCGCGGGCGTCCGGGTCGCCGTTCTCGCGCGCGGCCAGCACGTCCCGCACGTCGCCGCCGGTGCCGGTCATCCCGGCCAGGCCGCTGCCGCGCTCCAGCACGTCGTTCAGGCCGGCCGCGTCGGTGACGCCGGAGCGCAGCAGGTACAAGAGCAGGCCCGGGTCGACGCTGCCGGAGCGGGTCGCCATGACCGCGCCTTCGAGCGGGGTGAAGCCCATCGACGTGTCGACGCTGTGGCCGTCGCGGACGGCCGTCACGGAGACGCCGGAACCGATGTGGCAGCAGACCAGCCGCAGCCCGGCGGGTTCCCGGTCGAGCAGCTCGGCGGCCCGGCGCACGGCATACGCGCAGGAGAGGCCGTGGAAGCCGTAACGCCGCAGACCGTGTTCGCGAACCCAGCTCCTCGGCAGCGCGTACTGCGCCGCGGGTTCCGGCAGCAGGGCGTGGAAAGCGGTGTCGAAGCACGCGTAAACGGGCCCGGTGACGATCTCGGTGACCACCGCGGCCAGTTCCAGCGACAACGGCTGGTGCAACGGCGCCAGCGGGGTCAACGCGGTCAGCCGCGCGGTCTCCGCGTCATCCAGCCGCACCGGGTCGGTGCTCGGACCGCCGTGCACGAACCGCACGCCCGCCGCGTCGATCGGGGGCCGGCGGGCCACCAGGTCCGCCAGGGGCTGCCGGGCCTCGGCGGCGGCCGCGGTGCCGACCGTGACCCGGCCGACCTCCCGGCCGTCGTCGACGACCGACAGCTTGACGCTCGACGAGCCGGGATTCACCGTCAGGACCCGCGTCGTCACGGCGCTTCCTCCCGCGTCCGCGGGAACGGGAGGGCGAGTTCATCGGCGACGTAGCGGATCCGGCCGATCATCAGGAGCGCCTGCGCGTCGGTGAACAGGCCCTGCCGGACGAGATCGACGATGGCGGCCACCGTGCTCCGGTGCGGCTCGGCGATCCCCGTGAGATCAACGGGTGCCATGGCGCGTCCCCTCGGTCGGCTGGTCGTCATACCGGGGTCCGGGGCACTCACCCAGACCCTACGCGCCCCGCTCCGGTCCGGCCGCGGGCGACCGGCTCCGCGGTGCTGAAGTAGCCGGCCCGGCGGCGCAGGTGCCGCCGGGGACTGGCGGGCGGTGGCGTGGCGGTCGTCGTCCGCACGGCCCGGTAGAAGACGCGCTTGCCCGCTTCGATCAGCACGAGGTACCCCAGCACCATCCCGGCCAGCGCCGCGAAGAACCCGCCGGGCAGCGGCGAGAACCCGAGCGTGCCGGCCAGCGGCGTGGCCGGCAGCAGCGCGCCGACGGTGACGACGCCGAGGGCCCCCAGCGTCAGGGGCAGGCTGGGATGGCTGCGGAAGAACGGGATCCGCCGGGTGCGGATCGCGAAGATCACCAGCGTCTGGGTGGCCAGGGACTCGACGAACCAGCCCGAGCGGAACTGGTCCGGGCCGGAGTGGAACACCCACAGCATGACGCCGAAGGTGACGAAGTCGAACACGGAGCTGAGCGGGCCGAAGAAGATCATGAACCGGCGGATGAACCCGATGTCCCAATGGGACGGCCGGCGGAGCTGCTCCTCGTCGACGGTGTCGGTGGGGATGGCGAGCTGGCTGGTGTCGTAGAGCAGGTTGTTGAGCAGGATCTGCGACGGCAGCATCGGCAGGAACGTCAGGAACAGCGACGCGCCCGCGGCGGAGAACATGTTGCCGAAGTTGCTGGAGGTGCCCATCAGCACGTACTTGATGGTGTTGGCGAAGATCCGCCGCCCTTCGGTGACGCCGTCGGCGAGCACGTCGAGGTCCTTCTCCAGCAGGATCACGTCGGCGGCGTCCTTGGCGACGTCGGTGGCGGAGTCCACCGAGATGCCGACGTCGGCCGCGTGCAGGGCGAGCGCGTCGTTGACGCCGTCGCCGAGGAACGCCACCCCGCCGCCGCTGAGCCGCTGGACGCGCACGATGCGGGCCTTGTGCTCCGGGTTCACCCTGGCGAAGACCGTGGTGCGGGTGATCGCGGCGGCGAGCCCGGTGTCGTCGAGGTCGTCGAGGTCGGCCCCGGTCAGCGCGGCGCCGTCGCCGAGGCCCAGGTCGTGGCAGACCTTCGCGGCGACCGCGGGGTTGTCGCCGGTCACGACCTTGACCGCGATGCCGAGCTCACCCAGCCGCCGCAGGGACCGCGCGGCGTCGTGCTTGGGCGGGTCGAGGAACACCAGGAACCCGAGCAGCGCCAGGCCTCGTTCGTCCGCGGGCGTCGGCGGCTGCCCGCCGGGGAACGGCCGCGTGGCCACGGCGACGACCCGGTTGCCCGCGGCGAACTCGGCGTCCAGGGCGCGGCGCGCTTCGGGCGGGACGGCGGCGCAGCGGTCCAGCACGGTCTCCGGAGCGCCCTTGGTGACCAGGACGGTGTGGCCCGCCGGGTCGCGGACGACGACGGAGACCATCCGCCGCTCGTGGTCGAAGGGCAGCACCGCCGGCGTGGTGTAGCCGGCCAGCGCGGCTCGTTGCGCCGCCGAGCCCGGCGACGCCCACAGCGCCTGGTCCAGCGGGTTGCCGCCGACGGCGGCGGTGTTCTCGGTGCAGAGCAGGCCCCAGCGCAGTACTTCGCCGGGATCGCCGCCGGCCGCCGGGACGGCCCGCATGTAGTCGACGCGGCCGAGGGTGAGGGTGCCGGTCTTGTCGGTGAACAGCACGTCGACGTTGCCCAGGTCCTCGATGCACACCAGCCGTTTGACGAGCACCTTCCGCCGGCTCATCCGCCGGGACCCGGCCGCGAGACTGGTCGACACGACCGCGGGCAGCAGCTGCGGGGTGATGCCGACCGCGATGGCGAGCGAGAACAGCAGCGCGTCGAGGATCGGCTTGTGCAGCACCACGTTGACCGCGAAGATCGACGTCGTCAGCGCGCCCGCGACGTACACCAGCAGCATCGAGAACTTCCGCAGCCCGACCTGGAACTCGGTGTCGAGCTGGTGGGTGCTCAGCCCGGCGGCGATCGCGCCGAAGCCGGTGCGGGCGCCGGTCGAGACCACGACGCCGGTGGCGCTGCCGGCGTGCACGACGGTGCCCATCAGCGCGCACCCGGACAGTTCGGCCAGCGCGGTGCCCGCGGCCACGGCCGCCGTGCTCTTGTCCAGGGGCAGTGACTCCCCCGTCAGCACCGACTCGTCGCATTCCAGACCGGTGACCGACAGCAGCCGGACGTCGGCCGGGACGACGTCGCCGAGCTTCAGCTCGACGACGTCCCCGGGCACCAGCGCGGTGACGTCGACCGGCACGGGGTGGCCGTCGCGGATCGCCACGGTCTCGTGCCGGATCTGCGCGTGCAGGGCTTCCGCGGCCTTTTCCGCGCGGTACTCGTTCACGAACCCCAGCCCGACCGAAACCGCGACGATCACCCCGATGATCACCGCGTCACTGCGCTCGCCGACGAAGTACGAGGCGACGGCGGCGACCATCAGCAGGGCCAGCAACGGCGAGCGCAGCTGGTGCCACAGCACCGGGACCAGCCGTGCCCGGTGCGACGACACCGCGTTCGGCCCGTACCGTGCCGACCGCTCGGCGACCTCGCCGGCGGTCAGCCCGTCGATCGTGACACCGAGCGCGTCCAGGACCGCTTCACCGGCCAAGGCCGCGGCGTGGGCGACGTCGATGGCCGGCGCGGCCGGCCGTGCGGGCGCCTCGGCGGTCATCCGCCGCGCGCCCGGTGCGGCGGCAGGGTGCTGGTGGTGCGAAGGGACATGGGTGCCTCGGCGTTCGCGAGCGGGATGCGGGATCGGTGAAGAACGGCGCCGGGGTCCGAGGCACTGGAAGTGTCCGCCGGTCGATGACGGGAGGTCGCGACCGCGGAACCACGGTCAGTGTATGCCTCCCGGAGCTGCTTGCCGGCGGCGCTCGCCCGGATTCCGTCGCTGCGGCCCGACGTCGCCGTGCTCGACGTCCGCCTGCCGGACGGCGCCGGCGGCGGCTGGGGCGGGTCGCTCGTCATGAACGGCTTCGACCCGCCGGTGACGGTCCGCTGTGGACCGTCACCGGCGGTCGGGCTCAGGCGGTTGCGCGCGGCGTCTTCGGCAGCGCCCGGACGAACGCGCAGACCAGCACCGCGCTCGCCACCAGCAGCACCGCGCTGACCGCGAACGCCACGTGGTAACCGTGCATCGTGGCCGCCACCGCGTCGCCCGGCGTGGTGGCGAGGTAGGACGCGACCGACGTCGTGAAGATCGTGTTGAGCAGGGCCGTGCCCAGCGAACCGCCGATCTGCTGCGACGTGTTCACCAGCGCGCTCGCGACACCCGCGTCGGCGTAGTCGATCCCGCTCAGCGCGACGTTGTTCATCGGCGTGTACACCAGCCCCATGCCGACGCTCATCACGACCAGCACCGGCAGGATCAGGCCGAAGTACGACGAATCCGGCTCCAGCAGGGTCAGCGCCAGCACGGCCACCGCGGCCAGCGCCGCGCCCAGCGTCATCAGCGCCCGCGCCCCGAACCGGGGCAGGAGTTTCGCGGTGTAGGTCGCGGTCAGGACCACGCAGATCGGGAACGGCAGGAAGACGATCCCGGCCTGCAGCGCCGAGTACCCCAGCGTCTGCTGGACGTAGTACATCATGAACAGGAACATGCCCATGCTGCCGACGCCGAGCAGGACCGACGTCAGGTAGGCGGTGCCGCGGTCGCGGTCGAGCACCACCCGCAGCGGCAGCAGCGGGGCGCGCACCTTCGCCTCGACGACGACGAACGCGGCCAGCAGCACCAGCGCGAACGCGATCAGGCCGAGTGTCAGGCCGGAGCCCCAGCCTTCGCCGGCCGCCGTGGTGAAGCCGTAGACCAGGGCGATCAGGCCGACCGTGCCGAGCAGCGCGCCCGCGACGTCGTACCGCGCGCGACCTTCGATCTTGCTCTCCCGCATGTTCGGCACCGCGAAGGCGAAGGCGATGGCCACCACCGGGATGTTGAAGAACAGGCACCAGCGCCAGCTGGCGTACTCGGTGAGCACGCCGCCGACGAGCGCGCCGACCGCGGCACCGGCGCCGCTGACCGCGCCGAAGATGCCGAACGCCTTGGCCCGCTCCCCCATCTCGGTGAAGGTGACCGTGATCAGGGACAGCGCGGCGGGGGCGAGCAGCGCGCCGAACACCCCCTGCAGCCCGCGGCCGACGAACAGCATCCACCCGGTCGTCGCCGCGCCGCTCAGCGCGGACGCCACGGCGAAGCCGGCCAGGCCGATCAGGAACACGCGCTTGCGGCCGGCGTAGTCCGCGACGCGCCCGCCGAGCAGCAGCAGCCCGCCGAAGGTGAGCGTGTACGCGGTGATGACCCACTGCCGGTCCGCGTCGGAGATGTGCAGCGCGTTCTGCGCGGACGGCAGCGCGATGTTGATCACCGTGGCGTCCAGCACCACCAGCAGCTGCGCGGTGACCACCACGGCCAGCAGCACCCAGCGCCGGGGGTCCGGGGCCGGCGGCGCGGACACCTCCTGCGTGTCGGCGACAGCGCGGGCGGCGCGGGCGGCGTGGTCCTCGGACATGTGCGTCTTCCTTTCTGTGGTCTTGCCGCGGGACCGGCTGGAGGCCGGAAAGCCCGGCCTCCAGCCGGAAAGCGTCCTAGGCGGGGTTGCGCAGGACGATCAGGAGCACGCCGACCGAGGGGGCGCCGTCGCTCATCGCCTTCAGTTCCTCCGGGCTGGGCGCGATCTCCAGCACCTGCGTGATCTCCGGCGGGACGTCGTGGGTCGCGGCGTACTCGCGCAGCGGCCCGTAGAACCGCTCCTCGGTGTACTTGGTGTTGAGGGTGATGTCGGTGACCTCGACGACCTCCAGGCCCGCGGCGGCGGCGAACGTCTCGTAGTCCGCCTCCGTGACCAGCGGCGCGGTGTGCCACGACTCGCCGACCGCTTCCAGGTCCTTCTTCTTCTGCGCGTTGGCCGCGGCGTCGCGGTCGCTGAAGTCGGTGAGCGCGACGAACCCGCCCGGCTTGATCACCCGCGCGATCTGCTTGAGCGCCTGGACGCGGTCCGGCACGCAGACGATCGACTCGAGCGCGAAGACGTGGTCGAAGGAGTTGTCTTCGAAGGGCAGTTCCATGGCGTCGGCGCGCTGGAAACGCACCCGGTCGGCGACGCCCTCGCGCTCGGCGCGGGCGTTCGAGACCTCGACGTCCCGGGCGCTGATCGAGATGCCGGTCAGGTCCGCGCCGGTGCGGACCGCCGTGCGCACGCCCGGGTTGCCCTGGCCGCAGCCGACGTCGAGGATTTTCTCGCCCGCCGTCGCGCCGAGCTTGCCGGTCAGGATGTCGGTGAGCCGGTCGGCCGCCTGCTCGAACGTGCTGTCGTCGTCCGGGCCGGTCCAGTAGCCGTAGTGCGTGCTCCCACCCAGGAACTGGGTCATCAGGTCGTTGGTCGCGTCGTAGAAGGTGCCGACTTCTTCGGGCTTGGGCAGCGACTCGGTGGTCATGAAGCTCTCCTTGACGTGTGGTGCGGTCGGATACACGGGCTGTGCCTGGAAGTTCTCGGAAGTTGCGTGACTCCTCCCGTCGTAGGAGCCGCTCAGGTGGAGACGGCGAGCGGCAGCGTGTGCGCGTTGAACATCTGGTCGGTGCGGATGAACCGCGGCGGTTCATCGGGAATCGTGGCCAGGTGGGGGAAGCGGTCCAGCAGGGTGTTCAGCGCGACGCGCCCCTCCAGCCGGCCCAGCCCGGCGCCGACGCAGAAGTGGATGCCGCGCGAGAACGTGAGGTGCGGGTTGGGGTGGCGCTCCGGGCGGAACTCCGCCGGCGCGTCGAACACGCGGGGATCGCGGTTGGCCGTGGCCATCCACACCATCACCAGCTGGTCGGCCGGGATCGTCTCGCCGCCGAGCTCCGTCTCGACCGCGGTCACCCGTGAGGTCACCGAGAAGGGCGGCAGGTAGCGCAGCGACTCCTCGACCACGCCCGGCAGCCGGGACCGGTCCTCGCGGGTGCGCCGGAACTCCTCCGGGTGCGCGTCCAGGCACAGGATGGTGTTGCTGAGCATCATCGTGGTGTTGAGGTGCCCGGCGAGCAGCAGCGTGTCGACGAGGCTCGCGACTTCCTTGCCGGTCAGGCGTTCCCCGTCGACCTCGGCGTGCACGAGCCCGCTCAGCAGGTCTTCGCGCGGCTTCTTCCGCCGGTCGTCGACGAACTGCTGCAGGTACTCGGCGAACTCCCGGTGCCGCTGGATGACCGTCTTCGTGACCTCTTCCTGGCCCTCGAACCGGCCGACCAGCTGGACGTCGTCCGAAGTGGACGGCATCAGCGACTCGGCCTGCTTGCGGAACAGGTCGCGGTCACCGGCCGGGATGCCGAGCAGCTCACAGATCACGGTGACCGGCAGCGGGTAGGCCAGCTCGCTCACCAGCTCGAGCCGGTCCGAGGACTGGACCTCGTCGAGCAGTTCGTGCGTCAGGGCCGCGATCTTCGGCTCCAGGTCGGCCACGACCTTGGCCGTGAACGCGTGGCTGACGAGCTTGCGCAACCGGGTGTGGTCCGGCGGGTCCAGGTACAACAGCTCGTCGTAGGTCTCCTCCGGGTTGTCGCCGCCGATCTCGGCGCCCATCACCCGCTGCAGGTTCGAGGAGAACACCTTCGGCTTGCTCAGCAGCTGCACGTTCTCGGGGTGGCCGTACACGTGCCACATCCGGGTCTCGGGGTCGTAGCCGACGGCCTTCTCGGGCTCGATGCCGCGCAGCCAGTACTGGCGCTCGTCGACCCCCCACTCGTCGAATCGGGTGATCACGTCAGGCTTCCTTTCCGTAGAGGGTGTCGCACAGCCGCAGCACCTTCTCCAGCGACTCGGGTGCCGTCATCACGTCGGTGTGGTTGGTGGTGCCGACTTCGGTGACGAAGAAGTCGTCGATCTGCTCCTCCCATTCGCGCCAGTACTCGACGCCGTCCAGCCCCGGCAGGTCCGGGTTGGCGAAGAGCACCATGTACTCCTCGAAGTCGCCGAAGAACCGGCCACCGCGGTTGCGGACGTAGTAGCAGCGCACGGCATCCCGCCGCGGGAGCGGATCGACGACGTGGTCGCCGGTGTGCAGCACCTCGAAGAAGCGCGCCAGCTGGGTGACCTGGGTGCGCAGCTGCGTCTCGGTCTTGGTGATCCCGGTGGCCAGGGCGGCCTTCAGCAGCGAGTCGAGGAACTCCGGGTACTCCAGGCCGGGGTCCACCTCGTCCCGGTGCAGGATCGGGGTGCGGCCGTCGTTGGCGTCCAGGCGGTTGTTGCCGAGGACGATGTTGACCGCGCGGAAGGCGCAGACCTTGGCGATGACGTCCGGTTCGGCCCGGCCGCCCTGCATGATCGTGTTGACGCGGTTGGTCGCGGCGGCGTCCAGGGTGTCGAGCATGACGAGGGTGTTCACTTCGGCGCCCTGCAGCTGGAGCTGCCGGACGACCTCGTAGGCCAGCAGGCCGCCCAGGGAGAACCCGCCGACGTCGTAGGGTCCGTCCGGTTGCACCGCGCGGATGAGGGCCGCGTAGTGCTCGGCCATCGGCACCTGGCCGCTGAGGATCTCGCCGTCGCCGAGCCAGCCCTTCGGCTGGATGCCGTAGAACGGCCGGCCGCAGTGCTCGGCCAGGGGCCGGTAGGACTCGACTCCCCCGTTTCCGTGGTGGATCCAGAAGACCGGCCGGCCCTCGCCGCCGCGGTTCATCCGGATCAGCTCGGGGACCTCCGCCGTCGTGGCGGGTGCGGCCGACGCGCCGACGCGGCCGATGATGTCGTTCAACGTCTCGCACTCGGCGATGACGTCCAGGGTCATCGTGTCGTCGAGGTGCTTCTTCACCGAGGACAGGAACTGGGCCATGAAGATCGAGTCGAAGCCGTAGCGCCGCAAGGGCACGTCCGGATCGAGCTGTGCGGGGTCGATCTCCAGGACCTCGGCCATCAGCTCGGCGACGCGGCCGGCGCTGTTCCCCGCGACCTTGTCCACAGTGGACTTCACGGCGGGCGGGGTGTCCCGCCGCGGTTGGCGGACGGCGCCGTCGCTCTCGGCGACGATCACCTGCTGGCCGAGGTCGTCGGCTCCGTCTGCGGCGGGGAACGCGCCACCGAAGCCCGTTTCGGTGAGCAGCCGCTGCCAGGTGGCCGGGGCCAGCGTGGGCGTGCCGGGTACGCGCGGTGCCGGGTCGTCGTAGCGCCACCAGCCGTCGAGGAGGCCGAAGGTGAGGTGGCTGAACAGGCTGCCACCGCTCAGTTCGTTGAGCAGCAGGATCCCGTGGGTGCGCAGGGTCGCCTTGGTGTTGCGCAAGGTGGCACGGATGTCGCGGGTGGCGTGCAGGACGTTGGTGGCGATGGCGACGTCGAAGCCGCCGGCCGGGATCGGCTGTCCCGCCAGGGGGGCCTCGACGTCGAACAGCCGGGTGTCGAGGAAGGGCGCGGGGAACTCGCGCCGGGCGTGCAGCAGGAACGCCTTGGAGATGTCGGTGTAGCAGTAGGTTTCGAGGTGGTCGGCCCACGGCTCCAGGTGCCGGAGCACGGTTTCGGTGGTGCCCCCGGTGCCCGCGCCGATCTCCAGGACACGCAGCTTCGCCCCGGGGTCGTCGGCGACGCGGCGTCGCACGTAGTCGACGAGCGTCTCGGCGAGGACCTCGTTGAAGTGGTCGGCGACCGGGTTGGCCTTGTAGACGCCTTCGACGAGGTCCATCGACGACGCCGGGAACAGCACGTCGGTGGCCGGGCGGCGGCCGGTGAGGATGTCGGCCAGCGCGCGCAGCGTGGTGTCGACGAGCGTCGTCTGGGCCCGGGTGGACGCCTCGGCCAGCCAGCCGTCGCGGTGCCGGTCCCAGTCGGCGGTACCGGTCTGCGCGGCCGGTGCGGCCGAGTAGCGGCCGTCGTCGTGGCGCAGGTGGCCGGTGCCGGTCAGCACGTCGAGGGTGTGCCGGAACCAGCGGTCGTACTCGCCGGTGATCTTCCCGTGCACCCGCCATTCTTCGGCGGTGGCCCCACGGTCGTCCTCGAACAGGCCGAGTGAGCACAGCACGCGCCACAGGACCGGCACCAGGGCGGCGTCCAGCTTCTTGTCGTGCCCGTCGATCTTCTCGCGGAGCCGGGTAATCTCGCCGGTGCGATCCGGCCGGCTGTCACGCAGGGCCGTGATCAACGCCGGGGTCCGGGCTTCGAGCTGCTCGACCACGTCGTCGTCGAGCGCCTGGGTCGCCTTCAGCAGGGCCAGCTGGGGGTGCCGCGAACCCAGGAGCGTGTCGTAGGTGGCCATGCCTTCGGCCGGCTCGATCGACTCCACGCCGGCCTGGGCCATCCGCTCGCGGTGGGCATCGTCGGCGACCACACCCACCCCGCCCCAATAACCCCAGTTGACGACCTTCACCGGGCAGTCGAGCCGGGTGCCGAGGTGCTCGGCGTAGGCGTCGGCGAAGGTGCAGCCGGCGGCGTAGTTGGCCTGGCCGGGCGAGGTGAGGAAGGACTGCAGCGACGAGAAGAACACGACGAAGTCGAGCGGCTCGCCGGCGAAGGCGTCGGCGAGGTTGACGGCGACGTCGGCCTTCACCGCGTAGGTGGCGGTGAAGCGCGCTTCGTCCATGCGGGCCAGGCTCTGGTCGCCGAGCACGATGGCGGAGTGCAGCACGCCGCGGACCGGGCCGTGGCGGCGGACGATCTCGTCGCGGGCGCGGCGCAACGCCGCCGGGTCGGTGGCGTCGGCCTGGATGTAGTCGGGCTTGGGACCGTGCGCCGCGAGCCGGTCGCGGCGGGCTTCGATGTCGGCGTCCAAGGGGCGACGGCCGATCCACACCACGCGCACCTTGTGGCGGCGCAGCAGGTGCTCGGTCCAGACGGTGCCGATGCCGCCGGCCCCGCCGATGGCCACGACGACGTCGTCGGGCTGCAGGTTCGCGTGCGCGGGCTCCGCCGGGACGGGCGCCGCCAGCTCCAGCAGGCGCTGCCGGTACCACTCGCCGTCGCGGTACGCGAGCAGCGCGCCCTGCGGCTCGGGCGGCAGGGTCAGGACGTCGTCCCACGGCACCGGTGCGCCGGCGGGGACGTCCACGACGCGCACGGGCCAGTGCGGATATTCCTGGGCCAGCGAGCCGAAGAGGCCGTGCAGCCCGGCGGCGGCCGGGTCGACGTCGGGGTCGCCGGGCAGCAGGCGGGCCTGCCGGGTGACGACGGTCCAGCCGGTCTCCCCGGTGGCCGCCTTGATCAGCCGGAACGCCGTCCGGACCTCGGGGGCCAGCAGCACGACGTGGTCGAACCCCGCGGGCGCATCGCCGGCGTCCAGCACCGTGGCGTCCGGGTAGCGGCGGCGGAACCCGTCCTGGTCCTCCGAGGTTCCGCCGACGAGCGCCACCCGGGCTGCGGCGGCGGGCCACTGCGGCACGGGCTCGACGGCCACCGCGTCCCACACCGGCGTCATCAGGCGGGTTTCGGCGTTCGCGGCCGGCGGCAGGGTTCGTGTGCTGAACCCCAGCAGGCGCACGCAGACGCGGCCTTCGGCGTCGCACACGTCCACATCCAGGCGGCGTACGTCGCCACCGCGGTCGTCGGGGTGGCTGCGGATGACGACCCAGCCGTCCGCGGGAGTCGCGGCGTGCACCTGGACCTCGCGCACCGCGAAGGGCAGCGCGAGCCGGGCCGCCGTGCCGTCGTCTTCGCCCAGCCAGACGCCCAGGACGGCCTGGAGCGCGCCGTCGAGCAGGCTGGGGTTGAGCACGAGCGGCGACTCGGCCTCGCGCGGCAGGCTCAGCCGGGCCACGGCGATGCCGTCGTCGTAGTGCAGGGAGCGGACCGCGCGCAGGGCCGGGCCGTAGTCCATGCCGATGTCCTTATACGTCCGGTAGAACCCGGCCGTGTCCACGCTGTTCCGGCAACCATCGCGGAGTTGTTCCACCGCAACGGTTTCCGCGGTCAGAGCGATAACCTCGCCGGCGCCTTGGGCGTAGACCGCCGCGTCGCCGTCGACGTGCACCTCGAACGCGCGTCGCCCGGCCGGGTCCTTCGGGTCGAGCCGGACCTCGACGCGGCGCGGTTCGGTGACCTCGATCGGCCGCAGCCAGCGGACGTCGCTGATCCGGACGCCGGCCTCGGCGCCGAGCGCGTCTCGCGCCAGTTCCAGGTAGGCGACGGCGGGCAGGACCGGGACACCGCGCAGGCAGTGGTCGCGCAGGTAGTACTCGCTGCCGTCCAGGACGCGCTCGCGCGGCGGAGCGGGTGTACGGGCGGCTCGGGGGGCCCGGTCGGCGATCCAGAAGCGGCGCAGGTTGAACGGGTAGGTCGGCAGCGGGATGCGCCGCGGCGGGGTGCCGCCGTGCAGGCGCCGCCAGTCGAAGTCGAACCCGGCGGCCCACAGCTCCAGCAGGCGCGGCAGCTTGCCCTTGGCGACCCAGGTGTCCATCGCGGCGGCGATGTCCTCGTCGCCGGCGAGCACCCGCCACAGCGCGTTCGGCTGCGGGCGGCCGCGGTGCAGGTCGCCGCGCGGCTCCCCGGCGACGAACGCCCGCAGCGCGTCGCGCAGGTCGTCGATCGTCCCGACGGTGAACGCCAGCCGTTCCGGCATCGCGACCCGGCCGACCTGCAGCGTGTAGGCCACGCTCGCCAGGTCGTCGTCGTCGCGGCCCTCGGCCCAGGCGAGCAGCTGCCGCGCGCGGGTCACCAGCGTCTCGGGTTCGCGCGCCGACAGCACGATGGCGAACGGCCCCGCCGCCTCGGCGGCCGGCGCGGGCGGGCGGTACTCCTCCAGCACGACGTGCGCGTTCGCGCCGCCGAAGCCGAACGAGCTGACGCCGGCCCGCCGGGGCAGCTCGGCGCCGTCGGCGTCGAGCGGCGCGGTCCAGGGCTGCCGTTCGCGGACCAGGAAGAACGGGCTGCCGGCCAGCTCGACGTACGGGTTGACGGTGTCGCAGTGCAGGCTCTCGACCAGCGTGCGGTAACGCAGCTGCAGCAGCACCTTGAGCACGCCGGCCACCCCGGCGGACAGCTCGGTGTGCCCGATGTTGGTCTTGACCGAGCCGATCCCGCAGTGGGCGCCGGTGACGTCGGCGCCGTCGTAGAGGTCGTGGAAGGCGTCCTTGAGGCCGTTGACCTCGACGGGGTCGCCGAGTTTCGTGCCGGTGCCGTGCGTCTCGATATAGCCGACCGTGCGCGGGTCGACGCCGGCGCGGCGGTAGGCGTCGCGGATCACCGACGCCTGGGCCTTGGGGTTCGGCGCGGTGAGCGAGTTGGCGCGGCCGCCGTGGTTGACGGCCGTCGCGCGGATGACGCCGTGGATGTGGTCGCCGTCGCGTTCGGCCGCCGAGAGCTTCTTCAGCACCAGCATGCCGACGCCCTCACCGCGGGCGTAGCCGTCGGCGTCGGCGGAGAACGTCTTGCTCCGGCCGTCCTCGCTGAGCATGCCGGCCCGGCCGAAGCTGATGTGGCCGTCCGGGACCAGCACCGTGTTGACGCCGCCCGCGACGGCGAGCGAGCACTCCTCCCGGTCCAGCGCGGACACCGCCCGGTGCAGCGCGACCAGGGAGCTGGAGCAGGCCGTCTCGACCGGTTCGCTCGGGCCGTGGACGTCGAGGAAGAAGCTCATCCGGTTCGGGCCGATGGACGGCACCGTGGCGGTGGCGGCGACGCCGTCGCCGCCACGGGCGTGGGCATCGATCAGGCGGTGGTACCCGGTGGTCGCGGTGCCCACGATGATGCCGAGATCGGTGCCGGCCAGGGCGTCCGCCGCGTACCCGGCGTCCTCCAGGGCCTTCCACGTGTGCAGCATCAGCAGCCGGTGCTGGGGGTCCATCAGCTGCGCTTCGCGGGGCGCGATGCCGAAGAACTCGGGGTCGAAGTCGGCGACGCCGTCGATGAACCCGCCCCACTTGACGGTGGTGCGGCCGGCCTCGTCGAACGGGTCGCCGTAGAGCGCGCGCCAGTCCCAGCGGTCGGCGGGCACCTCGCTGACGCAGTCGCGCCCGTCGGCGAGGTTGCGCCAGAACGCGTCGAGGTCGTCGGCCTGCGGGAACCGGCCGCTCATCCCGATGATCGCGACCGGGTCCCCGGTCCGCGACCGCTCGGCCGGGACCGGCACGACCGGCACGGGGTCCTTGCGCACGACCGGCGCGGGAGCCACGGGACGCACGCCGAGGCGGTCCGCGAGGCCCGCTTCGTGGTCGACGGCGATGTGGCCGGCCAGCGCGCGCAGGGTGGGGTGCTCGAACACCACCGTGGGCTTGAGGTCGAGGCCCAGCGCGTCGTTGACCATGCTCACGAGGTGGCTGATGACGACCGAGTCGAGCCCGTACTCGCTCAGCTCGACGTCGGCGTCCAGGTCGTCGGCGCTCACCTTGAGCAGCTGCCGGACCTGGTCCGCGAGCACGTCGCAGACCCGGTCCCGCAGCACGTCCCGGTCGATCCCGGCCGGCTGCCCGGCGGGCTCGGCCGGCTTCCCGGCCGGCGCGGCGCGCTTGGCCGTCTTCAGCTGCTTGGCCAGGCGCACCGCCTCGGCCTTGTCGATCTGTCCCCGGCTGACCAGCTCGTACAGCTCGGTCACCGAACCGACGCGGTGGCTCATGTCAGGCTCCGTTCGCGTTCGTCGCGCTATCGATGGTCACGAATGCCGTTCCCACTCCGGTCCCGCACGCGCGAGCCGGGCGGTAATCCGGACAAATCACCACTCAGGACGAGACGGCGAGGGGCAGCGTGAAGGCGTTGAGCATCTGCGAGCTGCGGATGAACCGCGGCGGCTCGTCCGGGATCGTGGTGATCCGCGGGAAGCGGTCGAAGAGGATGTCCAGCGCGATCCGGCCCTCGAGCCGGGCCAGGCCGGCCCCGATGCAGTAGTGGATGCCGCGCGAGAACGTCAGGTGCGGGTTCGGGTCGCGGCCCGGGCGGAACTCCGTGGGGTCGTCGAAGACCAGCGGGTCGCGGTTGGCGGCGCCGAGCCAGACCATCACGAGCTGGTCGGCCGGGATCGTCACGCCGCCGACCTCGGCCTCGGCCGTGGTCGCCCGGGACGTCACGGCGAACGGCGGGAGGTAGCGCAGCGACTCCTCCATGACGTCGGGCAGGCGCGAGCGGTCCGCGCGGACGCGGGCGAACTCGTCCGGGTGCGCGTCCAGGCAGAGGATCGTGTTGCCGAGCAGCATGGTCGTGGTCACGTGCCCGGCCAGCAGCAGGACGTCGGCCAGCGTCGCGATCTCCTTGTCGCTGAGCTGCTCCCCCTCGACCTCGGCGTGCACCAGCCCGCTCAGCAGGTCCTCGCGCGGGTGCCTGCGGCGGTCCTCGATGTGCTCGGCCAGGTACTCGCCGAACTCCTTGCGCTGCCGCAGGGTCGTCTCGGTCACCTCCTCCTGGCCCTCGAACCGGCCGACGATCGAGACGTCCTCGGTGGACGTCGACGGGATCAGCGACTCGGCCCAGCGGCGGAACAGGTCGCGGTCGCTCGCCGGGATGCCGAGCAGCTCGGCGATCACGATCACCGGGAGCGGGTAGGCCAGCGCACTGACCAGTTCGAGCCGGTCGGTCACCTTCGCCTCGTCCAGCAGCTCGTGGGTGAGACCCGCGATCCGCGGTTCGAGGTCGGCGAGGACCTTGGGGGTGAAGGCGTGGTTGACGAGCCGGCGCAGCCGGGTGTGGCGCGGCGGGTCGAGGTAGAGCAGCTCCCCGGCCGACGCCTCCTCGATGTCGGCGCCGATCTCCGCGGCCATCAGCCGCATCATGTTGGAGGAGAACAACTTCGGGTTGCTCAGCACCTTCGACGCCTCGGCGTGGCCGTAGACGTTCCACATGCCGCTTTCGGCGTCGAAGGTGACCGGCTGGTCCGCGGTGGTGCCGCGCAGCCAGAACTGCTGTTCGTGGACGCCCCAGGTGTCGAACTCGGTGATCATGCCATCTGTCCTTTCGCTACTCGTGAGAACGCCGCGAGGTGCTGGGCGGCGCCGTCCAGCAGCAGCAGGCCGATCTCGTCGACGTGCCGGTGCCGCCAGGACTCGTGCGGGGTGCCCTTCACCCACTGGTTGAAGGAACCCAGGGCCGGTCCGGTGTGGACCTGGTAGTTGACCTTGTCGTCGCGGCGGCCTTCCAGCGCGATCCGCGCGCTGTAGCCGAAGTAGCGCCGGAAGATCAGCGCCATCTTCTGCTTCGGCTGCTTTTCCGCGCGCTCCACCAGTTCCGCGCGGCCGCTCGCGCGCAGGTGCGCCACGACGTCGGCCCAGACGTCGTCCAGGGGCTTGCGGAAGTAGCTGCGCTCCAGTTGCGCCCGGGTCTTCGCGGGCAGGTCGTCGATGCCGTCGTGGTGGCTGTAGAGCGCGTGGAGCTTGTTGCCGCGCGACGGGAAGAACACGCCCTTGCGCAGCACCTGGACCCGGCTGCCGAGCTCGAACATGTCACCGGCCGGCGCGTAGTCGGTGTCCTGCACATCGATGTCCTGCAGCATGTCCTTGACCGCGTCGCTGGTCGCGGCCTCGACGGTGCACTGGTTGACCGAGCCGGTGAGGACGTAGTCGGCGCCGAGCACGAACGCGGCCGCGACGGCGGCGGGCGTGCCGATCCCACCGGCCAGGCCCATGCAGATCGGCTCGGCGTAGCCGTGTTCGGCCTGCGCCCGGCGGCGAAGTTCGAGCAGCGAGGGCAGCAGCACGGTCGGGATGCCACCGTCGGTGTGCCCGCCGGAGTCGGCCTCGACGGTGACGTCGTGGCTCATCGGCACCCGCCGGGCCAGCTCGGCCTGCTCGGCGGTGATCGCGCCGTCCGTGCGGAGCCGGGCCAGGACCGCCTCCGGCGGCGGGGCCAGGAACGCCGCCGCGACCTCGGGCCGGGACACCTTCGCCAGCACCCGGTGTTCGCACACCGGCTCGCCACCGGGTCCGCGTCGCAGGCCGGTGACGCGGTAGCGCACGAGCGCGGGCGTCATCTGGATGAACGCCGACGCCTCGACCAGCCGGACGCCGTGCCGCAGCAGGACGTCGACGACGGCCTCCTCGCCGGCGGGGTCGTCGTGGTTCGCGATGAAGTTGACGCCGTAGGGCTGATCCCCGGCCAGGGCGGCCTGGATCTCCTTGATCCCGCGCTCGATCTCGGCCGGTTCGCTGCCGCCGGTGCCGAGGAAGCCGAGCATCCCGGCGCGCCCCAGCCGGGTGACCAGGTCCGGCGACGCGATCCCGCGATACATCCCGCCGGCGACGTAGGCGAAACGGAGGCCGTGCCGCGCGCGGAAGGCGGCGCTGCCGAGGTCCTGGGGCCGGAGCACCGGCGCCCGGGACGCGGCCCGCGTCTGCTCGACGAGCTTGCTCAGCACGGTGCCGCCCAGCTCGACGAAGTCCGTGACGCCCGCGTCGAGCAGGTGCCGCACGGTTTCGGTCCAGCGCACCGGCTGCACGATCTGGTCGGCCAGCACCCCGGCCGTGGTCCCGGGCGCGTACGGCCGCGCCGTGGCGTTGGCGATCACCGGCACGTCCGGCGTGCCGAGGTCGAAGGCGTCGAGGAAGCGGCGGAACTCCTGCTGGGCCGGGCGCATCAGCGCGGAGTGGAAGCCGCCGGACACGCGCAGCCGGACCCAGCGGACGCCGCGGTCCCGCAGGAACGTGCCGAGCTCGTCGATCGACTCGGCGTCGCCCGAGACGACGCACTGCTGCGGCGAGTTGTCGTTCGCCACGGACAGGGTGCAGAACTCGCCTTCGCGCACCAGCGCCGTGACCTGGTCGCGGTCGAGGCCGGTGACGGCGATCATGCCGCCGCCCTCGGCGCGGGCCATCAGCTCGCCCCGGCGCCGGACGAGCCGCAGGCCCGTCGCGAAGTCGAACGCGCCGGCCGCGTGCAGCGCGCAGTACTCGCCGAGGCTGTGCCCGGCGTAGAACGCGGGTTGCCCGGCGTTCTGCTCGCGCCACCGCCGGTGAGCCAGCGCCCCGACGACGAACAGCGCCGGCTGGGTGAACTCCGTGCGGTTCAGCTCGCGCCGGGGGTCCTCGAGGCACAGCTCGCGGATCGAGTAGCCGAGCAGGTCGGAAGCCTGGTCGGCCTGCTCCGGGTAGGCGTCGAACAGCTCGCGGCCCATGCCCTTCACCTGGGCGCCCTGGCCGGGGAAGATCACCGCTTTCACGTCAGGCTCCGTTCGAAGTCGGCCAGGCTGATCGCGCCGTCACCGGCCGCCTCGATCAGCTGGGCCAGGAACTCGTCACCGGGATCGACCGGCTCGGGGTCGAGGGACCGGACGCGGAACCCGCGCAGCCGCGCGCAGATCTCGCCGTCGTCGTCGCACAGGTCGACGTCGAGGACGTACTCGCCGGGCACCGCGCCGCCGTCGCTGAACCGGACCACGGCCCACGCCGAGGCGGGCAACGGCCGCAGCACGCGGACCTCGTCGACCGACCGCGGCAGCGTGGCGGGCACGGCTTCGGCGCCGTCGGCGGCGAACAGGCCCAGGGTGGCCTGGAACGCCGCGTCGAGCAGGCTCGGGTGCAGCACGAACGTCTCCGCGCCGGCCTCGGCGGGCAGCCGCAGCCGCGCCACCGCGAGCCGCGAGCCGCTGTGCAGCCGCTCGATCGTCCGCAGCGCGGGGCCGTACCTGAGGTCGAGCCGCTCGAACCGGGCGTAACACTCCGCCGCGTCGAGCACGCTCCCACCGGTTTCTTCGAGCAGCGCCTGGATGTCGTGCCGCGGCGGCGATTCCCCGTCTCCGTCGGTCAGCTCGCCGTGGCCGTGGACGACGGGTTCGCCGTCCGGGCCGGTGGTGAAGACGCGGTAGGACAAGGCGCCGCCATCGGCCGACAGTCCGATGTGGACGTCGGTGGCGCGCTCGACCGGCAGCGGCCGGTCCCAGGTGGCGCTGACGACCGGCCGGGCGCCGCCCGCCAGGTCCGCCGCGGCCCGGGCCATCTCCAGGTAGGCCGCGCCCGGCAGCACCGGGACGCCGCGGACCCGGTGGCCGGCGAGGAAGAACTCGCGGCCGGTGAAGCGCGTGGTGTAGCGCGGGCCGGTCAGGTCCGAGGTGTTGGTGTGCACGAGCGGGTGCAGCTTCGGGGTACCTCCCGCCACCGGGGTGCTCGTGTCGAGCCAGTAGCGCTTCAGCCGGAACGGGTAGGTCGGCAGCGGGATCCGCCGCGGCGCGTCCGGGTGCCACCGGTTCCAGCCGACGTCGGCGCCGCGCACCCAGGCCCGGACCGTGGCCGTCGCATCGGTGCTCTCGGGTGCCGCCGGGACGTCGTCGCGGACGACGCGGCCTGTCACGATCGAGCGGTCCGGTTCGCCGCGCAGCCAGGACTCCAGCCCGGTCGCGAGGTCCTCGACGGTGGCCGCGACGCAGCCGAGCCGCTCGGCGTGCGGCGTGCGCCCGATCTGCGACGTGTAAGCGATCGAGGTGAGGTCGGCGTCGGTGTAAGTGCCCTCGCGCAGGGCCTTGACCCAGTCCGCCACCAGGGTGCGCAGCACCTCCGGGTGGGTCGCGGACAGCACGACCGGCAGCGGCGCCGCGGGCGTCCGGTCCACGGGCGCCGGGACGTACTCCTCGAGCACGATGTGCGCGTTGGCGCCGCCGAAGGCGAACGAACTCACGCCGGCGCGGCGCGGCAGCTCGGCCCCGGCGTCGTCGACCGGCGCCTGCCACGGCTGCTGCTCGCGGACCAGGTAGAACGGCGTCCCGTCGAGCTTGACGTACGGGTTGACCGTGTCGCAGTGCAGGCTCCGCACCAGGGTCCGGTGCTTCATCTGCAGCAGCACCTTGATCATGCCCGCGACGCCGGCCGCGACCTCGAGGTGCCCGATGTTGGTCTTCACCGAGCCGATCCCGCAGTGCGCGCCCGCGACGTCCGCCCCGTCTGTGCTGTCGTAGAGGTCGCGGAAGGCTTCCTTGAGGCCGTTGATCTCGACGGGGTCGCCGAGCTTCGTGCCGGTGCCGTGCGCCTCGATGTAGCCGACGGTGCGCGGGTCGACGCCGGCCTTGCGGTAGGCCGTGCGGATGACCGCGGCCTGCGCCTTCGGGTTCGGCGCGGTCAGCGAGTTCGCGCGGCCGCCGTGGTTTTCGGCGGTGCCGCGGATCAGGCCGTAGACGTGGTCGCCGTCCCGCTCGGCCACCGAAAGCCGCTTCAGGACCAGCATCCCGACACCCTCGCCGCGGGCGTACCCGTCGGCGTCGGCGGAGAACGTCTTGCTCCGGCCGTCTTCGGCGAGCATGCCGGCCTTGCTCATGCTGATGTGCAGGTCCTTGCTGAGCACGGTGTTGACGCCACCGACGATCGCCATGTCGGACGTGCCGTCCTGCAGCGCGCCGACCGCGCGGTGGGTGGCGATGAGCGCGCTGGAGCAGGCGGTGTCGACCGGCTCGCTCGGGCCGTGGACGCCGAGGAAGTAGCTCATCCGGTTGGGCCCGAGGCAGGGCGCGGCCCCGGTGGCGTCGTACGGTTCGACGACCGGCGAGTACTTCGCGACCATCGTCGGGTAACCGGTGCTGGCGGTGCCGACGACGATGGCCATGTCACTGCCTTCGACGGACTCCGCCGCATAACCGGCGTCTTCGAGGGCCTTCCAGGCGTAGAGCAGCATCAGCCGTTGCTGCGGGTCCATCAGCTCGGCCTCGCGCGGCGAGATGTCGAAGAACAGCGGGTCGAAGTCGCCGACGCCGTCCATGAACCCGCCGAACTTGACGTTGCTGGTGTTGGGTTCGGTGATCGGGTCGCCGAAGCACTCGCGCCAGTCCCAGCGGTCGGCCGGGATCTCGCCGATGCAGTCCCGGCCTTCGGCGAGGTTGCGCCAGAACTCGGCGATGTCGTGGGCCATCGGGAACCGGCCGCTCATCCCGATCACGGCGATCGGCTCGGGGCCTTCCTGCGGCTTGGTCTTCGGGACAGCGGGTGCCTTGACGACCGGCTCGGGCTCCGGCCCGGGTTTGGGCGCGACCCGGTCGGCGTGGTGCTCCCGGAGGTAGCCGGCCAGGCCGTTGAGCGTCGGGTACTCGAACAGCAGCGTCGGGTCGAGCGCCAGGCCGTACCGCGCGTTGATCTCCGAGATCAGCTCGGTGAGCGACAGGGAGTCGACGCCGTACTTGCTCAGCTCGCGGCCGCCCTCGATCCGCCCGGCCGGCAGGCGGAGGACGTTCGCCGTCAGCTCCGTCAGCTCGGCCAGCAGGTCCGGCCGCTCTTCCGGCGTCTGCTCCGGCTCCGGCGTCTGCTCCGGCTCCGGCGCCGGTTCCGGCTCTGGTGCCGGTGTCGCGCCGAAGACGTCGCCGTGGTTCTCCGTCAGGTACCCGGCCAGGCCGTCGAGGGTGGGGTACTCGATGAGCAGCGTCGGGACGAGGGTGAGGCCGAACTCCTCGTTGAGCAGGCCGACGTAGTCGACGAGGGAGATCGAGTCGAAGCCGTACTCGCTCAGGTCGACCCCGCCCTCGATCTCGTCGGCGGGGACGTCGAGCAGGCGCGACACGCGGTCGGCCAGCAGCGTCACCAGGCTGTCGGGCATGGTGGTCACCTCCGTTTCGTTGCGCAGCAGGGTCTGTCCGATCCGCGCCCGGTCGCCGTACATCACGAGGACGTGGGGTTCGCCGCTGCCGTAGGCCCGGTGCAGGGCTTCGACGCCGGCCGCCGCGGGCATCGGCAGGATGCCGACGGTCTCCCGCATCGACCGCTCGGTAGCGGCGTCGACGCGCATCCCGCCGTCGGCCCACAGCGGCCAGCCGACGCTGAGCGTCCGCCCGCGCCGCTCCCCCGCGGCGACCAGCGCTTCACGGTGCGCCGCGTACTCGTCGAGGAAGGCGTTGGCCGCGGCGTAGTCGGCCTGGCCCGGGTTCCCGGACGCCGACAGCGACGAGAAGCCGATGAAGAAGTCGAGGTCCAGCCCGGCGGTCGCCTCGTCGAGGTTGACGAACCCCGCGACCTTCGCGGCCAGAACGGCCCGCAGGTCGGCGGCGTCCTTCTTGACGAGGTAGCCGTCCCGCAGCACGCCGGCGCTGTGCAGGACACCGTCGAGGCGCCCGTGCTCGGCCACGACGTCCCGGACGCACCGCTCGACGGCGGCCCGGTCCGTGACGTCCAGCTGCCGGTAGTTCCCGGGCCCGTGCGCCGAACGTCCACAAAGGATGATCGTGGGATCGGCCACGCTGTCGGCGATCTCCTGGGCGAACACCCGCCCGAGACCGCCGGCGCCGCCGGTGATCAGGTAGACGCCGCCGTCACGCCAGGGCCGCACCGAGGGGGCGTCGGCGAGCGGCGTCCGCTGCCGGACCTCACGCCGTCCGGCCGCCTCACGGATGACGACGTCGTCGGTGTCGGCCCTTTCCCGACGCAGCCGGTCCGCGAGGCCGTCGGGTCCGGCCACGACGAGCTGGGTCACGAGCTTCGGGTGCTCGTAGCGCGCGGTGGTCAGCAGCCCGGCGAGCGCCAGGTCCGTGGACCCGTCCGGCACGACGACCTGGACCAGCACCCGCCCCTCCCGGCTCGCGACGACGGCGTCCTGGAGGTGCGCGAGCAGCTGCTCGGCGCGCTGGCTGAACGCGGCGGCGAGATCGCCGCCACCCGGCAGGACGGTGCAGGTCGCCCCGAGATCACCCAGGTCGACGGGGTCGAGCCCGGCGAGCAGCACGTCATGCCGCACGAACTCCGGCGCGGCGGCGATCGGCGCGGCCGGGAGCCAAGCGGAACGGGCCAGCACCAGCTCCCCGGCCTCGATGGCCGGCTCGTCACTCACGACCTGGTCGTCGACGGGTGCGGGCTCCTTCTTCTCCGGCGCGGGCAGCTCGCGGAACGTGAAGCCCAGCAGCCGCACGCACACCTCGCCCGCCTCGTCGCACAGGTCGATGTCCAGCCGCCGGACGGTGCCCGGGCGGTCGTTGGCCGACGGGCGGATCACCGCCCAGCCCGCCACCGGGGTCGCGGCGTGCACGCGGACCTCCGTCAGCGCGAACGGCAGCGCCGCCGTCACCTCGTCCGCGCCCTCCGCCAGCGCGAGGCCGAGCGTCGACTGCAGCGCGGAGTCGAGCATCGCCGGATTGACGGTGAAGCCGTCGCCGGCCGCGGCGGGGCGCCGCAACCGCGCGACGATCAGGCCGTCGCCGATCTCCAGCCGCTCGATGCCGCGCATCGCCGGGCCGAGGCCCATCTCCGTGTCCTCGTACAGCGCGTAGCAGGCGGCCCGGTCGAGCGTGCGCCGCGTGCACTTCGCCCGCAGCGCGGCGATGTCCACCTTCGGCGGTGCCGCCGCGACAGTCGGCTCGACGCGCCCCTGGCCGTGCGTCTGCGTCTCACCGCCGGTGGTCGTCGTGATCCGGTAGGCCAACCCGCCGTCCTGCGGGTCGAGGACGACCTCGGCGGTCGTCGGACCGGTGATCCGCGCCGGCCGCGTCCAGACGACGTTGCGCAACGCCACCCCGGTCCGGCCGAACCCTTCGGCCTCCGCGGCGGCTCGCGCCAGCTCCAGGTACGCGACGCCCGGCAGCACCGGCGTCCCGGACACCCGGTGGTGGTCCAGGAAGAACTCGCGCCCGGTCAGCTCGACGACGGGCCCGTCGAATCCCTTGTGGACAGTCGGGGGAGCCTCGTCGATCCAGTACCGCTCCCCGCCGAACGGGTAGCCCGGCAGCGGCACCACCCGGAACCCGGCGCCGAACCACGCGCCCAGCGACGAGACCTCGCCCCGCACGTACCGCGCGGCCACCTCGGCCGGCGTCAGACCGTCCACAGCGGACACTTCGGGCCGGTCGCCGGGCACGGAGCCGGTGACGACCGTGTCCGCCCGGCCGTCGCGCAGCCAGGCCCGCATGGCGTCGATCCACGCGGCCCGGTCCGGCGCGACGCACGCCCAGCGCACGTTCTCCGGCCGGCGTCCGACGGCGAGGGTGTAAGCGGCATCGCCGAGGTCGACGTCGTGGGATTCGACGTGGGCCAGCACCCGTTCGACGTGGCTGCGCAACGCCGTCTCGTCCTGCGCGGACAGCACGACCAGCCACTCGTCCCGCGCGGCGTGCGTCGCCTCGGAGCCCGGCGCCTCCTCGACGACGAGGTGCGCGTTGGTCCCGCTGGCGCCGAACGAACTCACGCCCGCACGCCGCGGCCCGGACTCCGGCGACGGCCACTCGCGCAGCGACGTGGGCACGTAGAACGCGCTGTCCGCCAAGGGGATCGCCGGGTTGGCCCGGCCGAAGTGCAGCGACGGCGGCACCTGCCGGTGGTGCAGCGCGAGCAGCGCCTTGATCGTGCCGGCGACCCCCGCCGTGAACTGTGTGTGCCCGACGTTCGTCTTGATCGACCCCAGCGCGCACCCACCCGCGGGCGCGCCGGTGAACGCCTCCGAGAGCGCCCCGAACTCGATCGGGTCGCCGAGCGGGGTGCCGGTGCCGTGGGCCTCGATCAGCTGGACGCCGCCCGGGCGCACGCCGGCGTCGCGGTGGACCTGGCGGACCAGGTCCTCCTGGGCCTGGGCGCTCGGTGCGGTGATGCCGTTGGTGGCGCCGTCCTGGTTGACGCCGGAGGCGCTGATCACGCCGTAGACGTGGTCGCCGTCGCGGACCGCGTCGGACAGCCGCTTCAGGACCAGGACGCCGGCGCCCTCGCCGGGCACCATGCCGTCGGCGGACGCGTCGAAGGTGCGGCAGCGCCCGGTCGGCGAGAGCATCTTCGCGGTCGACGAGTACTCGTAGAGCCGCGGTGTCGCCTGGACGAACACGCCGCCGGCCAGGGCCATCGACACCGTGCCGAGCCGCAGGCTGTCGCACGCCAGGTGGATGGCGACGAGCGAGCTGGAGCACGCCGAGTCGACGGCGATCGCGGGCCCGGACAGGTCGAGCAGGTACGAGATCCGCGACGCGATGACCGAGGCCATGTTGCCCCACATGGTCTGCGGGGGCTTCTCGCCGCCGATCAGCTGGTGGTAGTCGCCCGGGTAGGCGCCGACGTAGACGCCGCACGCGCGGTCGGTGAGCCGCTCCCCCGCGTACCCGGCGTCCTCCAGCGCGTGCCAGCACTCTTCGAGGAAGACGCGCTGCTGCGGGTCGGTGTGCACCGCCTCGGTGCCGGAGACGCTGAAGAACAGCGCGTCGAACCGGGCCGGGTCGTCGAGGAAGCTGCCGTACTGGCGGCCCGCCTTCGGGCCCAGCTTCCCGGCGAGGTCCCAGCGGGTGACGTCGCCGACCAGGTCGTCGCCGGCGGCGAGGTGGTTCCACAGGCTCTCGGCGTCCGGGCTGTCGGCGAACCGGGCGGCCAGCCCGACGACGGCGATCGGCTCGTGGGGCCTCGGTCCGGTGGGCAGGGCGCTCGCCGGCGTCACGCCGCCGGCCCAGGCCGCGCGGCGCTGGAACGGGTACGTCGGCAACGGCGTCCGGCGGCCCGTGAACTCGGCGTCGAGCTTGCCGCCTTCGCTCCACCGCGCCCGGATGTCCTCGAGTTCGGCAGCGGCGGGGACGGTCCCGTCCGCCAGCCAGTTTTCCAGCTGCCGTACCAGAGTCTCGCGGTCGGTGGCCGCGAAGGCGACGCGCTGGGCGAAGTGGGCCCGGCCGTGCGCAAGGGTGTAGGCGACGTCGGCGAGCACCGCGTCCGGGTGCGCGGTCAGGTGCTCGGCCAGGCCTTCGACCAGTAGCCGAAGGGCTTCCGGCCGGGGCGCGGACAGCAGGAACAGCCGCTCACGGCCGTCGTCACCGCGCGGTGTGGTCGCGGGCGGCTCCTCGACGACGAGGTGCGCGTTGGTGCCGCTGAACCCGAACGAGCTCGTCGCGGCGACCAGCTTGCCGCGGCCGTTCGGCTCCCACGGCGTCAGCTCCGTGGTGACGTGGAAGGGGCTGCCGTCGAGGCGGATCGCGGGGTTGGTCTCGTCGTGGTGCAGCGACGGCGGGAGCGTCCGGTGCCGCATGGCGAGGACGATCTTGAGCAGGCCCGCGACGCCCGCGGCCGACATCGTGTGGCCGATGTTCGTCTTCACCGTGCCTAGGGCGCAGCCGCGGGACCCTTCGGCCGCGCCGAACGCGCCGACCAGCGCCGCGGTCTCGATCGGGTCGCCCAGCTTGGTGCCGGTGCCGTGCGCCTCGACCAGGCCGATCTCGGCCGGGTCGATGCCGAACCGCTCGTGCACCTCGCGGATGAGCCGTTCCTGCGACGCCGCGCTCGGCGCGGTGATCCCGTTGGTCGCACCGTCCTGGTTGATGCCGGAACCGCGGATGACGGCGTGGACGTGGTCGCCGTCGGCGAGCGCGTCGGAAAGCCGCCGGAGCACGACGACACCGACGCCCTCACCGGGGACGAAGCCGTCGGCGGCCGCGTCGAAGGTGTGGCAGCGGCCGGTCGGGGACAGCATCCCCGCGCGGCCCGCCGTCAGGTAGGTCTTCGGCGTGGTCTGCACGGCGACACCGCCGGCGACCGCGAGGTCCGTCTCGCCGCTCCACAGCCCCTGGCAGGCGAGGTGGATGGCGACCATCGAGCTGGAGCAGGCCGTGTCGACGGCGATCGCGGGCCCGCGCAGGTTCAGGTGGTAGGCGACCCGGGCGGGCACGATCGACGGCGCGTTGCCCCAGGCCGCCTGTGCGGGCGGGCGCTCGTCGAACCAGGCGGTGTAGTCGCCGCCGGTGCAGCCGACGTAGACGCCCGCGCGCTTGCCGTCGAGCGCGTCGCCGACGTAGCCGGCGTTCTCCAGCGCCGTCCACGCCTCTTCCAGGAACAGGCGTTGCTGGGGGTCGGTGTAGGCGGCCTCGCGGCCGGACATCTTGAAGAAGCGGGCGTCGAACTCGTCGATGCCGTCGAGGAAGCTGCCTTCCCGGCAGGCGACGTCCGTCCACTCGGGACCGGAGACGTCCCAGCGTTCGATCGGGCCGACCAGGTCGTCGCCGTCGGCGAGGTGCCGCCAGAGCGCGTCGAGGTCGGGTGACCGCGCGAACCGGCCGCTGATACCGACGATGGCGATCGGGTCTGTCTGTCCCGGTTCCGGTTCCGGTGCCGCGGTGGGGACGGTGGGCTGGTGGCTTTCGGCGATGTGCGCGGCGAGCAGCTCGACGCTGCGGTGGTCGAAGATCACCGTGGTGAGCAGGTCGAGGCCGAGGGACTCGTTGAGCTGCTGGACGAACCCCGCGCCGACGATCGAGTCGAGGCCGTAGTCGGCGAACGCCCGGGCCGGGTCGATCGCGGTCTCGGCCATCCGCAGTGCGTCGGCGAGCTTCTCGAGGACCACGGCGGCGATCGACGTCGTTTCCCCTGCGGGCGCCGGTTCTTCCGCCGGCGCGGGTGCCTCGACCACGCGCGGCCCGCGGGCGACGCCGTCGCTGTGGGCGACGACGATCTGCTGCCCGAGCGGCTCGGCGTCGGACGCCGGGTTCGCGACGCCGGTGAAGCCCTCCTGCGCCAGCACCGCGGCCCAGCCGGCCGGGGACAGCGCCGGGCTGCCGGGGACGCGCAGCTCGGCGTCGGTGTGCGTCCACCAGCCGTCGAGCAGGCCGAACGTCAGGTGGTTGACGAGGTAGAACCCGCTGATCTCGTTGAGCGCCAGCAGGCCGTTGCCGCGCAGCAGGGCCTTGACGCTGCGCAGCGTCGCGCGGACGTCGGCGGTGGTGTGCAGGACGTTGGCCGCGATGACGACGTCGAACGCGCCGGTGTCGAGGCCCTGCCCGTGCGGCGGCTCGGCGACGTCGAAGACCTGGTAGGTCAGGAAGTCGTGGTCGAAGGCGTCCTCGGCGCAGTGCAGGAAGGCGCGCGAGACGTCGGTGAAGCAGTACTCGGCGAGCGGCAGCCCGGCGCGGGTCAGCCGGTCGAGGACCACGCGGGTGGTCCCGCCGGTGCCCGCGCCGACCTCGAGGACGCGCAGCCGCGCACCGGGCTCGGCGGCGAGGCGCGCCCGCAGGAAGCCGGCGACGTGGTCGGCCAGGACGGCGTTGAAGTGGTCGGCGACCCGGTTGTCCCGGTAGACGCCCTCGACCAGCGCGAAGGAGCCGTTCGGGAACAGGACGTCGGTGGCGAGGACGTCGCCGCGCAGCACGGCGGGCAGGGCGGGCACGGTCCGGCCGAGCAGGTCGAGGGGCGTGCGCAGGTCGGGGTTGGCCGCGGCCCAGCGTTCGGCGTCGCGCCGCCACCCGGCGCGGCAGGTCTCGGCGTCCGGTCCCGGGATCCACTGTCCGGAATCGTCGACCAGGCCGTGGTCGGTGAGCACCCGCAGCATCGGCGGCAGCCAGCCGGCGAACCGCTCGTCGGCACCGGTGAGGGCGGCTTCCCGCAGCTCGGCGGCGACCCAGCGGGCCAGGGCTGCGTCGATCTCGGCGGGCACCGGACCGGCCTGGTAGGTGGCGAGCGCGTCGGGCAGCTTCGGCGCGGCGGGTTCGGCCGGGGTGGCCACCGCGTGCGGCTCGATCACCGCGGTCTCCCCGGTGAGCACGCCTTCGACCGGCAGGGGCCGGCCGAGCCGCAGGAACCCGATCTGGTCGAGCGGCCCGGCGAGCAGTCCCTCGACGGCGGCCATCGCGGTCGCGGGCTCGATCGGCGCGAGACCGAGGGCGGCCATGCCGTCGAGGAGGTCGTCGGTGACGTTGCCCCAGTAACCCCAGTTGACGGTCTTCACGCGGCAGCCGAGGGCGTCGCGCAGGCCGTCGGCCGCCGCGTCCACGTAGGCGCAGGCCGCGGCGTAGTGCGCCTGGTCGGCGTTGCGGATGAAACTGACCAGCGACGACACCAGCAGCACGAAGTCGAGGCCGGCATCGGCGAAGACGTCGGCGAAGTGCACGCACGGGTCCACTTTGGACTTGAGTGTCGCTTCGAGGTCCGGCTCGCCCAGCTGGGCGAGCGGGGTGTGGCTGAAGGTCATGGCCAGGTGGACGACGCCGTCGATCCGGCCGTGGCGGCGGAGGACGTCGTCACGGACGTGCCGCAGCTCGGTCGGGTCGGCGACGTCGGCCTGCAGGTACTCCGCGGCGATCCCGGCGCGCCGGGCCCGGATCCCGTCGTCCTCGGGGCGGCGGCCGACCCAGACGAGCCGGGCGTCGTAGGTGCGGGCCAGGTACTCGCTGAGCACGACGCCGAGGTCCCCGGCGCCACCGGTGAGGACGTACACCCCGCCGCGCCGGAACGCGGCGGCCGTGGCGGCCTGCTCGACCGGCACCAGCCGGCGACGCAGCCACTGGCCACCGGTGCGCCGGAAGGGATGGGCGCGGCGGTCGGCGGGCAGCCCGAACACCTCCGCGGCGGGGAAGGGCTCGCCGGCGGTGAGGTCGACGGCTCGGACCCGCCACCGCGGCTGTTCCTTGGCGAGCCCGCCGACGAGCCCGTGCAGGCCGGCCTGGGCCGGGTCCCGGGTGAACGCGTCGTGGGTGACGAGGGTCAGCTCGAAGTCGCGGTCGCCGTGGGTCGCCTGCAGCCGGTTGAGAATGCGGAACAGCTGCCGGGTCGCGCGGCGGTGTTCCTCGATGCGCTCGGCCGCGGTACCTCCGGCACGGGTCGGCACCTTCACGACGACCCGGTCGACGTCGCCATCGTCCTCGGTGGACACTTCGGTCCCGGACGCCCGGATCGCCTCGGCGTCGTCGGCGGACAGCCCGATCGCGAGCACGGCGCTACCGGACACGACATCGGCGGGCCGGTGCGGCTCCCAGACCGGGCAGACGGTGAGGTCGCCGGCGGGAAGGTCACCACCCGCGGCGGACACAGCGGCGGGTGATGCCGGAACGGCAGACGCGGCGGCAGCCTTGCGCACCACAGGAACCGATGCCCCGGCAGGCGCTGCCCGCCTCGCTTGCGTCGCGACCGGCCCCGCCGCCGCGAAGGGCGAAGCAACCTCCGCCTGGGTCGCAGGACCTGCCGGCCCAGCCTGCGCAGCAACCGTCGCCGACCCAGTGCGCCCGGCCCGCACCGCAGGCGCGGCCCCGGTGTGCTTCCGGCTCCCCGGCAGCACATCCGTGTACCAGTACCGCTCCCGGGCGAACGGGTACGTCGGCAACCCCACCCGGCGCGGGCGCGGGCCGCCGGTGTGCAGGCGGGACCAGTCCACCTCCACACCGCCCACCCAGGCCTCGGCGAGCGGGGCCAGCTTGCCGCGCGCACCCCAGCGGACCAGGGTTTCCTGGAAGTCGTCGTCCGCGGCCAGCGCCGCCAGCGTGCCCGAAAGCCCGGTGCCCGCGAACGTGTCCGGGGGCAGTTCCGCGCCGCTGACGTAGGCGTCCAAAGCGGACACCAGGGCCTCGATCGAATCCGTCACCGTCGCGAAGCGGGCCGGCATCGGCTCGCGGCCGACCTGGAGGGTGTAGGCGATGTCGGCCAGGTCGGCGTCGGTCCGCGTGCTCAGGTCGTCGCGCAGGCGGGCCGCGGCCTCGCGCAGCCGGTCTTCGTCCAGCGCCGACAGCACCACGGCCTGCGCCGCGGCTGGTCCTTGCGCACGTTCGGACACGATGTACTCCTCGACGAGAAGGTGGGCGTTGGCTCCGCCGGCGCCGAACGCCGAGACCACCCCGGCGCGCGGCACACCGCCGTCGCGCGGCCACGGCGCGGCGTCGCGCTGCAGCACGAACGGCGTGGCGCTGAAGTCGATCTCCGGGTTGACGCGCCCGGCGTGCAGCGACGGCGCGAACGTGCCGTGCCGCATCTGCAGCAGCACCTTGCTCAGCCCGGCGACGCCGGCCGCCGCTTCCAGGTGGCCGATGTTCGACTTGACCGAGCCGAGCGCGCAGAACTCGCGATCGCCGGCGAACTCGCCGAACGCCGCGGTCAGGCCGGCGATCTCGATCGGGTCGCCGAGCGGGGTGCCGGTGCCGTGCGCCTCGACGTAGCCGATGCGCCGCGGGTCCACCCCGGACTTGCGGTAGACCTGCCGGATCACCGCGCCCTGCGCCCGCGGGTTCGGCACGGTGAAGCCGTGGGTGTGGCCGCCGTGGTTGACGGCGCTGCCCCGGATGACACCGAGGATGCGGTCGCCGTCGGCCTCCGCGTCGGCGAGCGGGCGCAGCAGCACGGTGCCGACGCCTTCGCCGGGCACGTAGCCGTCGCCGCCCTCGCCGAAGCTGCGGCACCGGCCGTCGCTCGCGGCGAACTGGGTCTGCCCGATCATCAGGTACTTGCTCGGGTGCAGCGACAGGTTGACGCCGCCGGCCAGCGCCGCGCCGCATTCGCCGCGCCGCAGCGCGGCACAGGCGAGGTGGATCGCGGACAGCGCGGAGGCGCACATGGTGTCGACGGCGATGCTCGGGCCGCTCGCGTCGAAGAAGTACGAGACGCGGTTCGCGATCGACGCCAGACTCCCGGGCACGACGATCGGTTCCCCGCGCACCGCTTGTTCGGCGCCGTAGAGCTGGTACTCGGTGTACATCGCGCCGGCGAACACCCCGACGTCACCCGCGTCTTCGCCGACGCGCGCCCGGGCGGCGGCCCGCAGGGAATCCCGCGTGTGGCCGGCGTCCTGCAGCGCTTCGTAGGCGGACTCCAGGAACAGCCGCTCCTGGGGGTCCATTGTGGACGCCGCGCCGGGCGAGATGCCGAAGAACAGGGGGTCGAACTCGTCGACGCCGTCGAGGAAGCCGCCCCACTTGGCGTAGGTCTTGCCGGGGGCGCCGCGGCGCGGGTCGTAGTAGCGGTCGTGGTCCCAGCGGTCGCCGGGGATCTCGGTGACGGAGTCGGTGCCGGCGAGGAGGTTGGCCCAGAACTCGCTCAGGTCCCGCGCGCCCGGGTAGCGCCCGGCCATGCCGATGATGGCGATGGGCGGTTCTTCGTCCGGCCGGGCCGCGGGCACGGAGTCGGCGACCGGGGCCGGTGCCGATTCCACGACCTGCGTCGAGGCGGCTTCCGGCACCTCGGACTCCTGCGCTGCGGCGACGCCGACCAGGGCGGCGAGCGCGTCCGGCTGGGTCTCGGCGAAGTGGCGCGCCAGCCCGTCGATCGTGCGGACCTCGAAGAACAGCGTGCTGCCGACGTTGTCGAGGTCCTTGCGCACCGCCTCGGTCAGCTGGACCACCAGGATCGAGTCGATGCCGTACCGGTCGAACGTCACGTCGGCGCGCACCGAGGCCACCGGCAGCTGCAGCACGTCCGCGACGAGCGCGCGGAAGTGGTCACGCGCCCGCTCCAGCAGCTCGGTCTCCCGATCCGGGCTCGCCGTGACAGGAGCGGGAGCGGGAGCAGGCGTGACGGCGACCGGGACGGGTTCGTCGGCGACCGGCGAGAAGGCGGACCCACCAGCCCGGACCGGCTGCCGCACCACGCCGTCGCTCTCGGCCACGAACACCTGCTGCCCGAGGTCGTCCGCGCCCTCCGCGGCGATGAACGCCGGATGGAAGCCCGTCTCCTCCAGGGCGCGCAACCAGTCGCGCGGGGTCAGGCCGGGCGAGCCGGAGATGCGCAGGGCCGGGTCGTCGTAGCGCCACCAGCCGTCCAGGAGGCCGAACGTGAGGTGGCTGAAGAACACGTTGTCGCTCAGTTCGTTGAGCAGCAGGACGCCGTTCGCGCGCAGGGCCGCTTTCGTGTTCGTCAGCGTGGCGCGGATGTTGCGCGTCGCGTGCAGCACGTTCGTCGCGACCGCGACGTCGAAGCCGCCGAACCCCTCCGCCAGGGGCTTCTCGATGTCGACGATCCGCGGGTCGAGGTACGGCGCGAGCGACCCGTACGCCCGGCGCGCGTGCAGCAGGAACGCCTTGGAAAGGTCGGTGTAGCAATAGGTTTCGATGTTGTCCCGCCACGGCGCCAGCCGCCGGAACAGGACCGCGCTCGTGCCGCCCGTGCCCGCGCCGATCTCCAGGATCCGCAGCCGGGCCGCGGGATCCGCCGCCACGCGGGTGCGGACGTGCTCGACCAAGGTGTCCGCGAGGACGTCGTTGAAGTAGTCCGCCACCGGGTTGTTCCGGTAGACGGCCTCGACCAGTTCGAGGGAGGACTTCGGGAACATGACGTCGGTCGCGGGACGGCGGCCGGTCAGGATGTCGGGCAGCGCGCGCACGGTCGTGTCGACCAGCACCGCCTGGGGACGCTTGCCCTCGCTCGCCAGCCACGGCGCCCGGTCGGCGTCCCAGCGGCGCCACGCCTCGGCGACGTCCACCGGGGACGGGGAGACGGCCTCGTAGCGGTCGTCGGCCGAGCGCAGCAGGCCGGTGCGGACGAAGACGTCCAGGGTGTGCGTCAGCCAGCGCGAGTACCGCGGCTCGATCCCGCCGGCCGCGAGCAGCTCGGCGGCCGTGCCCGGACGGCTGAACAGGCCCAGGTCGCGCAGCAGCGCCCAGGTGATCCGGACGAGCGCGGCCTCCATGGACCGCCCGTGGCCGTCGGCGGCGACGCGCACGCGCTCGATGTCCGCGCTCCGGTCGGGCCGCGCCGCGAGCAGATCGGCGACCGGCGAGGCGGAACCACCCGGCAACGCCGTGAGCGCGCTGTCCTCGTAGAACGCGGCGATGCTGCGGGCGTCGGCCGCCTTCAGCAGCGCCAGCCGGTCGAACGGCGACGTCAGCAGGCGGTCGAACGCGGCCATGCCCTCCGCCGGTTCGATCGAGCCGAGGCCGAGGCGCGCCATCCGCTGCCGGTAGCCGTCTTCGGCGACGATGCCGACGCCGCCCCAGTAACCCCAGTTCATCACCTTCACCGGGCAGCCGAGCCGCTCGGTGAGCTGGTCGGCGTAGGCGTCGGCGAAGGCGCAGCCCGCCGCGTAGTTGGCCTGGCCGGGCGCGGTGAAGAACGCCTGCATCGACGAGAAGAACGCGACGAACTCCAGGGGCTGGTCCGCGAAGACCTCGGCCAGGTTGACGGCGATGTCCGCCTTGGCCGCGTAGGTCGTGCGGAAGCGCTCCTCGTCCATCCGCGCGACGCTCTGGTCGCCCAGCACGATCGCGGTGTGCAGCACGCCGTGCACCGGCCCGTGCCGCTCGACGATCTGCGCGCACGCCCGGCGCAGATCGTCCACATCGGACGCGTCGGCGCGCACGTAGTCCGGCTTCGGGCCGAACGCGGCGAGCCGCTCTTGGCCGGCGGCGATCCCGGCGTCGAGCGGACGGCGGCCGATCCAGACGACCTGGGTACCGTGGCGGCGCAGCAGGTGTTCGGTCCACACGGTGCCGATGCCGCCCGCGCCGCCGATCGCGACGACAACGCCACCGGGCGCCGACGGTGTGTCGGACGGCGTGTCGGCGACTTCCAGCAGCCGCGGCCGGAACCACTCGCCGTGCCGCCGGGCGACGACGACGCCGTGCGGGCCGGCGGGCGGGTTCGCCACCGCGTCCCACGGCACCGGCTCGCCCGCGGCGACGTCGACGATCCGCACCTGCCAGTGCGGGTACTCCTTCGCGACGGAGCCGAGCAGGCCGTGCACGCCGGCGTGCGTGGCGTCGAGGGTCCGGTCGCCCGGCACCCGGCACGCCTGCCGGGTGACCGCGGTGAAGCCGATCTCGCGGCCGTCCGCACCGTCGTTCAAGAGGGCCTTGACCAGCCGGAAGACGCTCAGGACGCCGTCACCGGACGGCAGCCAGAAGACGTGGTCGACGTCGGCGGGAAGGTCTCCGTCGAGCAAGGTCGCGCCGGGGAACGCGGCCAGGAAGGCGTCCCGGTCGGCCGCGTCGCCCCCGGCGAGGACCAGGCGGGAGCCGACCGCGGGCTCTTCGGCACCGGAGACCGCGTCCCACACCGGGGCGAGCAGCGCCGTGCGCGAGGACGACGTCTCGGCGACGCGGCGGAAGGCGAGCCCACGCAGGCGGACCGCGACGCGGCCGGCGTCGTCGCAGACGTCGATGTCCACTGTGGTCACTTCGGCACCGTCGGTGGCGCGCCGGACGTGGGCCCACATCGTCTCGGCGGTGGGCGTGAGGATGTCGACGGCGTCGACCGCGAACGGCAGCGCGGGCCGGCCGTCGCGCTCGGCCAGCGCACCGGTCGGGTCGCCGAACAGGCCGACGACGGCCTGGACCGCGCTGTCGAGCAACGCCGGGTGCACGGCCAGGTCGGCGCCACGGGCGGCGGCGGGCACGACGAGCTTGGCCAGCACTTCGCCGTCGCCGACGGCGAGCCCGTCGAGGGCCCGCAGCCGGGCGCCGTGGCGGATGCCGACGGCGTCGAGCGCGGCGCGGCACTGCTCCGCGGTGAGCGACCGGGCGGTGCACCGCGCACGAACGGCGTCGAGCGGCACGCTATCGGCGGGTTCCGGCTCGGTGTAACGGCCCTGGGCGTGGACGTCGGTGGCGTCACGCCGGATGCGGAAGGCGCCACCGTCACGCTCGACGGTGAGATCGGCGCCGGTGACGTCCACGGGGAAGGGTGCGCTCCAGACGAGATCGCGCAGACCGGCCGGTGTGAACGCGACGCCCGGCGTCACGGCGCGCCGCGCGAACTCCAGGGAGAGGACGGCGGGCAGGACCGCCTGGCCGTTGACGTGGTGGTCGGCGAGGAAGAACTCCTCCCCGGTGAGCCGGACCCGGTAGACGGGGGGCGCCAGGTCCGCTGGGTGGGGTCGTGAGTGGTAATTCGGGTTAGAACCCGAATTACCACTCACGACAAGCCGCGGCAGACCCTCGGACGGCACGGCCGCCGGCCAGTAGCTCTGGCGCTCGTACGGGTACGTCGGCGCCGGCACCACGCGTCGCGCTGCCGCCGGGAAGGCCTCGGCGACGTCGGCGATCGCGCCGCGGACGAACGCCGTGGCCAGGTCGCGGGCCGTCGACGGGCGAACGACGTCCGGCTGGGCGTCGGCGGGCACCTCGCCCGTGAGCACCTCGGTGGCCGCGCCGGCCAGCCAGGCGCGCAGGCGGGTCGCAAGCTCAGCCGTGCCGTCGGCGACGACCGCGAGCCGGTGCGGCAGGGCGGCGCGGCCGGCGGCGAGGCTGTACGCCAGTTCCGCCGCGGCCGGACCGGGCTCGCGGTCCAGGTGCGCGACGAGCCGTTCGGCCACGACCCGCAGCGCCTCCGGCGACCGTGCGGACAGCAGGAAGGCCTGCTCCCCCGGCACGTCGGCAACCGGCGTGCGCGGGTACTCCTCCAGCACGACGTGGGCGTTGGTGCCGCTCGCGCCGAAGGAGCTGACGGCCGCGCGTCGCGGGCCGCGCTCGGGTGCGGGCCACGACGTCGTAGCGGTCGGGACCGAGAAAGCGCTGCCTGCCAACGGGATCCGCGTGTTGGCGGCGTCGAAGTGCAGTGACGCCGGGATCGTGCGGTGGCGCAGGGAAAGGACCGTCTTCACCACCCCCGCGACGCCCGCGGCGAACTGGGTGTGCCCGATGTTCGTCTTGATCGAGCCGAGCGCGATGCTGCCCGGACGGGCGTCGGCGAACACGCGGGACAGCGCGCGGAACTCGATCGGGTCACCCAGCTGGGTGCCGGTGCCGTGCGCCTCGACGAGCTGGACGCCGTCGAGGCCCGCGTGGACCTCGCGCAGCAGCCGTTCCTGGGACGCCGCGCTCGGGGCGGTGATGCCGTTGGTCGTGCCGTCCTGGTTGACGCCCGACGCGCGGATCAGCGCGTGGATGTGGTCGCCGTCGCGCTCGGCGTCGGCCAGTCGCTTGAGCACCAGCGCGCCCGCGCCCTCGCCCGGGACGAACCCGTCGGCGCCGGCGTCGAAGCTGCGGCAGCGGCCCGACGGCGAGAGCATGCCGGCGCGCGTCGCGGAGGCGTACAGCCGCGGCGTCGTCTGCACGAACACGCCGCCGGCGATGGCGACGTCGGCCGTGCCCGCCTTCAGGTCGCGGCAGGCCAGGTCCAGCGCGACGAGCGAGCTGGAGCACGACGTGTCGACGGTGAGCGCCGGGCCGGTGAAGTCGAGCAGGTACGCGATCCGCGACGCGACGACCGAGCCCATCGTGCCCCACAGCGCCTGCGCCGGGGCGGTCTGATCGAGGTGCTCGCCGTAGTCCCCGGCGTAACACCCGACGTACACGCCGGTGCGGCCGCCGAGCCGGCGCTCCCCCGTGTAACCGGCGTCCTCCAGGGCGTTCCAGCACTGTTCGAGGAAGATCCGCTGCTGCGGGTCCATCGCCGTCGCCTCGACGCCGGAGATGCCGAAGAACGCCGGGTCGAAGCGGTCGATGTCGCGCAGGAAGCTGCCGGTGCGGCAGGTGACGCCGGCGGCGAGCGGCCAGCGCGTGACGGGCTCGACCAGGTCGGCGCCCGCGGCGAGGTGGTCCCACAGCGCCTCGGGGGTTTCCGCGTCGCCGTACCGCGCGGCGAGGCCGACGATGGCGATCGCGTCGTCGTCCCGCGCCGCCGCGGCAGCGGGTTTCGCGACGGGACGGGCACCGGCGAGGAACGCGCCGAGGCGGTCGGCCGTGCCGTGGTCGAAGAGGTCCGTGGTGTCGAGGTCGGTGCCGAGGGTCTCGTTGAGCCGGTGCACGAGGCTGACGCCGAGGATCGAGTCGAGGCCGTAGTCGGCGAACGGCCGGTGCCGCTCGATGTCGCCTTCCGGCATCTGCAGGATGTCGGCGAGTTCGGCCAGCAGGACGTCCTGCGCGTCGACGTGCTCCTCGCGCGGGGTCGCCACCACCTCGGCGGGCTCGAACCAGAACTCCGGCCCGGCGAACGGGTAACCGGGCAGGTGCACCCGAGCCGCGGCACTGTCCATTTCGGACCAGTCGAGGGGGGTGCCCTTGGTCCAGAACGCGGCCAGCTCGCCCCAGGCGCCGTCGGCGACCCACTGCTCGACCAGCGCGCGCACCTCGGGTTTACCGGCCAGCGCGGCGAGAGTTTCCTTGCTCGCCTGGACTTTCCCGCGCCACCACGGGCCGTCGGCGGTCTCGGACAAGTAGGCGTCCAGCTGCTCGCGCCACTCCCCCGCGTTTCGGGCCACGAAGCAGAGGCGCTCGTCCATGGCCTCGCGGCCGCGCTGCAGCGTCGCCGCGATGGCCGCGAGGTCCGGCGTCTCCTGCGCGTCGAGCCAGGCGGCCAGGCCGGCGGCGCGGGCACGCAGGTCGGCGTCGGTCCGCGCGGACAGCGGGAGCAGCACCGGGTGGCGCAGCGGCGTCGGCGTCACGGCGCGCGGGTACTCGGCGACGAGCACGTGCGCGTTCGCCCCACCCGCGCCGAACGAGGAGATCCCGGCGACCCGGCGGCCGGTCGAGGGCCAGGCGCCGCCCTCGCGGGCCAGCGTGAACGGCGTCGCGGCGAAGTCGATGTCCGGGTTGGTCCGCTCGGCGTGCAGGGTGGGCGCCAGCTCGCCGTGTTCCAGCTGCAGCACCACCTTCGTCAGCCCGGCGATGCCGGCCGCCGCCTCCGGGTGGCCGATGTTCGACTTGACCGAGCCGAGGGCGCAGTCCGCCGGGGTGTCCGCGAACGCCTCGGTCAGGCCGTCGACCTCGACGGGGTCACCGAGGCGGGTGCCGGTGCCGTGGGCCTCGATGTAGCCGACGTCGGCCGCCGTCAGCCCGGCGTTGTCGAGCGCTTCACGGACGACGGCGGCCTGGGCGCGCGGGTTGGGGACGGTGTAGCCGTTGGTGCGGCCACCGTGGTTGACGGCCGAGCCGACGATGACGGCGTGGATCGGGTCACCATCGGCTTCGGCCGCGGCGAGGGGCTTGAGCAGCACCGCGCCGACGCCTTCGCCGGGGACGAAGCCCTCACCGCCGGCACCGAAGCTGCGGCAGCGTCCGTCGGCGGCGAGCATCCGCGCGCGGGACAGCTCGACGTAGGTCGACGGGTGCAGGTACAGGTTCACGCCGCCGGCGATGGCGAGCTCGCACGCGCCGTGGCGCAGCTGCTCGCAGGCCTGGTGGATCGCGGTCAGCGAGGCTGAGCACATGGTGTCGACGGGCAGGCTCGGGCCGCGCAGGTCCAGCAGGTAGGAGACGCGGTTGGCGAGCGAGGCGAACGACGTCCGCGGCGCGCGGCGGGGCCCGCTCACGGTGGGCGGGTCGTTGCGGTCGAAGCCGGTCTTGGTGACGCCGGCGAAGACCCCGACACGGCCCTGGTGCTGAGCGGCGAGCCGCTCCCGGGTGTAGCCGGCGTCCTCGAGCGCGGACCAGACGGTCTCGAGGAAGAGCCGTTCCTGCGGATCGATGTCGGCGGCGTCGCGCGGGGCGATGCCGAAGAAGGCCGCGTCGAAGCGGGCGAAACCGTCGAGGAAGCCGCCCCACTTGCTGTAGCTGGCGCCCTCCTCGACGGCGCGTTGCCGGTCGGGCTCGAAGAAGCCGTCGAGGGGCCAGCGGTCGATCTCGCGGACGCTGTCGCGGCCGGTGCGGAGGTTCTGCCAGAAGGCGTCGAGGGTGGGCGCGTCGGGGTAGCGGCCGCTGATCCCGATGATGGCGATGGGTTCGCCCGTCGCCCCCGGTCGTGAGTGGTAATGAGGGTTAGAACCCGCATTACCACTCACGACAAGCCGCGGCAGAGCACCCGCCGCAACCCGGCCGCCGGTCTCGCCCGCCGGGGCGGCGGGCGCGGGGGCGGCGGGTGCGGGGGCGGTGTCGAGCCAGCGGGTGCAGCCCTCCGGGTCGCGCTCCGCCAGGTGGCCGGCCAGGGCCGCGAGGGTCGGGTACTGGTACAGCAGCGTCTTCGGCAGCGCGCCGAACCACTCGGTGAAGCGGCGGTTCAACCGGGTCACCGTGAGGGAGTCGATGCCGTAGCCGTCCAGCGGCGCTTCGGCGTCCAGGCGGGCCGCGTCGAGGCGCATCGTCTCGGCGATCAGGTCCTTCAGCCGCGTGAGGACGCGGGCTCGGAGGTCGTCCTGGCCGGTCATGTGGTTCCCTTCCCCGGTGATCACGACGTGGGCGGCACCGAGCGCGAGCGCTCCGTGCAGCGCGGTGAGCGCGGCCCCGGTCTCCAGCGGCGGGCCGAAACGCTCGGCCAGCTCGGGCAGTTCCTCTTCCGGCACGCGCATTCCGCCGTCGCGCCACAGCGGCCAGCCCAGCGACACGCCGACGCCGGGCCCGGTGCGCCGCGCCAGGTAGGCGTCGAGGAAGCCGTTGGCCGCGGCGTAGCCGGCCTGGCCGGCGTTGCCGAGCGTGCCGGCCGCCGCGGAGAACGCCGCGAAGAAGTCCAGCGGCAGGTCGCGGGTCGCCTCGTCCAGGGCGACCAGGCCCGCGACCTTCGGCGCCAGCACCGCCTGGAAGTCCTGGTAGGAGCCCTGGATCAGGTAGCCGTCACGCAGGACGCCCGCCGCGTGGACGACGCCGTCGAGCCGCCCGTACGTCCGCACGACGTCCTCGACGACCGCGCGCACCGCGGCCGCGTCCGTGACGTCCGCGCTGCGGTACTCCCCCGGCCCGGCCGGCGACCGTCCACATCGGACCAGGACGGCGTCCGGCGGGAGGTCCGCGGCGAGCAGCCGGCCGATTCCGCCCGCGCCGCCGGTCATCAGGTAGACCCCGCCGGGCTTCCAGGCGCGTCCGGCACCCGGCGCGACGGGCTCCCAGTCCGCGACGAAGCGCCCTTCGGAGGTGACCCGCACGTGCTCCCCCGGACCGGCCAAGGCGCTCAGGTCCGCCGGCTCGTCCGTGAACTCGACCAGCTGCACGCGCAGCGCCGGATCCTCCTGGACGGCGGTGCGCAGCAAGCCGATCAGGCCCGGGAACACCGAACCCGCACGGCAGGCGACCTGGACGACGCACGGTCGTCCGTCCCCTGTGGACAGCAGCCGTTTCAGCTCGCCGTACAGCCGGATCGCGGCCCGCTCGTAGGCGACGGCCGGGCTGTCGCCGTCGCTCTCCACGGCGGCGATCGACACACCCGGAAGCCGAACGGGCAGGTCGCACGTCATGACGAGCCGTCGTGCGCCGGCGGGCAGCGCGGTCGGGCCGGCCGGTTCGCGGCGCCAGGTGGGCACGCGCAGGGTCATGAGTTCGCTCCCTTCACGAGACGCGGGGCATCGAGCACATCGGGGCTCTCCTGGTCGGCCAGCACGGCTTCCAGCAACGCGGCGCGCGCGTCGACGTCGAAAGTGGCGCGCGGTCCGGGCCGTTCCGGCGCACCGGGCACCCAGTAGCGCTCACGCGCGAACGGGTAGGTGGGCAGCCGCAGGATCCGCCGTCCGGCCGGGTGCAGGTCCGCCCAGACGACCGTCCGGCCTTCGCACCACAACGCCGTGACGCGGTCGAGGCCGGCTCCCGTGACTTCCGGGTCCGGCGTGCGGTCGCGGCGCACCGCGGCCCCGCGGGCCCGGCGCAGGCTGCCGGTGTGCGGCCCGGGCCGTCCGGCGAGGAAGGCGTCGAGCCCGGCGACGACGTCTGCGACGCTCGAGGCGGCGAAGCCCAGCCGGTGTTCCATCTCCTCCCGGCCCACCTGCAGTGTGAAGGCCAGGTCCGCCAGGGAAGGCTCGTGGCCGGCAACGAAGTCGCGCAACGCGATCACGCGCTCCCGCAACCGGTCGGCGTCCCGGGCGGACACCACGATCGCCTGCGGACCGGCAGCCGGAGCCGGCTCGGGACGCGCCGGCGGGGCTTCCACGACGACGTGCGCGTTGACGCCGCCGAAGCCGAAGCTGCTGACCCCGGCGCGCAACGGCAGTTCCCGCCCGGCGGCGTCGGTGACGGGCTCCCAGCGGCGCAGCTCGCGCACCACCTCGAAACCGTCGAGCGCGAGGTGCGGGTTCAGCTCGGCGCAGTGCAGCACCGGCAGCAGCTCACGATGCCGCAGCTGCTGCAGCACCTTCAGCAGGCCCGCCAGGCCGGCCGCCGCCTCCGCGTGGCCCATGTTCGCCTTCACCGAGCCCAGCGCGCGGGTCCGGCCGGGCGACGCACCGAGGTTCCGGTAGGCCCTGGCGAGCGCGTCGACCTCGACGGGGTCGCCCAGCGCGGTGCCGGTGCCGTGCGCTTCGACGTAGCCGACGCTGTCCGGGTCGATGCCCCGCATGGCCGCCTGGACGACGTCGGCCTGCGCGGCGGCGTTCGGCGCGGTGAGCGACGCGGCGCGACCGCCGTGGTTCTCCGCGCTGCCGAGGATCACGCCGTGGACGACGTCGCCGTCGCGGAGCGCGGCGGACAGCGGCTTCAGCACCACCGCCGCGGCGCCTTCGGACCGGACGTAGCCGTCGGCATCGGCCGAGAAGGACTTGCAGCGGCCGTCGGGGCTGAGCATCCCGGCGGTCTGCGTAGCGGCGAACGTGTCCACGCTCAGTAGGAGGTTCACGCCACCCGCGATGGCCATCTCGCAGCGCCCGGACCGCAGGTTCTCCACCGCGCGGTGCACGGCGACGAGCGAGCTGGAGCAGGCGGTGTCGATCGGCTCGCTCGGGCCGTGGACGTCGAGCAGGAACGAGACGCGGTTGGCGAGCACGGCGTGCGAGTTGCCGGTGGCGGTGTAGCCCTCGGGTGCGACACCGCCGGCGTTGAGCAGGTGGTGGTAGTCGTGGCCGGAGACACCGAGGAAGACGCCGGTGCTGCCCGGGAGCCGGACCGGCGGGTAGCCGCCGTCTTCGAGCGCGGTCCAGACGGTTTCCAAGGCCAGCCGCTGCTGCGGGTCCATCAGCTCGGCTTCCAGCCGCGAGACGGCGAAGAAGTCCGCGTCGAACCGGTCGACGCCGTCGAGGAGGCCGGCGAACTTCGGGAAGTCCGCGGCCGCGACGACCTCGGCGTAGCCGTTGTCGAAGCGGTCACCCGGGTAGCGCGAGACCAGGTCGGTGCCGGCTCGCAGCCGGTCCCAGAAGGCGTCGGGGTCGTCGGCGCCGGGGAAGCGGCCGGCGATGCCGATGATCGCGACGGCATCACCAGGCTCGGCCGCTGAAGGCGAGGCAGGCGAGGCAGCGGGGGTGGCTGTCGTGGCGGGGGCGGCGGCCGTGAACTCCGCCGGTTCCCCGACCTGCTCGGCCAGCGCCTCGACGAGGCCGCGGATGTTGGGGAACTCGAAGAACACCGACGGGCGCAGGTCGATCCCGAGCCGGCCGCCCAGCTCCGTGGCCAGCGCGGCGAGCGTGATCGATTCGAAGCCGAAGGCCGGGAAGTGCGTGTCGAGGTCGATCTCGGCCGGGTCCGCCTTGAGCAGCTCGGCGACGGTGTCCCGGACCGTGCCGGTCAGGCCCGGCTGCCCGGCGGCCGGGGCGTCGTCCGGGCCGGTGCCGAAGTCGGCGCCGGTGAGGCGGCCCAGCCCGCGGCCGGTCTCGTCGAGCAGGCGGACGTCGAAGACGGCGTCCCCGGTGCGCTCCAGCAGCACCGCGCGGGTGCGGTCGAGGTCCCGGCCGGTCAGCGAGCCGAGGCGCCGGATGGTGACGTCGGCGTCGGCGGACAGGTGCTGCACACCCTGGACGAGCCCGGCGAACACCCAGGCCGGGATCCGGACCCGCCGCTTCCCCGGGTCCTGGCAGGTCTCGGGTGCCGTGACCCGGACAAGGAGCTTGCCGTCGATCTCGGCGACGCCCTCGACCGCCTTCGCGTACGGCCGAGGGTCGACGCCGAGTTCGGCGAGCCGCGCGTAGAAGCCTTCCTGGTCAAGCGAAAGTGGCGCGGTCACCGCGGATTCGCCGACCTCGGCAGCGGGGACGAGGTCGGCGCTGAACACCAGCGCGCCCGCCGGACTACGGAGTTCCGCGCGGTGTCCGGCGCCCAGCCGCCAGTCGAGCTGCTCCTCGGCCGACGGCGCGGGCACTTCGCCCCAGCGGGCGTCCCGGATCGCCCACTCGCCGTCGAGACCGGCCACCTCGGCGAAGGCGAGCACGCCGTCCAGCAGCGCGACGGTGGCGTAGCGGCGGTCGCGCCGGACCGAGTACGTGTAGTCGAGGAGTTCGTCGCCGCGCAGCGCCAGCCGGTAGCGGATGCCGGTCAGATCGGACCGGTTCACCCCGACCCACGGGTGCTCCCGCCGCGCGAAGGCGAGGGGGTTCAGCACGCTCGGCGCGTCGTCGAAGGCCGGGTACCAGCAGCGCACCTTGTCGAACGGGTAGCCGGGCAGCGACAGCTTGGCCGGGCGCGCGGGCCAAAGGACGTCCCAGTCGACGTCCGCCCCGGCGACCCAGGCCGCGGCGAGCACCGGCAGGTCGGCGTCGGCGAGGGCGCGCGTCACGACGTCCGGGTCCGGGGTCTCGGACACGGCCATCGTGCTGGGGGTGAACCAGAGGCCGGCGGGCACGGTGCCGGTCCAGTCCACTTCGGACAGTTCGGCGAGCCGGGTCTCCGCGTCCTCGGCGACGAACGCGAGGCGGCACGGCAGCTCGTTCTTGCCCGTCTGCAGCGTGAACGCGAGCGCGTCCAGGCCGGGGCGCTCGGCGCGGACGTAGGCGTGCGCGTCGCGGAGCACCCGGCCCAGGGCCTGCGGGGTGGTCGCGGAGAACACGAGCAGCCGAGGCTGCCCCGTGTCCTGCACCGTGGCCACACCGTCGTGTTCCTCGACGACGAGGTGCACGTTCGCACCGCCGGCGCCGATCGACGTGACCCCCGCGCGGCGCGGCACCGGCCGGCCGTTCAGGACCGGGCGCGACCACTCGGCGCGCTCGCGCTGGACGACGAACGGCGTGTCGTCGAAGTCGATCGCCGGGCTGAGCGTCTCCGAGTGCAGCGACTCGACGATCGTGCGGTGCTTCAGCTGCAGCAGCACCTTCGTCAGGCCGGCGATGCCCGAGCCGGACAGCAGGTGCGCGACGTTCGACTTGACCGAGCCCAGCGCGCAGAACCCGCGGTCGGCGGTGTCGCGGCGGAACGCGCTCGTCGCGCCGCGGATCTCGATCGGGTCGCCCAGCGACGTCGCCGAGCCGTGGCCTTCGAGGTAGCTGATCGTGCGGGCGTCGACACCCGCGTCGTCCAGGGCCTTCTCGATGGCGCGGCCCTGCTGGGTGGGGCTGGGCACGGTGAAGCCGTTGCGGACGCCCGCGTTGGTCATGCCGCTGCCGCGGATGACGCCGTAGACGTGGTCGCCGTCGGTGACCGCGTCCGGCAGCGGCTTGAGCACGACCATGCCGACGCCCTCGCCGAGGACGGTGCCGTCGGTGCCGATGCCGTAGCTGCGCAGGAGGTCGGCGGACTTGCTGGTGAAGTGCGCCTGCGACGTCGCGATCAGGTCGTAGGGGTGCAGCATCAGGTTGACGCCGCCGACGACGGCCATCCGGCAGTCGCCCGCGCGCAGCATCCGCACGGCCTGGTGCACGCAGGTCGACGACGACGCGCACATGGTGTCCAGGAACATCGACGGGCCGGTGAAGCCGTAGAAGTAGGACAGCATGTTGGCGAAGACGCCGAGCTCGCTGCCGCTGGTGGCGGTACCGCGGGTGAGCATGTTTTCGAAGCCGTAGAGCGAGTAGCTGTTGTTCATCGAGCCGACGAGCACCCCGACGTCACCCTGGTAGCGGCGCTGGATCGTCTCGCGGGAGTAACCGGCGTCCTCCAGCGCGGTGACGCCGGACTGCAGCAGCAGCCGGACTTCCGGGGACAGCAGTTCGGCCTGGCGCTGGGAGATCGAGAAGTAACGGGGGTCGAAGGCGTCGATGTCGCGCAGGAACGTCCCGGCCTTGACGACGGTCTTGCCGGGGACGTCGCGCTCGTCGAAGTAGAGGTCACTGTGGCGCCAGCGGCCGGCGGGGACGGGCTCGAAGCTGTGGCGTCCTTCGCTGAGCAGGTCCCAGAACTCGGCCAGGGTGTCGGCGCCCGGGTAGCGGCCGGCCATGCCGATCACGGCGATGTCGTGGGTGTCCTCCCTCGGCCGTTCGACGACGCGCACGGGAGCCGGCGCCTCGGACGTTTCGACGACCACCGGGGTTTCCGGCTCCGCGGTCTCCGGGGTGCCGAACATTTCCTGGAGGCGGTCGCGGTGCTCGCCGATCAGGTAGCCGGCGACGCCGCGGAGGTCGACGTACTCGAAGAAGAGCGTCTTGGGCAGCGAGCCGAAGTCGTCTTCCAGGCGGCTGGTGACGTCGACGACGATGAGCGAGTCGATGCCGTAGCGCTCCAGCTTCTGGTCGGCCCGGATGTGGTCCGGTTCTTGGCCGGTCAGCTCGGCGAAGAGCCGGCGGAGGTGGTCTTCGGTCTTCGCGGTCAGGGTGCGGTCGTCGATTTCGGCGGTCTTCTTCCGGAAGGCCGGACGCTCGTCGCGGGTCAGGCCCGCGTAGCGGCGGAGCTTGCCGGCTTCGCCGTAGAGGACGGCGCGCTGCGGCGGGGCGTCGACCCGCAGCGCGCGGTCCAGCGCGGCCAGCCCGGCGGCCGTCGGCAGCGGGACGGTGCCGGTCGTCTTCCGCAGGTACGCCTCGGTCGCTTTGTCGACGCTCATGCCGCCCTCGGCCCACAGCGGCCAGTCGACGACGCGGACCGCGTAGCCGTCGGCCTGGCTGGCGTCGGCTCGGGCGGCGAAGGCGTCGAGGAAGGCGTTCGCGGCCCCGTAGGCCGTCTGGGCCGCGCTGCCGAAGGCGCCGGCGACCGAGCCGAAGAGGGCCAGGAAGCCGGCGCCGTGCTCGCGGCACACGGCGTCGAGGTGCGCGGTCCCGGCGAGCTTGGGCGCCAGCACGGGCGTGGTGGCTTCGAGCGACGTCGCGACGAGGTAGCCGTCGGCGAGGACGCCGGCGGCGTGGAAGACGCCGTCGATCCGGCCGTGCTCGGTCTTCACGGCCGTGGCGGCCCGGCGCACGTCGGCGGCGTCGGTGACGTCGACCTGCTGGTAGTCCGGCAGTTCGGGCCGCGCGCGGCGGCCGCTGAGCACGACGGTCGCGTGGTAGCGCTCGCGCAGGTGATCGGCGAGCAGTGTTCCGACGCCGCCCGCGCCGCCGGTGATCCAGTAGACACCTTGGTCGCGCAGCAGCGACTCGCCGGTGGTGGCGGCCAGCTCGACGGTTTGCCGCACGAGCCGCCGGCCGGTCCGGTCGTAAGCGACCTCGATGTCGGGGGTGGCGGCTTCGGTGCGGACGATCGTCTCGAACCGCGCGGCGTCGGCGGGCCCGTCGACGAGGACGAGCTTGCCGCGGATGGCGGGGTTCTCCTTGTGCAAAGACTTCAGGACCGCGCCGAGCGGGGCGTACACCGGGTCCTCAGGCGCACCGGGGGCGATGACGAGCACGGTCCGGGTGGCGCTGCCGGGCCGGTCCAGGAGGTCGCGGAGGTGCTGGTAGCAGGAGCCGAACGCCGCTTGCGCGGCCTCGGCCTGGTTCCGCGTGGTGCTGCCGGCCAGCGGGAGGATCTCCGCATCCAGTCGCCGCGCGGCGGCTCCGCTGACGGCGAGCACCGCGTCGAGCACGACGAGCGGACCTGTCCGGCCGGTCTCGTTCGCCGGCGCGGGCTGCCACACCTGTCGCACTTCGATGAGGTCGCCTTCGGTGGCCGAGGCGGCATCGGCGACCGCGGGGGCCGTCGAGCCGGCCAGAGGGCGGGGCGTGTAGCCGCGCAAGCGGGCGCACTGCAGGCCGTCCTCGTTGTACACGTCCACGTCCACTTTGGACTCGGTGCCGCGCAGGACCGCCTGCGTGGTGCGACCGACCGGCCCGAGCAGGGTCAGCTCCGTCAAGGCGAACGGCACACTCGCCGCCGCCGGGGTGCGCCAGTCCGAAGACCCCAGGGCCAGGGCCGCCTGCAGGGCGCTGTCCAGCACCACCGGGTGCAGCAACCAGCCCGACGCCGCCTGGGCGGGCACCCGGATCCGGGCCAGGACGCCATCGGCGCCACCGGACACCGACTCGAGACCGCGCAACGCCGGTCCGTGCTCGACGCCGCTCGCGCGCAACGCCGCGTAACCGCCGTCGACGCCCAGGTCCGAGGGGAACCGGGCGGCCAGGTCACCGGCCGGAGCGCCGCCGGGAGTCCCCGGGACGAGGCGGCCGGAGACGTACCGCTCCCCCGCCTCGTCGAGCACCGCGAAGTCGAAGCCGTCGCCGGCAGGCACCAGCCGCAGCCGGACGTCCAGGCGCGCGCCCGTCACCACCAGCGGGCGGATCCAGCCCACGTTGCGCACGCTGGGGACCTCGACCGGCGAGGCCGCCAGCACCAGCCCGAGGACGGCCACGCCCGGCACCACCGGCACGCCGTTGACCACGTGGTCGCGGATGACGTCCTGACCGGCGTGGAACGTCAGCGGGTACGTCCACCCGCCGTCCTCCTCGACGCTCCCGCCCAGCGACGGGTGGCCTGCCTCCAAGGGCCGGAACCAGAACGGCGTGCGCGCGAAGGCGTACCCCGGCAGGTGCACCCGGCGGCCGGTCGCGGGCCACGCCGACCAGTCGACCGGCAGGCCGTGCGCCCAGGCGCGGGCGAACTTCTCCAGCCGGCCCTGCGCGAGCCAAGCCGCCGCCAGCTCGGTCACGTCGGACTCGTCGAGACCGCCGGTCAGCTCCGCGGCCGAGCCGCCGAGAACGCAGTCGTCCGGCACGGACCCCGCCACGACGCTCTCCAGCTGCCCGGCCCAGGTTTCGAGGTCGCGAGCGCGGAACACCACCCGGGCGGGCATCGGCACCCGGCCGTGCCGGAGGGTGTGGGCGATGTCGGCGACCGCGGTGACGTCACCCGACGCCAGCCGGGTCCGGGCCCACACCGCGAGTCCGGCGCACGTCTCGCGCAGCCGTTCGTCGTCCATCGCCGACACCGGGAGCCATTCGTCCTCTTCGGACAGAGGGGCCGGCTCGACAGGCGGCGGAGACTCCAGCAGCGCGTGCGCATTGGTGCCGGCGAAGCCGAACGAACTGACGCCCGCCCGCAGCGGCGAACCGTCGGGCGCCGTCCACTCCGACAGCTCGTCGACGACGTGGAACGGGCTGCCCGTCAGCGTGATCAAGGGGTTCAGCCGCTCGAAGCCGACCGTCGCGGGCAGGGCCCGGTGCCGCATCGCGGCGATCACCTTGAGGATCCCGGCGACGCCCGCGGCGCCTTCGAGGTGCCCGATGTTCGTCTTGACCGAACCGATGCCGCAGTGCTGGTCGGAACTCGTGTCCCCCAGTTCCGCAAACGCTTTCTTCAGGCCGCGGACCTCGATCGGGTCACCGACGGGGGTGCCCGTGCCGTGCGCCTCGACGTAGCTCACCGACGCCGGCTCGATCCCGGCGCGGCGGTAGGTGTCGGCGATCAGCTGGGCCTGCGCGTCCGGGTTGGTCACCGTCAGCGAGCTGGTGCGGCCGCCGTGGTTGGTGCCGACGCCCTTGATGATCGCGTGCACCGCGTCGCCGTCGCGCAGCGCGTCCTCGGCACGCTTCAGCAGCAGGACGCCGCCGCCCTCGCCGCGCACGTAGCCGTTCGCACCGGCGTCGAACGCCTTGGACCGGCCGGCCGGGGAGAGCATGCCCGCCTTGCTGAACGCGATGAAGTGCCGCGGTGACCAGATCAGGTTGACCCCGCCGGCGAGCGCCTGGTCGCAGTCGCCCGACGTCAGCGCCTGCACCGCCTGCTGCACCGACACCAGCGAACTCGCGCAGGCCGTGTCGTTGACGACGCTCGGGCCGCGGAAGTCGAAGTGGTGCGAGACGCGGTTGGCGATCACCGCGTACGCCGCGCCGGTCGGGTAGTAGGCGTCGATCGTGTCGAGCTCCTGCTCGATCAGCTCGGCGTAGTCCCAGTGGCACACGCCCATGAAGACGCCGGTGCGCGAGCCGGCGAGCCGGTCGGCGCGGTAGCCGGCGTCCTCGACGGCGTGCCAGCTCAGCTCCAGGGCCATCCGCTGCTGCGGGTCCATCAGCCGGGCCTCGCGCGGCGACACCTGGAAGAAGTCCGCGTCGAAGCACTCGGCGTCGGTGATGAACCCGCCCCAGACGCTGCTGGTCTTGTCGCCGTCGCGGCGCGGGTCGCCCGCGTGGTCGGCGGCGCGCCAGCGCTGTTCGGGCACCTCGCTGATCAGCGAGCGCCCTTCCGCGAGGTTCGCCCAGAACTCGTCGCTCGTGCGGGCGCCCGGCAGGCGCAGCGCCTGGCCGACGACGGCGATGTCCGTGCTGTATGCCATGGGATTCCTCGTCTTCCGTGCCGGTCAGGCCGGCAGAACGCTGGTCCGGCGGTCGACCACGCGCAGTCCGGTGCGCAGCGGCCCGCGCTCCAGGGCCTGTCCGCGGACGAACCAGTGGTGCAGCCAGAACAGCGACGCCAGCAGGGTGAACGCCTGGTTCTCCTTGGTCCCGACGCGTTCGGCGGGGCCGTCGAAGACCCGGTCGACGAGCGCGCGGGCGAACCGCGTGTCGAGGACGCCGATCGCGTCGAGCGTGGCCTGGTCGGTCAGGGTGTCGCGGTAGTCCGGCCAGGCGCGCACGAACGCGGCGCTGTCGGTGGCGCGGTAGGGGAACTTGCCCTTGGCGACGACCCGTTCCGGCAGCACGTCCGCGTAGGCGCGCTTGAGGAGGTACTTCTCGTCGAACGGGTCGCCGAAGCGGTGGTTGACCGACGCGGCCAGCCGCACGACCGCCGGGTCGAGGAACGGGCAGCGGTTCTCGACGCCGTGCCCGAGCGTCATCCGGTCGCCCTGGGTGGAGAGCAGGTAGCCCGCCAGCAGGGTGCGGAACTCCAGCCACTGCGCCTTCTGCACCGCGCCGAGATCGGCGTAGCCCGGCTCGTCGGCGACCAGCTTTTGGGCCGCGTCGAACGGCGCGCTCGCGTCACGCAGCAGCCGCGCGGCGAAGCGCCCGTTCTGGAAGCGCATCTGGTGGGAGAACAGGCCGGGCAGGCGTTCCTCGGTGAACTGCCGGTACAGCCCCAGCATCCGCTTCGGCGCGCCTTCGCCGGAAAAGTGCGGCAGGTACGGGTAGATCCGCGCGATCCGCTCGAGCCGGGTCTGCTCGTCGAGGTCGTGCCACGCGTCCAGCAGCAGCGCGTCCTTGAAGATGCCGTAGCCGAGGAACGCCTCGTCGGCGCCCTCGCCGCTGAGCACCACCTTGATCCCGGCCGCCTGCACCTGCTCGGCCAGCAGGTACATCGGGACGAACGCGGTGCGGAACGCGGGCACCTCGGCGTGCTTCACCGCGGCCGGGAACGCCTGGACGACGTCCTCGTCGCGGACGCGCACGGCGTGGTGGCGGGTGCCCAGCTCGCCGGTGAGCGCGGCCTGCTCGGCCGACTCGTCGACGACGGCGTCCTCGAACTCCAGGGAGAACGTCCGCAGCGGCGCGGCCTGCCGGCCCGCGGCGAGGTGCGCGATGATCGAGGAGTCGAGCCCGCCCGAGACGTAGACGCCGACCTCGACGTCGCTGCGCAGCCGGACGTCGACGGCGGCCGCCAGCTCGGCGCGGACCAGCTCGATCGCGTCCTCTTCGGACTCCGGTGCCGGCCCGGGTTCCAGGTCGAGGGTGGCCCAGCGGCCGCGTTCGACGTGTTCGTCGCGCAGGCACAGGTACTCCCCCATCGGCACCTGCTCGATGTCGCGGTAGCCGCTTTGCGCGGGCAGCGGCGTCCACGTGGCGAAGATCGACGCGAGGTGCTCGGGGTCGAAGGAGAACCGGAACCCGGGGTAGGCCAGGAACGCCTTCATCTCGGAGGCGAACAGCCACGCGCCTTCGTGGCGCGCCACGAACAACGGCCGCTTGCCGTAGCGGTCACGCACCAGGGTGAGTTCGTCGGCCACGGAGTCGTAGACAGCGAAGGCGAAGGCGCCGTTGAAGCGCGACAGGCAGTCGCGGCCCCAGGTCAGCCAGGCCTGCAGCACGACCTCGGTGTCGGAGTCGGTGCGGAACCGCGCGCCGAGCCGCTGCAGCTCGCGGCGCAGTTCGCGGTAGTTGTAGAGCTCGCCGTTGTAGCAGAGCCACCAGCGGCCGTCGGCGCTGCCGACGGGCTGGGAGCCGCTCGCGAGGTCGATGATGCTCAGCCGGACCGTGCCCATCACGAGCCGGTCGCCGAGGTAGCAGCCGGCCTCGTCCGGGCCGCGGTGCTCGATCTGGCGGAGCAGGCCCGCGATCAGGTCACGGTCGTCCCCGGGCGGGCGCTCGCCGCCGTAGACACCAGCGATTCCGCACATGCCGGTTACCGGCCGTCCGCGCTCGGGACGGCGCTCGCCTCGACGAACTCGACGATCGCGCGCAGCGACACGAGCACGGAGTCGAGCATGTCCTCGCCCAGTTCGACGCCGTAGCGCTCGTGGACGTGGTTCATCAGCGAGATGTAGCCGAACGAGTCGAGCACCCCGGCCTTGAAGAGATCGGTGTCCTCGGTGATCTCGTCGCCGAACCGGAACAGCGCCTCGTCCTCCAGGTAGCTCTGCAGCTCGGCGGTCAACGTCGCGTCAGGCATGGGGTGCTCCCTCGATCAGATCGGCCAGTTCGGCCCAGTGCTCGCGGATGAAGAAGTGGTCGCCGGGCAGCCGGCGGCGCTCCAGCGGCTCGGTGGTTTCGCGCTGCCACGCACCGATCTCGGCGTCGCTGAACGGCTCGCGGTCGCCGGTGACCACGGTGATCGGGACGTCCAGCGGCGGCTCGTCGTCGTGGACGTACCGGCCGAGGACGGTGAAGTCCGCGCGCAGCACGCGCTCGTAGTGCGCCATCAGGTCCTCGAACCGCCGCAGCTGCGCGGGCACGCCGCCGAGCTCGTCGAGGTGCGCCCAGAACGCGTCGCCGGTGAGGCGCCAGGTGTCGCGTTCGCGGCTCGGCACCGCCGGCCCGCACTCCCCCGACACGACGAGCCGCACCGGCGCGGGCAGGCCCTCGGCCCGCAGCCGCCGGCACAGCCGGAACGCCAGCCGCGCGCCGAGGCTGTGGCCGTAGATCGCGTACGGCTCGCCGACGTGGTCCCGCAGCTGGTCCATCAGGTCGGCGACGACGGCGTCGGCGTCGGCCAGCAGCGGCTGCGCCACCCGCCGGCCGCGGCCCGGCCGTTCGAGCGCCACGACGTCCAGGTCCCGGGTGTGCTCGGCCAGCGCGCGGTAGGCGTTTTCGTCGCCCCCGGCGTAGGCCACGGTGAACACGCGGCGCGGTTTCTCCGGCGCCGCGACGGGTGTGTCGATCTGCCGGACCATCCGGGTCAGCACTCCTTCCCCGCCGATTTCGCGGAAGTTCCCGGCCGGAAGCCGGCGCAGCACCGAGTGGACGCTGTCCGCCCAGCGCACGGTCCCGGCGATCTGGTCGCTGAGCGTCCGGGCGACGTCGCCGTCGCGGTACGGGCGCGCGGTCACGTTGGCGATCACCGTCTTGGCCAGCGGCGCGAACCGGAACCCGCGCAGGAAGGCGGCGAACTCGTCCCGGGCCGCACGCATGTACCGCGAGTGGAACGCGGCCGAGACGCGCAGCGCCGCCACCCGGAACCCGCGCCCGGACAGCGTTTCCCGCGCCCGGTCGATGTCCGCCGCCGGTCCGGACAGGACGTTCTGCGCCGGGGTGTTGCGGTTCGCGACGTCCAATGTGGACAGATTTTCCGACACGAGCACCTCGGCGAGGTCCGCCTCGGACGGCCCGACGACGGCCAGCATCGCGCCGTCGCGTTCGGTGGCCATCAGCGCCGCCCGCTGGGCGACGAGCTTCAGGCCCGTCTCGAAGTCGAACGCGCCCGCGGCGAGCAGGGCGTTGTACTCGCCGAGGCTGTGGCCGAGCAGGACGTCGGCCGCCGGCTCGCCGCGGTCCACACTGTCCCAATAGGACAGTGCGTTGACGACGTAGAGCGCGGGCTGGGTGTAGCGGGTGTCGTCGAGGCGGCCGTCGGGGTCGTCGAGGCACAGCCGGGCGATGTCGTAACCGAGGACGTCGCCGGCCAGGGCGGCTTCCTCGGGATAGCGGTCGAACAAGCCCGCTCCCATCCCCTTGGCCTGGGTTCCCTGGCCGGGGAAGAGCGCGACGCTCGTGCGGTGGGCGACCGGCATGACTGCGTCCTCCTGCTCGGATCAGGACAGGGCTCAGGAGAGGGGGTTGCCCCAGGTGTCGAGGAACGCGACCGACTCCAGGGGCTGACGGGCCGGCCGCCGGAAGTCCGTGGTGGTCGTGTACGCGACGGGCAGCAGGCCGACCTGGGTGACGTCCGCCGGCAGGCCGAGGATCTCCGCGGCTTCGGCTTCGCGCCGCAGGTGCAACGTCGTCAGCACGGTGCCGAGGCCGCGTGAGCGCAGCGCGAGCTGGAAGCTCCACACCGCGGGGTAGATCCCGCCGTAGAACGACGTCGCCTCGACGTGCCCCGACGGCCGCTCGCCCTGCACGCACGGCACGACGAACACCGGGACCCGGTCGATCACGTCGATCAGGTGCTGCACCGAGCCGACCATCCGGCGCACGGCCGGCACCGCGGCCGCCGCGCCGAGCTGGGCGCGGACCCCCGCCAGGTAGTCGCGGCCGACGTCGCGGAACAGCCCGCCCAGCCGCGCGCGCCGGCCGGCGTCCCGGACGACCAGCCAGCGCCAGGACTGCTGGTTGCCGGGCGACGGCGCGTAGGTGCTGAGCCGCAGGCAGGTCTCCAGCACGGCCGGCTCGACCGGCCGGTCGAGGTCGAGCTTGCGGCGGACCGCGCGGGTGGTGCTCAGGACGTGGTCGACGCTCGCGGTGTCGACGGTCGCCGTGGTCATCGGCCCTCCAGCGCGGGGGTGCGGGTCTCGCCGGTCAGCACGATCTGGTGCAACCGGCGCAGCTCGTCCGACGGGTCGAGCCCGAGCTCCTCGTTCAGCACGCGGCAGGTGTGCCGGTACGCGCTGAGCGCGTCGGCGCGGCGGCCGGCCCGGTTGAGCGCGGAGACGAGCTGGTGGTGGAAGCGCTCGCGCAGCGGGTAGCGGCGGATCAGGGCCTGCAGCTCCGGGATCACCTCGGGCAGGTGCTCCTGCTCGAGGTCGGCCTGGACCCGCAGCTCCAGCGCGGCTTCGCGCAGGCCCTCCAGCCGGACGGCCTCGGCGTCCAGCGACGGTCCCTGCCGCACGTCGGCGAGCGCGGCCCCGTGCCACATGGCGAGGGCCTCGTCCATCTTGCGCGACGCCTCGGCGGCGCGGCCGGCGTCCAGCACCGCGCGGCCGTCCCGGACGACCTGCTCGAAGCGGCGGGCGTCGATGGACCCGGGGTCGAGGGCCAGCAGGTAGCCGTTGGTGACCGTGGCGAGGACCTTGGTGCCGCAGCCGATGTGCTCGGCCAGCTGCTTGCGCAGGTGGTAGACGTAGGTCTGGATGGTCCCCACGGCCGACTTCGGCGGCCGCAGCGGCCAGAGCTCGTGGATGATGCGGTCGATGCCGACGGCGCTCGGGCTCTCCAGCGCCAGCAGGGCGAGGACCTGCCTGATCTTGGTGGACGTCGTGCGGACCTCCCCGCGCGGGCTTTCCACGCGCAGGGGTCCGAGCAAGCTGAGTTCCAGCATGGGAATCTCCTCGGTCTCCTCGGCCGGGCTACCGGCGCGAAACGGGGCGGCGGGGTGCTCGTCCCGAGCTCCACATGCCCGGCGGCCGGTAGGCGCGGTCGTCGGGTCCCCAGGGCACGGCGGCCCGCACCGGGGGCGGCGGCGGTTCCCGGCGCAGCGCCGTGAGCACCGCGACCAGGGCCGCCAGTTCCGCGTCGTCGGGCGCGCCCCGCGTGACCACCACGGGCGGGGTCACGTCGGCGGGTTCCCGTGCTTGCGCTGCGGCAGCCGCGCGTGTTTCGAGCGCAGCGTCCCCAGCGCGTCGATCAGGATCCGCCGGGTGTCGGCCGGGTCGATCACGTCGTCGACGAGCCCCCGCTCGGCCGCGTAGTAGCCGTGCATCAGGTTCGTCCGGTACTCCTCGATCAGCTTGGCCCGCACCGCGTCCGGGTCCAGGGCCGCGTTGATCTCCTTGCGGAACACCACGTTCGCCGCACCTTCGGCGCCCATCACCGCGATCTCGTTGGTGGGCCAGGCGAAGGACAGGTCACAGCCGATCGAGCGCGAGTCCATCACGATGTAGGCCCCGCCGTACGCCTTGCGCAGGACGACCTGCACGCGGGGCACCGAGGCGTTGCAGTAGGCGTAGAGCAGCTTCGCGCCGTGCCGGATGATGCCGCCGTGCTCCTGGTCGCTGCCGGGCAGGAACCCCGGCACGTCGACCAAGGTGACGAGCGGGATGCTGAAGGCGTCGCACATCTGCACGAACCGCGCGGCCTTCTCCGACGCCGGGATGTCCAGCACCCCGGCCAGCACCGCGGGCTGGTTGGCGACGACGCCGACCACGTGCCCGTCCAGCCGGGCCAGGCCGCAGATCACGTTGCGCGCCCAGGACGCGTGCACCTCGAACAGCTCGCCGTCGTCCACGACCTCTTCGACGACCGCGCGCATGTCGTAGGCCTGCGCGACGTCGGCGGGCACGAGGTCCAGCAGCCGCTCGCAGCGCCGGTCGGGCGCGTCGGACGGCTCGACCGACGGTGCCAGCTCGCGGTTGTTGGCCGGCAGCAACGAGATCAGGTAACGGACGTCTTCGAGGCACTCTTCTTCGGTGTCGTGGACGAACCCGCTGGCGCCGGACACGGTCGCGTGCACCGTGGCCCCGCCGAGCTGCTCGTGGGTGATCTCCTCGCCGGTCACCGAGCGCACGACGTCCGGGCCGGTGATGTACATCTGCGCGATGCCGCGCACCATGAACACGAAGTCCGTCAACGCCGGCGAGTAGGTCGCGCCGCCCGCGCACGGGCCGAGCATCACGCTGATCTGCGGGATCACCCCGGAGAACCGGACGTTGCGCTCGAAGATCCCGCCGTACCCGGCCAGCGCCGTGACGCCTTCCTGGATGCGGGCGCCGGCGCCGTCGGACAGCGAGACCAGCGGGGCGCCCGCCGCGCCGGCCATGTCCATCAGCTTCTGGATCTTCGCCGCGTGCGCCTCACCCAGCGAGCCGCCGAAGATCCGGAAGTCGTGGGCGTAGGCGAAGACCGTGCGGCCGAACACCGTGCCCCAGCCGGTGACCACGCCGTCGGTCGCGGGGCGGCGGTGCTCGAGCCCGAACCCGGACGAGCGGTGGTGCCGGAACCGCTCGATCTCGTGGAACGAGCCGGCGTCGAACAGCAGCGCCAGCCGGTCCCGCACGGTCAGCTTGCCCTTGGCGCGCTGGACGCGGGTCGCGTCCGGGGACGGGCCGTCCTCGGCGCGCCGCCGGGCGGTGTTCAGCTCGCCGACCAGGGTACGCAGGTCACGGACGGCGGCCGGAGGTGTCGTGGGTTCGTCGATCGTCGTCATCGGCGGGCCCCCGGGAAAACGCTTTCCCGACCCGTCGGGACTGCACCCGTTCGCGAGCACCGCATCGCGGTCACTTGGTCGTCCACCGTCGTTCTCCTCGACCGGAAGAAACACCCGCACCGGACACAGCTCACCTGCACCGGCAATTCGGAAAATGGGAAATTCGGAATTGTTCTGCGCGCGGCCGGTTGTCCGCCGGCGCGCGAGGTCACCCGGACCTAGCGGTTCGGCCCCTCGCCGGACCCGCCACCGGCCGCCACCGCCGCGTCGGCCGCGGAGTGCGCAGCGGGCGCACTTCCCGGGTGTGCTTGGCTCACGCCGAAGCCCGCCGCAACGAAGGCGAGCGCCAGGAGAACCGTCCGGGCCCCCCGTGCCTTCTTGTCCCCCGACGTCACGTCATCCGATCCGTTCCGCATGGTCACCACTCCTTCTTGTCATCCACAAGCCGTTCACGAGCCATCGACAAGAATGACGATCACAGTTCCGGTTCCCGATTCCGTCCGTCCTCGATACCGCTCGCCTCCCCCGCCCCGGTATTCCGGACATAGCGGGCGGGAACGGCGGTATCGCCGCAGTTCAGCTCGCGACGGCGAGCCGCGTCGAGACGCTCTTCGACGATCTCGGGCGTCGCCCCCTCGGCCAGCACGCGCACTCCGGCGCCCGGCGGGCGGAGGAACTCCGCGCCGGCGAACCACCTCGGCGCCGGCGGGCGGACCGGCACCCCGGCCAGCGCGCGGCACAGCTCGGTCTGCACGTCGAACCCGGTCGTCACCTCGATCAGCCGGGCGATCCCGCGGGTCCCGAAGCCCGGGCGCGCGCGCACGATCCGCGGGCCGCGCCCGGACAGCACGACCGACGTCTCGGCGGGCCCGAACTCGTAACCGACCAGGTCCAGCACGGCCGTGACGGTCGCCCGGACCTCCCTCGCCTCGGCTTGGCTCACCGTCGCCGGGAACAGGTACCGCACGCCGTTCGCCACGGCCCGCTGCGCGGTGACGCCCACGACGCGGTGCATGCCGTCGTGCGTCAACGTCGTCACCAGGACCTCGGGCCCGGGCACGAACTCCTCCGCGGCGAACGGCCCGGGGTGGTGCTCGTGGCGGCGCGCCCACTCGGCCGCCGCCGCCCCGGACCGCACCACGGTCTCCTCGTCGCCCGAGCGGAGCACCGCGGGCAGGCCGGTCTCCGCGACCGCCCCGGGCACGTCGTCCGCGGTGGCGACCACCCGGGTCCGCAGCATCGGGTGCCGGCTCGGCGCGAGCACCGCTTCCAGCCGGCGGTCGTCGGCCAGGACGTGCGCGGCCTCGGCGAACTCGGGGCACACGCGGGTGGCCGGGAAGCCGTCGCCGTCCAGCACGTGGCTGATGCCGCACCGCAGGACGACCTGGGCGACGGCGCCGGCCACGGCGGTCTCGTCCCGCGCGTCCACCAGCGTCAGCCGGTCGGCGGCGAAGGGGGCGAACAGGGCGCGCTGGCCGACGTCGACGACGAGCCGGACGTCGAGACCGCTGCGCACGGCCTTCCGCGCGAACGCGAGCGAGGGGAAGCAGAGCAGCAACCGCGAGGCCGGGCTCATGGCCCCACGTCCTCGTCACGGCCCGGAGCACCGACCTGACCGTCCACCCACCGCCGTCTCATCGCGACTCCCCGCACTTCGATGACCTGCGGTCCGCCGAAGTCGTCCCGCGGCCACGACACCTCGTGACATGGATATAGCTCCTGCCACACTGCCCGCGCCGGATACCGATTCGTTCCCGCCGGCGCGCGGACGTCAGGAGCGGGCTCTGGGCGGGACCCCGGCGGTCCGGAAGATCTCGCCGGCCCGCTCGAGGCAGTCCGTGGCCTGGTCCGCGGCGCCTCGCGCGGCGTGCACGTCGGACAGGCCGACCAGCGCGCGGGCCTCTTCGATCCGGTAGCCGATCCCGGCGGCCAGCGCGTGGGCGCGCTCGTGCAGCACGAGCGCCTCGGCGTAGTCGCCTTCGAGCCGGCGCAGGCGGCCGATCAGGTTGTCGATGACGACCCGCCGGATCGGCGTCCAGTGCGCCTTCTGGTGCGCCGGCCCGAGGTCGGCGAACCGCCGGGCCTCCTCGATCCGGCCGAGCCGGTACCCGGCCAGGGCCGACAGCGCGTACACCAGTGCGACGTCGCCGGGCGCGCCGAAGTCCTCGCCCAGCTCGCGAGCGACCCGCAGCTGCTCGTCGGCCTCCTCGACCGCGCCCGTCCCGAGGTGGGCGAGCGACAGGTCGATGAGCGCGACGAGCTCGTTCTCCCGGGCCCCGAGCTCACGGTTCAGCGTCAAGGCCCGCTTCGCCGTGTCGACCGCTTCGGCGTAGCGGCCCCACTGTTCGTACAGGGAACTGAGGTTGACCAGCGACTCCGCCTCGGCCCGGCCGGCGCCGAGCTCCCGCTTGATCCGGATGGACTCCTGCAGCAGCGGGAGCGCCTCGTCGAACCGGCCGCAGGTGCACAGCAGCAGGCCGAGCATGCCGGTGTCCTTCGCGACGCCACGCCGGTCGCCCAGGTCCGACGCGATGGCCAGCGCCTCCGACGCCGCTTCGATCCCTTCGGCGAACTTGCCGAGCTTCCAGTTCGCCACCGCGGAGTTCGACAGGCTCAGCCGCAGCAGTTCGGCGTCGCCGAGCCGGCGCGAGGAGACCACGGACACCTGCGCCATCTCGACGAACTCCGCGAACAGCCCGTCCGCGTCCAGCTGGAAGACGACGTTGCGGGCGAGCCGGGCGACGTGCCGGTCGAACCCCCGGTCGTGCGCGAGCGCGACGGCTTCCCGCAGGGTCGCCTGCTCCCGGTCGAGCCACTTGCGCGCCGCTTCGCGGGTCGGCAGGTGCGGCAGCGCGGGATCGCTTTCCCCGGTACCGGCCGGCAACCGCGCGCGACCGGGGAACAGCAGGTCGCAGACGTGGTCGGTGACGTCGACGAAGTAGTCGAGCAGCCGCTCGTGGCCGGCCGCGACCTGGCCGGCGTCGGTGCCCGCGCACTCGACCTGGTCGAGCTGGTTGACGAAGCTGCGCACCAGGTCGTGGAAGGTGTAGTAGCCGATCTCGTGCTGCTGCAGCATGTGCGCGTCCAGCAGCACCTCGAGCACGGCCTCCGCGGTGTGGGGGGACAGGCCCAGCAGCGCCGCGGACGAATAGACGTCGATGTCACGCCCGGGGTGCATCCCCAGCATGCGGAACGCGGTGCGGTGGCGCGGCCCGAGCCCTTCGTAGGAGATCCGCAACGTGAGGTCCACCCCGCGCTCGCCGGACTTGAGCTCGTCCAGGCGGCGCGACTCGTCGCTCATCCGGTCCACGAGGTAGCCGATCGGCCACCGCGGGCGGTTGCCGAGCCTGCTCAGCGCGATCCGCATCGCCAGCGGCAGGTGCCCGCACAGCGCGACGAGCTCGGCCGCCGCGTCGGCCTCGGCTTCCACGCGCCGGGTGCCCAGCACCCGGGCGGCCATCGCGACGCCGTCCTCGGTCGTCATCGTGCCGAGCGAGAGCCAGTGCGCGCCGTCCAGGTCGATCAGCCGCGTCCGGCTCGTGACGAGCACGAGCGAGCCGGGGCCGAGCGGCAGCAGCGGCCAGACCTGGGCGACGTCGAAAGCGTTGTCCAGCAGGACGATCAGCCGGCTCTCCGCGGTCATCGTGCGCCAGAGCCTGATCCGCGCCTCGGCGTCGTCGGGCAGCTGGTCGGCCTCCACGCCGAGCATGCCCAGCAGGGCCTCGGCGGCGTTGCGGGGCGACAGCGGCCGGCCACCGGAGGTGTACCCGCGCAGGTTGACGTACAGCTGCCCGTCCGGGTAGCGCTCGGCGAGCAGGTGCGCGGCGCGCACGGCCAGCGACGTCTTCCCGACGCCGCCCATGCCGTCGATCGCGACGATCCGCGGCCCGCGGTCGGCGGGCGCGTCGAGCCGGCTCAGCAGGTCGTCCAGCTCGGGCTTGCGGCCGGTGAAGTCCGCGAGGTCGTAGGGCAGCGTCCGGGCGACAACGGCGGCCGGCGGCTCCGCGGCTCGCGCGGGCTCGGGCGCTTCCCGGGGTGGTTCGAGGGCGGGATCGTTGCGCAGCAGGCGTTCGTACAGGTCCGACAGGTCGCTGCCCGGGTAGATCCCCAGCTCCTCCGACAGCAGCGCGCCGACCTTCCGGTACTCCTCCAGTGCGTCCGCCTGCCGGCCCGAGCGGTACAGAGCGAGCATCAGCTGGGCCCGCAGCTTCTCCCGCAGCGGGTGGGCCGCGACGTGCTCCCGCAGCTCGCTGACCAGCTCCCGGGACTCACCGCGCGAGAGGCGCAGGTCGGTCAGCTGCTCGACGGCGTCCAGGTACCGTTCCTGCAGCGCGACGTCCGCGGCCTTGATCGCGGGCCCGCCGCTGCCGGCGAGCACGGACCCGCGCCGCAGCGCGAGCGCGCCCTGCAGGTGCGTGGCGGCTTCGTCCCAATTGCGGTCCGACGACGCCCGCCGGGCCTTCTCCAGCAGGTTCAGGAAGACGTTCAGGTCGACCTGCTCCGCGGGCAGGACGGCGCGGTATCCCGGGCCCTCGGTCACGATGATCTCGCCGCCGGCCGGGATGACCTGGCGCAGCCGGGCGACGGCCTTGCGCACCTGGTGCGTCGCGGTGGCGGGCGGGTCGTCGTCCCAGACCGAGTCGACCAGCTGGGAAATGCTGAGCACCTGCCCGGATTCGAGCAGCAGGGCGACCATCACACGCTCCTGGACGGCCCCGCCGAGGTGGATCCGGCGCGTGCCGGACCAGCACTCCAGCGAGCCCAGGACGTTGATGCGCAGATCCGGCTCCTGGCACGAAGGCGAGCCGCCCATCAGAAGTCGACACCTGTCGCCACGCAGCCACCTCTCCCATCCGGTCACCCCGAGCGGCCGCGGACGGGCTTGTGGTGCGCCCACGCGCGAATCCCCATCGCCGCGACATCGGCTCCGGGTGAGAAAAGAGGCCGCTCCCGTCAAGCCGCAGTTCTCGTACCCGGACGAACGTACCCGCATTCTCGCACGCCGGTCCTGCGCAAAACCCGAGACTCCGACTCCCCTTGTGGATCATCTTCCCACAGGGAATCGCGAAAAAGGGGGCAGTGAAGACGAGACTGACGGGCAACCCGCGCGAGCACGCCCGCCGGTCGGCCGCACGGTCAAGACGCCGTTCGCAGGCATCGCTTCCCCGGCCCGGCAGCACCTTCACGCTCACCACACGGGTGGCGGGTTGCGCAACCGTCGTGGGTATGGTCGCCGCCGAACTGTCCGAACCGGACAACGCGGATCGTGTTTCCCACCGCGGATGTCCGTGCGCGGCTTCGACAGGAAATCGGCAGGTTCAAGCGGCTTTCGGTTTCCCTGCCACAGCCTCGGACCCAGCACCGTGAAGCGAATATCGGGCTCAGCTCGACCGCCGCGGCGGCGACAAGATCGACCATGTCCCGCTCGGCCCGCTTGATCGGTTCATCCCTCTCCGCGGTCGCATGCGGATTGGTGGGCGTGGGCGGCCGCGTCGAATGCAGGCAGGCCGGCACCGTCAGGTCGACCGCGGGTGCCACCAGTGGCCGAGGCTACTCCTCGTGCGCAAGTGACTACCCAGTGTCTTCGCTCGCGCAGGTGGCGCCATGAGCGATCGATTCCGCCCGCCGATCAGCCCGCGGATCCGATGCGGCATCCAGGTCGGGAACCGTGTCCCGCCGGCCGCGATCCGCGAACTCGATCTCCGGTGACCGGCACCCCGTTGTACCGGGCGTGGCCGTCCGCGCGTTCGGCGATACCGGCCGACTACTGTCCGGACTGCGGGCTACTGGTCCGCTCGACGATCATCCGCAGCGCCTCGACGTGCCCTAGGAACCGCTGCCGCCCCTCGCCGGTGGCCTGAACCGACGTCTTGGGCACCCGTCCGGCGTACGTCCGCTGCTGCTCGACGTAGCCGTCCTTCTTCAGCGTGGCCAGCTGTTTGGACAGCGCGGAGTCCGACAGGGACACCGCTTCCCGCAGGAAGGCGAAATCGCACCACTGTGCCGCGCACAGCACCGACATGATCGCCAGCCGCGTCGGATCCGACAGCAGGCGGTCCAGCCCGGACGGTGGTGGAGCTGTCATGCGTTCTGCCGCCGCTGGGCAACGGTCAGCAGCAGCTGCGACAGCGCGAACAGCCCGGTGAACGCGGCGCCGTAGAGCACCCCGGCAACAGTGTCGGGATACCCGGGCAGGCCGACGGCGCCGGCGAGGTCGTGGGTGACATCGCTGCCGTAGCGGGAGATCAGCCACGCGCCCAGACCCGCGACGAAGGCCACGACGCCGAAGACCCACGGGACGAACGACTGACGGCGCTGCACCCCGCGCACCCTACCCAGCGGCGCCGGCCCGGTGATGCGGCTGGTCGCGAACACCACGGCCAGCACCACCAGAACCAGGATGGCGACAAGTTTCGCGCCGCTGAGACTGATGAAGTCGTTGAGCGCCATTCCCCCGGCCGCCAGCACGAAGACCACGGCGTAGACCCACCACGGCAGGCGAGCCGCCCGCCGGGTCCGATCCTGGTGCGCCCGGACCGTGGCCAGGGCTTCCGCTGCTTGCTGCTCGTCCATGATTACCTCCGTCGACTACTTGCCTACTTGGAAAGTACTCACTTCTTTCCGGATAGGCAAGTAGTCGACGGGACAGCCGATCACGCGGGCGACGTAGCCGGGATCGTGGGCGACCATGCCGGGCCGGACATTGGCGCTGTCACGGAACAGGCCCTCACCGAACTCGGTCGCGGTGATCGACGGCAGGACCAGCGAGACCGCGACGCCGTCCGCGACGAATTCCTTGCGCGCCACCGCGCTGAGCATGTTCACCGCCGACTTGGTCGCGGGCGTACGCCCCGCTCCGGGCGAAGCGAGGACGGTGGTTTTGAGCGACCCGCCGCTCGTGTCGTACCGGCCACGGCCTGAACACCCACCGCAGCTCGGTTCGCGGAAGCGTGAGGCCCTTGTCCCCGCCGAGTGCCTCCTTGGGCCAGGAGGGTCGGTGAGTGTCAGGCCGGCAGTTCGACGACCACCAGCGCACCCCGGCCATCCGGCGGATCCTCGAACCGCGCGCGGCCGCCGTGAGCGGCCGCGGTGTCCGCGACGATCGCCAGGCCGAGTCCCGAGCCCGGCAGCGCGCGTGCCGCCGGGGCTCGCCAGAACCGTTCGAACGCAGGCCCGCGGTCCTCTGCGGCGACCCCAGGGCCGTCGTCGGCGACGGAGATCCGGCCCGGCGCCGAGCGGACCGTGACCACAGACCCGGCAGGCGAGAACTTGATCGCGTTGTCGAGCAGGTTGAGGACCATCCGCTCCAGCGCGCCCGCGTCACCGTGGACGGACCACTCGGCGTTGTCGACCTCGAAGGTGTGGTCCCGGGCGCGGCTCGAAGCCCGCCGGACCGCCTGCCGGACGACGACGGCCATGGCGACGTCGGCGTGCTCGAGTTCGTGCTCGTCGCGGGCGAGCACCACGAGCTCGGTGACGAGGTCGCCGAGTTCCACCGCCTGCACCTGCAACCGGTCCACCATCCGGGCGCGTTGCCCGTCCGCCAGCGGACGACCGGTGTGCTCGCTACGGGCCAGCAGGTCGATGTTGGTGCGCAAGCTGGTCAGCGGAGTGCGCAGCTCGTGGGCCGCGTCCGCCACCAATGCCCGCTGGCGACGGCGGGACTCGGCGAGCGCGCCGGTCATCGCCGCGAACGCCCGGCCCATCCGGCCGACCTCGTCACGGCCGGACACGGCGACCGGGAGGTCGAGATCCTGGGTCCGGGCGATCTCCTCGGCGGCGGCGGTCAGCCGCGCCATCGGCTCGAGTGTCCGGCGGGTGAGCAGCAGGCCCGCCGCGGCCGCGAGCGCCGCACCCAGCACCGACACCACGATCAGCACGGTGCGCAGCCCGGTCAGGGTGCTCTCGACTTCGGCGAGGCTGCGCGAAATGGCCACGACGTTCCCGTCGCCGGCCGGGCCGAGCAGCACCCGCACCGGCGCGCCGGACTGGGTGTAGCCGTCCCGCAATGTCACCGTCCGAGCCGTCCGATCCGACGGCTCGAGGACCACCGAGTCCACGCCGGCGGGCGAACACGTCGTCCCGTCCGCCTTGAGCAGCTGGACCCCTTCGAGGAACCGCTGCAGCGGTCGGCCCTGGTTCACCGCGCGGCACAGGTCGGCAGAGTCCGGCTTCGGCAGAGCGGGATCCTGCGCGCCGGGCGGTGGCCAGCCGCCGAGCAGCGTCTCGTCCAGCTGCGCACGCAGGTTGTGCTGCGTGGCCACGTACGTCACGGTGCTGATCGAGGCGATCGCCAGCGCCACGATCGCCGCGGTGATCAGCGCGACGCGGCTGCGCAGCAGCATCCGGCGCTCTCCGCGGCGCTTCACGACACCCGCAACACGAAACCGACACCGCGGACGGTGTGCAGCAACCGGCTCGCCCCGCCCGCCTCGGTCTTGCGCCGTAGATACCCGACGTAGACGTCGAGATTGTTGGTACGGCTCGGTTCCCTCCCCCACACCGCCTGGCGCAGCTGGTGCTTGGTCAGCACCTTGCCCGGGGCGTCCAGGAAGGCCGTCAGGAGGTCGAACTCGGTCGGCGTCAGCTCCATCCGCTGCCCGCCGCGGGCGACCTCGCGGGTGCGCGGGTCGAGCTCCAGATCCGCGAACCGGCGGACCTCGGGCACGGACCGGCGGCCGCGGTTCTGCTTCAGCAGCGCCCGGACGCGGGCGAGCAGCTCCTCCAGGGCGAACGGCTTGACGAGGTAGTCGTCGGCCCCGGAGTCGAGGCCGGTGACCCGGTCACCGAGCGCGTCGCGCGCCGTGAGCATCAACACCGGCAGCCGCTCGCCCGCCGCGCGAATACGCCGGCACGTCTCCAAGCCGTCGACGCCGGGCATCATCACGTCGAGGATCACCAGGTCGGGCTTCCGGTCACCGGCGACGGCCTCGAGCGCCGTCGCCCCGCAGATCGCCGTCCCGACGTCATACCCCTCGAACTCGAGGCTGCGCTGAAGGCTTTCCCGCACGTCCGGATCGTCGTCCACCACCAGCAGTCGCACCCGGCAGAGGCTACGCGGCCCGCCTGTGCGTGAGCTGTTGATCTCCCCCATTGCGGGGAAAGATTCACCTCTCACGATTCTCTCAGGTGAATTCCAGGCGCTTCTCACGATCGGTAGCCCACCGTATGAGCAACGTAACCGGTCACACAGCGTCGTGCTCGGCCGCGAACCAGCGAGAACGGAGGAAGCATGTCGGTCGGCGCGACCGGGGGTCTCCGGACCCCTCCCGAACACCGTGCTGCGACGGCCACGGTGGACATCGTCGTCCCGGTGTACAACGAGAAACGCGCCCTGCCCGGCTGCGTGCGCGTGCTGAGGGAATTCCTCCGCGACCAGTTCCCGTTCGGCTGGACCATCGTGATCGCCGACAACGCCAGCACGGACCGGACGCTGGAGGTGGCCGAGGCACTCGCCCGTGAGCACGGCTCGGTCCGGGTGCGCCACCTCGACCGCAAGGGCCGCGGCCTGGCCCTGCGCGAAACCTGGCGGGCCAGCACCGCCGACGTCGTCGTGTACATGGACGTGGATCTCTCCACCGGGCTCGACGCGCTGCTGCCACTGGTGGCGCCCCTGGTCAACGGGCACTCCGACCTGGCCATCGGTTCCCGGCTGGCCCCCGGGGCACGCACGGTGCGCGGGCCGAAACGCGAGTTCGTCTCCCGCTGCTACAACGGGCTGATCCGGCTCAGCCACGGCGCCCGGTTCTCCGACGCGCAGTGCGGGTTCAAGGCCGCGCGCACCGACGTGATCCGGCCGCTGCTGGACCACGTCGAGGACGACGCCTGGTTCTTCGACACCGAACTGCTGCTCCTGGCCGAGCACAACGGGTTGCGCGTGCACGAAGTGCCGGTCGACTGGGTCGAGGACACCGACAGCCGCGTCGACGTCGCCAAGACCGCACTCGACGACATCCGCGGCCTGGTCCGCGTCGCCCGCGCGAAAGCGGCCGGCACCGCACGCGTGGCGGACCTGCCCCGCCGGCCGGCACCCCGCGCGGCCCACCCCGACGCCGTGCTGGGCGCGCCGAGCGGCGGCCGGCTCTGGGAAGTCCTGTCGTTCGCGGTGATCGGGGTGATCTCCACCGTCGCGAACCTCGTGCTGTACGGGCTCTTCCGGTCGTGGTGGCCGGTGCTGGTGGCCAACCTGGCCGCGCTGGTGCTCACCACGCTGTTCAACACCGAAGCCAACCGCCGCTTCACCTTCGCCGGGGCGGGCGTTGCGCGGAGCAAGGCGCACCTGCAGGGGTTGGTGGTGTTCGGGCTCTACTACGCGTTCACCTCGGCCGCGCTGCTCGCACTGCCCGCGCTCGACCCGCACCCCGGACGCGCGCTGGAGCTGACGGTGTTGTTCGCGGCCTCGGTGCTGGGCACCGCGGGGCGATTCGTGCTCCTGCGCAGCTGGGTCTTCCGCAAGGACAATCGAAAGGACGAACAATGACAGTCGCCGCCGAACACGCGGCACCCGCCGGCCGCGTCGCGGTTCCACGCCGGACGAGGTGGCAGGCCTGGGCGATCGCCGGGATCTGCGTCGCCGCGGGTGCGCTCTACGCGTGGCGGATCGGCGCGGGCCAGCTGGGCAACACCTACTACTCGGCCGCCGTGAAGTCCATGACGGACAGCTTCACGAACTTCCTGTTCGGCTCGTTCGACCCGTACGGCGTGTTCACAGTGGACAAACCGCCGATGTCGCTGTGGCCGCAGGCGCTTTCGGTGCTGGTGTTCGGCTTCCACGGCTGGGCGCTGCTGCTGCCCCAGGTCCTCGAGGGCGTCGCGGCGGTGTTCCTCCTGCACCGCACGGTACGGCTGTGGGCAGGCGAGAACGTGGCGCTGCTGGCCGCCCTGATCCTCACGCTGACCCCGATCACCGTCGCGATCAACCGGGACAACAACCCGGACACCCTCCTCGTGCTGCTGCTCATCGCGGCGGCCTACGCGTTCACACGCTCGGTGAAAGCGGACACGAGCCGCGCGCGCACGAAGTGGCTGCTGTGGTGCGCCTTCTTCGTCGGCTGCGGCTTCGTCACCAAGATGATGCAGGCGTGGATCGTCGTCCCCGGGTTCGCGCTGGCGTACTTCCTCGGCACGAGCGCGCCGGTCAAACGGCGAGTTCTCGACCTGCTCGGGGCCGGCGTCGCGCTGTTCGCGTCGTCGTTCTGGTGGGTGGCGCTGCACGACTGGTGGCCCGGGACCAAGCCGTACATGGGCGGCAGCACCGACGGTACCGCGTGGAACCTGATCTTCGGCTACAACGGCTTCGGCCGGATCTTCGGCAACGAAGGCAACCCCGGGGGTGGCGGCGGACCACGCCCGGACCTGCCCGAGGGAATCACTCTGCCGTCCGGGATGGGCGGCGGTGCCGGTGGCATGTTCGGCGGCGACACCGGTCTCGGCCGGATGTTCAGCTCGTCCGTCGGCGGGCAGATCTCGTGGCTGCTGCCCCTGGCGCTGGTCGTCGTGGTGGTCGTCGCCGTTCAGGGCGTCTCGCGGAAGGCGGCGAAGCAGCCGGGCGACCCGGCGCTGCGGGCCGGCTGGTTCGCGTGGGGCGGCTGGCTGCTGGTGACCGCGCTGGTGTTCAGCTACGCGCAGGGCATCTGGCACCCGTACTACACGACGATGCTCGCCCCGGCGATCGCGGCGATCACCGCGGCGGGACTGGCACGGTTCTGGCGTGCCTACCGCGGCGAAGGAGCCGTCGAATGGCTGCTGCTGCCCGCCGCGGTGGCGCTCACCGCGGCGTGGGCCTTCGTGCTGGCGAGCCGCGATCCTTCGTGGCAGGGCTGGACGCGCTGGACGGTCCTGGTAGTGGGCGTGGTGACGGTGGCCGCGCTGCTCGCGGCCCGGCTCGCCGACGCACGCCGTGCGGCGCTCTCGCGCGTCTCACTCGTGCTCGGGCTGGTCACCGTGCTGCTGGTCCCGGCGGTGTGGTCCACGGCGACCGCCACGACCGGCGAGGACCTCGGCGTGATGCCGGCCGCGGGCCCGAGCGGCGGCTTCGGCGGCATGCGACCGGGCGCCGCCGGAGAGATGCCGCAGCTGCCCGGCGGTTTCCCGGGTGGCACGGGAACGCCACCCGGTGGCACCGACGCGGGCTTTCCCGGCGGTGGCGGCCTCCCGGAAACTCCGGAGGGTACCGGCGGTTTCCCGGGTACCGGCCGGGGCGGCGGACGCCCGTCCGGCGGGTTCGGCGGCATGATGGGCGCCCTGAACGGCGAACTCACCGACGAGCAGCGCCGCATCCTGGACTACGCGAAGCAGCACGGCGGCGGCGCGGAGATCACCCTGGCCGTCGACAGCTCGGCGAGCATGGTGGCGAGCTTCATCGTCGGCTCCGACGAGACGGTCATCGGCATGGGCGGCTTCATGGGCAGCGACGACTCGCCCTCGGTCGACCAGCTCCGGCAGTGGACGGCCGAAGGCAAGCTGAAGTTCGTCCTCGGTGGATCCGGCGGCGGCATGCCGGGCATGAACGGCGGCGCCGGTCGGCAGCGGCAACAGTGGATCGACCGGCACTGCACCGCCGTCGACCCGGCGGCCTACGGCGGACAGGCCGCCCAGCAGAACGACCAAGCCGGGCCGATGAGCATGGCGCAGACCCTCTACGAGTGCCACTCCTGAGCCGGATCACGCCCACCGCGCAAGGGCCTGGTGCCGGCCGGGGCGGCCACTACCGCCCCGGCCGGCACCAGACCGGGTCTCGCGCCCGTTCGTCCAGTGCTGCGGTCAGCGGGCTTGGATTTCCGCAACGAGGAACCTGGTCTTTGCTGCTGAGCAAGCTGGCTCCAGCGGAGAAATACTACCAAAGTGGTAGTCCGTGCTGCGTGTGTGGCCAATGTGGACGGACGGCTAGGAACCTAAATCCCGGCCATGAAACGTGTCGCAACGCTCGCTGTCATGTCGGCTTTGACGGTGCTGGCCACGACCACCCCGGCGGTGGCAGCGCCGGCAGCCGGCGCCCTCAGCCTGGGAGACCGGCTGTACCCCGCTCTGGGCAACGGCGGCTACGACGCCACCTCCTACGACGTCGGCTACGACTACCGGCCGGGCGTCACCACGATGACGTCCTCGATCACGATGCGAGCACGGGCCACCCAAGCGCTCTCGTCGTTCGGCCTGGACTCGGCCGGGCAGCAGATCACGGGGGTGACGGTCAACGGCAGGCAGGCGGCTTTCCGCACACAGGAGAAAAAGCTGATCGTCACGCCGGATCGGCCGCTGACCCGCGGTCTGCCGTTCACCGTCCGGGTGGACTACGTAGCCGACCGGAGCAAGAACCCGGCCTCTCCGGCCGTCCACCTGCCGCCGGGTACCGACTGGCCGATCAAGGCCTGGGTGAACACGCCGGACGGCTTCGCCTTCATGGGTCAGCCCGACCGCGCGCACCTGTTCTTCCCGTCCAACGACCACCCCAGCGACAAGGCCGTCTTCACCTTCCGCATCACCACGCCCGTCGACACGACGGCCGTCGCCAACGGAACCCTGGTGTCCCGCCGGACCGATGGTGACCGCACGACCTTCGTCTACCGCACCGCTCACCCGATCCCGACCGACGTCACCCAGGTCGCCGTCGGCAGGTTCCACACGATCGACCAGACCGGCCCGCACGGCCTGCCGATCCGCAGCTACATCACGAACACCGGCGACCCCTCGCCGATGGATGACGCGGCCCGGCGCACCCCCGGCCAAGTGACCTGGCTGGAGCAAGCCATCGGCCGGCCCTTCCCCTTCGAGCGGTACGGGGTGCTGGCCGTGGACAGCGACTACAACGGCGTCGCGCTGGAGAACCCCACCCTCTCGACGTTCTCCCGCTACTCGCTGGCCGACACCGACGAGCACCAGTCGCCGGTGATGGTGCACGAGATCACGCACCAGTACTTCGGTGACACGGTCTCGGTCCACAACTGGGACGACATGTGGCTGAGCGAGGGCCACGCCATGTACTACACGAACCGCTACGACGACGCGCGCGGCTTCCGCAAGATGGACGACGTGATGAAGGACCTCTGCGCCGCCGACGCGGAGACACGGTCGACCGAGGGGCCGGCAGCACACCTGAAGAGCCCCGCCGGCGTCCTGTTCGGCACCGACGCGCCGGGCGCGCTGACGCTCTACGGGCTGCACAACCTCGTCGGGCCGCAAACCTTCCGGCGCATCGAACAGACCTTCTACGACACCTTCCGCGGCCGCTCAGCGTCCACACAGGACTACGTCGACGTGGCGAGCAAGGTGTCCGGAAAGGACCTCACCGACTACTTCAAGTCCTGGCTGCACGGGGACACCACGCCACCGATGCCCGGCCACCCGGATTGGACCAGTGCCGCGAAGCCCTGAACGAACGCCTGCGACCGTCTTGATCGCTCTGCCCGCTGCCGCTTCACCGTCGAGGTGCGGTCTGCGCCCAGGCATTGGAGCTGAGAGACGACCAGTAGTTGTCGAGCAGCCGGCCGAATGCCTCCGGGTTGGGCAGTTCCAGATCTTTCGGCGGCAGCTCGCGGCGCTCGGCCGGCTTCGCGATGCCGGCGATGATCTGCTCGACGCCGCCGGGCGCGTACCCGTTGAGCACGTGCGTTTCCCGGGTGGTGGTGAATCCGTGATCGGTGCCGCGCGGGATCCAGATCGAGTCCCCCGCGGTGGCGGTGAGCTCGCGCGCGCCGACCTGCATGTCCATCGAGCCGCTGAACACGAAGAACCATTCGTCGACGTTGTGGACGTGCAGCGGCGGCCCGACCCCGGCCCGCATCCACTGTTCGATGACCGAGAACGAGCCGCCGGTCCGGTGGACGTCGGCCAGGATCACCCACAGCGTGTCGTAGAACCAGTACGCGGGCGCGTCGTCCTTGCTCGCGACGAAGGCGTCCCGGGGCGGGAACGTGGTGGCGGGGTACGGCGATGACATCGTGGCTCCTCGAGGTTTCGGTGGGACATCAGCGGGCCGCGGCGCGGACGACCTCGGCCGGTGGCGTCCGGCCCAGTTGCCCCGAAGCACCGGTGACCGCGTAGGTCCGGACAGGGGGCTTCACGAGAACACCTCGACGTGGTCGGTGACGAACTCTTCGAAGCCGCGCGCCGGCCGGCCGGCGATCGCGAGGACGTCGTCGGTGACGTAGTCGCAGTCGCCCTCGGCGAACAACCCCACCGCCTGCGCGTTCATCGCCGCCGGCCCCGCCGGCAAGCCGACCTCGACCAGCGCCCGCGTCTGCTCTTCGACCGTCAGCGGCTCGAACGCGATCGGCCGCCCGAGCACCTTCGACAACACCGCCGCGGCGTCGGCGAAGGAGATCGACTCGGGACCGGTCGGCCAATAGGTCTTCCCCGCGTGCGCAGCCGGGGCGGCCGCGATCTGCGCGGCGACCGCGGCGACGTCCCGCGCGTCGATCATGCCGAGCCGACCGTCACCGGCCGCCGAGCCGAAGCTGCTCTCCTTCACGATCGACGGAGCCGACATGAAGAAGTTCTGCATGTAGGCGTTGTTGCGCAACAGGGTGTAGCCCAGCCCGGACGCGATGAGCCCGGCCTCGATCTCGGCCTGGCCGCGTCGCCGGGCGATCGGCGAATCCGCCGACGCCTTGCTGGTCACCTTCACCACGTGCCCGACGCCCGCCCGGACCGCGCCGCCGACGACGTTCAACTCCTGATCGGGCACCGCCGGACTGACCAGTACCACCGACGAGACCCCGCGCATCGCCGCATCGACAGTCTCCGGAACGCCGAGGTCACCGGCGACCACCTCCACTCCTGCCTCCGCCAGTGCGGTGGCCCTCCCGGGGTCGCGGACCAGGACCCGGACCCGTTCTCCCCGCTCGGCCAGCAGCCGCGCCGCTTCCGAGCCCACCTTGCCCGCGGTCGTGATCAAGATCGTCACAGTGTCTCCTTGATTGGATTTTAGAGTCAACTCTAAAGATAGTACGCGCTCAAATCTTGGGGTGCCGCTGATAAGCTGCGGGTATGTCGAGTCCTGGACTTCGCGAGCGCAAGAAGGTGCGCACCCGCCGGCTCATCGCCGACACCGCGGCCCGGCTGTTCGCCGAGCACGGTTACGAGCACGTGACGGTCAGTGACGTGGCGCGCGAGGCCGAAGTCGCCGAGCAGACGGTCTACAACTACTTCCGGACCAAGGAACAGCTGGTCACCGACCGGGAGGAGCAGATCCGGCAGCGGCTGTGCGACCTCGTCCGCGACCGGCGGCCCGGGACGAGTGCGGCGGCCGCCGTGCGCGGCTTCGTCCTCGAGTCCGTCGCCGGGATCCGCCGGATCCCCCCGGAGCTCTGGCGGGGCGAGCTCGGCCATCTGGCCGCCATCAGCCCGGCCGTCCAGCGGCTGGCCCTCGAGCTGACCGACCGCCAGGCCGCCGCCCTCGCCGAGGTCATCACCGACACCAGCGCCGTCTCACCAGGGATCGCCGAACTGCAGGGGATCGCTCTCGCCGGGGTGTTCCGGATCATCATCGGCGAGGCGGGCCGACGCACCACCGAGGGCCAGAGCCAGGACACGATCGCCGACGAGCTGTACCCGATCATCGAAAACGTTCTCGACGAGCTCGATCGCTGGTTCACCGCGCCGCCGCGGACGACAGGTCCGTGACAGCGGACAACGTCCGCACCGACCCGGTAACCACCTTCGCCCGATGTCGTTCGCCGGAGCGACGCGCGCGCACATGTAACTTTCACGACCAGGTTTGTCCTTTGTGGACCATCTGCGACGGCCTTGAGGTGGCCCGGCTGCCGGGCCCGGCAGCCGGGTCACCGGACACCGGTCGCGTGAATTGACAACACTTCTCCCGCAAGCTCAGGCTGACGCGGAGAGTGTTAGCGATAACAGTCGCCTCACTCACGAGAATGCCGATCCGGATGCACAACGGCGGGAGCAACCGGAAGTGGACAGATGCTGACCGGGAGAAGGTCGTCATGAACAGAGGAACTACCAGTCGCAGGAGTCGATCCCGGATCGCCGCTCTCGTCGCCGCGGCGACGGTCGCGGTGACCGTCGTGGCCGGGGTGACGCTGGGAGCCGACGCGGCCATGGCCGACGTCACCGGCGCGCTGCAGGGTGCCGGCTCGGGCCGGTGCCTCGATGTCTCGAACACCAGCCAGGCCGACGGCGCCACCCTGCAGATCTACGACTGCTCGGGCGGGGCGAACCAGCAGTGGACGTCCACGTCCGCCGGCGAACTGAGGGTGTACGGCAGCAAGTGCCTGGACGTGCCCGGCAGCGCGACCACCGCCGGTACCCGGGTGCAGATCTGGGCTTGTCACGGCGGAGCCAACCAGCAGTGGCGGGTGAACTCCGACGGTACCGTGGTCGCAGCACAGTCCGGGCTCTGCCTGGATGTCACCGGTGCCGGCACGGCCAACGCCACCGCCGTGGAGCTCTGGACATGCACCGGCGGCAGCAACCAGAAGTGGACAGGTCTGTCGACCACGACCCCGACCACCACTACGACCGGAGGAAGCGGCAGCTGTTCCCTTCCCTCGACGTACCGATGGACGTCAACGGGCGCGCTGGCGACGCCGAAGAACGGGTGGGTCTCGCTCAAGGACTTCACCGACGTCGTCTACAACGGCAAGCACCTCGTCTACGCGTCGAACGTCTCGGGATCGTCCTACGGCTCGATGGCCTTCAGCCCCTTCACGAACTGGTCCGACATGGCCTCGGCCGGCCAGAACGGGATGAGCTCGGCCGCGGTGGCGCCCACGCTGTTCTACTTCGCACCGAAGAACATCTGGGTACTCGCTTACCAATGGGGTGCCTGGCCCTTCATCTACCGCACGTCGAGCGACCCCACCAACCCCAACGGCTGGTCCTCGCCGCAGCCGTTGTTCACGGGCAGCATCTCCGGCTCCGGCACCGGTCCGATCGATCAGACTTTGATCGCCGACGGCTCGAACATGTACCTGTTCTTCGCCGGTGACAACGGCAAGATCTACCGCGCGAGCATGCCGATCGGGAACTTCCCGGGCAGCTTCGGCTCGTCGTACACGACAGTCTTGAGCGACTCGACGAACAACCTGTTCGAGGCGGTCCAGGTCTACAAGGTCCAGGGCCAGAACCAGTACCTGATGATCGTCGAGGCCATCGGCGCGAACGGGCGCTACTTCCGCTCGTTCACGGCAAGCAGCCTGAGCGGTTCGTGGACCCCGCAAGCCACCAGTGAAAGCAACCCCTTCGCGGGCAAAGCCAACGCCGGAGCGAACTGGACCAACGACATCAGCCACGGTGACCTGGTCCGCGGCAACCCGGACCAGACCATGACCATCGACCCCTGCAACCTGCAGCTGCTCTACCAGGGCAAGTCTCCCACCGCCAGTGGCCCCTACGACCAATTGCCGTGGCGGCCGGGTGTCCTGACGCTGCAGCACTAGCCGGCCCCTGATCGGCGCCGTCTCGGAGAGGAACCCAGTCGCTTGTCGGCTGGGTTCCTCTCCCGGCTCGTCCCAGGAAGGCTGACGACCGTGGCGACGAGACACCCCAGAACCGCATAGCGACGGCGTCTCTTCCGCATTACTCTCCTGTGCGCGAAAAAACACGGGTTCGCACGGCCGGCCGAAACATGCGGACCCTGGCCGAAATGGACCAGAAGGCACTTTCCAGCCGTGCGAACCCGCACCGCGGCAACGAGGGCAATCCCCGTTCACCACGCCCGAACGATCAAAGCCGGGGCTCGGTCAGAACTTGCCGGCCGCGATGTCGGCGACCTTCACCCGGGAAGACTCGTAGGTCCGGGGAGGCGCCGGCTTGTCGCCCGGAGCGGTCTTGCTCGTCTCGGAGCGGATCGGCAGACCGGTCTGGGCGTTGATCGTCAACACGAGCTCGTAGTGCCCGGCGAACAACGCGGATCCGGCCGTCAGGTTCAACACGGGCTGTCCGCCGACTATCGCCTTGTCGACCTTGACCTCCGGAATGGTGGAGATCAGGCGGAGCACACCGGCCCGGACCTCCGGGTTGGCCGCAGCCACGGTAAGCGCGCTGAAGCTGTTGTTCCACAGGACGCCGTTGATGCCGTCCTCCAGAGCCTTGCCCGTGGGCCGCGGCTGCGGCTGCGGGTCCTTGATCCCTTTCGCCTTCAGGAGCGAAATCCGCTCGGTCTGGGACTTGTCCCAGGCTTTCTGCGCCTCGGCCGGGCTGAGGCCCACCCCCCACGCGTTGGGGATCGCGTTGATCATCAGCAACCGGGCCTTGTCGAGATCGCTGCTCGCCGCGAAACGCGCGGCCGCGACCACGGAGGAATCGTCAGAGACAGCGAGGTCCTCGCCACGGGCGACGGCCCCGGCAAGGGCACCCCGCTCCTGCGCGAAGAAGATCTGGCCCTTGTCGGTGTACAGGGTGTAAATGGGGTACGGCTTTCCGTCGGGCGCGATCTTGCTGCTGATGACCAGCGAGGCGTCTCCCGGCAACGAACCGGCGGTGACCTTGACGTCCGCCGCCAGGGTCACCAGCCTGGACTCCGCTGCGGGCGCCTGGGCGGTCGGTTCGGCAGGCGGCGCCGAGGTGACCGAGGTCACCGACACGACGACCGCCACCGCCGCCGCGATTCCGACGACACCCACGCCTACGCGGAAGCCAGGAGTCCGGGTGAACCGCTTCTTCCGCGCCGGAGCCGCGACCAGGTCCGGCCTCTCGGACGCGACCATCGCTGTCCCCAGCGTCGCCCGGGCCCGCTCGTACGCCTCCGGCCGCAAGGGCGACACGTCCTTCACCTGCTTGACCAAGTCCATCTCATCCATGTCCGCAAGCTCTCTTTCACACAGTGGGGATCTTCAGCAACGCAGCGACTTCCGGCGCGTTCCGCAGTTCTTTCCTGGCCTGGTGCAGCAAACGGCGCGCTGTGCCCGCCGGGATGACGAGCACCCGCGCGGCTTCGGCGGCAGTGAGGTCCTCCCAGGCGATGAGGGTCAGCACCTCTCGTTGCGTCGGCTTGAGCTTCGCCAAGGCCGCCCGCAGCAACGTCTGGATGTCCACCCGGGCGTCCACCGCGGGCCACGGGTCCCACCCGCTGGCCATGTCCGCGACGTCCGGCACGAGATCCTCGGCCGGTTGCGACCGCCAGTGACGCCGCAGTATGTTCAGCGCCACGCCGTACAGCCACGGCCGTGCATTGGCGAATGACCGGTCGTAGGTTCGCCGGGACTCGTAGGCCGCCACCCATACGTCGCCGAGCAGGTCCTCCGCCTTGTCGCGCCCCGCTCGCCGGGCCAGGTAAGCGCCGAGCGCGACCTCGTGGCGGCAGATCACCTCGACGAAGGCGTTCCCGTCGCCGTTCAGGGATCTGCTGATTAGTTCCGCGTCTGACGCCATGCAGCTCCTCGGTCCGCCTTGTCCTTCCACCCTGTGCTTGCCAACCGGCGTCGAAAGTGTTCAGCAGGTCGTTCCGGCCGCCCGTTCGCCCGGCGACCGATCGGCCTCCACGTCGATCCGCGCTGCCACGTCACGCATGCGGTCCTGCCGCAGCGGCCCAGGCGGTGTCCGGCACGGACGCCGGCTAGGTGCACGGAACGCCTTCCGCGAAGGTCGTGGGTACTCGCACGGGCGACCAGGGCACGCTCAGCGTCCACACGCCGAGGGCCTTGACGAAACCTTCGTCATCGCCGGGCTGAAGGGCGGCGACCACGTCGGACTTCGAACCAGAGCGACCTGGACCGGTGATCACCATCGGCCCGAACGGGCTCGTCTCCCGGCAGTGCCGGCGTCCGGAGGGGGCCACGACACAGAAGACGTCGATCTCGGTGCCTGAAGCATCTCGAGGCATTTCGATGTGGGCACAGGGGTCGGGGTGCGGCTCGGCGCCGGCCCGGCCCCCGGATCTCCGGCACGCCGCGACCAGTTGCTCGATCCGTGCCAGCCGGTTCCGGGCCGCCCACCGCTCGGCCACCGAGCGGCCCCTTCCCCACGCGCGATTCAGCCACCCGGCCGCGCCGTCCGGTAGCGGGCCGGATCGTCCGTTCCCCAACACGCGGGTGACGTCGAGGATCTGCCAGGCACGGGACGCACTGACGCCCGGTTCCTGCGGGAAAGGCAGTACTTGGAGCGCTTCGGCCCGGCCGGCGGCGTCTGCGGCGAGCTCGTCGGCGACCGTGAGCCGTTGAGCTCTGCTCAGCAGAGGCAGCACGTCCGGAAGGCAGGAGTGCAGCATGTCGGTCACATCGGAGAAGCTCCACTGGCTGACGTGGCGGTAGCCGGTGCCGGACAGGCTGATCTGCGGGATGGTGTCGTCGGGACCGCGTAAGTGGCTGATGAGCTCGGCGATGCCGGCCTCGATGACCGGGTAGGTGTCGAGCCAGGGTGCCGCGTCCCACGCGCCCTCGGACAGATGCGTCAGGTAGGCGGCGAGATCGCCGGCCACGTCGCTGTCGTCGAGGGTGGTGACCTTCCGGGTGTGATCGGTATACATTCCGGGCCAAGTGGCGAGAACGGAGAAGCGGCGGCCGGAGGCCAGAACGCTGTAACTGGTCAAGGGCGTCTCCTGAGCGCGGACCACTGACGGCGCCGGCCGTCAGGCGGCACCGTCTGCAAATGAGGGGGTCCGGGAGCCCCGCGGCGCGACCGCCAAGCCAATCCGTGGGCAAGAGGTTAGCTCATCGCGCGCCGGCTCTTCCACGCATGCTCCAAGCCTGGCCGAGCGGTCGGCATGGCCAGGAGACATCGGTCGCTTTGTCATCGATCCGCCGTGTGTCACATGTCGACGGTCGTTCCATCGGCACGAAGTTACCGTCTTGATGGCCGCGTGCATACATGGCGCGGATGTCGAAGTTGTCAGGATTCGATCAGTTCGAGACGAGGTACACTGCGGTCCATTCTGGACAGTTAGTGGCCAAATAGTGGATGGTCACCCGCCTGGGGATACGGTTGCATCGAACCGGGTGGCAGAAGTCGCGAGTGGTCGACACTCTTGTCCGAACTTCGGGAGGCGGCATTGAGCCGGGCATCGTTCACCTACGTCGGCCTGGATGGCGAGGCGCGATCGGTCACGCCGGACATCCGCGCCGACCGCATCGACCACTCCCGTCGTCCCGCGCAGTGTGACAGCACCTCCGCGGCAGCGGATCCGCCCGAGCCGAGCGAACAACCAGCCGACGTCGAACAATGCTGATGCGGCACCCGCCGTCGGCGATGCCGACCGAGGCGTGCGGGGCATCGGGATGCAACCACGCCCGGACGTGACCCAGCTCGATGCCGTGGTGCACCAGCCGAGCGCGGCCGAGCGGAACCGGAGTCATCACGAGTCCCGCACGGCTGCCGGATCGGGCCGCCACGCTGACCACGAACCCGGTTCCCTTGCCCCACAACGACAACCGTCACCACAGAGGACATCGCCATGACGCATGACCAACGCCAGGCCCTGCTGGACATCCTGCGGCACGCCCCGCTCGACATCGGTGGTGACCTCGGCGAGCAGCGCGTGATCTTCCACGACATGATCGCGTCGGTGCCCTTGCCCGAGGACGTGTCGACGAGCCCCGGCGAACTCGGGGGCGTCCCGGTCCTCACCGTGGAGACGCCCCACATCGACCCGTCGACAGTGATCCTCTACTTCCACGGCGGCGCCTATGCCCTCGGCTCCGCCGCCGACGGCGCGGGACTGGCCGCCGACGTGGGCCGCCGCGCCGGTGCGCGCGTCATCTCGGTGGATTACCGGCTCGCGCCGGAGAGCCCGTACCCGGCCGCCGTCGACGACGCGGTAGCCGCCTACCGGGCGCTGCTCGACCAGGGCACGCCCAGCGCCGCGATCGCGTTCGTGGGCGAGTCCGCCGGCGGGGGCCTGGTCGCCGCGACACTCGTCGCGATCAAGGCCGCCGGCCTGCCCCAGCCGTCGTCGGCCACGGTCTTCTCGCCGTGGGCCGATCTGACCGTGTCCGGCGGCTCCGCGGCAGGCAAGTCCGATGTGGACCCCGCACTGACCGCGGACGGCCTCCGCCGGCGCGCCTCGGACTACCTCGGTGACACCGACCCGGCAACGCCGCTGGCCAGTCCCGTCTTCGCCGACCTGACCGCGATAGCACCGCTGCTGGTACAGGTCGGGTCCTACGAGATCCTGCTCGACGACGCCGTCCGGCTCGCCGCCCGCGCCGCCGAGCACGACGTCGAGGTCCAGTTGCAGGTGTGGCCCGGCCTGCCGCACGTCTTCCAGGGTTTCGCCGCGCTGGTCGACGAGGCCGATGCCGCCCTCGACGCGGCGGCCACGTTCATCAAGGCGCACGTGCGGGTCGAGGCCGTGCCGGCGCTGGCCGAGCGAGCCTAGGCGATGGCCGCGCGGCCCGGGCCGGTCTTGAGCTGGGCTCGGTCTGCCCGGTACGCCGAGTTGCCGGCCGACCTCGCCACCGCTCCTCGCAAGGCGGTCCCGGCCGTGCACCGCCTGGCGAGCTTGCCCGGCAGCGACGTCGACGACGTGCAGCCGTTCTATCAGGACGACGACGTCGCCGTGGTCGAGGCCGCGCCGGCCTGGACCGATCGGCCCGGCGCCGCGCTGGGCACGTTGCTCGGCTACGCCGACGTCCGCGAACGCGCGTCGCGCATCTCCCTCGCTCCTGAGTGATGTGCCGGGACGCGGTGGTGCGGGGCGCACTTCCCCTGCGGCCGCACCACCGCGGTACCGACCCTACCAGATTGTCGAACGTACGTTCGACTCAGGCGGGTATTCGACGCTGACTCCAGGCGTCGAACCTGACCGTCAGGGCACTAACCCGAGTGGCATGACATCCCCTTTTCGGGGATGTATCCCCAGATCCACGGACAAAGCGGCCGCTTACACTGGACACGACCGGGGTGCGCCGTCTAGTCCGTCACCCGTGGGTGCGGCGTCTGAGAGGATCACCCGATGACGATGTCCCTGTCGGCCGAGCTGTGGCCCGACGTGCAGCCCGAGACCGCCAGACGGCTGATGCTGGCGGGGGTCGAGGCGTTCGCCGAGCGCGGGTACCACGCCACGACGACCCGGGACATCGCCGCCGCCGCCGGAATGAGCCCCGCCGCGCTCTACGTGCACTTCCCGTCGAAGGCCGCGCTGCTGTTCGCGATCAGCCGTTACGGCCACGAGCAGACGCTCGCGCTGGTCGAGAACGTCGTCGCCAAGGTGTCCGACCCGGTCGAGCGGATCCGGCTGATCGTCGAGGACTTCGTCGCCTGGCACGCGCGGCGCCACACGGTGGCCCGGGTCGTGCAGTACGAGCTGCAGGCGCTGCCCGAAGAGGAGTTCAAGGTGGTCGCCGAGCTGCGGCGCGGGATCGAGCGGATCGTGCGCGAGGTGATCGCCGAAGGCGCCCGCGTCGGCGCGTTCACCGTGTCGGACCCGCACGTCGCGGCCCGGGCGGTGCTGTCGCTGGGTGTCGACGTCGCCCGCTGGTACAGCGAGCGCGCCCGCCAGACCCCGGCCGCGCTCGGCAAGGAGTACGGCAGCCTGGTGCTGCGGATGCTCGGGGTGCCGGCCTAGCCGTTCAGGTGCTGCTGCCAGTCGCCGGGCAGCCGGTCGGTCGGGCCGGGGATCGGCTGGTCGGCGGGGTGCGAGTCCGGGGCGGTCAGCTCGGGTCCCTCACTGACGGTCTCGGTCTCGAAGTTCCAGAACCAGGACTCCCCGGGCTCGAAGCTCTGGATGTAGGGGTGCCCCGACGCCTTGAAGTGCGCGGTCGCGTGCTGCGACGGCGAGGTGTCGCAGCAGCCGACGTGCCCGCACTGCGCACACCGGCGCAGGTGCACCCACCACCCACCGGCGGCGTCGCACTCGAGGCAGCCCACCCCCGTTGGCGCGACCGACGGATCGATTCCAGGCACCGAACTCACAGTCACCCTCCGGGTTGCCGACGACCACTCGTGGCGAGCCTACCCGGCACGGCGCCCCTCAGCCGACGGCGCGCGCGAAGCGGTCGGCGATCAGCCGAAGGCGCTCCACCAACCCCTCCGGCGCCTCCTCGAGGACGAAGTCGTACCCCCACTGCGCCAGGTGGAACGGCACCACGTCCAGGTTGTTCGCCCCGGTCCGGACGCGGCAGCTGTGGTCGTCGATCGGCTCCACCACGCCACTCGTGGGCGAGATGCGCGTCGACACCTCCGACGCCGGTGCGGCCACCCGCACCACCAGCTGGTGCGGGTACGGCGTGGTCGAGATCGAGCGGGACACGTACGCCGCGATGTCCTCGGCCGGTGGCTCGCGCGGGGTGAAGCGGAAGCTGGCCGCCGGCTCGCCGGTGATCCGGTCGACGCGGAAGGTGCGCCAGTCCTGTTTGCCGAGGTCGAAGGCGACCAGGTACCAGCGCCGGCCGGTGTGGACCAGGCGCAGCGGCTCGACCGACCGCTCGGTCTCCGCGCCGGCGCGGTCGCCGTAGCCGAAGCGCAGGCGCTCGTGGTCCCGGCAGGCCGAGGCGATCACGGTGAGCACCCCGGCGTCGACCGTCGGGCCGCTGCCCGGCAGCGAGACCGTGGCCGCCCCCAAGGCGCCGACCCGCGGCCGCAGCCGGGCGGGCAGCACCTGCTCCAGCTTCGCCAGCGCGCGCACGGACGTCTCCTCGATGCCGCTGACCGTGCCGTTCGCGGCCGTGCGCAGGCCCACCGCGACCGCGACGGCCTCGTCGTCGTCCAGCAGCAACGGCGGCAGCGCGGCCCCGGCGCCGAGCCGGTAGCCGCCGGCGACCCCCGGTGTCGCGTGCACCGGGTAGCCCAGCGAGCGGAGCCGTTCGATGTCACGGCGGATCGTGCGGACGTCGACGTCCAGGCGCGACGCGAGGTCCGAGCCCGGCCAGTCCCGCCGGGCCTGCAGCAGCGAAAGCAGCCTGAGCAGTCGCTCCGAAGTGCCGTACATGACACGCAGTGTGCCAGACATCGAGGACAGTTCCGGTCCTCGATCGGCCGGATGGTGCAGTCGGGTGGTCAAACACTTGCCAGGCACGGCTCCGGGCGGTGAGAGTGGCGCATGCCGATCGACCCTGCCGCCCTGCTCGCCGTCGCCCGTGAAGAAGCCGAACTGGGCCGCGACGAGGGTGGTGTGCCGATCGGGGCCGCGTTGTTCGACGCCACCGGCACCCTGCTGGGCCGCGGGCACAACCGGCGCGTGCAGGACGGCGACCCGTCGACGCACGCCGAGACCGCGGCGTTCCGCGACGCCGGCCGCCGCCCCCACTACCGCGACACGATCATGGTCACCACGCTCTCGCCGTGCTGGTACTGCTCCGGGCTCGTCCGTCAGTTCGGTATCGGGCGCGTGGTCATCGGCGAAGCCGAAACGTTCCACGGCGGGCACGACTGGCTGGCCGGTCTCGGCGTGGAGATCACCCTGCTCGACGACCCCGCTTGCACCGCGCTGATGACGGAGTTCATCGCCGCGCGCCCGGACCTGTGGTTCGAGGACATCGGAGTCGAAAAGTCCACATAGGACATCGCTGGGACATTTCTGTGCGAGGAGCACGTATGCCGTCATCCGTTCCGCTCGTGGATCTCTCGCCGTGGTTCACGGGCACGTCCGAGGGCCGGGCCGAGGTGGCCGAACAGGTCGACCGGGCGCTGCGGGAGTCCGGCTTCCTGCTGGTCACCGGGCACGGCGTGCCGGACGACCTGCGCGCCGGGGCCCGTGAGCAGGCGCAGCGGTTCTTCGCGCTGCCCGAGGACGTCAAGCAGCGCTACGCCGTCACCGTCGGCGGCCGCGGCTGGCTGCCGCCCGGCGTCGAGGCCAACGGCTACGCCGAGGGCACCGAAACCCCGCCCGACCTGAAGGAGTCCTTCTCGGCGGGCGCCGACCTCGGCGTCGGCGTCGCCGAGATCGACGGGTTCTGGTTCCAGCCCAACGTCTGGCCGGCCGAGGTGCCGGGGCTCGCCGAGACGGCCACCGAGTACATGCGCCGGATGCGGGCGCTGTCGGACCACCTGCTGGAGATCTTCGCCGCGGCGCTCGGCCTGGCCGAGAGCCACTTCACGCGGCACACGGCGCACCCGACGTACACGTTCAACATCAACTGGTACCCGCCGATGACCCACGTCGGCGCCCCGGAACCCGACCAGTTCCGGATCGGCCCGCACACCGACTTCGGCACGGTGACGGTGCTCGACCGCCAGGCGGGCGTGGGCGGCCTGCAGGTCTACACGGCCGACGGCGAGTGGGAGGACGCGCCGTACCACCCGGACGCGTTCACGGTGAACATCGGCGACCTGATGGCCCGCTGGACGGGCGACCGCTGGCGCTCGACCCGCCACCGCGTCCTGCCCCCGGCGGCGACGGCCCCGGACGAGGACCTGGTGTCCCTGGTCTTCTTCTACGAGACCGACCACGACGCGCGGATCACGTCGCTCGCGCCGCCGCTGGGCAAGCGGATCTACCCGGAAGTGATCGCGTCGGACTACCTGAAGGACAAGCTCGACGCGATCACCATGAGCTAAGCGGCCGGCGCGTAGATCAGCTCGAGTACTCCCGACGGGAAGGCCGTGCTCTTCACCAGGCGCAGGTTCAGCGGCGCGTCCAGCTCGGGGAACAGGGCCGCGCCCCGGCCCGTGGCGGCGGGGAGCATCCACAGGCGGTACTCGTCGACCACGCCGAGCTTGATCAGCGAGCGCAGGAACCCGGTGCCGCCGGCGGCGACGAGGTCCTTGCCCGGCTCGGCCTTGAGCTTGGCGATCTCCGCCGCCGTGTCACCGCTCGCGATCCGGGTCTCGGGCCAGTCGTCGGCGGACTCCAGGGTGCGGGAGAACACGACCTTGGGGATCTCGTTCATGGCCTTGGCGGACGGGTGGTCCGAGGTGGGCCAGAACCCGGCCATGGCCTCGTAGGTGACGCGGCCCATCAGGAAGGCCCCGGCCTCCCACAGCCCGTCGACGAAGTACTTCTCCTGCTCGGGATCGTCGACGCCCATCATGACGTCCCGGATCCCGTTGTCCGCGTCGGCGCTCTTGCCGTCGATCGAACAGTAGAACCCCAGAATCAGCTTCCGCATCACGTGCCTCCTCGCGCGTGTTCCTCGTGCGAGACGGTAGGCAGCACCGGCGGGGACGGGTCCCCGCTAGGCCGGATCCGCGCAGAACGTCCGGTTGCGCCCCGCGGCCTTCGCGCGCAGCAACGCCGCCTCCGCGGCCCGGAGCGCGTCCCCCAGCGGCTCGTCGGCCGCGCAGCCCGCGACGCCGATCGACACCGTCACGCCGACGAACTGGGGGCCGTCGCCCGACGCCTTCAACGCCACCAGCGTCGAGGCGATCCGCAGCCGGATGCGCTCGGCGATCGCCATCGCGTCGAACCGGCCGGTGCCGGGCAGCAGGACCGCGAACTCCTCGCCGCCGGAGCGGCCCACGAGATCCGCGGCGCGGACCTCGTCGCGCAGGGTGTCGGCGACCGCGCGCAGCACGGCGTCGCCGATGCGGGCGCCGTAGCGGTCGTTGAGCTGGCGGAAGTGGTCGAGGTCGAGCAGCAGCAGGGCCTGGCCGGGACCGTGCCGGCCGAGGCGCGTCACCTCGGCTTCGGCCGCGCCGCGCCACGACGCGGCGGTCAGCACGCCGGTGCCGGGGTCGAGGGTGACGTGCTCGCGGCGGCCGCAGCCCAGACCGCCGCGGTGCAGCACGACGGTGGCGCCGGCCAGGAACGGCACGAGCAGCGGGGCGGCCAGCGCGGCCCAGCCGAACAAGACGCCGAACGCCGTCATCGCGGCGTCGAAGGCGTGCCCCGGCGCGGCGTCGCGGGGCGGGCGGGGGCCGTCGGCGGCGGTCACGAGCGCGGCGTTGACGGCGAGGAACGCCAGCCCGGCGAGGACGAGCAGGGCGACGGTGCGGGCGTCGAGGGTCGCGGCGAGCGGCTTGACCCCGGTCGCGGTGAGGAACGCCCCGGCGACGAGTCCCGCCAGCGCGGTCGACGCGGCGCCGAACACCTGGCGGTAAACGGGTCTTCTGCGGACCCGGAACCATTGGTGCAGCGCGGCGAGCACGACCAGCGCGACGGCGAGCCCCGGCCGGAGCACGACCACCCCGGCGAAGACCCACGGCGTGTCGACGCCGGGCCCGAGCAGCGTGTCCTCGCGGTGGCGTTCCACCGGCCGCGACAGCTCCGCGGTGACCAGCATCCCGCCCGCGAGCAGGGCGAACGGCGGCAGCATCGAGGCGAGCGGCGGAAACCGGACGGCGGCGAGGACCACGGCGACGACGGCGAGCACGTCCACCACGACGACGAAACAGACCTGGGTCCGGCGGGGCAGGCGCCACAACGCCCAGCGCTGCAGCGGCACGGCGAGCAGGGACCGGCCGGGTCGGCGTCCCCCGCCGGCTGCGACCGTGGAATCCCCCACCATTTCGGCAAACTAGCCGGAATGCCGCGCTCTGTCACTCCGCCTTCAGGGGAATCTCACCTCGCCGCGAATTCCGGGACGCACGGGAGCCGTACGCGCACGGTGCGTCATATTTCCGACCGAAGAAGGGTTGACACGCCACATTGGTCTAGTCCACTGTGTGTGGCACAGCGCTCCTCCCGGGATGATCCCGCCGCCTCAAACCGGAGGTGCTCCATCCTGTTCAGTTTGGAGGACCCCATGAAATCAGTGCGCCGTCTGGTGACCCTCGCCGTCGCCGCCGGAGCCGCGATGGCGACGGCGGTGGGCCTCGCCCCGCAGGCCATGGCCGCGGTCGACCCGGTGCTCGCTTCCCCGTACCTGTACCAGTGGGGCGGCCAGACCAGCCCCACCGCGGCGATGTCCGCGACCGGGGTGAAAGCGTTTACCCTCGCCTTCGTGCTGTCCGACGGGACGTGCAACCCCAAGTGGGACGGCAGCCGTTCGCTGACCGGCTCGGACAAGACGCTGATCACGAACATCCGCAACGCGGGCGGGGACGTCATCCCCTCCTTCGGCGGCTGGTCCGGCACCAAGCTCGGCTCGAAGTGCACGTCGGCTTCGGCGCTGGCGGGCGCGTACCAGAAGGTCATCGACGCCTACGGGCTCAAGGCGATCGACCTGGACATCGAGAACACCGACGAGTTCCAGAACAACACGGTGCAGGACCGCATCCTCAACGCGGTCAAGCTGACCAAGCAGGCCAACCCGAACCTGAAGGTCGTCATCACCATCGGCACCACCACGACCGGCCCCGACAGCTGGGGCAAGCGCCTGATCACGCAGGCCAAGGCGATCGGTGCCCCGGTCGACGTCTGGTCGGTCATGCCGTTCGACTTCTCCAGCGGCGGTGACATGGCCGCCATGACGAAGTCCGCGGTCGACGGGCTGAAGAACCAGCTCAAGACGACGTTCGGCTACACCGACGACACGGCGTACCGGCACAGCGGCCTCTCCTCGATGAACGGCAAGACCGACAACGCGGGCGAGACGGTCACGGTCGCCAACTTCACCTCCATCCGTGGTTACGCGACGAGCCACCACCTGGGCCGCTTCACGTTCTGGGCCACCAACCGCGACTGCAGCGGCGGCGGCGAGTGCAGCGGAATCACCCAGGACAAGTACGCGTTCACCAAGATCGTCGCCGGTTACGCCGGCTGACACAGCGCCCGTAGTGGGGCAGTCGAGGGCCCTCTCACCGGCATCGGGGTCGGTGAGAGGGCCTTCGCGGTTACTTGGTTTCCGCTCAGCGGGAAGTGACGCCGGATTCGGTTTCCGGTGAGCGGGAACCGGATTCCGTCACACGGGCCGGTAGCCTGACCCCATGCCCGACGAGCCGAGCCCGGCGGACGCCGCGAAGCTCGCGCGCGGACTGGTCGAACCACTCGGCGACCGCTGGGCCCACGTGCAGGCGGTCGCGGCCCGCGCCGCAGAACTGCTCCCGGCGGTCTCGCCGCCGGACCGGGACCCACTCATCAGCGCGGCCTGGCTGCACGACATCGGCTACGCCCCCGAGATCGGCGCCACCGGCTTCCACCCGCTCGACGGCGCCCGCCACCTGCGGCACCTCGGCTGGCCGGATGTCGTGGTCAACCTGGTCGCCCACCATTCCGGCGCCCGGTTCGAGGCCGCCGAACGAGGACTGACCCCGGAACTCGCGGCCTTCCCGGTGCCGGCGGGATCGTGCCTCGACGCCCTGGTCACCGCGGACCTGACCACCGGCCCCCGAGGCGATCGTCTCGGCTTCGCCGAACGGATCGCGGAGATCCTGGAGCGCTACCCGGCCGATCACCCAGTTCACCGCACCTGGACGAAAGCGGCTCCGGTGCTCCGAGAGTCCGTCAAGCGAACCGAAGAACGCCTCGCGGCTCAGCCGAGGTAGGGCGCCGTGCGGCTCTCGTCCAACGCGTGGTGGATACGCAGCCGCATGGACGGATGAATGTCCAACGTGTCCAGGGCATCGGGCTCGACCCACCGGACGGCCCTCGTCTCGGTGCCGTCTTCGCGTGGTGTCCCACCGGTCCACCGCGCCTCGAAGCACAGGGAGAACTGCTGCCGGACTTCACCATCGCTGTAGGCCATCACGTGCCGCGGATCGGTGTAGGTCCCCACCAACCGCAGCACTTCGACCGCGAGCCCGGTCTCCTCCCGAACTTCGCGGACAACGGTTTCCGTGATCCGTTCACCCACGTCATGACCGCCGCCCGGCAGTGCCCACCGGTTGTTGTCGATCTTGTGGATGAGCAGGACGCGGCCTTGGCCGTCACGGACGACCGCGGTCACCGAAGGCACCACGCTGGTGGCCGTGGGCGCCGCAGGATCGTTGAAGTAGTCGACTCGGCCCATCACAAGCTCCTATCGGATTTCGGGTACACCGGCCGCCCACGCCCGCTCGAAGGCCCGGCGATAGTGCTCCCAGATCGGTCCGGCAGGCGTTCGCCTCAACTGCCACACCGGGCTCTGGCCGGCCAGCGCGCCCAACGTGTGCCCGTTGACGAGCAGGTCATCGTCGAACCGGTAGAGCGAGTTGTAAAGCGTTTCGCCGTGCGTACGCACCTCGACACCGTCCAGACCGGCGACCTCGGCCAGATACCGGCGCATCAGCTGAACCCGGCCTTCGAGGCCGCCGGGTGTGCCCTCCTCGACGGCACGGCGGATCACTGCCGGAGCCGACTGGTCGCCGACCAGAAGGCGAAATCGCACGCCGGTCGCGGATTTCGCTCGGATCAGCGCAACGAGGTCGTACTGTTCGACCAGGAAAATACCGGAGAAGACCTGCAGGTCCATCGCCTCACGAAGGCCGCCGAGCAGGTTCGTCCAAGTCATCGCGGTGATCGCCGAACGCGACGGGTACAACCGGAAAAGTTCCGTCTCCCCCGAACGGGCCTGGGTGTCTTCGAACAGCGACGGCCACAAATCGACCTCACGACACTCCAGCACTTCAACGACTTTGTGCCGAGTCGCCCGGTGCGGTACTCGCTCGCGGCTGATCCACCGCTCGGCCGTCTTCGGATCGACATCCACCGCGGCCGCGAGCTTCTCCACCGTCAGGTTGACGGCGAGCATCGCTGTCCGTAGCCGGTCGTTGGCCATACGTCATATTCCCACGGGGGCGTTTCGGACGTTTCCCTCGGGCCAATTCGCCGGCGAAACGTCCCCGCCAACGCGGTTCCCGAGTCCTTCGATGCGCGGTTTCCTCAAAACATGACGTCCAGGGATCGCCCGATCACCGCACCAGGCCGGTCGAACGCAGCGCCCGATGACCCAGGAGCGGCGCGATGCCGTTGAGCGTTCTGCTCGACCTCGACCGGCTCCACCTCGTGGCCCACGGCGAACGTCATCGAGCCGCGCTCGCCCGCGTACCCCGCCCCGGCGACGCGATCACCATGTTGTGCGGCTACACGGACCTCGTCGAATACACCGGCCGTACGGCCGACTTCGTCGGAGTTCGGACGTGCTGGCCATGCGATCTGGCCTACCGGCGGCAGCTCGGGCTGTGCGTCCCTCCGGACCATCCTGGAGCACGCCGCCTTTGACCGTCACACCGGCGCGATATCCGTCACCTACCGTCGGTCCATGACGACGACCGGCAGCACCCCACTACGGCGCCAAGGTCGTCGCGCTCACGTCCGGCGCGGTCGGGTTCGTGCTGGCCAGGCTCGGGCTCGCCGATATCGCCGGCGGGACCTACCTGCCGCTGCGGCGTCAGCGGGTGTGACCGCCGTGGTGGTCGCCGCCGCCGTAGGTCGAGTAGCCCGGGTTCAGCGTGCTCAAGTCCACTGTGGTCGGTGGCGGCACGGTGGTCGTCGGCGGCGGGATCACCACCGTCGACACGGCGGGTGACGGCGTCGGTGTCGGCGTCGGTGTCCGCTGGGCCTGCATGACCACCGGGGACGGCGTGGTCGTCTGCGTGGGCACCGCGAGCGCGCTCGACGACGGCGTGCCGGTGGCCGGCTGCAGCTGCGGGAAGGGCGTGGATCCCGGGATCGGGTCGGGCCGCACCACCAGCGCGAGCACCAGCCCGCCCAGCACCACGGTCACCGCCGACGCCAGCGCGATCCGGCTCGCCACGCCGCCCGGCTCGCGGTTCCGCCGGGCCGCCACCCGGGCCGAGCGCGAGCCCGGTTTCCGCGGCCGGACCCCCGCCTGCCGGAGCAGTTCGTCGACCGAGACCCGGTCCCGCCGCCTGCGCGCGCTGCGCGTCATGAACGACCTCCACCCCTTCGCTGATCCCGCTGGATATTAGGAACCGGCGCCGGAATTGTAAACGTGCTGATCGCAGCCCTCTCGTTATCGTTTCGAGACATCCGGAACGCGGATCCGGCCGTAGTCGTCACCAAGGGTTCAGCGACGCAGCAGCCCCGCCACCCGGCGGGTCACGGGCGTGAACTCGGGCAGCTTCACCAGCGCCAGGAGGCCGAACGGCACGGCGATCCCGAGCAGGCCCTGGATCGGCAGCTTCACCCACGCCGCGGGGATCACGCCGAGCGAGCCCGGCACGGCGTAGCCGGCGAGCACCGCGGCCAGCACCCCGAGCCCGCTCACGCCCAGGGTGATGAGCCCGACCCGCAGCGAGCGGCGGCTGCGCAGGTGCCCGAGCCGCACCCACAGCCAGACCTGGCCGAGCACGGCGCCGACGACGAACCCCGCGCCGTTGACCAGCATGACGCCGTAGACGATGTGCTCACCGTCGAGCAGCCCGCGGCAGAGGAACAGCAGCGGGATCTTCACGGCGGTCATGACGAGCATGATCAGCGTGGGCGTGCGGGCGTCCTTCATGGCGTAGAACACCCGCAGCTGCAGCATCACCAGCGCGTAGGGCAGCAGCCCGACCGCGGAGACGGCGAGGGTCTGGCCGAGCCGCTCGGCGTCGTCGAGGGTGCCGCGGCCCCAGGTGAAGATCGCGACGCCGATCGGCGTGCCGACGACGGCCAGCGCGGCGGAGATCGGCACGAAGAGCACCGTGGAGATGCGGGAGGCGAGCGAAAGGTCGCCGACGAGCCGCGCGGTGTCGCCGTCCGCGGCGGCCCGGCTCATCCGCGGCATGAGGGCGGTCAGCAGCGAGACGCCGAGGATGCCGTACGGCAGCTGGAAGAGCAGCGACGCGTAGCTGTAGGCGGTGACGCCGCCGCCGGTGCCGCCGGTCAGCACCCGGGTCGTGACGACGAACCCGACGTGGCTCACCACGACGTACCCGAGGATCCACGCGGCGAGCCCGCCGAACTCCTTCATCCGCGGGTCGAAACCCCAGCGCCAGCGGAACCGGAAGCCGGTGCGCAGCAACGCCGGGATGAGCACCAGCGCCTGCACGACGATGCCGAGCGTCGTGCCGAAGCCGAGCACGAGCAGCTTCGGGTCGCTCATCCGCACCGGGTTGAGCGTCAGCTCCCCCGGCATCAGCGCGAACACGACCAGCGTGGCGGTGACGACGACGTTGTTCAGCACCGGCGCCCAGGCCGGCGGGCCGAACACGTTCTGGGCGTTGAGGATGGCCGACATCAGCGCGAACAGGCCGTAGAACAGGATCTGCGGCAGCAGCAGGTACGCCAGCGCGGTGGTGAGCCCCGGGTTGGCCTCCGCTGACGATTTGTCGACGTAGAGAGCGGTGAACAGCGGCGCGATGGCCACCGCGACGGCCGTCCCGACGGTGAGCAGCACCAGCGCCATCGAGAGGAGCCGCTGCGTGTAGGCCCGGCCGCCGTCGGCGTCGTCCTGCGAGCGGACCAGCAGCGGCACCACGACACTGGCCAGCACCCCGCCGAAGAGCAGCTCGAACACGATGTTCGGCAGGGTGTTGGCGACGGTGAAGGCGTCGTTGACGATCCCGGTGCCGACCACGGCGGCGAGCAGCAGCTTGGCGACGAAGCCGGTGATCCGGCTGACGGTCGAGGCGATCGCCATCCGCCCGCTCGAGCGGGCCAGCGAGGCGCCGGCCCCTTCGCTGCGACCGGCCGACACCGGCGACGCGGGTGGCCTCGCGACGATCTGGGTGGCGAACTCGTCGTACGGCCGCCGGGAGACGTCGAGGTCGCGGGTCGGCCAGTGGTGGCCGCGCAAGTCACTGGGGAGGAAGATCGTCGCTTCCTCGTCCCCCGGCTTCGTGGCCGGGGGGTCCTGATCCGCCATGGCACCACACTGCCAGGTCAGGGCCCTGAGCGGGTACGGCGGTGGTCACCGAACGTGCGAGCGAACCCCGCGACGCTCAGTGACGGCGGCTCCGGGCTCAGGCGGCGAGGGTGATCTCCAGCGCGGCCCGGCCGGCCTCGGTCAGTTCGGCCGCGACGCGCCCGACGGCGCCATCGGCGGCGGGACGGACGTAGCCGCCGTGGGCCAGCGCGTGCGCGGTCATCTGATCGCAACAGGCGAATCCGTCTACGAAGAGGTCCGGCTCGCAGCTGCACGACATCTCAGCACGCCCGGCTGCCACCGCCCTCAGCATCGCCATCGCGCGGTGGGTGAGCTCGACTCCTGAACCGGACACCGGACTGCCTTTCTGCTTCGTGACCTACTACTACGAGTCATCGTCCATTGGGCCAATTGTGTTAGCTACAGCACTAGGACGTTTACTAGACCTTGGCGGTTCCGGCCAGTCGGCGGAGCGGGGCCCGGGGCGGTCAACAGGGCGAAAAGTGGCCTGGACCAGTGTGTCGACGGCCGCCGGTCAGCTCGCGGCTTCAGCCATGCGGAGTTCGAGGGTCTGCGCCCACTCGCGCACGATCTGCCGCCGCCGCCGGGTGTCGTCGGTCAGCAGGTTCGCCAGGCCCAGGCCGCGGGCGAGGTCGAGCGTGGCCTGGACCAGCTCGCGCACTCCCGCCCGGGACTCGTCGACGCCCAGCAGCTCGACGGTCACCCGGTGCGCCTCACGGCCGACCCGGGCCTCCAGGGGCACCAGGACGTCCCGGAGCGCCTCGTCCGTGGCCGCGACCGCCCAGAGCTGCAACGCGGCCCGGAACAGCGGCCCGGTGTACAGGTTCAGCACCATCTCGACGACGCGCTCGATGCGCGACGACCCGCTCGGCAGGTCCGCGGCCTGCGCGCGCAGCTCGTCGATCTGGGCCTCGCCCAGGAGGTCCACCGCCGCCGCGACCAGGTCTTCCCGCGTCGGGAAGTGGTGCTGCGCGGCGCCCCGGGAAACGCCCGCGCGTTCGGCGATCACGGCGACCGTGACCCCGTGCCAGCCGCGCTCGCCGAAGCTGTCGAGCGCGGCCTCGATGAGCCGCCGCCGGGTGGTGCGGCTGCGTTCCTGCTGCGGTTCGCGGAGCATCGGCTACGCCGGATCGACCCAGAAGTCGAGCTGGAGGTCGTCCTCGGAGCCCCCGATCCGGTACTTCGCGAAGTCGGTCACCCCTTCGGCGCGCAGGACCTCGTCGTCGAGGAAGAAGTTCCCGGTCGCCTCGCGGCTCGGCTTGGTGAGGATCGCGTAGGCGGCGTCGGCCATGATCTCCGGCGTGCGGCTGCGGTCGGCCAGCTCGGCGCCGACGACGTTGCGGATCGCCGCCGTGTCGATCGTCGTGCGCGGCCAGAGCGAGTTGACCGCGACGCCGTCCGCCTTCAGTTCCGCCGCGAGGCCGACGGTCACCAGGCTCATCGAGTACTTCGCGATGCTGTAGGCGAGGTGGCCGGCGGTGAACCACTTCTCGTCGAGGCTGATCGGCGGCGACAGCGTCAGGATGTGCGCGTTCGCCGAGGCCCGCAGGTGCGGGATGGCCAGCTTGGACAGCAGGAACGTCCCCCGCGCGTTGATGTCCTGCATCAGGTCGTAGCGCTTCATGCTGACCTGCTCGGTCGGCGTCAGGTCGATCGCGCTGGCGTTGTTCACGACGATGTCGATGCCGCCGAACTGCTCCACGGTCTTCGCCACCGCCGCCGCGACCCCGTCGTCGTCACGGACGTCGCCGAGGATCGGCAGCGCGTGCCCGCCGGCCTTCTCGATGGCTTCCGCGGCGGTGTAGATAGTGCCGGGCAGCTTCGGGTGCGGTTCGGCGGTCTTGGCGAGCAGCGCGACGTTGGCGCCGTCGGCCGCGGCGCGTATGGCGATCGCCTCACCGATGCCGCGGCTCCCACCGGACATGATGATCGTCTTGCCGTCCAATGTGGACATGTCGACCCTCCTAGTAGGACTTGGGCAGGCCGAGGCTGTGCTGGCCGACGAAGTTGAGCACCATCTCGCGGCTGACCGGGGCGATCCGGCCCAGCCGGACGGCGGTGACCAGCGTGCCGAGGCCGTACTCGGTGGCCAGGCCGTTGCCGCCGTGGGTCTGCACGGCCTGGTCGGTGGCGCGGATGGCGACCTCGGCGGCGGCGTACTTGGCCATGTTGGCCGACTCCCCCGCGCCGAAGTCGTCACCGGCGTCGTAGAGCGAAGCGGCCTTCTGGGTCATCAGCTTGGCCAGTTCCAGCTCGATCTTGATCTCCGACAGCGGGTGCGCGAGCCCCTGGTGGGCGCCGATCGGCGTGCCCCAGACCTGCCGCTGGTTGGCGTAGGAGACGGCCTTGGCCAGCGCGTACCGGGCGATGCCGAGGGAGAACGACGCGCCCATGATGCGTTCCGGGTTGAGGCCGGCGAACAGCTGGGCGATCGCCGCGTCCTCCTCGCCGACGAGCGCCTCGGCCGGGAGCTTGACGTCGTCGAGGAACAGCGAGAACTGGTCCTCCGGCGCGACGATGTCCATCGGGATCACGGTGTACTCGAACCCGGCCGTGCCCGTCGGCAGGATGAACAGCGCGGGCTTGAGCCGGCCGGTCTTCGAGTCCTCCATGCGGCCGACGACGAGCACCGCGTCCGCCTCGTCGACACCGGAGATGTACACCTTGCGTCCACTGAGGACCCAGCCGTCGCCGTCGCGCTTGGCGGTGGTGGTGATCTTGTGCGAGTTCGACCCGGCGTCCGGCTCGGTGATGGCGAAGACCATCCGCTTGCTGCCGTCGGCGATGCCGGGCAGCCACTGCTTCTTCTGCTCTTCGGTGCCGAAGCGGGAGATCACGGTGCCGCAGATCGCCGGCGAGACGACCATGAGCAGCAACGGCGAACCCGCGGCGGCCAGCTCCTCCAGCACCGCGGCGAGGTCGGCGATGCCCGCGCCCCCGCCGCCGTACTCCTCGGGGATGTTGACGCCGAGGTAGCCCAGCCGGCCGGCCTCGTCCCACAGCTCGTGGGTCTTCTCGCCGGCGCGGGCCTTGCGCGCGTAGTACTCGTGGCCGTACTTGGTGCCGAGCTCGGCGACGGCCTTGCGGAGCGCGATCCGCTCTTCGGGCTCGATGAAGTTCATCGCGTTCATGCTTCTTCTCCCACCACAGCTTCTCCGACCACAGCCAGAATTGTGCCGACTTCGACCTGCTGCCCGACCGTCACCGGCAGCTCCGTCACCACGCCGTCCGCGGGCGCCGCGATCCGGTGCTCCATCTTCATCGCTTCGAGCCACAGCAGCGGATCGCCCGCCTTGACCGGGTCCCCGGCCTGCACGGCGAGCCGGACGACGGTGCCCGGCATCGGCGCGACCAGCGAGCCCGCCGCCAGCGCCGCGTCCGGGTCGGCGAACCGCGGCGCTGCCGTCAGCGCGACCGAACCGAGCGCGGAGTCCACATAGGACACGCCGTCGTGCCGGGCGACGTCGAAGGTGCGCCGCACGCCGGCGACGTCCAGCACGACCCGACCGGGCTCGGCGCCGACCAGCTCGGCGTCGTAGCCCTCGGCCCGCAAGCCGTCCCGGCCGAGCGTGTAGACGACCTCGTACTCGCGGTCGCCGATCGAGAAGACCTTGCGCTGCCCGGCGGACCGGACGTTGCGCCAGCCGCTGGGCAGCCGCCCCTGCGTGCGCGCCCCGGCCCGGTTCGTCGCGGCTTCCGCGAGTGCGGCGGCCAACGCCGAGAGGCGCTCGGTGTCCACAGTGGCCAGTGGTGCGGCCAGCGTGTCGAGACCGTGCCGGTCGAAGAAGGCCGTGTCGGTCTCCCCGGCGAGGAAGGCGTCGTGCCGCAGGATGTTGACCAGCAGGTCGCGGTTGGTGACGACGCCGTGGATCTTCGTCGCCGCCAGGGCCTTGGCGAGCCGTCGCGCGGCCTCGGCGCGGGTCGGTGCCCAGGTGATCACCTTGGCCAGCATCGGGTCGTAGTGGACGCCGACGACCGAACCGCTGACGAACCCGGAATCCAGCCGCAGCCCCGGTCCGCGGGTGAACGAACGGTCCACATCGGGCACTTCGAACGTGTGCAGCGTGCCGCTCTGCGGCTGCCAGTTCTCGGCCGGATCCTCGGCGTAGAGCCGGACCTCGATGGAGTGCCCGACGGTCGGCGGCGGGTCGGCGGGCAGCCGTTCCCCGTCGGCGACGCGCAACTGCAGCGCCACCAGGTCCAGGCCCGTGACGTTCTCGGTGACCGGGTGCTCGACCTGCAGCCGGGTGTTCATCTCGAGGAAGTAGAACCGCCCGTCCGGCCCGGCGAGGAACTCGACGGTGCCCGCGCCGACGTAGTCGATCGCCTGGGCCGCCTTGCGCGCGGCGTCGAACAGCTCCGCGCGCATGGCGTCGTCGACGAACGGCGACGGCGCCTCCTCGACGACCTTCTGGTGCCGGCGCTGGATCGAGCACTCCCGCTCCCCCACCGCCCACACCGTGCCGTGCCGGTCGGCCAGCACCTGGACCTCGATGTGCCGCCCGGTCTCCAGGTACCGCTCGCAGAACACGGTCGGGTCGCCGAACGCGGACGCGGCCTCCGCGCTCGCGCCTTCCACGGCCTCGGCCAGCTCGTCGAGGGAGCGGACCACGCGCATCCCGCGGCCACCACCCCCGGCGGACGCCTTGACCAGCAGGGGCAGATCTTCCGACGTCACCGACGCCGGGTCCAGTTCGGACAGCACCGGCACACCGGCCGCGGCCATCAGCCGCTTGGACTCCACTTTGGAGCCCATGGTCTCGATGGCCTCCGGCGGCGGCCCGACCCAGGTCAGCCCGGCGTCGAGGACGGCGCGGGCGAACGCGGCGTTCTCGGACAGGAAACCGTAGCCGGGGTGGACGGCGTCGGCGCCGGTGTCCGCGGCGGCCTTGACCAGCAGCTCGGCACGCAGGTACGTCTCGGACGGCGCGTTGCCGGGCAGCCGGACGGCCGCGTCGGCTTCGAGGGTGTGGGGTGCGGCGGCATCGGCGTCGGAGAACACGGCGACCGTGCCGATCCCGGCGTCGCGGCAGCTCGAGAAGACGCGGCGGGCGATCTCGCCGCGGTTGGCGACCAGCAGGTTCTGGATCATCGCTCACTCACATCCGGAAGACGCCGAAGCCTTCGGCGCCCTTCACTGGTCCATTGTAGATCGCGGACAGGCTCAGCCCCAGCACGGTGCGGGTGTCGCGCGGGTCGATGATGCCGTCGTCGTAGAGCATGCCGGAGAGGAACATCGGCATCGACTCGGCTTCGATCTGGCCTTCCACCATGGCGCGCATGGCCTTGTCGTTTTCCTCGCTGTACTCCTGGCCACGCGCCTCGGTGGCCGCGCGGGCCACGATGGACAGCACGCCGGCCAGCTGCGCCGGGCCCATCACCGCGGACTTCGCGCTCGGCCAGGCGAACAGGAAGCGGGGATCGTAGGCCCGGCCGCACATCCCGTAGTGCCCGGCGCCGTAGGACGCTCCCATGAGGACGGACAGGTGCGGCACCTTCGAGTTCGACACGGCGTTGATCATCATCGCGCCGTGCTTGATGATGCCGCTCTGCTCGTACTCCTTGCCGACCATGTAGCCGGTGGTGTTGTGCAGGAAGACCAGCGGCGTGTGGATCTGGTTGGCCAGCTGGATGAACTGCGCGGCCTTCTGCGACTCCTCGCCGAACAGCACACCCTGCGCGTTGGCCAGCACGCCGACCGGGTAGCCGTGGATGCTCGCCCAGCCCGTCACCAGGCTCGGCCCGTAGAGCGGCTTGAACTCGTCGAAGTCGGAGCCGTCGACGACGCGGGCGATCACCTCGCGCGGGTCGAACGGCACCTTCAGGTCGGTCGGCACGATGCCGAGCAGGTCGTCGACGTCGTACACCGGCTCGGCGTAGTCCGGCTTCGGCGTCGGCCCCTGCTTGGTCCAGTTGAGCCGCTTGATGATGCTGCGGCCCAGGCGGATCGCGTCCTGCTCGTCGACGGCGAGGTAGTCGGCCAGGCCCGAGGTCCGCGCGTGCATCTCGGCGCCGCCGAGCGACTCGTCGTCGGACTCCTCACCGGTGGCCATCTTGACCAGCGGCGGACCGCCGAGGAACACCTTCGCGCGTTCCTTGACCATCACGACGTAGTCCGACATGCCCGGCAAGTACGCGCCGCCGGCGGTCGAGTTGCCGAACACCAGCGCGACCGTCGGGCAGCCCGCGGCCGAGGCGCGCGTGATGTCGCGGAAGATCCGGCCGCCGGGGATGAAGATCTCCTTCTGCGTCGGCAGGTCCGCGCCGCCGGACTCGACCAAGTTGATCGACGGCAGCCGGTTCTGCGCGGCGATGTCGGAGGCCCGGAAGCTCTTCTTGGTCGTCCACGGGTTGCTGGCGCCGCCCTTGACCGTCGGGTCACTGGCCGAGACCAGGCACTCGACGCCTTCGACGACGCCGATGCCGGTCACCAGGCTCGCGCCGACGCGGTAGTCGGTGCCCCAGGCCGCCAACGGCGAAAGCTCCAGGAACGGTGAGTCCTCGTCGAGCAGCAGCTCGATCCGTTCGCGGGCCAGGAGCTTGCCGCGCTTGCGGTGTCGCTCGACGTACTTCTCGCCGCCGCCGGCCACGGCCTTGGCCTGCTCGGCGTCGATCTCGGCGAGCTTCTCCAGCATCGCCTCGCGGTTGGCGCCGAACTCGGCGGCCCGCGTGTCCACTGTGGACCTCAGGGTGGTCATGAGGTGTATCCCAATCGCTTCGCGGCCAGGCCGGTGAGGATCTCGTTGGTGCCGCCGCCGATGCCGAGGATCCGGACGTCGCGGTAGTGCCGCTCCACCTCGGCCTCGCGCATGTAGCCGAGCCCGCCGTGCAGCTGGACGGCCTCGTTGACCACCCATTCGGCGGCCTCGACGGCGGTGTTCTTGGCGAAACAGGCTTCGGCGATGACCTCTTCGCCCGACACGTGCCGGATCGCGACCTGCCGGGCGTAGGTGCGCGCGACGTCGGTCTTGCGCGCCATCTCGGTCAGCTTGTGCTGCACGAGCTGCCGCGAGATCAGCGGCCGGCCGAACGTCTCGCGCAACCGGCACCAGTCGAGCGTCAGGTCGAGCGCGCGCTGCGCGTGCGAATACGCCTGCACCGCGAGAGAAAGCCGTTCGGTGACGAACTGGGTGGCCACCTGCGCGAACCCGCTGTTCTCGGCGCCGACGAGGTTCTCCACCGGCACCCGGACGTCCACGTAGGACAGTTCGGCGGTGTCGGAGCAGAGCCAGCCCATCTTCTCGAGCTTGCGGGAGACGGTGAAGCCGGGCGTCCCGCGTTCGACGACGATCAGCGACAACCCGTGGGCGCCGTCGCCGCCGGTGCGCACGACGGTCGTCACGAAGTCGGCGCGGCAGCCGGAGGTGATGTAGGTCTTGGCGCCGTTGATGACGTACTCGTCGCCTTCGCGGACCGCGGTGGTCCGGATCCCGGCGACGTCGGAGCCGCCGTCCGGCTCGGTGACGGCCAGCGAGCCGATCTTGTCGCCCGCCAGGGTCGGCCGCACCCAGCGCTCGATCTGCACGGGGTCGGCGGCCTCGGCGATGTGCGGCACGGCGATGCCGCAGGTGAACAGCGACGCGAACAGGCCGCCGGAGCCGCCGGCGTAGTGCATCTCCTCGGCGACGACGAGCGCGTCGAGGTAGTTGCCGTCCCCGCCGCCGATCTCCTCGGGGAACGCGACGCCCAGCAGGCCCAGGTCCCCGGCCGTGCGGTGCAGGTCACGCGGCAGCTCGCCGGCGCGTTCCCAGTCGTCGAGGTGCGGCAGGACCTCCTGCTCGACGAACCGGCGCACGGTCTTGCGCAGCTCGGCCCGCTCGGGCGTCCGGAACGGATCGGTCACAGGAGCACCTCGGGGATGTCGATTTCGCGGGACCGCAACCACTCGCCGAAGGCCTTGGCCTGCGGGTCGAACCGCGCCTGCGACGCGACGCCCTGCCCGAGGATGCCTTCGACGACGAAGTTCATCGCCCGCAGGTTCGGCAGCAGGTAACGCGTCACCGGCAGGTCGGCGGTCTCGGGCAGCAGCAGCTTGAACTCGGCGACGGTCAGCCGGTGCACCAGCCACCGCCAGGCGTCGTCGGACCGCACCCAGACGCCGAGGTTGGCGTTGCCGCCCTTGTCGCCGCTGCGCGCGCCGATGACGCTGCCGAGCGGCGCGCGCCGCACCGGCCCGTGGTCGAGCGGCTCGGGCAGCTCCGGCTCGTCCACATCGGACAGCTCCACAGTGGACGTCGACGGCGCGATGTCGACCCGCATCCCGTCCGGCAGCACGGCGACGTGCGGCACCTTCCCGGCGTCCACGTAGGCCGCCGTGTAGACGCCGTACGGCGAGGCGTCCGACGGCGGGGCCGTGACGTGGAAACCGGGGTAGCTGGCCAGCGCGAGTTCGACCGCGGCGCTCGTGAAGGCGCGGCCGGCGACCTTCGGGTCGGCGTCCTTGACGGCGACGTGCAGCAACGCGCTCGCGGTCTGCTCGGTGTCGGCGTCGACGTGGTCGGTCCGCGCCAGCGTCCACTTGACGTCGGCGGGCGGCCGGTCCTTCAGCGCGCCTTCGAGCTGTTCCTTCACCAGCGCGGCTTTCGCGTCGATGTCGAGTCCGGTGAGGACGAACGTCGTCTCGTTGCGGAACCCGCCGAGGGTGTTCAGCGCGACCTTGAGCGTCGGCGGCGGCGCCTCGCCGCGGACGCCGGAGATCCGCACGCGGTCGGGTCCGTCCTGGCTCACCGAGAGCGTGTCGAATCGCGTGGTGACGTCCGGGCCGGCGTAGCGGGCGCCGGTGATCTCGTAGAGCAGCTGGGCGGTGACCGTGCCGGTGGTCACCACGCCGCCGGTGCCCGGGTGCTTGGTGATCACGCTGGAGCCGTCGGCCTCGATCTCGGCGATCGGGAAACCCGGAAGGCCCAGGGCGTGCTCGGTGAAGAAGGCGTAGTTGCCGCCGGTGGCCTGGGCGCCGCATTCGATGACGTGCCCGGCGGCGACGGCGCCGGCGAGCGCGTCGTAGTCGTCACGGCCCCAGCCGAAGTGCGCGGCGGCCGGTCCGACGATCACCGAGGCGTCGGTGACGCGCCCGGTGACGACGACGTCGGCGCCGGCGTTCAGGCACTCCGCGATGCCCCACGCGCCGAGATAAGCGTTGGCCGTCAAGGGTTTCCCGAGATCCAGCTCGTCGGCGCGGGCGACCAGGTCGTCGCCTTCGACGTGCGCGATCTTGACGTCGACACCGAGCTTGTCGGCGATTTCACGCAGGGCGTCCGCCAGCCCAGCCGGGTTGAGCCCGCCCGCGTTGGCGACGATCTTGACGCCGTTTTCCTTCGCCAGCTCGAGGTTCTCCTCCATCTGGCGAAGGAACGTCTTGGCGTACCCGCGGTTCGCGTCCTTCAGCCGGTCGCGGCCGAGGATGAGCATGGTCAGCTCGGCCAGGTAGTCGCCGGTCAGGACGTCCAAGGGCCCGCCGGTGAGCATCTCGCGCACGGCGGAGAAGCGGTCGCCGTAGAACCCCGACGCATTGCCGATCCTCAAGGCGGTCATGCGAACTGCCCCGCTTCCCGACCCGATCCCGGAGGCCCGGCGAAGGCCTGCGCAACGGTCAGCCACTCCTCGACGTCGGGGCCCTGCGCCACGAGATCGGTGTCGGCCGGGTGCCGCCGCTGGGTGACGACCAGGCAGAAGTCCACGGCGCTGCCGGTGAGCCGCTGCTCGGCGTCCTCGGGCCCGAACGTCCAGGTGGTGCCGTCCGGCGCGGCCAGTTCGACCCGGAACTCCTCGGTCGGCGGGGCGAGCGAGTTGAGCAGGTAGGCGAAGTCGCGGGTCCGCGTGCCGAAGCGGGCGATGTGCCAGAGCCGCGCGGTGGGCTCGCGGCGCAGGCCGAGCGCGTCGTAGACGTCCTGGCCGTGCGCCCAGGTCTCCATCAGCCGCGCGGTCACCATCGACGCCGCGCTCATCGGCGGGCCGTACCAGGGCAGCTTCTGCCCGTCCGGCACCGCGGCGAGGGCCTCGGCCAGTCGCGCCCGCCCGGCGCGCCAGCGTTCGAGCAGCTCCTCGGGCGACAGGTCGGCGCCTTCGGCCGCGGCTTCGTCGACGTAGTGCTCGCCGACGGTGAGCAGGCTTTCGACCTCGGCCTGCCAGTCCTCCGGATGGGCCGTGGCGATCAAGGCCTTCCCGTCGGTCCAGGTCAGGTGCGCGATCTGGTGCGCGATCGTCCACCGAGCGGCCGGTGTTTCCAGCGCCCAGTCGGACGCGGGCAGGTCCGCCACCACGTCATCGAGTGCCTGTGATTCTGCGTCGAGATCCCCGAGGATCACGCCGAGGTCCGCCATCGCCGCCTCCTTGCGTACTGCCGCCCAGCGTGGCACCGGCCTCGATAAAAATCAAGCACGCCTGATTGTTTCACCCCGGACGCTGCGGAGACACTATTGACATCTTGCCAGTAGTGTCGGTCTGCCTTAGTTTCATCGCCATGGCCGAGACCACCTACGCCGTCGCGGACCGGATCGCCACGGTGACGCTGAACCGCCCCGAGGCGCGCAACGGCTACACGATCCGGATGGCCGACGAGCTCGGCGCGGCGATGGACCGCGCCGACCGCGACGAGGACGTCCGCGTGGTGGTGCTGACCGGCGCGGGCCAGGACTTCTGCGTCGGCGCCGACCTGTCACAGGGCGGTTTCGACTTCGACCCGGCGACCGGGCCGGACGCGGCCTGGCAGGAGCCGGCCGGCCGCTGCTCGAAGCGGATCTTCACGATGAACAAGCCGGTGATCGCGGCCCTGCAGGGCGCGGCCGTCGGCGCCGGCAGCACGATCACGCTCCCCTGCGACTACCGCCTCGCCTCCGAGGACTCCCGGTTCGGCTTCGTGTTCACCCGCCGCGGCATCTACCCCGAAGGCGCGTCGGCCTGGTTCCTCCCCCGGCTCGTCGGCATGGGCACCGCGCTCGACTGGATGATCAGCGGCCGCGTCTTCCCCGCGGCGGAAGCCCTCGCGAAAGGCTTGGTGCACCAGGTCTTCCCGACCGGAACCGTGCTCGACGAGGCGTACGAGCTGGCCCGCGAGCTGATCGCGAACACCGCGCCGGTGTCCGTCGCGGTCACCCGCCAGCTGCTCTACCGGATGGCGAGCGCCGACTCACCGTTCCCGGTGCACGAGCTCGACTCCCGCCTGATCGGCGGCCTGGGCACGAACGCGGACGCCGTCGAAGGGGTCATGTCGTTCCTGCAGAAACGGCCGCCGTCGTGGGGCCTGCGCGTCGACAAGGACCTGCCCGACTACCTCCCCTGGCTGGACGCATGACCGCCTACCCGCCGCAGCCCTGGAACCTCGTCGCGGACGCGCGCGTCTCGATCTGGCGCGTCCCGGTGACGGACCTGCCCGCGGTGCCCGCCGAACCACTGGTGATCGCCGGGCACGCGTCCGTGTTCACGGCGTGGATCGACTACACGCCGCCCGGCCAGCTCGCCTACCACGAGTTACTGGCGGCGGTGGCGGTCAAGGGCCGCCGGGTGTCGTGCTCGATCACCGAGATCTGGGTCGACAGCGAGGTCTCCCTCCAGGGCGGCCGCGATCTGTGGGCGATTCCGAAGGACCTGGCCACGCTGGACTTCACGAGCGGCCGCACCTTCACCGCCACGGCGGCCACCGCGGACGACTGGCTGGCGACGGCGGCGTTCAAGGGCCGCGCCGGCTTGCCGTTGCGGCTGCCGACGTCGTTCGACGTCGTCCAGGCGCGCGACGGTCTCTTGCGGACGCCGGTCGGCGCGAAGATCCGCCCGCGCCCGGCGTCGGCGGACTGGAGCCTCAACCCCAGTGGACCCCTGGGCTATCTAGCTTCGCGACGGCCGGTGACGAGCCTCGAACTCCTCGCGTCCGAGTTGCGCTTCGGCGCCTGACCGTCTTCCGGCGTGCCCAACTCACCGACCGGAGCGGCCAACACACCGCCCCGAGTGGCCAACACGCCAACCGGAGCAGCCAACACGACCGACGCTCGCTGTGTTGGCCGTTGCGGGCGCTGTGTTGGCCGTTGCGGGCGCTGTGTTGGCCGTTGCGGGCGGCGTGTTGGCCGTTGCGGGCGGCGTGTTGGCCGTTGCGGGCGGCGTGTTGGCCGTTGCGGGCGGCGTGTTGGCCGTTGCGGGCGGCGCCGGAGGGCCTGTTCCCGGGCCTGAGCAGCACCTCTCGGTGACCGCGTAACCCGCGAGGGTGAGACCGCGACACGCCACCCATTGGGGCACGTGCAGCCTCCAACCCCTACATGTAGTCTCTGTGGACCGGCAGCGCCCAGCGACGGGGAGACCGCTGCAGAGTACTGCCGGGCAGCTTCGAAGAACTTGCAGCACATGGCCTCATGAGGCCCTGTGGCGATCCAACGCGTCCAATTTTGGAGACACGCATGTCAGTCGAAACCGGTCAGCGGCCGCCCGCCGCCGCCGACTCCAGTCCCACCGCGATCCGGGTCATCCGGCGGGACGGCAGCGTGTCGCCGTTCGACGCCGGGAAGATCTCGGTCGCGCTGACGAAGGCGTTCCTCGCGGTCGAGGGCGGCGACGCCGCCGCGTCCTCCCGCGTGCACCACGTCGTCGCCGAGCTCACCGAGCAGGTCGAGACCACCCTGCTGCGCCACGCCGGTCCCGAGACCGCGCTGCACATCGAGCAGATCCAGGACATCGTCGAGCTCGCGCTGATGCGCGGCGAGCACCACAAGGTCGCCCGCGCCTACGTCCTCTACCGCGAGGAGCACAGCAAGGCCCGCAAGGCGACCGAGCCCACGACGCCCGCCGAGGCCACGCTGAGCGTCAAGGGCGTCGACGGCGTGCTGCGTCCGCTCGACTGGGCCCGCGTGTCCCACGTCGTGGGCGAGGCCGTCGCCGGGCTCGACGACGTCACCGCCGAGCCGGTGCTGGCCGAGGCCAAGCGCAACCTCTACGACGGCATCAGCGCCGACGAGCTCGCACTGGCCCAGATCATGGCCGCCCGCGTGCTGGTCGAGCAGGAGCCGAACTACTCCTACGTCAGCGCCCGGCTGCTGCTGGACAAGCTGCGCGGCGAGGCCCTGAGCTACCTCGCGAAGAAGCCGCGCCTGGCCAGCCAGGACGAGATGGCCGGCGAGTACCCCGCGTACTTCCGCAACTACCTGCGCCGCGCGGTCGAGCTGGAGCTGGTCGACAGCGAGCTGCTCTCCTTCGACCTGGACAAGATCACCGCGGCGATCGAGGCCAAGCGTGACCTCGACTTCGGCTTCCTCGGCCTGCAGACGCTGTACGACCGGTACTTCCAGCACCACAACGGCACCCGCTTCGAGCTGCCGCAGGCGTTCTTCATGCGCGTCGCGATGGGCCTGGCGATCCGCGAGGACGACCGCGAAGCCCGCGCCATCGAGTTCTACGAGCTGCTCTCGACGTTCCACTTCATGGCCTCGACTCCGACGCTGTTCAACTCGGGCACCACCCGCGCGCAGCTGTCGTCCTGCTTCCTCACCACGGTGGACGACGACCTGGACTCGATCTTCCAGGCGTACAAGAACAACGCGCTGCTGGCGAAGTACTCGGGCGGCCTCGGCAACGACTGGACCCCGGTCCGCGGCCTCGGCGCGCACATCAAGGGCACCAACGGCCAGTCCCAGGGTGTCGTGCCGTTCCTCAAGATCGCCAACGACACCGCCGTCGCGGTCAACCAGGGCGGCAAGCGCAAGGGCGCGGCCTGCGCGTACCTCGAGACCTGGCACGTGGACATCGAGGAGTTCCTCGACCTGCGCAAGAACACCGGTGACGACCGCCGCCGCACGCACGACATGAACACGGCCAACTGGGTGCCGGACGAGTTCCTGCGCCGCGTCGAGGCCGACGCGCAGTGGACGCTGTTCTCGCCGAACGAGACCCCGGACCTGCACGACCTCTACGGCAACGCGTTCTCGCAGCGCTACGCCGAGTACGAGGCGATGGCCGAGCGCGGCGAGATCAAGGTGTTCCGCAAGATCCGCGCGGTCGAGCTGTGGCGCCGGATGCTCACCATGCTGTTCGAGACCGGCCACCCGTGGATCACGTTCAAGGACCCGTGCAACCTGCGCTCGCCGCAGCAGCACGTCGGCGTCGTGCACTCGTCGAACCTGTGCACCGAGATCACGCTGAACACCAACACCGAAGAGGTCGCGGTCTGCAACCTCGGCTCGGTCAACCTGCTCAAGCACGTCACCCCCGAGGGCCTGGACACCAAGCGCCTCGAGAAGACCGTGCGCACGGCCGTCCGCATGCTGGACAACGTGATCGACATCAACTTCTACACGATCCCGGAGGCGCGCCGCTCCAACCTGCGTCACCGCCCGGTCGGCCTGGGCATCATGGGCTTCCAGGACGCGCTGTTCGAGATCGGCCTGCCGTTCGCCTCGGCCGAGGCCGTCAAGTTCGCCGACGTCAGCATGGAGCACCTCTCCTACTACGCGATCTCGGCCTCGACCGACCTCGCCGAGGAGCGCGGCCAGTACCAGTCGTTCGAGGGATCGCTGTGGAGCAAGGGCATCCTGCCGATCGACTCGCTGCAGCTGCTCATCGACGCCCGCCGTGGTGACGGCCTCGACGTCGACACCTCCACGACGCTCGACTGGGCGCCGCTGCGCGAGCGCGTCAAGACCGTCGGCATGCGCAACTCCAACGTGATGGCGATCGCGCCGACCGCGACGATCTCCAACATCTCGGGTGTCGGCCAGTCGATCGAGCCGCTGTTCCAGAACCTGTTCGTCAAGTCGAACATGTCCGGCGACTTCACCGTCGTCAACCCGCACCTGGTCCGCTCGCTCAAGGAGCGCGGGCTGTGGGACGAGGTCATGGTCAGCGACCTCAAGTACTTCGACGGCAGCCTCGGCCGGATCGACCGGGTGCCGGACGACCTGAAGGCGCTGTACGCCACGGCGTTCGAGATCGAGTCGAAGTGGATCGTCGACGCCGGTTCGGTGCGCCAGAAGTGGATCGACCAGGCGCAGTCGCTGAACCTGTACATCGCGGCGCCGAGCGGCCGCAAGCTCGACGAGCTGTACCGCTACGCGTGGCACAAGGGCCTCAAGACCACGTACTACCTGCGCGCGCAGTCCGCGACGCACGTGGAGAAGAGCACCCTGCGCGGCACCGACGGCAAGCTGAACGCCGTCTCGGCCGGCACGGCCACCGCCACCGCGGCTCCCGCGGCGGCCCCGGCGGCTCCGGCGGCCACCCCGGCCCCGGCTCCCTCGCCGGCCGCGGCCGTCCCGGCGATCCCGGTGACCGCGCCGGCTGCCAAGCCGGAGCCGAAGGAGCTGCCGAAGACGGACGTCGACTTCGTCACCACCGAAGGCGCCGCCTGCCGCATCGACGACCCCGACTGCGAAGCCTGCCAGTAAGCCCGCCCCGGCTCGTGAGTGTTTAGGGCGGTTAGAACCGCCCTAAACACTCACGAGCCCACCTGCCGAAGTGAGCGATATGACCAACGTGGAGACGACCGGCGTCACCGGCCTCGGTGAGATCGAGGTCGGGGCGGCCCGGATCAACGTCGACGACAAGCGCATGATCAACGCGCGCGCCGACGTCAACCAGCTGCTGCCGATGAAGTACCGGTGGGCGTGGGACAAGTACCTGGCCGGCTGCAACAACCACTGGATGCCGACCGAGGTCGCCATGCAGGCCGACATCGCGCTGTGGAAGTCGACCGACGGCCTCACCGAGGACGAGCGGCAGATGCTGAAGCGCAACCTCGGCTTCTTCGCGACCGCGGAGTCCTTGGTGGCCAACAACATCGTGCTCGCGGTGTACCGGCAGATCACCAACCCCGAGTGCCGCCAGTACCTGCTGCGCCAGGCGTTCGAGGAAGCCGTGCACACGCACACCTTCCAGTACATCTGCGAGAGCCTCGGCCTGGTCGAGGGCGAGCTGTTCAACATGTACCGCGAGGTTCCGTCCATTTCGGACAAGGACGCGTGGGCGCTGAAGTACACGCAGCACCTGGAGGACCCGGACTTCGAGACCGGGACGCCGGAGGCCGACACGGCGTTCCTGCGTGACCTCGTCGCGTTCTACGTGATCTTCGAGGGCATGTGGTTCTACACCGGCTTCGCGCAGATCCTCTCGCTCGGCCGCCGGAACAAGATGGTCGGCATCGCCGAGCAGTACCAGTACATCCTGCGCGACGAGTCGATCCACCTGAACTTCGGCATCGACTGCATCAACCAGATCAAGATCGAGAACCCGCACCTGTGGACCGAAGAGTTCCAGGAAGAGGTGCGCGGAATGCTGAAGGACGCGTGCGAGCTGGAGGTCGCGTACGCGCGTGACACCATGCCGCGCGGCATGCTCGGCCTGTCGGCGCAGCTGTGCGAGCAGTACATGCACTTCATCACCGACCGGCGCGCGCAGCAGATCGGCCTCCAGCCGATCTTCGGCGAGACCGAGAACCCGTTCCCGTGGATGTCCGAGGCGATGGACCTGAAGAAGGAGAAGAACTTCTTCGAAACCCGCGTCATCGAGTACCAGTCGGGCGGCGCCCTCGACTGGGACTGAGTTCTCCGGCTAGGCTCGGCCACGCCACTGGTTCGCCAGGGCGTGGCCGAGCTTCGTTGTGTGTGAGGTCACATCCTGTCGAGGCAACAGGGAACCCGGTGCGAATCCGGGACTGCCCCGCAGCGGTGAGTGGGAACGAAAGCCGTCATTGAGCACTGAGCGCGAGCGCTTGGGAAGCGACGGCCGGTAGGCGCGAGTACTACGCCCACGAGTCCGAAGACCTGCCCGTGGTGCGCGCGCCGACGGCGTGCGCGAGTCCGGGCCCCGCGGGATGGGCACGCACCGAAACGCTCGCCGCCGCGCGCGTCCGGACTCCTCGAACGAGCTCGCGAGGAGAGAGCTGTGACCGAAATCGGCACCACTGTGCTGGGCTACCCCCGGATCGGTCCGGACCGGGAACTCAAACGCGCCCTCGAGCGCTACTGGGCGGGCAAGAACGACGAAGCCGCACTGCTGGCCACCGGCCGTGAGCTGCGGGTCCGGACGTGGCAAGGACTGCGGGACACCGGGCTGGACTCCGTCCCGTCCAACACGTTCTCGCACTACGACCAGGTGCTCGACACCGCCGAGCTGTTCGGCGCGCTGCCCGCGCGCTTCACCGGGCTCGGCCTGCCGAAGCTCGACACCTACTTCGCGGCCGCCCGCGGCGTCCAGGACGCCCCGGCGATGGAGATGACGAAGTGGTTCGACACGAACTACCACTACATCGTCCCCGAACTGGGCCCGGACACGACGTTCGCGCTCACCGGTTCCAAGCCCTTGGACGAGTACCGCGAAGCCCGGGCACTGGGCATCGAGACGCGGCCCGTGCTGGTCGGGCCGGTGACGTTCCTGCTGCTGAGCAAGGGCGACGAGGGGTTCCGGCCGCTGGACCTGCTCGACGGCCTGCTCGACGCGTACGCCGACCTGCTGCGGCAGCTGCACGACGAAGGCGTCGAGTGGGTCCAGCTCGACGAGCCCGCGTTCGCCGGTGACCGCTCCGAAGACGAGCTGAACGCGCTCATCCGCGCCTACCACCGGCTGGGCAAGGAGACCGCGCGGCCGAAGCTGCTGGTCGCGGGCTACTTCGGCGGCCTGGGCCGGGGGCTCGGCGTGCTGGCCCGCTCCCCCATCGAGGCGCTCGCCGTCGACCTGGTCACCGACGAGTCCTTTGTGGACGCCGTAGCGGCCGAAGGAGCATTGCGGGACAAGGAGGTCCTGGCCGGGGTCGTGGACGGCCGCAACGTCTGGCGCACCGACCCGCGGAAGGCGCTGAGCCGGGCCGCGACCCTGCTCGGCGCGGCGGCGAAGGTCAGCGTCTCGACGTCGTGCTCACTGCTGCACGTCCCCTACGACGTCGCACGGGAAGACCTCGACCCGCGGCTCAAGGGCTGGCTCGCCTTCGCGAAGCAGAAGGTCGACGAGGTCGTCCTGCTCGGGAAGGCGCTCGCGGGCGAGGACGTCGACCTGACGGCGGCACGTCGGGTCGTCGCCGATCGCGCGTCGGCGGCCGAGCTGGCCGACGACCGGGTGCGCGCCCGGCTCGCGGACCTGCGGCCCGAGCACACGGTCCGCGCGCCGTACGCCACGCGGGCCGCGGCGCAGCAGGCGGCGCTGAACCTGCCGCCGCTGCCGAGCACGACCATCGGGTCGTTCCCGCAGACTGTGGAGGTGCGCAAGGCGCGGGCCGCGCACAAGGCCGGCGCGCTCGACGACGCCGGGTACGACGACGCGATGCGCGCCGAGGTCGAGCGGGTCGTCCGGCTGCAGGAGGAACTGGGCCTCGACGTGCTGGTGCACGGCGAGCCCGAGCGCAACGACATGGTGCAGTACTTCGCCGAGCGGCTGGCCGGGTTCGCCGCGACCGACCACGGCTGGGTGCAGTCCTACGGCTCCCGCTGCGTCCGGCCGCCGATCCTCTACGGCGACGTCTCGCGCCCGGTGCCGATGACCGTGGCGTGGGCCCGCTACGCGCAGAGCCTGACGCCGAAGCCGGTCAAGGGCATGCTGACCGGGCCGGTGACGATCCTGGCGTGGTCGTTCGTGCGCGACGACCAGCCGCTGGGCGACACCGCCCGGCAGGTCGCCCTGGCCATCCGCGACGAGGTGCACGACCTCGAAGCGGCGGGCATCCAGGTCATCCAGGTCGACGAGCCGGCCCTGCGGGAGCTGCTGCCGCTGCGTTCCCGCGACCACCAGGCGTACTTCGACTGGGCGGTGTCGTCGTTCCGGCTGGCGACGTCCGGGATCGCCGACGCGACGCAGATCCACACGCACATGTGCTACTCGGAGTTCGGCGAGGTGCTGCCGGCGATCGACGCGCTCGACGCCGACGTCACCAGCATCGAGGCGGCCCGTTCGAAGATGGAGGTGCTCGCCGACCTGACGGCGGCCGGCTTCGGCCGCGGCGTCGGGCCCGGGGTGTACGACATCCACTCGCCGCGCGTGCCGTCCCCGGCCGAGGTGGCCGGGCTGCTGCGGACGGCGGTGGGCGCGGTGCCGGCGTCGCGGGTGTGGGTGAACCCGGACTGCGGCCTGAAGACCCGCGGCTACGCGGAGGTCGAGCCGGCCCTGCGCAACCTGGTGGAAGCGGCCCGGCAGGTGCGCACCGAGCTGGGCTGACGCTCGGCGCGGGCCGCCGCCCCCGTCATCCAGCTTACCGGCGGGGTCCGACAAACCTGGCCGTGTCCCGAGCGCCCCAATGTGGCGTTGGGTGCGTCTGACGCACCCAACGCCACATTGGGTGCGTCCAGCGCACCCAACGCCACATTGGGGCGTTTGCCCGGCTCACTCGAAAGGAGGACACCCCGACCTGTTGTCAGGTGGTCAACAAGGGTGCATCGTGGAGGGGTAGCCGATCTCGACGGGGAGATGGTCAGCTTGACGCGCACTGTGGGCCGGGCCGCCGAAACGCTGCGCGAACGCGTGCCACCGCTGACTTCACTACCCCTCCCCCGCGCCGTCGACCAGCGGTGGCTGCGGTCGCGCTGGCCCGTCCAGGAGCTCGCGACGCCGCCCGCCGGCAGCGGCCTCAAGCCCGTGCTCGGCGACGAAGGCCCGCCCGTGGTCGGGCACATGCTCGAGATGATGCGCTTCGGCCCCGCGTTCGGCCTCCGCCGCCACGAGCTCTACGGCCCGGTGTCGTGGACCGGCGGGTTCGGCCGCCGGATCGTCGCGCTGTCCGGGCCGGAGGCGACGCAGATCGCGCTCGTCAACAAGGACAAGGCGTTCTCGCAGGAGGGCTGGAAGTTCTTCATCGAGCGGTTCTTCGAGCGCGGCCTGATGCTGATGGACTTCGGCGAGCATCACCTGCACCGCCGGATCATGCAGGAAGCGTTCACCCGGGCCCGGCTCACCGGCTACGTCAACGAGATGGGCCCGGCCCTGCGCGAAGGCGTCGCCGGCTGGGGCGCGCACGAACGGCCGCGGCTGTACTGGTCGCTCAAGCAGCTGACCCTCGACGTCGCGACGCGCGTGTTCATGGGCATGCGCAGCGGAGCCGACTCCCACCGGATCAACCGCGCGTTCGTCAGTTCCGTGCGGGCCGGCACCGCGCTGGTGCGCGTCCCGGTGCCCGGCGGCCGCTGGTCGGCCGGGCTGCACGGGCGGAAGGTCCTGGAGCGCTACTTCGGCGAGACCCTGCCCGCCAAGCGGGCCGCCGACGGCGACGACCTGTTCGCCGCGCTCTGCCACGCCACCACCGAGGACGGCGATCGGTTCTCCGACACCGACATCGTCAACCACATGATCTTCCTGATGATGGCCGCGCACGACACGACGACCATCACCAGCAGCGCCATGGCCTACTACCTCGCCAAGCACCCGGAGTGGCAGGAGCGGGCGCGCGCGGAGTCGCTGGCCCTGGGCGACGACGTCCTCGACATCGACGCCATCGACCGGCTGGAGACCCTCGACCTCGTGATGAAGGAGGCGCTGCGGCTGGTCGCGCCGGTGCCGTCGCTGACCCGCCAGACCGTCAAGGACACCGAGGTCCTCGGGCACTACATCCCGGAAGGCACGCTCGTCGGCGTCTCGCCGACGGTGAACCACTTCGACCCCGGGTGCTGGACCGACCCGTTCCGCTTCGACCCCGAGCGCTTCGCCGAGCCGCGGCGCGAGGACAAGTCGCACCGGATGGCGTGGATGCCCTTCGGCGGCGGCGCGCACAAGTGCATCGGGCTCCATTTCGGCGGTCTCGAGGTGAAGTTGCTGATGCACGAGATGCTGCGGGCGTACCGCTGGTCGGTTCCGGAGAGTTACACCGCGCGCTGGGACTACGTCTCCCTGCCGGTGCCCGCGGACGGTCTTCCGGTGCGGTTGACCCCTCGCTGACCCGCCACCCGTCCGGGTACCGATACACATGGTGACACGATGTCACCAATCGTGGAGGTCTGTTCACTCGTTCAGCCGGTAGACACCCCGTTACACACGTGATGGCGTGGCATCGGCCGCGGCCGACGGGTACCCCGTGCGGGTTCCTGAACATCGGCACCGGGCCTGAACTGGCCAGACCTGTGCGTGAAGAAGGTGGAGTGTGTCTGAGCCCGGTGCCGCGCCAGGGTTGGTGGACGTGGCCCGCAGGTGGGCGGCGACGCTCGCTGACACCAAAGGAGTAACGCTTCCCCCGGAAGAGCTCGAACAGCTCCTGCTCGGGGTCGCGACGGACGCGGTCGACCACGTCAGCTCGGGGCACGACGGGGCGCTGCTGCGGTTCAGCGCGCTCTACGCCGCGTCGCCGATGGGGATCGCCCTGGCCGACCCGGACGGCGGGATCGTCGAGGCGAACCTCGCGCTGGGACAGCTGCTCGGGTGTCCGCCGGACCGGTTGCGGGGCCGGCACATCACCGAGCTCGGCTCGACCGGCCACGACGTCTCCCGGCTCAAGGCCGGGCTGGAGCACGTGAGCACGGGGGTCGAGCGCTTCCGGGAGCGGATGCTGCTCGACCACGTCGAAGACGGCAAGCTCTGGACCGACGTCACGCTCGCCCGGCTGCCCGGCGACCGGCCGGGTTCGGTGTACCCGGTGCTGATGGTCTCCGACGCGAACGAGCTGCACCTGCTGCAGGAGCGGCTGGTGCACCAGAACATCCACGACCCGCTGACCGGGCTGCCGAACGCGTCGTCGTTCACCACCAAGCTCGAAGCGGCGCTCGGCGCCGGCGCGCGCGACGACATCGCGCTGATCTACCTCGACGTCGACGGCTTCAAGGTCGTCAACGACGGCCTCGGCGCCGGCGTCGGCGACCAGGTGCTGCGCGGCGTCGCGGGCAAGCTGTCCGCCGTGTTCACCGGCCACCACGACGGGTTCGTCGCGCGGCTGTCCGGCGACGGCTTCGCGGTGCTGCTGCGCGGCGAGCTCTCCGCCACCGAGGTCGTCGAGCTGGTCGAGCGCGCGCTGGAGGACCTCAACGAGCCGATCTACCTCGGTGGGCACGGCATCGGCGTGAGCGCCAGCGCGGGCATCGTGGTGCGCGCGGCCGTCGAAGACGGGGCCGCGGAGTTGTTGCGGGCCGCGGAGATCGCGTTGCACCGGGCCAAGGAGGCCGGCAAGGCGCAGTGGATGCTGTTCGACCCGGAGCTGGACGCCCGCGACCGCGGCCGCTACCAGCTGGGCGCGGTGATCGCCGGGGCGCTGGAGAACGGCGAGTTCTCGCTCGTCTACCAGCCGACGGTGAAGCTCGCCGACCCCGACCGGATCGCCGCGGTCAACGCCGGGTTGCGCTGGAACCACCCGGAGAAGGGCGAGCTCGGCTCCGAGGAGTTCTACCCGCTGGCCCAGACCACCGGCATGACGGTCCCGCTCGGCCGCTGGCTGCTCGCCGAGTCCCTGGCCGCCACGGCCCGCTGGCGGACCCGCCTGGGCGACGCGGCACCGGACGTCTGCGTCCGCCTGCCGACGCGGCTGGCCATCGACCCGGACCTGGTGATGCTGGTCCGCGAGCAGCTGACCAAGCACGAGCTGCCGGCGACGGCGTTGCGGCTGTGCACCGACCGCGACTCGGTCCTCGACCCGCGCGGCGAGGTCCTGGACTCGTTCGCCGTGCTGGCCGACCTGGGCACGCAGCTGGTGCTGACCATCTCGGGCTCGGCGGACCTGGAGCTGATCCCCCAGCACGGCCTGCCGGTGAAGCACGTGATCCTGTCGGGCCCGGTGATCGACGCCCTGGACGCGGCGGAACCGGCCGAGTCCGACATCCGCCACCTGACCCAGCTGGTCACCCGGGCCCGCGAGCTGCAGCTGCGCGTGGGAGCGGAAGGCGTCCGCACGCACGAGCAGGCGGCGCGGCTGCGCCAGCTGGGCGTGCTGGCGGCCCGAGGCCAGTTCGCCAACGACTCCGCCACGGGCGACGAGGTGGACGAGCTGATCGCGAGGCACCCGGCCACCTGACGCGCCTGCCAAACGCCCCAATGTGGCGTTGGTTGCGTCCAACGCACCCAATGTGGCGTTCGGTGCGTCCAACGCACCCAACGCCACATTGGGGCGCTGGGAACCGTCGGCAGCAGCCAACCGCGGCAGATCTCGACCAAGCCGGTCGTACGTCGGCTCCGAAGGACGGGCAGGATGGGTTCTGCCGCCGACGAGAAGGGACCTCCATGGACGCCGGAGACCTCGCCCCCGATTTCACGCTGCCCGACGACCAGGGCCAGGAGCGCAAGCTCTCGGACTTCCTGGCCACCGGACCGGTGGTGCTGTTCTTCTACCCGGCCGCGATGACCGGCGGGTGCACCGCCGAGAGCTGCCACTTCCGCGACCTCGCCGCGGAGTTCGCCGAGGTCGGCGCGCACCGGGTCGGGATCAGCCCGGACGGCGTCACCAAGCAGCGGCAGTTCTCCGCGGCCAACGACTTCGACTACCCGCTGCTGTCCGATGTGGAGGGTGAGGTCGCCAAGCAGTTCGGCGTGTGGCGCAAGCTCCTGCCCCTGCACGCGAAGCGCGCGACCTTCGTGATCGGCAAGGACCGCCGGATCCTCGAGAAGATCAAGAGCGAGCTGAACTTCACCGTCCACGCCGATCAGGCGCTGAAGGTGCTGCGGGAGCGCAACAAGGTCTCCTAGGCGTCCAGCCGCCACACGTGGTTCGTGCCGGTGCACGACGGCGCCAGCGGCTTCTCCGCCGGCTCCTCGCGCACCTTCGTGAACCCCAGCCGGGCGGGCACCGCCCGGCTGCGCGCGTTCAGCTCGTCGTGCATGATCTCGACGTAGCCGGCGCCGAGGCGGAACGCCTCCGCCGTCAGCAGCGCGACGCTCCGGGTCATCAGGCCGCGGCCGGTCCAGCCCCGGGCCAGCCAGTAGCCGATCTCGACGCCGCGGTCGCGCGTCATCACGCCGACGCCGCCCGCCACCTCGCCGTCGACGCCGATCGCGTACTCGTACGCTTCGGCGCTCTCCCAGCGCTTCGCGGTCAGCCGGAGGAACTCCGAGGAGTCGTCCGACGTGTAACCGCCGGTCGCCCAGATCAGCCACGGCCCCAGCTGCTCGAGGGAGCCGCTGACGAGCGCGGTCAGGAGGTCGCGATCGCCGGGGTGCCAGCGGGTCAGCGTCAGGTCACCGTCGCGGTAGGTCTCGGCCGGGGTCTCCATCGATCCATGGTGCCCCGGCCGGGGCCCGCCGCGCGCGGCTATTAGTTCACGATGACGCTGTCGGGCACCTCGGTGTCGTTCTTCAGCGCGTCGAACAGCTGCTTCGACTTGTTCTTGTCCCAGTTCTCCGCCGACCCGCTGGTCACCGGGACCGTCGTGGTCACCACGCCGCCGGAGGAGATGCCGCGCATCGCGATCGCCAGGCCGGCGAGGTTGTGCACGTGGTCGCCGGAGTCCATGGTCAGCGCGTCCGGCGCCGCGGACAGCAGCGGGAAGAAGTCGAACGGGTTGAGCAGCGTGCCGGGGCTGGCGATCTGGCTGACCAGCGCGCCGATGAACTTGCGCTGGTTGGCGACGCGGTCGAGGTCCGAGCGCGGGGTCGCGTCGCTGTGCCGCATCCGGACGAAGCCCAGCGCCTCGCGGCCGTCGAGGGTCTGGGGGCAGCCGGCCTTGATGCTGATGCCCGTCACCGTGTCGTTCATGTCCTTGTCGATGCACATCTCGACGCCGCCGATCGCTTCGACGATCTTCGCGAACCCGCCGAAGCCGATCTCCGCGTAGTGGTCGATGTGCAGGCCGGTGGCGCCTTCGACGGTCTGCGCGAGCAGCTTCGGCCCGCCGAGCGAGAACGCCGCGTTGATCTTGTTCGTGCCGTGGCCCGGGATCTTCACCTGGGAGTCGCGCGGCAGGGAGAGCAGCGTCGGCTTGGTGGAGTTGTCCGGGAGGTGCGCGACCATGATCGTGTCGGTGCGCTGGCCGCCGGCGGCGGCGACGTCACCGGTGGCGAGGTTCTCCTCGTCGGCCGCGGTGAGGCCCTCGCGGCTGTCCGAGCCGACGATCAGCCAGTTGGTGCCGGCCGCGGCGACCGGGCGGCCGTCGTAGTCGGCCAGCGCGTCGACGCGCTTGATCGAGAACTCCAGGTAGACCCAGATGCCGGCGAAGAACACCACGAACACCAGCAGCAGCGTCAGCAGGATCCGGCCGAAACCCCAGCGGCGACGCCGGCGCGGCGGCGGGTAGTCGTCACCCCGGTTCGGCGGGGCCTGCCGCGGCGGCGGGCCCTGGGGCGGCATGTACTCCGGCTCGCGGGTGCCCATCGGGCGGGTGCGCTCGTCGTAGGGGCTCTGGCCCCGGCCGGGCAGCGGCATCATCTGCGCGCGCTGGTGGTCCCGGGAGCGGCCGGCGGGCGGCCGCGGCGGGGGCATCCGGCGGCCGCCGTCATCGCCACGGTACGTCATCACCCATCACCCAATCCCGATTCGGACAAACGTGTCTTCGTCAGTCAACCGCACGTCCTCGCAAGGAGGACGTGCGGCACCGGGGTCGGGTTGGCCGCGGGAGGTTACTTGTCGGTCACCTCGTAACCGAACTGGTGGACCTTGAGGTAGCCGGAGCGGAACCCGGCCTCGGAATAGGCCAGGTAGAACTCCCACATCCGGCGGAAGACGTCGTCGAACCCGAACCCGGCGATGTCGGTCCAGCGGTGCAGGAACCGTTCGCGCCACAACCGTAGCGTGTGCGCGTAGTCCTGGCCGAACTCGCGCATCCCGGCCAGCCTGAGCCGGGTGTTCTCGACCAGGCCGTCCTCGATCGAGCGCACCGACGGGATGATGCCGCCGGGGAAGATGTACTTGTGGATCCAGGTGTAGGCGCGGGACGACGCCATCATCCGATCGTGGTCCATCGTGATGGCCTGCAGCCCGAACCGGCCGCCGGGGCGCAGCCGCTCGCCGATGGTCGAGTAGAACGTCGGCCAGTAGGACGCGCCCACGGCCTCGATCATCTCGACGCTGACCACGGCGTCGAACTGCCCGCTCGACTCGCGGTAGTCGCACAGCTTCACCTCGACGCGGTCGCCGAAGCCGGCCGCGACGATGCGCTCGGTGGCCAGCGCGCGCTGCTCCTCCGAGATGGTGAGCGACGTGACGGTCGCGCCGCGCGCGGCGGCGCGGATCGCGAGTTCACCCCATCCGGTACCGATTTCGAGGACTTCGCTGCCCGCGCGGACCCCGGCGTAGTCCAGCACGCTGTCGATCTTGCGGTGCTGGGCGGCGGTGAGGTCGTCGGCCGGGCCGAACAACGCCGAGGAGTACATCATCGACTCGTCGAGGAACGTGCCGAACAGGTCGTTCGACAGGTCGTAGTGCCGGTGGATGTTGGCCCGGGCGCCTTCGAGGCTGTTCTCCTCGGACGGCGGCTGGGTGCGCTCGGCGATCTTCCGGAACTTCTGCAGCACCGGCGGCACGAGCGTCGCCATCCGCGCCGCGAACGGCGTCAGCACCTCGGCCAGGTCGGACGCGACCCAGTCACCCGCCATGTAGGACTCGCCGAAGCCGATCTTGGCGTCGACGCCGAGGCGGTGGAAGAAGGCCTCCGGGCGCAGGATCCGCATCTCGGGCGCTTCCGGCCCGCCGTTGCCCAGCACCGTCCCGTCCGGGAACGTCACCCGGACGTCGAGCGGGCGGACCGCGCGGCGGAACAGGCTCGCGGCGATCCGCGCGCGCAGTGCGGAGTGCGGCGGGGCGGCCAGCCCCGGCCACCGGTCTTCGTCGGGGACGTCCTGAGTCGACGCGCGGTCGACACTCGAGGTGGTCACGGGTTCTCCCTCCGGCCGGCCTGGTGCGCCGGTGCTCGATCCTAATTGCCGCACCCCCGCGGCGCCCTTCGTCGAATGCCCTGTTCGGGGTGGTGTCACACGAGTATTCGGAGCCGCTCGGGTCCCGGCGCGGCCCACGCGCCCGCGAGTGTGGCGTCGGCGCTCCCGGCGATTACTTCCATTGTGAAAGCAATTGCCAGCCGGGTCCAGACGGAAGAGCGGCGAAGCATCGCGTGGCCCTCGTTGGCGATCTCGAACCGGGCCACCCGGGCGGCAACACCCTCGGCGCGTTCGGCGAAGGCGTGCGACTCGACCGGGCTGGTCATCCGGTCGCGGGTGCCGTGCACGACGAGCACCGAGCGCCCGGCGACGGCCCCGACGGGCTCCCCCCGCGGCGTCCACGGGGCCAGGGCGCAGACCCCGCGCACGGCCGGATCATCGGCCACGCGCAGCGCCACCCGGCCGCCCATCGAGTGCCCGACCAGCACCACCGGCAGGCCGGGGTGGTCGGCGTGGATGCGGTCGAGGGCCCAGCGGGCGTCCTGGATCGGGTCCATGGCGGGTGCGTTCCAGCCGTAGCGGCGGTTGCGCAGCAGCCGCACCTCGACGCCGTGCTCGCGGCCGGCCCGGTGCAGGGCGCGCGCGATCGGCACCATGCGCAGGTAGGCCGGCTTCCAGGGCGGGACGCCGCCCGTGCCGTGCTCCGCGCCGCCGTGCAACACGAGCACGACCGCTTCGGTCCGCCCGCGCGCCGGCCACACCGCCACCGCCGGTTCTGCCTCGCTCACCCACGCCCTCCCACTGTCCGGGACTCGCCACCCGCATCCGGATCAACCTGGATACGCCACCCGGCTATTCCACCGCGTACCACCATCTTCGCGGTAGATTCGGCGCCCGATCACCGACGGAAGGGTGGGTGTGGTGAGCGCCACGGACATCTCGGGCAGTGTCGCCAAGCAGCTGGCGGACGTCGAGCAGGCCAACGCCGAAGCAGTGCGGGCCGCGGCCGATCTGGTGCTGGGGGTGATCCGGGCCGACGCACTGGTCTATACCGCCGGCGCCGGGCACTCGCTGGCCGCCGTCGCCGAGACGTTCTACCGGGCCGGCGGGCTGGCGTGCGTCTACCCGCTCTACCACCCGGAGCTGCTCCCGCTGCACGGCGCGGTGCACAGCACGACGACCGAGCGCCGCACCGGCCTCGCCGAGGAGGTCCTCGCCGAGCGCGCGCCGGGCCCGGACGACGTCCTGGTCGTGTTCTCGACGTCCGGGTCCAACCCGTACCCGGTCGAGCTGTGCATCGGCGCCCGCGAGCGCGGCGCGGCCGTCATCGCCATCACGTCGCGGGCCTGCGTGGCCGCGGCGCCGCGGCGGTCGTCGAGCACGCTGGTCGAGCAGGGCACCGTGGTGCTCGACTCGCTGGTGATCCCGGGCGACGCGAGCTACCCGCCGGATGCCCCGCGCACCGCGCCGCTGTCCACTGTGGTCAACGCGTTCCTGTGGAACCTCGTGCTGGCCCAGGTCTACGACCGCGGCACCGCCGAGGGCCTCGACGTCCCGCTGTGGCGCAGCTCCAACGTCGAGGGCGGCGACGAGGCCAACAAGTCCCTGCTGGCCAAGTACAGCGAGCTCGTCCCCCAGCTCCGCTAGCCGGAACCGCGTGATTGAAGGGTCGTCACGCGTGATTCAGCGGTCGACACGCGTGATTGGAGCGTCGACACGGCACTGACACCGTGTCGACCCTCCAATCACGAGAGATGACTTCCCAATCACGCGTGACGACCCTCTGATCACGCGACGGCGGGTTCCTGGTCGGCGAACTGGGTGGCGTGGAGGGTCGCGTAGCGGCCGTTCGCGGCCAGGAGCTCGTCGTGCGTGCCGCGCTCGACGATCTCGCCGTGCTCCAGGACCAGGATCTGGTCGGCGGCGCGGACCGTCGAGAGGCGGTGCGCGATGACCAGGGCCGTGCGGCCCGCCAGTGCGTGCGTCAGGGCTTCGCCGACCGCGGCCTCGGACTCGGAGTCCAGGTGCGCGGTCGCCTCGTCGAGGACGACGACCTTGGGCTGCGCCAGCAGCAGCCGCGCGATGGTCAGCCGCTGACGCTCACCGCCGGAGAGCCGGTACCCGCGCTCCCCCACCGTGGTTTCGAGGCCGTCGGGCAGGGAGTGCACCAGCTCGCCGAGCCGGGCGCGCTCGAGGGCCTCCCAGATCTCGTCGTCGGTGACGTCCGGGCGCGCGTAGGCCAGGTTCGCGCGGATCGTCTCGTGGAACAGGTGCCCGTCCTGCGTCACGACGCCGACGGTTTGCCGCAGCGAAGCGAAACTCAGGTCCCGGACGTCCACATCGGACACCCGCACCGTGCCCGAGTCGACGTCGTAGAGCCGCGGCAGCAGCGACGCGATCGTCGACTTCCCCGCCCCCGACGACCCGACCAGCGCGACCATCTGGCCCGCCTCGGCGCGGAACGAGATGCCGTGCAGCACCTCTTCGCCGCCGCGGTGGTCGAGTGTGGCGACGTCTTCCAGCGACGCCAGCGAGTACCGGTCCGCGGCGGGGTAACCGAAGCGGACGTCTGAGAACTCCACCGAAACGCCTTCCGAAGGCGGCAGTACCAAGGCGTCCGGCTTCTCCTTGATCATCGGGTCGAGGTCTAGCACCTCGAAGACGCGCTCGAACGACACCAGCGCGGTCATCACGTCGACGCGGACGTTGGCCAGCGCGGTCAGCGGCGCGTAGAGCCGGGTCAGCAGCAGCGCCAAGGCGACGACGGTGCCCGGCGCCAGCCGGCCGGTCAGCGCGAGGTACCCGCCGAGGCCGTAGACCAGCGCCTGCGCCAACGCCGAGACGAGCGTCAGGCTGGTCATGAACCAGCGGGTCAGCATCGCGGTCCGGATGCCGATGTCGCGCACCCGCCCGGCGCGCACGCCGAAGTCGTCGGCCTCCTGCACCGGGTGCCCGAAGAGCTTGACGAGCGTGGCGCCCGGCGCCGAGAACCGCTCGGTCATCTGGGTGGTCATGCCGGCGTTGAGATTCGCGGACTCCCGCTGCAGCCCGGCCATCCGGCGGCCGAGCCGGCGCGCGGGCAGCACGAAGATCGGCAGCAGCACCAGCGCGACCAGCGTGACCTGCCAGGACAGCGTCAGCATGACGGCCAGCGACAGCACCAGCTGGATCACGTTGGTGACCAGGCCGGACAGCGTCGCGGTGAACGTCCGCTGCGCGCCGATGACGTCGTTGTTGAGCCGCGAGACCAGCGCACCCGTGCGGGTGCGGGTGAAGAACGCGATCGGCATGCGCTGCACGTGCTCGAACACCGCGCGGCGCAGGTCGTAGATGATGCCCTCGCCGATGCGCGCGGACTGCCACCGCTCGATCAGGCCGAAGCCGGCGTCGGCGATCGCGAGCCCGGCGATCACGATCGCCAGCCAGATCACGACGGACAGGTCGTGCCCGCCGACGATCGCGTCGACCACCTTGCCGGCCAGGACCGGCGTCGTCACCGCGAGCACCGCCGAGATGACGGTGAACACGAGGAAGATCAGCAACGACCGCCAGTGCGGCCGGGCGAAGCGGGCGACGCGCTTGAACGTGCCGCGGGTCAGCGCCTTCGGCACGTCGTTGGCCCGCATCGCCGAGCTGAGCAGTGCCCAGTTGTTGTCCACGGGAGACCCCCAGTTCCAGAACCTCTACCAAAGCTGAGGTTTTCTTCGGATATGACCTGGACAACGCGGTCGTCGTCCGATTGCTTCCCGATCGCGTTCACTCGCCGCGAACGACCAGGTACAGCGCGGTGCGCAACTGCTCCGCAGTGTCGCCCAAGGGGGCCAGCAGGAGCGCCTCGGCCTCGCGCGTCGCTTCTTCGCCCGAGCGCCGCACCCGCTCGCCCTCGTCAGTCAACCGGACGAGGCGCTTGCGCCGGTCGCCGGGCGCGACCTCGCGCCGGACCAGGCCTTTCGCCTCCAGCTCGTCGACGAGCGCGACCATCGTCGTCCGGTCGATCCCGAGCCGCGCCGCGCCGTCCTGCTGCGACTGTGCCGGCCCCTCGCCGAACAACGCGAGCAGCGCCAGCTGCCGCCCGGTGATCCCGAGCGGCCCGTACAGCGGCTCGGCCAGCTCGGCCAGCCGCTGCTGGGCGTGTTTCAGCAGGTAGCCGAGCCGCCGGCCGACGGCGGCGGGCGGCCCGGTCTCGAGGTCGCTGGACATGCGAGAACCTTACCCTTAACCTGACCATCAGTTTTGCTGATGATTTGTCACGCTGATAATCAGGGGAGCGTCATGACCACCGTGGGCCTCAAGCCACCCCAGCAGCACATCGGCGTCACCGCGTTGCGCGAGATCTGGGCGATCGCCGACGACGGCGGGTTCGACGGCTGCTGGGTGTTCGACCACCTCGCCCCGATGGGCCCGGACCGCACCGGCGACATCTTCGACGGCTGGACCCTGCTGGCCGCGATGGCCGAGGCGACGAAGCGCGTGCGGATCGGCTGCCTGGTCTCCGGCAACACCAACCGGCACCCGGGCACGTTCGCGAAGCTCGCCACGACCGTCGACCACCTCTCCGGCGGCCGGCTCGACGTCGGCCTCGGCGCGGGCGGCGACGTCCTGACCGACACGATGATGGGCACCCCGACGCCGCCGGCGGTCGAACGCGTCGAACGGCTCGCCGAAGCCTGCGAAATCCTCCGTCTGTTGTGGACGCGCCCGGCGACCGACTTCGCCGGGAAGCACTACACCCTCACCGGCGCGGTCGCCGATCCGAAGCCGGTGCAACCGCGTCCGCCGCTGTGGCTGGGCAGCAGCGGCGAAAAGCGCGGCCTGCGCGTGGTGGCCGAACACGCCGACGTCTGGCTCAACGCGGCGCTTCCCGGCACCGAAACAGTCGAACTGCAACGGCTTTCGTCGGTGCTCGACCGCCATTGCGCGGATGTCGGCCGTGATCCGGCGACCATCCGGCGGGCGGTGCAGTTCCGGCTGCCGTCCGATGCGGACAGTGCGCTGCGGCTCGCGCAGAGCTACGTCGCGGCCGGGTTCACCGAGCTCGTCCTGATGCCGACGGGCCACGCCGACGTCGTGCGCGCGTCCGAAGCGGCCGCGAAACTGCTCCCCCGCCTGCGCGACCTCGGCTGAACCGGGCCGCGGGCCCCTCGGTAGCCTGACCAGGTGGAAACGGAGGCGGGCCTGGCGCCCCGGCAGGGGCGCGTCGTGCGGTTCTTCACGGCACCGGCCCACTCCCCCGGCCCCGGCCCGCTGAAGTGGGATCTGGGGTTCTACCTGGCCTGCCTGGCTTTCGCGCTGCCGACCGCGCTCGTCGCCGAGTTCTACGGCTACCGCGTCTGGGGCAACTTCGCGACGGCCGCGTACGGCTTCGGCGCCCTGCACAGCGGCTGGCTGCTGCTGTCCGCACGCACGGGCCGTACGCCGCGCGGCCTACCCGGTTCCCGCTGGTGCGGGATCGCCGCGGTCGCGCTGTTGGCAATGATCCTTCCGTTGGCAGTCCTCGTGATTCGCCGACTGACCGGAGTGGACTGGCTGATCACGCCGATCTCGTGGGCCGCCCAGCCCGAGGTCTGGGTGATCGAGCGGTCCGCGGATCTGCTGCTGCACCACGGAACCCCGTACGTCGACGTCACCGCGCTCGGCCGCCCGCCCGTGGTAAACGATTACACGCCTTACGGTCCGGTGATGACGGTCTTCGGCCTGCCGCGGGCGCTGTTCGGCGGCACGCCGCTGACCGACGCGCTCACCGACGCCCGCTGGATGTTCGCCCTCGCGGCCTGCGCGTGCGTGCTGGGCACGCTGAAACTGCTGAAGTGGCCGAGAGTCCCGGTCGGGGCCGCGCAGCTCGCGCTGGCCTGCCCGCTGACCGCGCTCACCTGGGCCGTCGCCGGCCCGGACCTGGCGATCGTCGGACTCCTGGTGCTCGCGTGCGCACTCGCCGCCACCGGCCGGGGTGCCTGGTCGGGACTCGTGCTCGCGCTGGTCGTCAGCGCGAAGCTGATCGTCGCACCCGCGGCCGCGGTCCTGGCGGTGTTCGTGCTGGTACGCGGGAAGAAACGCCTCGACTGGCCCGCGCTCGCGCGGTTCGCCACCGCGTTGGTGGCCACGACGGCCGTGCTGCACCTGCCGGTGTACCTGGTGGACCCGGCGGCGTTCGTGGAGCACGTCTTCCGGTTCCCGCTCGGGATGGGTGTGGTGCGGTCACCCGCGGCGAGCCCGTTGCCGGGCCACCTGATCGCCGAAACCGGGACGATCGGCCAGGTGGCGGCCTTCGTGCTGGTCGGCGCCGCGGCCGTGGCGATGCTGGTCTGGCTGGTGCGCCGGCCCCCCGCGAACGGCTCCGGCGCACTCCTGCGCATCGCCGTCGGACTCGGCGCGTTGATCCTGCTGACCCCGGCCACCCGCTACGGCTACCTGGTGTATCCCCTGGTCCTGCTCGGGGCGTACCTGGCGTTCCGCGTGGCCGAGGAGCCTGCTGCGACAGTTCCCACTGCGCCCCCCGCGCAGCAGTCCTCGCCTACTTCTTCTTGACCCTGGTGGCCCCGCCGCGCCCCCGCAGCTGGACCCCGGACTCCGACAGCACCCGGTGGACGAACCCGTAGGACCGGCCCGTGGACTCCGCGAGCGCCCGGATGCTCGAGCCCTTCTCGTATTTCTTCTTGAGGTCAGCGGCCAGCTTGTCGCGCGTGTTGCCGGTGATCCGCGCGCCTTTCTTGAGATCAGCCACGTCGATCGCCTTCCCGCCGAGAGTGTTCTGGGCCACATATCGGCCCCTGCCGGGGCAATGATCGAACACTGAGCGCCGGAATGCCAGACGACAGCCGTAAAACGACCGAAACTGCGATCACATTGGGCCATTCCAGTGCCTCACCGGCAGTGATCTTGCACCCGAATGGACGCACGGCTCACGCAAGCTGGACAAGTTCCAGATAGTCGGCCGACCAATGGTCCTCGGTGCCGTCGGGCAGCAGGATGACCCGCTCCGGCTCCAGGGCCTCGACCGCGCCCGGGTCGTGCGTCACCAGGATGACGGCGCCGGAGAAACTGCGCAAAGCGTCCAGGACCTGGGCGCGGCTGGCCGGGTCGAGGTTGTTCGTCGGTTCGTCGAGCAGCAACACGTTGGCAGCGCTGGAGACCAGGCCGGCCAGGGCGAGCCGGGTCTTCTCGCCGCCGGAAAGGGTGCCGGCGGCCTGGTCGAGTTGTTCGCCGGTGAAGAGGAACGAACCGAGCAGGTTCCGCAACTCCTGCGCGCCGGTGTCCGGAGCGAGATGTCGGATGTTTTCCCACACCGACGCATCATGATCAAGAGTTTCGTGTTCCTGTGCGTAATAGCCCAAACGCATTCCGTGACCCGGGATGACCCCGCCGGTGTCCGGAGTTTCCATTCCGCCGAGGAGCCGGAGCAAAGTGGTCTTTCCGGCACCGTTCAGCCCGAGCACGACCACCTTGGACCCGCGGTCGACGGCGAGGTCGACACCGGTGAAGATTTCGAGCGAGCCGTAGGACTTCGACAGCCCCTCCGCGGTGAGCGGCGTGCGGCCGCAGGGCGCGGGTTCCGGGAACTTGATCCGGGCGACCTTGTCTGCGTGCCGGGTCTCGTCGAGCGCGGACAGCATCTGCTCCGCGCGGCGCGCCATGTTCTTGGCCGCCACGGCTTTCGTCGCCTTCGCGCCGAGCTTCGCGGCCTGCTGCTGCAACGCCGACGCCTTCTTCTCGGCGTTCGCGCGCTCACGGCGGCGGCGCTTCTCGTCGGTGGCGCGCGCGTCCAGGTACCGCTGCCAGCCCATGTTGTACAGGTCGAGCTCGCTGCGGGTGGCGTCGAGGAACCACACCTTGTTGACGACGTCGGCCAGCAGCTCGACGTCGTGGCTGATCACGACCAGGCCGCCGTCGTGCTGCTTGAGGAAGGTGCGCAGCCAGGTGATCGAGTCGGCGTCGAGGTGGTTGGTCGGCTCGTCGAGCAGCAGGATCGTCTCGGACTTGCCACCGGCGCCCGCTTCGGCCGCGGCGAACAGGATCCGCGCCAGCTCGACGCGGCGGCGCTGCCCACCCGAGAGCGTCCCCAGCGTCTGGGAGAGCACCCGGTCGGCGAGGCCGAGGTTCGAGCAGATGCGCGCGGCCTCGCTCTCGGCGGCGTACCCGCCCTGCGAGGAGAACCGCTCCTCGAGCCGGGCGTAGCGGTTGATCGCCTTGTCGCGCTGCGCGTCGTCGACCAGCTCCGCCATCGCGGTCTGCGCCTTTTCCATGTCGCGCATCAGCTTGTCGAGGCCGCGCGCGGACAGCACGCGGTCCTTCGCGGTGACCGACAGGTCGCCTTCGCGCGGGTCCTGCGGCAGGTAGCCGAGCTCGCCGGTGCGGCGGACCTCGCCCGCGTGCGCCTCGCCTTCGCCGGCGAGGACCTTCAGCGAGGTGGTCTTGCCGGCGCCGTTGCGGCCGACGAGGCCGATCCGGTCGCCGGGCTGGATGCGGATGCTGACGCCGTCGAGCAGGATGCGCGAACCCGCGCGCAGCTCAAGGCCGGTGGCCGTGATCAAGGGAAACTCCCGGTAAAAGGGGGTGATTGGAGAGCAGCGTCAAGCGGACCGGTCAGGTCTGACCGGTGCGACGGCTCACTCCAGAAGGATCTCCACGCGACCAGTGTACGGGGCGGCGTCCACGGGTTTCTCTCGACGTGTGCGGACTCACCCGTCGCGCAGCGTGATCTCCACTTCGAGGGCCCGCGCGGCGGCTTCCTCCAGAACGCTGCGCCGCGGTTCGCCGAGTTCCAGCACGCGCGGTTCCGCGCGGGCGAACAGCGGCGCCAGACGACGGTCCTCGCGCAGCTCGTCGAGGGCCCGCCGGTCGCCGCCGAGCACGACGGCGTCCACTTCGGACAGTCGCGGGACGAGCACCTCGGCCGCGTCCTGCGCGGCCGCCTGCAGTGCGTGACGAGCCTGGCCTTCACGACGCCGGGCGAAGCGCTGCTGCGACCAGCCGCCGGCCGCGGACCGGCCGTGGACGAGGTGGCGGCCGGTGCGGGAGACCTCGATCCGGCCGTCGAAGGAGACGCCGACGCTGTGACTGCCGAGCCGCACCAGCAGGAGCGCGATCCGCCGCGGCACCAGCGCGTGCGCGACGAGGCCTTCGACGGACGGCGCGTCGAGGAGTCCGAAAGGGACGGTCGCGATCGCCGTGGTGCCGTCGCCCGCGACCACCCGGACCTCGGCGGGCGTGGCTTCGGTCGTCACGACGCCGTCGTGCCGCTGCGCGAACCGGTCGAACCAGCCGGCCAGCCGGTCCGGCGGGACCGTCACCGCCCGCCCACCGCCCGCGACTTCCCGTGCCTTCGCCACAACACCGCACGCTACGGCAAAAGCCGTGAAGGCCTCCTTACCGGCTCTTATGGCCGGTAAGGAGGCCTTCACGGCTCTAGTGCGAAACTTACTGCGGATGCACCGGCCCGTTGTTCGTCGCGCCGTGCACGTTCGACGGCCGGCCGGCGGCCGCCGGCTGGACGAACCCGTTGATGTGCAGGGCGACCGAGCGGATCGAGCCGACGTCGCCGCCGGCCGCGTCGACCACCCCGAACGTCCAGGTGCCGTCGACGACGGCCCCGGCCAGGCTGCCGAGGGCGTTGGTCGGCTTGTACGAGCCGGTGAACGGCGCGTTGGCCGACGTCACCGTGCTGAACGCGACCGCCGCGTCGTCGGCGAACACGACCTTGCACAGGTTCTTGCCCGAACCGCCGTTGCGCTGGAACACCGTGGCCTTGGCCCCGGACGGCGAGGTCAGCGAGCCGACCAGGTCACCGACGTAGGAGTGGTTCAGGCCGACCGCCGTCGAGAGCGGGTCGGTGCTGCAGGTGGTGCCGTCCACGGAGAACGACACCTTCGCGGCGCGGCCGACCCCGGTGACCGGGATGGTCACCGAAGCGCCGACCGGGCTGTTGTCCGGGATCGCGACCGGCGCGCCGGTGTAGGCGAAGTCCTGCGCGACCGGCGACGGGGTGCCGACCGGGAGCGAGAACGTCGACGTCGTCGGCGAGTGCGCACCGGCGAAGCTGACCTTGGCGTTCAGCACCACGGGCACGCCGAGCTGCTGGCTCGCCGGGACGGTGATGGTGAAGTCGTTGACGCCGGTCTGTCCCGGGCTGATGGTGCCGTAGGACTTCGAGCGCGGCGCCACGGTCACGCCCGGGGTCGGGCTGGTGAGCACGACGCTGGTGGAGACGGCGGCGCCGTCACCGTCGTTGGTCACCGGCAGGGTCACCTTGGCGGTGTCGCCCGGGTCGAGCGACGAGCCGCCGTCGGCCGGGGTGACCGTCGGCTGCTTGGCCACGGCGAGCGGCTGCGGGCTGGCGCCGGTGTAGGCGAGCACCTTGTCGGCGAGGATGACGCCCGAGCCGGTGACGTTGTCGCGGCCCGGGGTCTCGATGTCGACGGCGGTGTTGATCAGCGCTTCGCGGACCTCCGCCGGCGGCAGGCCGGGGTTGCCCGAGAGCACCAGCGCCGCGATGGCCCCGGCGTGCGGCGCGGCGGCCGACGTGCCGAAGAACGGGCTGAAGCCGGTCACGCTGGTCTGGACGCCGTCGGCCGCGGTGATCTCCGGCTTGTTCCGGACCTCACCACCGGTCGAGGAGACGTTGCCCGGGGTGATCGGGGTGCCGTCGGCCTCGTAGAACACGCGCCGCGGGCCGTCGGAGCTGAACCGCTCGGCCTTGGAGGTGCTGCTGAACGAGCCCGGGAACGGACCGGTCGGGTTGGCCGGGTCGCCCGGCTCGAGGGGCCGGCCGAACGCCGCGGCCGCCGGGGTGGCGGCCACGCTGAAGGCGTCGCGCGCGGCCGAGTGGCCGACCGTCACGCCCGGGGTGTTGTAGGCCTTGAGGCCGTCCGCCGAGTCCTTGAACCGCCCGCGCAGCGCGGACAGCGACAGGTAACGGCCTGCACCGGAGAACTTCACGACGGCCAGGCGCAGGCCCGTGCCGCCGAACGCCGGCGTCTGCAGGATCTCGAACGGGTCCTGGGTGCCGTCCTGGACGTCCTGGCTGAAGTCCACGACCGCGCCCGCCGAGTTCAGCAGGTACAGGTCGTAGTCGTTCGACGAGGCGCCGAGCGGGTCCGACCAGTGCAGCGTCACCGGGACGCCGGCCGAGGACGCGTCGGAGAGGGGCTCGTAGATCTGGTTGCCCGCGGCGCCGGCGAAGTTGTGCGCGACACCGGCGAACTTGCCGACCGACTTGCCCGAGTCGACGAAGTCGCCTTCCCAGTGCCCGGCGGTGCCGTCGAGGACGTTGCCCTCGTTGCCCGCCGAGGAGAAGTACAGCGCGCCGTTCGCCGTCACGTCGTTCACGGCCTGGGCGATGATCCAGTCCTGGAACGGGCTTTCCTTGAAGTAGATGACGTCGTCGACGATGACGTCGCAGTGCGACTCGAAGCGGAGCTTGCGGATGTTGTCCGCGAAGCTGGCGTCGGAGTTGAACGCCGACGCGAAGCCGAGCGCGGCGTTGGGCGCGAGGTCGTGGATGATCTCGAGCATCGCGGTGCCCTCGTCGCCGTCGCCCTCCTGCCCGGCGATGACGTCGACGTTCGGCGGCAGCTCACCCTTGGCCTGCGAGGTGGCCAGCGAGTCGACGCCGTCCGACAGGGCGCACGCCTTGACGCCGACGCCGGTGACGCCGAACTGCTGGCGGGCGATGTCGGCGTTGTGCGCGCGGTCGCCCTGGCTGGTCAGCGTGGCGGCCGCGGCGGCACTGCGCTGCTGGGTCTTGCTCGTCAGGGCCTTCTGCAGCTCACCCGAGATGCGGGCGGCCTTCTGCTGCTTGGTCTCGGCGGCCTTGCCCGGCGTCGTCGCGGGGGTGGCCAGTTCGCGGGCGGTCAGGGCCTGGTCGGCCTGCTCGACGCGCTTGACGTCGCCGCGGGCGGCGATCGCGCTGACGGCGGCCAGCGGCACCTCGGCCCGGATGCTGCCGTACCGGTCGGACACCGCGCGGATGCCCGCCCCGGCCTTGGTGAGCCCGGAGATGAGGTCCGGGGAGACCTTGGTCGCGCGGATGTCGACCAGCACCGTCCCGGTCTTCGAGACAGCGGCCCCGGACTGCAGCGCGTTCAGCTGCTTCCCCACGCCCTTTTCGGCGACGAGCAGCTTGCTGTCTACTTTGGACTCAGCCCCGGTCTTCCCGGCCTTGACGGCCTGGAGCGCGGCGATCTGCTGCTGCGCGGTGGCGGTGAAAGTGTCCGGTGTGGACGCGGTGGCGGCGCCCGCGGCGGACGGCGACACCAGGCCGAGCGCGGCGAGCAACGCCGCCGCTCCGGCCGTGAGCACAGTGGATCTCGATCTGGTGGAACGGGTACGACGCACGTGCGCCCTCCGATATCTCCAGGCGCGTGCCCCGACTCACGCTGACCGACGCCGGTGATCACCGACGGGACCAAGCTAAGTACTGTGAGTTCTCTGTAAGCATCAGCCGTTCGAGTGACATCGGATGGGTATTTTCCTGAATGGACCGTAAGTCGTAGGCCGTTCAGCGGAACCGCTCAACCGTTACAGGACGAACGAAACGGACCAGCCGCGTCAAGCGATACCACTGCACGGGATCGTCGCGATCGGACAAGAATCGGACATGGCTCGTCAGAGGACGAACGAGTCCGACCACGGCTGGGCCGACCGGCCGGACAAAGCGTCCAAAGGGTCACCGCCTGCTTGTCCGTCAACGACGCCACGAAGTCCACCACGGCCCGGCCGCGCACCACGGCACCACAGTCGCACCCGTTCCCAGGCCGATCCGCCCGCCGGCGCTTCCGCCGACTCCAGCACCGTGCGGGGCCAGGCCTCTGCCGCCTTTCCCCCGCTGGCCGGCGGCTCCGGCACGGCGCGTCCACACCCCGGGGCCGCCGCGGACCTACCTACAGCAGCGCTCACCCGTCAGAGGACGAACGAGTCCGACCACGGCTGCGCCGACCGGCCGGACAAAGCGTCCAAAAGGGTCACCGCCTGCTTGTCCGTCAACGACGCCACGAAGTCCACCACGGCCCGGCCGCGCGCGAGGTTGCGCACCGCGTCCGCTCCGGTCACCGGCTCGCCCGTGGCGCCGACCAGCAGTTCCGGCGCGGTGCGCGCGAGGCCCGTGTACTCGGCGCGGGCCAGCTCGACCAGGTCGTGCAGGCGGCGCGGGAGGCGGGAGACCTCGTCGCGGTCCAGCAGCCAGGCGTCGAGCGCGTCGACCAGGCTCGCGACCACGCCGGCCTGGCCGCGCTGGTGCAGCGCGAGGTCCGGGCGCAGCAGCACGAACCGCCGGTGCACGAACTTGAGCACCTGGACCTCGTGCCACTGGGCCGTCGCGAGCGTCACGTGGCCGGCGCGGGTGGACGGCGACGCGACCACGAACACGCCGTCGACCAGCCGGGCGGTCCAGTTCGCGGAGAACGCCGCCGTCGCCTGCTCGGCCTCGGTCGAGCCGTCGAAGGCGCCCGCCAGCAGCCCGTCGACGAGCTCCGCGCGCACCCGCGCGACCGCCGCGGCGAAGGCGTCGTCGTCGACGATCCACGCGTCCTTGGCGTGCATCCGGCGGCGCAGGCGTTCCAGCGACCGGCCCGGCCGGCGCAGCTCCGCGTAGAGCGTCTCGTCGTCGAGCCCGGCCAGCTCGTCAGCGTGCAGCAGCCACTCCCCCAGCTCCGCGGCGACCGGCGCGTGCTGCAGGACGCCGATGCGGTGGAAGTCCTGCAGGTCGTGGATGGCGTAGGCGATGTCGTCGGCGGTGTCCATCACGGACGCCTCGACGGTCTGCTGCCAGCTCTCGACGCGGCCGGCGAACGCCGCGCGCGCCTGCTCGAAGTCGTCCAGCTCGGTGGCGTAGGCGGAGAACTTGGCCGCGCCGGTGCCCGGGTGGTCGTCCGGCTCGGCGGCGCCGCGCGGCGGGACGGCCATCTCCGACGGGTGCGGCGCGGGATGGTGCAGCCGCAGCCACGGGTACTTGAGGACCGCGGCGCGCACGGCGGTGGTGAGGTCCAGCCCGATCGCCGACGGCCCGCGCACGTCGGTCGTGGTGATGATGCGGAACGACTGCGCGTTGCCCTCGAAGCCGTCGGCGAGGCCGAAGCGGTGGCGCGCGATGCGGTCGAGCGTCTGCTCGCCGAGGTGCCCGAACGGCGGGTGCCCGAGGTCGTGCGCGAGCGCGGCGGCCTCGGCGACGTCCGGGTCGCAGCCGCCCAGCTTCGCGGCCAGGTCGGCTTCGGGCCCGGCGGTGATCCGTTCGGCGATGGCCCGCGCGACCTGCGCGACCTTCAGGCTGTGGGTGAGCCGGTTGTGCAGCAGCCCGGCCCCGCCGGCGCTGACCACCTGCGTCACGCCGCCGAGCCGCGCGAAGAACGGCGACGCGGCGATCCGGTCGCGGTCGATCCGGAACGGGCTGCTCGCCAGGTCGGTGAACCCGCCGGCGTTGGTCACCGGGTCCCGTCGAGCCGCCCGGGGGTCCGTTTCGGTGCCGTGATCCATACGCCCGACCTTATCCGGCGCCCCCGGAATCACCCGATCGATGGGCAACACCGCGTGTTCACGGGCCGACTGACGGGGTATCCGCCCACCGAGGAGCTGCCATGATCAGTCCGATCCGCGTCGCCGCCGCTGTGGTGCTGAGCGCCGGGCTCGCCGCCTGCGGTGCCGGCCCCACGAGCGGCCCCGCAGCGACCACCACGTCCGCCACATCCGCCACATCCGAGCCGACCTCGGCGGCACCGACGTCCGCCGCGTTGATCAAGGTCCCGGACGTCTCCGGCATGAACCACCAGGACGCCCAGAACGCGATGCAGAAGGCCGGCCTCTACAACCTGCGCGAGGTCGACGGCACCGGCCAGGGCCGCGCGCTGCTGATCGACCGCAACTGGGTCCAGACGGGCCAGGACCCGGCACCGGGCACCGAGGTCCAGCCGGACGCGGTGATCACCTTGACGGCGGTCAAGACCGCGGAGCGCTGACCCGCCGTGTCGACCCCTCAATCACGCGAGTCGACCCTCCCATCACGGGTGATGCCCCTCTGATCACGCGAGATGCCCGCTGGCTCACGCGAAATGCCCCGCGCCGCCCGTGCCCGGAAGGGGCCCACCCGTGATCGGGGAGGCATCACCCGTGATGGAAGGGGCATCACGTGTGATTGCGGGGTCGACACGACGTCGGTCAGGCCTCCGGCGTGGCCATGTACGCCGCCAAGGTGCGGTCGGCGGCCGCGCGGGCGTTGACCGGGTCGGCGCCCGCGGCGACGTCGGCCTGGTACCAGGCTTCGCTCGACGCCGTCATGAACTCGACACCCGACGGCGACATCATCCAGGCCATCGCCGCTTCCGGGTCGACGGCCTTGTCCGGCTCGGCCAGGTGCAGGACCAAGCCGACCAGCATGCCGTCCCAGCCGACGCCGACCGCGCCCGGGCCGAACTCGTCCCAGCGGTCGTCGACGTGCGCGACGTGCTCCAGCTCGAACCGGGTGCCCGCGCCCTCCGGCGTCAGCCGCACCTCGATCCAGCTGACGGTGTCGCCGAACTCCCACGTCGCGGCGAAGCTGTGCGGCGGCTCGCAGCGCTCGACCGTGCCGCCCGCGTTGCCCTCCAGCTGGTAGTGCCCGCCGAGCTTCAGCTCGCCGCTGACCGGCAGGAACCAGCGCGGGATGCGCTCGGCGTTCGTGCAGGCGTCCCACAGGTCGTCGACGTCGGTGTCGTAGACCTGGCTGATGGTCAGGACGCGGGCGTCCTTCGCGTCGATCACCCGGTCGCCGAGCGTCCGGCGGACGGCGCTGATCTGGTGGCTGGAGTCGATCACGGAGAGTCTCCTTCTTCTTCGCGGAGGCGCCGGGCGCGCTTGCCGCGGGCGATTTCGGTGGCCAGGGCGTCGAGGTGCGGGGTCCAGGACCGGCGGAACCGGTCGAGCCAGACGTCGATGTCGCGCAGCGGCTCGTGCCCGACCGCGTACAGCCGGCGGGTGCCCTCCTGGCGGACGAGCGCGAAGCCGTTGTCCCGCAGCACTTTCAGGTGCTGGGACACCGCGGGTTGCGAGATGCCGAACTCGGCCCGGATCACCTCGGTGACCGCGCCGGCGGCCCGCTCGCCGTCGGCCAGCAGCTCCAGGATGCGGCGGCGGACCGGGTCGCCGAGGACGTCGAACGCGTGCACCCGGCCAAGCTACAAGTGACCACTTATATAAGTCAAGCATGATCTAGTAACCCGATGTGCGTAACCCGGGTGCCGCTGCGATGAACATCAGCCGACATGGGTTTCGTTTCGGCGCGCGACCGGCGAGCATCGGGAGCGTGAAGTCGCCACGCGCGGTCCGCTTCGCTTTCCAGCCGCTGTACAGCCTCCACACCGGAGGCGTCGTGGCTCACGAAGCGCTGGCCAGGCCGGGCCACGGCACCGTCGCGGAACTGCTGACGCAGGCGCGCCGCGAGGGCCGGCTCGCCGAGGTGGACCTCGGTCTCGCGATCGCCGCCGTCCGGCAGGACGAGACGTCGCTCCCGTTGCACCTGAACCTCTCCGCCCGCACGCTCGGCGCGCCACTGGCGATGTTCGACGACCTCCTGGCCGAGCTCGGCGACGCCGGGCGCCGCACCCGCGACGTCGTCCTCGAGATCGGGCCGCCGTTCTCCCCGCTGCCGGCCGAGCGCGCGCTGAGCGGCATGCGGGCGCTGGCCGACCTCGGCTTCCGGCTCGCGCTCGACGGCCTCGGCCGCGGCGACCTGCCGCTGAGCCTGCTCGTCGAGGCGCCGGTCGACCTGGTCAAGCTGGACCGCACGGTGCTGCGCGGGCTGCCGGACGACCCGGCGTCGGTCGCCGTCGCCGAGGCGATGCTGCACTACACCACCCGCACCGGCACCCGGCTGGTCGCGACCGGCCTGGAGACCGACGCCCAGCTCGACGCGGTCCGCGGGCTCGGCATCCGGATCGCCCAGGGCAACCTGCTAGCCCCGCCGACGGCGGCCGGCCCGGCGCCGGCGCTGCTCACCCGGGCGCCCGCCGTCGCCGCCCCGGGGCCGGCCCCGTGCGTCGGCGACTTCCTGCGGCCGGCCACGACGCTGCCGGAAACCGCGACGTGCGACGAGGTCCGCGAGGTGCTCGCGGCCGCGGACGCGCCGTCGGGCGTCATCGGCGTCGACGAGCTGAACCGGCCCCGCTGGTCGGTCGACCGGACGCGGTTCCTGGTCGCCGTCACCGGGCCGTACGGCCACGCGCTGCACGCGAAGCGCCCGGCGGCGCGGCTGGCGGACGCCCCGCACACGATCGAAGCGCGCGCCGGGGCGATGGAGTTCCTCGAGCTGGTCACCGACGCCGACTGGGGCCGCACCGGCGACGACGTCGTGGTGGTCGACGACGCCGGCCGCTGCCTCGGCGTCGTGCTGGTGACCGAGGTGGTCCGCGGCGTGGCCGAGGCGAAGGTCGAGGCCGCGGCGGCGTTGAACCCGCTGACCCGGCTGCCGGGCAGCGACACGGTGGCCCGCGACGTCGCCCGCCGCATCACGATCGGCGAGGCGTTCGTGGCCGCGTGGCTGGACATCGACGCGTTCAAGACGGTCAACGACACGGCGGGTTTCGCCGCGGGCGACGACCTGATCCGCGAACTGGGCGCGGCGCTCACCGCGCTGGCGGGCGGCCTGCGCCGGATGCGGGTCAGCCACGTCGGCGGCGACGACTTCCTGGTGGTCTGCGACGTCGACGAGATCGCGTCGGTGGCGGGCGCGCTGCTGGACCGCCACTGGTCGGCGGACGGCCTCCCGGTGACGGTGTCGCTGGCGACGCTGGTCTGCGGGAGCGGCTCGATCCGGTCGTACCAGGAGGTTTCCCGGCTGCTGGCGCCGCTGAAGAAGCGCGCGAAGTCGGTGCCCGGGTCGAGCTGGGTGCTCAGCCGCCCGGGCGCGGAGCGCGTCGAGGTACTGCGCGGCATCGGGACGCGAGGACTGCAGACCGCCGCCGGTTAGCGGTCTGCCGCGGCTCGTCGTGAGTGGTAATGCGGGTTAGAACACTCATTGCCACTCACGACCCTTGCACCGCGCCGAAGTCGGACGGCACCGCGACACGACGGCGGCTCAAGCCATCAGCCGCCAAGCGCGGACCAGGCCGGAGTCCTGCGCGGCATCGGAGCGCGAGGACTGCAGGCCGCCGCCGGTTAGTGCTCTGCCGCGGCTTGTCGTGAGTGTTTAGGGCGGTTAGAACCGCCCTAAACACTCACGAGCCTTGCGCCGCACGGTAGTCGGCGAAGCGCTCGTCGACCTCTTCCGCCGTCAGGCCGAAGTCCGCCAGGCTGTACTTGTGCACCGGCTTCGCCGCGCCCGTGCGACTCCCCTCGTGCACCGCCGTCATCGCGGCCCGCGCCGAAGGAGTCAGTGTCAGTCCGAAGTGGTCGTACACAGTGGACACCGTCCCGATCGGGTCGGCGACGAAGTCCTCGTACGCCACGTCGTAGAACTGAGCCGCGTCATACCGGGAACGCGCCGCGTGGAACTCGTCGGCGCCGCGGGCCCACAGGTCGAGCTGCGAACGCCCGATCACCTCACCGCGGAACTTCGACGACCAGCCGTCCGCGGCCTTCTCGGCCAGGCTGCACATCGAACCCATGATGGTGCGCGGCGCGCGGTGGGTCTGGATCACCAGCGCGTCCGGGTACACCGCCATCAGCGCGTCCAGCGCGAAGAGGTGACTCGGGTTCTTGAGCACCCACCGCTTGCCCGCGTCCGGCAGCCCGATCAGCTGCAGGTTGCGGCGGTGCCGGGCGTAGGCGTCCGTCCAGTCCTGCTTCGCCAGCCAGCGCGAGTAACGCGGCAGGTGCGCGAGGCACTCGAACGACACCGACCGCATCGACTGCCGCAGCAGCTGCCAGCACTCCTCCACCTGGTCCGCCGACATGTGGTGCACCCCCATGAACTCCGGGTGCTCGACGTGGTGACGCTCGTAGCCGGCCTGGATCCCCTGGAACACCGGATTCTCCGCCCACGTCGCGCGCGGCGGCCGCGGCTGCGGGACCTCCGCGAGCCACACCTCGAGGCCCTGGTGCGCGGGGTCCTCGACGAGCAGCCGGTGCAGCGCCGTCGTGCCGGTGCGGGGCAGGCCGGTGACGAAGATCGGCCGCTCGATCGCCACGGAAGCCGACGCCGGGTGCTGCTTCCAGCCCGTTTCGCTGAGCAGGCGCGCGACGAGCGCGCCGCGCAGCATCGCGCGGTGGACCTTGTTCCCGAACGGCGTCAGGTCCTCGTCGGCCGCGAACGACTCCAGCAGCACACGCAGGCCCTCGACGTACTCGTCGCCGCCGAAGTCGTCGAGCCCGGTGAGCTTCGACGCCGAGGCGTGCAGGTCGTCGAACGTGCCCAGGTCGGCCCGGCCGGGGAGCATGGATCCTCCTAGTGGTGGTACTCGCCGCCGTTGACGTCGAGGCACTGCCCGGTGATCGCGCGCGCCATCGGCGAGGCGAGGAACACCACGGCGTCGGCGATCTCGTCCGGTTCCGGCAGCTTGCGCAGGTCGATCGTCGACGCCGTCTCGGCGTAGACCTCCTCCGAGGTGATGCCGCGTTCCTTGGCCAGATAATTGAAGTACCACTTGAGGTTCGGCGCCCAGATGTACCCGGGCGCGACCGTGTTGACACGGATGCCGTCCGGCCCGAGTTCGCTCGCGAGGCTCTGCGACAGCGACAGCAGCGACGACTTCGCCATCTTGTACGCGCCGAACGTGCGCCGCGAGTGCCGCAGCACCGCCGAGTTGATCATCACCAGCGAGCCCTTGCTCTCCTTGAGCGCGGGCAGGAACAGCCGGGTCAGCCGCAGCACGGAGATCGCCGCGGTCTCGAAGCCCGCGCGGACCGCGTCGAAGTCCACAGTGGCCAGATCGGTCAGCGGCGGGACGGCGAAGGCGTTGTGCACCACCGCGTCCACCCGGCCGAACGCCTCGACAGCCTCGCTCACCAGGTTCGCGGCAGAGTCGGCGTCGTCGATGTCGGTCCGGATCGCGACGGCGCGCCGCCCGAGGTCGGTGACCTCCTTCGCGACTTCGGTCAGCCGTGACTCGGTGCGCGCGGCGAGCACGACGTCCGCGCCGGCCATGGCGCTGCGCACGGCGATCGACCGGCCGAGCCCCGGGCCGATACCCGAGACGACGACCACCTTGTCCCGCAACAACTCCGACATGCTCACCCCAGCATCCTGGCGGCCACGGCGTCCTGCCGGGCCGCGATCCTCGCCGCCCACTCCTCGGGCGTCACCCGCGCTTCCGCGTGGAACGGCAGCCGGTCGGGCAGGTCGTCGACCTTGACGACCTCGACGACCGGGCCGTCATCCGGGCCGAGGTCCCGCGCGATCCGCTGCCAGCGGATCTGGACGTACCCGCGGTCGTGCCCGGTGCGCTCCAGCCAGTTCGCCAGGCCGGGATCGCGCTCGCTGATGACGAACCGGATCTTGCCGTCCGGGTCGACGCGCGCCTGGTCGGCGGTGAGGCTCGTCTGGTGGTTGATGTAGTCGAGCGAGACGTACCAGAGGCTGCCGAGCTGGATGCCCTGGTACGGCGCGTCGGCGCAGCGCGGCACGGTGACGATCATCGCCTCTTCGTCGCCCAGCTCGTAGTGCCCGGCCGAGGAGAACTGCGTGGTCAGCCCGCCCGGCGTCGAGCGCGGCTCGGTCATCGTGTTCACCGGCAGGTCGTCGTAGAACCACTTCGGGAAGGCCAGGAACGTCTTCAGCCGGCTCAGCAGGATCTTGCCGGTGACGCCGTAGCGCTTGGCCAGCGCCGGCCGGTCCGGCACCGGCGGCGCCTGCCCGGCGGTGTCGACGCACTGGATGCGGATCTCGCCACGGCGTTCGGTCGCCCAGTCGCTGTGGACCTCGCGCACGACGAGCATCGACGAACCGGCGCCGAGGGTGAAGTAGTTCGGCCCGGGGTTCTCGCGCGCCGGGCCGAACCGCAGCTCGAACCGGCCGTCTTCGCCGATTTCGATGGCCCGGTCGTCGAACGCGGCGAGGCTGTCGGGCACCACCACGGGCGAGTAGTCGCCGTTGAGGATCTGGAAGCTGAGGTCGGCGGTGGTCCCCCGGACGCCGGTGACCAGGTACTCGCGGTCGTCGCGGATGTTCGCGTTGAAGTAGAGCGTGTCCGGGTTGTCCAGCCCCATCTTCGTGTACGGGCCGGTGGACGCCGTGAAGTACGGGAAGTCGCGCTGGTAGGCCCAGGCCATCTGCAGCGACGCGCGGATGCTCCCCGCGAGGTAGTCGTACCCCTCCAGGAGATCCTGCTCGGTCTTCACGTGCGGCGCGCTCGCGAGCAGGTTTTCGGCCTCGACGATCGCTTCGGCGAACGGCCGCGTCAGCGAGAACTCGTTCTCGATCATGCGGGCACGGCCCAGCGGTTGGCGAGCAGCCGGAAGCCCGCGTCGCCCTCCCAGGAGGTCATCGACTCGTACGTCCGCGTGTAGCCGATGTGCGTCATCCGCCAGGCGCCGTCGGTGTCGCGGCGGTAGGTGTCCTCGTAGAACGCGGCGCCGTCGATGATCACCTTGTGGTCGGGCACGATCACCTTGTCGGTGAAGGACCACCGCCCGGTCGCGGTGTCGCCGTCGACGTCGATCTCGGGCTGACCTGCGTGATGCACGGTGATGATGCCGTTGCCGAGGCTCTTGGTGAGGAACTCGAGGATGGCGTCACGACCGGCGAGCTGATGCCCGTCACGGCCCGTGGCGCGGGTCCCGTAGTCGGCCGTGGCGTCGACGGTGAAGGTGTCGGCCACCTCGTCCCACAGCTTCAGGTCGACGCCGCGCAGGTAGCGGTACTTCAGCCGGCGGATCTCTTCGAGTACGACCAGGTCCATCGTCACAGGGTCCCGCACCGCTTGACCGATGACAAGAACATGTTCTACTTTTTTCGAGTGTCCGTGACCTCGTACGAGCTGTCGCACCTGGCCGCGCTCGAAGCGGAGGCCGTGCACGTCTTCCGCGAAGTCGCGGCGACCTTCGAGCACCCCGTCCTGCTCTTCTCCGGCGGCAAGGACTCGGTGGTGATGCTGCACGCCGCCGCGAAGGCGTTCTGGCCGGCGCCGCTGCCGTTCCCGGTGCTGCACGTCGACACCGGCCACAACTTCGACGAGGTGCTGCGGTTCCGCGACGAGACCGTCGCCTCCCTCGGCCTGCGGCTGCACGTCGCGAGCGTGCAGGACGACCTCGACGCCGGGCGCGTCGTCGAGGAGACCGGCCCGCGGGCCAGCCGCAACCGCCTGCAGACGGCCACGCTGCTGCGCGCGATCCGCGAAGGCGGCTTCGACGCCGTGTTCGGCGGCGCCCGCCGGGACGAGGAGAAGGCGCGAGCCAAGGAGCGCGTGTTCAGCTTCCGCGACGAGCACGGCCAGTGGGACCCGCGGGCGCAGCGGCCCGAGCTGTGGAACCTCTACAACGGGCGGCACCGGCGCGGCGAGCACATCCGCGTCTTCCCGCTGTCGAACTGGACCGAGCTGGACATCTGGCAGTACATCCGCGACGAGCGGATCTCGTTGCCGCCGTTGTACTACGCGCACCGCCGCGAGGTCGTCCAACGCGACGGCATGCTGCTCGCGGCGACGCAATTCCTGTCCCTTGTGGACGGTGAGACGCCGTACGAGGCGACCGTGCGGTTCCGCACCGTCGGCGACGCGACGTGCACCGGCTGCGTCGAATCGTCGGCGGCGACTCCGTCCGAAGTGGTCGCCGAAGTGGCCGCGACGCGGATCACCGAGCGGGGCGCGACCCGCGCCGATGACCGGATTTCCGAGGCAGGCATGGAAGATCGCAAGCGGGAGGGCTACTTCTGATGCAGCTGCTGAGGATCGCCACCGCGGGCAGCGTGGACGACGGGAAGTCCACGCTGATCGGCCGGCTGCTGTTCGACTCGAAGGCGATCTTCACCGACCAGCTCGCCGCCCTCGAACGCACGAGCCGCGAGCGCGGCGAGGACTACCCGGACCTCGCGCTGCTCACCGACGGCCTGCGCGCCGAACGCGAGCAGGGCATCACGATCGACGTCGCGCACCGCTACTTCGCCACGCCCAAGCGGAAGTTCATCATCGCGGACACGCCGGGCCACCTGCAGTACACGCGGAACATGGTGACCGGCGCGTCCACCGCCGACCTGGCGCTGGTCCTCGTCGACGCGCGCAAGGGCGTCCTCGAGCAGTCGCGACGGCACGCGTTCCTCGCGTCGCTGCTGGGCATCGGGCACCTCGTGGTGTGCGTCAACAAGATGGACCTCGTCGGCTGGTCGCAGGAGCGGTACGACGAGATCCGCGAGGACTTCCGGCGGTTCGCGATGAAGCTCGACGTCGCCGACCTGACGTTCGTCCCGGTCTCGGCGCTGCACGGCGACAACGTCGTCCACCGCAGCGCCAGCATGCCGTGGTACGAAGGGACTTCGCTGCTGCACCAGCTGGAAGAGGTGCACGTCGCCTCCGACCGCAACCTGATCGACGCGCGGTTCCCGGTGCAGTACGTGATCCGGCGGCCGGACTTCCGCGGTTACGCGGGCACCATCGCCGGCGGCGTCTTCAAGGCGGGTGACGAAGTCGTCGCGCTGCCGTCCGGGTTCACCACCGAGGTGCGCGCGGTGTGGGGCCCGGGCGGAACGCCCCTGGACGAGGCGTTCACCGGACAGGCCGTGACCGTCGAACTGGCCGACGACCTCGACCTCGGCCGCGGCGCGATGCTGTGCCGGCCGGGCAACCGCGCGGAGTCGGCCCGCGAGGTCGACGCGCTGGTCTGCTGGTTCTCCGAGCGGGCCGAGCTGACGCCGGGCGCGACCTACGTCGTCCGGCACACGACCACCGAGACACGCGGGTCCGTGGAGCGGCTGGACTACCGCCTCGACGTCACCACCCTGCACCGCGACGAGACGGCGGAGTCGTTGGGGCTCAACGACATCGGCCGGATCCGGCTGCGCACCCGCGCGCCCCTGCTGTTCGACGCCTACCGCCGCAACCGCGCCACCGGCGGGTTCCTGCTGGTCGACGAGCACACCGGCGACACGGTCGCGGCCGGGATGATCACCGGCGCCGCGGCGTCTCCAGTCGTCTGGCACACCACGGCGGTGCGCCGCGAAGACCGGCCGACCCACGGCGCGACGGTGTGGCTGACCGGCCTCTCGGCGTCAGGCAAGTCGTCGGTGGCGGTGGAACTGGAACGCCGGCTCGTCGCGGCGGGCCGTCCGGCTTACCTGCTGGACGGCGACAACCTGCGCCACGGGCTCAACGCGGGGCTCGGGTTCAGCCCGGCGGACCGCGCGGAGAACGTCCGGCGCGTCGCGGAGGTCGCCAAGCTGTTCGCGGACGCGGGTGTCATCGCGATCGCGTCGCTGATCAGCCCGTACGAAGCCGACCGGCAGCTGGCGCGGGAGGCGCACGGCGATCTGCCGTTCGTCGAGGTCTTCGTCGACACGCCGCTGGAGATGTGCGAGGCGCGCGACCCGAAGGGGATGTACGCGAAGGCGCGCGCCGGGGAGATCACCGGGTTCACCGGCATCGACGCGCCGTACGAGCGTCCGGTGTCCCCTGACCTGGTGCTGCGTCCCGGCGACGGCGACCCGGCCACGATGGCGGCGGCGATCCAGGCCCTGCTCGACGACGTCGGCTGACCGCTGCCCGTCCGGGCGGACTCGCGGTCCGGATGTATTTTTGCGGCCTTCGGAGCGCTCTTCCGGACGAACCGCACGCGGCGGTTCGGACCTGCGAGGGAGCGACCATGACCGACGGACCGTGGAGCCAGACCCGGCTGCTCGAATTCGAGCCCGAAGACGAAGGCGAGGACACCCGGCCCTGGGGTGTGGTGACCGAGTCGGCCCACGCCCTGTGGACCGGCGGCGGCCGCGACGTCGAGGTGGTGCGGAGCGCCGCGTACGACGGCGCGTTCACCCTGCGCACCGACGGGCCCGTCCTGTACGGCCTCCCCGGCGTCGAGGCGAACGAGGGCGAGGTCCGCACCCGCACGGCGGACCAGCGCGCGGACCGCGCTCGCCGTCAGGTCCGGGCCGACGCCCCCACGGGCGCGCCGCACCGGCCGAAGGGCGTCCCGCTGGGCATCCACCCGAAGACGACCACGTCACTCGGCCCGACGCGGCGCGGCATCACCTCCCGCGGCACGAAGACCCTGTTGTCGGAGAACCACAGCACGATCATCGACGGCGAGTCCCGGTCGCTGGTTTACCCGTCGGCGTACCCGTACACCGCGGTCTGCAAGCTGTACTGCAGCTACCAGCCGACCCCGGGCGGGAGCTGGGTCACCACGTCCGAGGCGACCGGCTACCTGATCGGCCGGAGCACGCTGATGACCAGCGGTCACGTGGGCCCGCCGACGTCCGGGCCGTGGCAGATCAAGGTCATCCCGGCGTGCTGGAACGGCCAGTCCGTGTTCGGCGCCGGCCTGGTCAGCTACGTCCGCAGCTACTGGTCGTGGAACTCGGACTCGGGCAGCGACATCAAGGTCTGCCAGCTGTGGGACCCGATCGGGGACAACGTCGGCTACTTCGGCTACCGCGGGTACAACAGCGCCTGGGAGGACGGGGACTACTGGACGATGGCGGGCTTCCCGTACGACGTCAGCCTGACGTCGATGTCGTACGAGCCGGCCATCGCCGTCCGCGACGACGACGATGGTGACGACATCACCGTCAACGGCACGAGCTACGACACCACCCAGGTCGAGAGCGACGCCGACGAGGCGTCCGGCGTGTCCGGCGCGCCCTTGTGGGGTTGGTGGGACGACGGCCCGTACGCGATCGGCGTGCACCACGGCGTCGAGCACGACGGGACCATCTTCGGCACGGAGACGCTCTCCTGCGCCTCCGGCGGCGCGGGCTTCACCCAGGCCGCGAGCTGGGCCCGCGGAATGTGGGGCTAACCCGCCGGCGTCACGAACCCGGAGTCGTAGGCGCGGACGACGGCCTGGGTGCGGTCGCGGGCCCCGAGCTTGGCCAGTACGTTGCCGACGTGGGTCTTCACGGTCTGGATGCCCAGGTACAGCTCGGTCGCGATCTCCACATTGGACAGTCCGGCGGCCATCAGGCGCAGCACTTCGCGCTCCCGCTCGGTCAGCCCGGCACTCGCCAGGCCGTCGCCCGCCGGCGACGGCGAGTGCCGGGCGGCCAGCTTGCGGATCGCCGCCGGGAACAGCAGCGACTCCCCCGTCACCACGGTCCGGATCGCCGCGACGATCTCCTCCGGGCGGGCCCGCTTGAGCAGGAACCCGCTGGCGCCGGCGACGAGCGCGTCGTAGACGTAGTCGTCGTTCTCGAAGGTGGTCACCACGATCACCTTCGGCGGACTATCCACAGTGGACATCAGGTGCGTGGTGGCGCGGATCCCGTCGACCGCGGGCATCCGGACGTCCATCAGGACGACGTCGGGGCGCAGCCGGGCCACCAGCCCGGGCACCTCGGCGCCGTCGGCGGCCTCACCCAGCACGGCGAGGCCGGCTTCGCTGTCGATGATGGCCTTCAGCCCGGCGCGGATAAGCGGTTCGTCGTCGACCAGCAGCACCCCGACGTTCATCGCCCGCTCCCCCACGGCACCCGCACCACGACCTCCCACCGCTCGCCGGCCCGCCCGGCCGTCAGCTCGCCACCGAGCACCGCCGCCCGTTCGGCCATCCCGCGCAGGCCCCGGCGGCCCGCCCGCGGCGTCGCGCTGCCGAGCGGGTTGCCGACCCGGGCGACGAGACCGTTCGCCGCGACGTCGACGTCCAGCGTCACCGGGACCTTACCGGCGTGCCGCACGGCGTTGGTCAAGCATTCCTGCAGGATCCGGTACACCTCGCGCGACACCACCGGCGGCACGGCGGCCAGCTCGCCGTCGACGTCGGCGGTGACCTCGGTGCCGGCCAGCCGCGTCGCTTCGAGGAGGTTCGGCAGCTCGGTCAGCGACGGCTGCGGCGTCCGGCCCGCGGCTTCCTCGCGCAGCAGCCCGAGCACGTGGTCGAGGTCGTCGAGCGCGGTGCGGGCCGAGTCCTCGATGGCGCCGAGCGCGCGTTCGGTGAAGTCAGGATCGGTGCGCAGCGTCCGCCGGGCGGCGCCGGCCTGGATCGAGACGACGCTCAGCGCGTGCCCCACCGAGTCGTGCAGCTCCCGGGCCAGCCGGTTGCGCTCGGCGAGCTGCTCGGTCCGCCGTTCCAGCTGGGCGATCCGGTCCGCGGCGGTCATCCCGAGCAGCCGTTGCGCGGCCAGCCGCAGCAGCGCACCGACCACCCACACGGCGTAGATCAGCACCACCACGGCGATCGCGAAGGCGACCGGGATCCACGCGGAGGCCCACCCCTTCGGCACGGTGACCTCGGCCTCGCCCTGGATCAGCTTGCCGGTGAACACGGCGCTCACGGAGAGCCCGAAGGCGACGGGCGCGGCGAGGCTGAGCAGGCTGACACCGCACCCGACGAGCACGTGGACCGCGAACATCACGGCGGCCCGGACACGCCCCGGCCGGGTGTGCGGTTTCGCGGGCGCGCCCGGAGCGGGGTTGTCGAGCAGCTCACGGACAGCGGTGGACTCGAGCACGTGCACGGCGGGCAGGAACGCGGTCCCGGCCACGACGAGCAGCGTGACGACGGCCCCGATCCCGACGGCCCGGTCCAGCGTGGTCGTGAAGGGCAGCAGCGACGGCACGGCCACGGCGGCGAAGAGCAGGTAGGGCACGCTGATCGCCCCGCCGAGGACGAGATACACCCAGCGGCGGTAGGTAGCCCTGCTCACCAGCGGCCGGAGTACACGCACGAGCCGATCTTCGCAGGCCGGCGCGCCGGCTGCCTCCCTCTCGCGATGGAGGCGCTCCCGGCCTCGCCGGATCGCGGGGCGCTGCTCGGCCGCACCGGCAGTCCCACGAGCCACAACCGCACCGGTCGTGAGTGTTCAGGGCGGTTCTAACCCGACTAGACACTCACGACGCCCGGTCGCGACGCCTCGCCGGCGCCCTCAGCCGCGCGACCCACGACCGCCACTGCGCGGCGTACGTCGGCGAGAGCCTGTCCGCCGGATCCGGGCTCGCGGCTCCCGCTCCCGAGTCGAAAGCAGCCCCCGCCCTCTCCGGGGGGTCGGCCCCGCTTCCAGCGTATCGGGACCCACCGACGGAAGCGCCGGAAAGCCGCCGGCGGCGCCTGGTTGTCCACATCTCGCTCACCCTGTGGGCAACCAGGCGCGAAGCGGCTAGTAGGCGACCTGGCGGGTCTCCGCCGTGCGGGCCGCCGCGAAGCCGTTCCTCCACAGCGACTGGACCTTCGCCGCCTCCGCCGCGGACGGCTTCGCGTTCTTGCACGCCGTGCCCGGGCCGTGGCCGGACATCAGCTCGGTGCACGGGCCCGTGTAGTCGTCCGGCAGGCCGAGGTTGTGGCCCAGCTCGTGCGCGGCGATGCGCGTCGGGTCGAAGCCCTCGGCGACCTGGCTGGTGTCGAGGTAGATGTCGCCGCGGCCGTGGCCGTTCGTGTTGGTGTACGAGCCGCCGCTGTGGATCTCGTGGAACACCACCGTGGCACCGCTGCTGCGCTTGACCAGCTTGACGTCGGTGACCACGGCGTTCCAGTTGGCCGCGCCCTGGTCGATCTGGGCGAGGTAGTCGGCCGCGCCGGACGAGTTGTAGTACACCGTCGTGACCGCGGCGGGCGCGGCGGAAGCGGTGGTGAGCCCGGCGCCCAGGGGCACCGCGACCGCGGCGGCCAGCACCAGGACCCGGCCGAGCAGACGTCCGTTCATCGTGTCTCCTTTTGTCCGTTTAGAGAACACTTCACCGTAGTTCGCGCGGTCAGGTTAGAAGTCGACGTCGGCCGGGGGCCACGGCCGAAAGTAGCTCCCTCGCGGGAGGGAGCCGGGTCCCGCCGCTGCGTGAGCCCGCCGACGACGCCGCCGTGATCTGCTCGGCCACGGCGAAAGGGAACCGATGAACTTCTTGCTGGGCCTGCTGACCCTCCCCGTGTACGTCCTGGTGCTGTGGCCGCTGGTCGCCGCGTCGCGCCGGGTGCTCGGCGTGCGCATCGGCGCCGTCCGCGCGCTGTGCGGCGCGGCGTTCGGCTGGCTCGTCGCCGGCGGTGTCGCGCAGGCGTTCCCGAAGTCGTTGCCCGGCCACGGCGCCGCGTTCCTCGGGCTGCTGATCCCGTTGGCGGGCAGCGCTTTCCTCGCGACGCTCGTCTTCCTGTTCGTCGCCGAGATGGCGTTCCCGGGCGGTCTCGGCCTGGGCCGGCTCCGCGCCGCGTACGCCCGGGTTTCGCGCGCCCGCCGGTACTCGCAGATCAGCCGGATCGCGATCAAGCACGGCCTCGGCCGGTACCTCGCGGGCCGCCGCGAACCCGGCCTGGCGCCGGGACGGCAGGCCAAGCTCGCCCGCTCACTGCGCCGCGCGCTCGAGGAAGGCGGCGTGACGTTCGTGAAGCTCGGCCAGCTCCTGTCGACGCGCGCGGACCTGCTGCCCGCGGTCTTCGTCGAGGAGCTCGGCAAGCTCCAGGACCAGGTCGCGCCCGCTCCGGCCGACGCCGTCCGGGCGGTGCTGGAAGCCGAGCTCGGCGGCTCGCCCGACGACGTCTTCGCCGAGTTCGACCCGGAACCCCTCGCGGCGGCGTCGATCGCGCAGGTCTACAAAGCACGGTTGCGCAGCGGCGAGGACGTCGTCGTCAAGGTCCAGCGCCCCGGCGTGCGGGAGCAGGCCGAACGCGACGTCGACATCGTCCGCCGCGTCGCCACCGCCCTGGAGGAACGGGCGGACTGGGCGCGCTCGCTGGGCGTCGCCGAACTCGCCGACGGCTTCGCCACGGCCCTGGCCGAAGAGCTGGACTTCACCATCGAGGCCCGCAACATCGCCGCCGTGGCCGCCACTTCCGGCCCGGACGTCGCGCTCCCGACCGTCCACAAAGCACTGTCCACTGAGCGCGTACTGGTGATGTCCCGGTTGCGCGGCAAGCCCTTGGAGACGGCGCCCGCGTCCGAGCGCGACCGGCTCGCGAAGTCGCTGCTGCGCTGCCTGCTCGACCAGGTGATGATCGGCGGCGTCTTCCACGCCGACCCGCACCCGGGCAACCTCCTGCTGCTGACCGACGGCCGCCTCGGCCTGCTCGACTTCGGCTCGGTCGGCCGCCTCGACGCCGGGCTGCGCGGCGGTCTGCAGAACCTGGTGCTGGCCCTGGACCGCGGCGACCCGGCGGGCCTGCGCGACGGGCTCCTGGAGATCGTCGACCGCACCGGCGACATCGACGAGCAGCGCCTCGAACGCGCACTCGGCGCCCTGCTCGCCCGCCACTTCGGGCCCGGCCGCACGCCGGACCTCGCCCTGTTCACCGGCCTGTTCCGGGTGGTCGCGGACTTCCGGCTGAGCGTCCCGCCGCCGGTGGCCGCGGTGTTCCGGGCGCTGGCCACGATCGAGGGCACGCTGTCGGCGCTGTCCTCCGGCTTCGACGTCGTGGCCGAGTCCCGCGCGTTCGCCGTCGAGCAGGTCGGCGCCGGCCTCCGCCCGGGCTCGCTGGGCCGCACCGCGGTCACCGAGCTGACGGCGCTGCTTCCGGTCCTGCGCCGCATCCCCCGCCGCGTCGACCGGATCGGGGCCGCGCTGGAGGAGGGCCGGCTGTCGGTGAACGTCCGGCTGTTCTCCGACGAGCGCGACCGCGACGTGGTGACGAGCCTGGTCCACGAGGTCCTGCTGGCCTTCGTCGGCGCGGCAACGGGTCTGATGGCGGTGTTCCTGCTGACCGGCACGACCGGCCCGCGGCTCCTGCCGGAGCTGACGCTGAACCAGGCCTTCGGCTACAACCTGCTGGTGATCAGTGCACTGGTGGGGCTGCGGCTGCTCTTCGTCGTCTTCCGGCGCTCCGGACAGCGCTCACGATCACGCCGATGAGCCCGCCGACGAACAGCACGATCCCGCCGGCGATCCACCAGCGCAGCGTGGGCAAAGTCGAGTCGGAGTACGGGGTTCCGGACAGGCCCGCGTCGGTGAAAGCGGTCGTCGGGGTCAGCGGCTGCGGAGTGATCACGGTGCCGGTCGCGACGACGAACCCGATGACCCCGGACAACCGCACGGGACCGCTGAACCGCGAGTCGTCGGAGTTGCCGCGGTTGTCACCCTCGACGAAGATCGCGCCGTCGGGCACCTTGGCGGAGAACCCGAAGAGGGCGTCGTCGCCGGGGTTGAGGTAGGGCTCGGTGATCGGCTCGCCGTTCACCGAGAGAAGCCGGTCGGTGCAGCAGGCGACGGTGTCCCCGGCGATCCCGACCACGCGGAAGACGCTGACGCCCTCGTGGCTCGGCTGGGCGAACGAGCCGGCGTCGATGGCGACGAGGTCCCCGCGGTGCACCTCGGTGTCGGTCGCCCGGCGCACCACGAGCTGGTCACCGGGCACCAGGGTCGGGCTCATGTGCGGGTCCGGGATCTTGTACGCCTCGTACCCCACCATGATCCGGCCGACGCCGTAGACCCCGGCGGCCACCCCGAGCACCGCGACGACGATCATCAGGAGCAGCACCTTGGACACGCCGGAGCGCTTCGGCGGAGCCGGTGGTGCGGGCGGGAAAGCGGGTTCGGTCACGAAGATCTATCGGGACACAGTGGACAGCGTTACCCCGTCCGGGGCGCGTACATGATCACCGCGACGCCCGCGAGACACAGCAGCGCGCCGATGACGTCGTAGCGGTCCGGGCGGTAGCCGTCCGCCACCATTCCCCAGGCCAGCGACCCCGCCACGAAGACTCCGCCGTACGCGGCGAGGATGCGGCCGAACTGGGCGTCCGGCTGGAGGGTGGCCACGAAGCCGTACAGGCCCAGCGCCACGATGCCGCCGCCGATCCAGATCAGGCCGCGTTGTTCGCGGACGCCCTGCCAGATCAGCCAGGCGCCGCCGATCTCGAAGACGGCCGCCGCGAGGAACAGCAGGATCGACCGCAGGAGCACACCGGGATACTAGCTCCCGTGCCGTTCACGCTGAGTCATCCCGCCGCCGTGCTCCCGTTGGCGAGACGGCCGCTGGTGTCCTCGGCGCTCGTTGCCGGTTCCGTCGCGCCGGACGTCTTCTGGTTCGTGCCACGGCTTCCCGGGGTCGGCCTCACCAAGACCCACGAACTGACCTCGGTCCTCTGGCTCGACCCGCTTCTCGCGCTGGTGATCCTCGCGCTCTTCCAGGTCCTCCTGAAGCGACCGCTGCTGGCCCTGGCCCCGAAATCGCTGGCCGAACGGCTCCCCCGTCACTTCAGCTGGAAGCGGCCGGGCTGGATCGCGCTGTCGCTGGTCATCGGCGCCGCGACCCACGTCGGCTGGGACGCCTTCACCCACGAGAACGACGGGTTCGCCTTCCTGCGGATCCCGCTCTTCACCGGCGTCGACGTCGGACGCCTGATCCAGCTCGTCAGCACGATCGCCGGGGCCGGGATCCTCGTCTGGTGGCTGCGGAAGTGGTACCGCGCCGCGCCCACCAAGCCGGCGCCGAGAGCCACCCGCCACCGCAGGCCGGTGGTGGCGCTCCTCCTCGTCGGAGCGCTGGCCGGCGTCCTGACGAGCGTCCTGCCGTTCCTGGCCCACCACGACCCGATGACCCGCGCGGGCGTCGTCGGCAACGCGACCTACCTGCTCGCCACCGGCGCCTGCACCGGGTTCGCCGTCGCCCTCATCTTCTACGCGCTGGCCTGGCACGCGCGGTACAGGTCGTTATACACAAAGCGGGCCACCCCGGAGGGTGACCCGCTCGATGCGACGGAAGTCAGACGGTGAAGCCGAGGGCGCGCAGCTGCTCGCGGCCGTCCTCGGTGATCTTCTCCGGGCCCCACGGCGGCATCCAGACCCAGTTGATCCGGAAGTCCTTGACGAGGCCGCCCGACGTCAGCGCGGCCGACGTCTGGTCCTCGATGACGTCGGTCAGCGGGCAGGCCGCCGACGTGAGCGTCATGTCGATCGTCGCGCTGTTGTCCGGCTCGACGCGGATGTCGTAGACGAGGCCGAGGTCGACGACGTTGATCCCGAGTTCCGGGTCGACGACGTCGCGCATGGCCTCCTCGACGTCCTCGAGCTTCGCGAGCTCGATGTCCTGCGTCGCGGTGGTCTCGGCGTCGAGGTCGGCGGCGGTGCGCCCCTCACGAGTGGCGGTCTCTTCGGTCATGCTTTCTCAACTCCACTGGTGGTCCGGGCGACGGCGTCCTTGAAGGCCATCCAACCGAGGAGGGCGCACTTGACCCTGGCCGGGTACTTGGCGACGCCCGCGAAGGCGATGCCGTCCTCCAGCACTTCCTCGTCCGGTTCGACCTTTCCCTTGCCCTGCATCAGTTCGACGAAGGCGTCCATGGTGGTGAACGCTTCCTCGAGGGTGTGCCCCACGACCAGGTCCGTCATGACCGACGTCGAGGCCTGGCTGATGGAACAGCCCTGGCCGTCGTAGGAGACGTCGGCGACCTTCCCGTCGTCGAGCTTGACCCGCAGCGTCACCTCGTCGCCGCAGGTCGGGTTGACCTGGAACGACTCGGCGTCGAAGGGATCCCGCAGGCCGCGGCCGTGCGGGCGCTTGTAGTGGTCCAGGATGATCTCCTGGTACATGCTTTCCAGGTTCACTGCGTCACCTCTTGGGCCACCCCGAAGAACTTCTGGGCCTCGCGAACACCCGCGACCAGGGCGTCCACTTCGGACAGCGTGTTGTACAGGTAGAACGACGCCCGCACGGTCGCCTGCGCGCCGTACGCCCGGTGCAGCGGCCACGCGCAGTGGTGGCCGACGCGGACGGCGATGCCGAGGCTGTCGAGCACCTGGCCGGCGTCGTGCGGGTGCACGCCGTCGATCACGAACGACACGGTCGCGCCGCGGTCCTTCAAGTCGGTCGGCCCGACGATCCGGACGCCCGGGATGGCGCCGATGCCTTCGAGGGCGGCCGCGGCGAGCTCGTGCTCGTGCGCCGCGATCCGGTCCATGCCGATGGCCGAGAGGTAGTCGACGGCCGCGCCGAGGCCGATGGCCTGCGACGTCATCGGCACGCCCGCCTCGAACCGCTGCGGCGGCGGCGCGAAGGTGGAGCCCTCCATGCGGACCATCTCGATCATCGACCCACCGGTGAGGAACGGCGGCATCGCCGAGAGCAGCTCGGTACGTCCGTAAAGGACACCGATGCCGGACGGGCCGAGCATCTTGTGGCCGGAGAACACCGCGAAGTCGACACCCAGCGCGTGGAAGTCGACAGCACCGTGTCCATACAAACCATGCGGCACCGACTGGCAGGCGTCGAGCACGGTCAGCGCGCCGACGGCCTTCGCCTTCTCGACGAGCAGCGAGACGGGGTTGACCGTGCCGAGCACGTTCGACTGGTGCGCGAACGCGACGACCTTGGTCTTCGAGGTGATGAGTTCGTCCACATCGGACAGGTCGAGCCGACCGTCCGCGGTCACCTTGAACCACTTCAGCGTGGCCCCGGTGCGCTGGCACAACTGCTGCCACGGCACGAGGTTCGCGTGGTGCTCCATCTCGGTGATGACGATCTCGTCGCCCGGGCCGACCCGGAAGCGCGAGGCTTCCGGACCGGCCGTGGCGGCGTTGCTCATCGAGTACGCGACGAGGTTGATGCCCTCGGTCGCGTTCTTGGTGAACACCAGCTCCTCCGGGTCGGCGCCGACGAACTCCGCGACCTTGGCGCGCGCGGACTCGTAGGCGTCGGTGGCCTCTTCGGACAGCTGGTGCGCACCGCGGTGGACGGCGGAGTTCGACGTGAAGACGTAGTCGCGTTCGGCGTCGAACACCGGCGTCGGGCGTTGCGACGTCGCCCCGGAGTCCAGGTACACCAAGGGTTTCCCGTCGCGAACGGTGCGCGACAGGATCGGGAAGTCGGCGCGCAACGCGGCGACGTCCAAGGGAACAGAGCTGGCCGAGGTGGTGGTCATCGGGCCGACTCCTCTCGTTCTCGGTGTAGTACTGGGAAAAGCGTCAGAGCGCGGCGGGCTCGGGCTTGCCGGCGTACTTGACGTAGCCGTGCTCCTCCAGCTCGTCGGCCAGCTCCTTGCCGCCCGACTCGACGATCTGGCCGCCGGCGAAGACGTGCACGAAGTCCGGCGTGATGTGTCGCAGGATCCGGGTGTAGTGCGTGATCAGCATGACGCCGACCTCGCTCGAAGCCTTGTAGGCGTTGACCCCCTCGGACACGACGCGCAGGGCGTCGACGTCGAGACCGGAGTCGGTCTCGTCGAGGATGGCGAACTTCGGCTTGAGCAGCGCCAGCTGCAGGATCTCGTGGCGCTTCTTCTCGCCGCCGGAGAAGCCCTCGTTGACCGAGCGCTCGGCGAACTCCTGCGAGATCTCGAGCTTGCCCATCTCCTCCTTGACCTCCTTGACCCACAGGCGAAGCTTGGGAGCCTCGCCGCGGACCGCGGTGGCCGCGGTGCGGAGGAAGTTGGACATCGAGACGCCGGGGACCTCGACCGGGTACTGCATCGCCAGAAATATTCCAGCCCGCCCGCGCTCGTCGACGCTCATCTCGAGGACGTTCTCGCCGTCCAGCAGCACCTCGCCGGAGGTCACCTGGTACTTCGGGTGGCCGGCGATCGCGTAGGACAGGGTGGACTTGCCGGAGCCGTTGGGGCCCATGATCGCGTGGGTCTCGCCCGACTTGATCGTCAGGTTCACACCCTTGAGGATCTCCTTGGCGCCTTCGTCGGTGTTGACCGAGGCGTGCAGGTCCTTGATTTCCAGGGTAGCCATTCTTCATTCCCTAAATCTGCGGTGGCCTAAAAGTCTGCGGTGGACGGCGTCAGGCGCCAACGGCTTCGAGCTCGGCCTCGATCGCGGCTTCGAGGCGCTCGCGCACCTCGGGGACGTCGATCTTCACCAGGATCTCGTGGAAGAACCCGCGCACGACCAGCCGGCGGGCGGCTTCTTCGGCGATCCCGCGCGACTGCAGGTAGAACAGCTGCTCGTCGTCGAACCTTCCCGTCGCGCTCGCGTGGCCGGCGCCTTCAATCTCGCCGGTCTCGATCTCCAGGTTCGGCACGGAGTCCGCGCGCGCACCCGGCGTGAGGACCAGGTTGCGGTTGAACTCGTAGGTGTCGGTGGCCTCGGCCGCGGCCCGGATCAGCACGTCCCCGATCCACACCGTGTGCGCGCCCTCGCCCTGCAGCGCGCCCTTGTAGCCCACGCGCGACTTGCAGTTGGGCACCGCGTGGTCGACGAAGAGGCGGTGCTCCTGGTGCTGGCCGCCGTCGGCGAAGTAGACGCCGAGCATGTCGACGTCGCCGCCCTTGTCGGCGAAGGTCGCCGTCGGCGAGACGCGGACCAGGTCACCGCCCAGGGTGATCACGGTGTGCCGCAGCGCGGCGTCGCGGCCCAGCTTCAGGTGCTGCTCGGAGACGTGCACCGCGTCGTCGGCCCAGTCCTGGACGCTGACCACGGTGACCTTGGCGCCGTCGCCGATGACGAACTCGACGTTGTCGGCGTAGGTGCCGGAGCCGACGTGGTCGAGCACGACGACGGCTTCGGCGAACGCCTCGGCGCGGACCTGCAGGTGCCCGTAGGCGACCTTGCCCTCGCCCGGGCCGTGGATGCGCAGCACGGACGGCTTGGACGCCTTGGTCTCCTTGGGCACCGTCACGACGGTGGCCTTGGTGAACGAGGAGTAGGCCTGCGCGGCGATGCGGTCGCTCGGCACGCCGGCCTGGCCGAGGCGCGAGTCGTCGCGGCCGACGGTCTCGATGGTCAGCTCGGGGGCGGCGTCGAGGACGAGGGTGATCTCGCCGGTGGCGGGCGCGCTGCCGTCGTGCAGGCCGCGCAGCCGCTTCATCGGCGTGAAGCGCCAGTTCTCCTCACGGCCGCCCGGGACCTCGAAGGCCTCGACGTCGTAGGAGGTGAAACGCTCCGCGCGGGAGGCCGCCGGAATGACCGTGCTGGTGCCTCCATCGCCGGCGGGCGAGGCGCCCTCGCGTTCTGAGAGAGCCTCGGAAACGTTGTTCTCGGTAACCGACATGTCTAGCCGACGGACCCTTCCATCTGGAGCTCGATCAGGCGGTTCAGCTCGAGCGCGTACTCCATCGGCAGCTCACGCGCGATGGGTTCGACGAACCCGCGCACGATCATCGCCATCGCCTCGGCCTCGTCGAGGCCGCGCGACATCAGGTAGAACAGCTGCTCTTCGCTGACCTTGGACACCGTGGCCTCGTGGCCCATGGACACCTCGTCGTTGCGGATGTCCACGTACGGGTAGGTGTCCGAGCGCGAGATCGTGTCGACCAGCAGGGCGTCGCACACGACGCTGGAGCGCGAGTGGTGCGCCCGCTTCGCCACGCGGACCAGGCCGCGGTAGGAGGTGCGGCCGCCGCCGCGCGCCACCGACTTCGACACGATCGTCGAAGAGGTGTACGGCGCGAGGTGCTCCATCTTGGCGCCCGCGTCCTGGTGCTGGCCCTCGCCCGCGAACGCGACCGAGAGGACCTCACCCTTGGCGTGCTCGCCCATGAGGAAGACCGACGGGTACTTCATGGTCACCTTGGAACCGATGTTGCCGTCGATCCATTCCATGGTCGCGCCCTCTTCGCACTTGGCGCGCTTGGTGACCAGGTTGTAGACGTTGTTCGACCAGTTCTGGATGGTCGTGTAGCGGCAGCGGGCGCCCTTCTTGACGATGATCTCCACGACCGCCGAGTGCAGCGAGTCGGACTGGTAGATCGGCGCCGTGCAGCCCTCGACGTAGTGCACGTAGGCGTCTTCGTCGACGATGATCAGGGTGCGCTCGAACTGGCCCATGTTCTCGGTGTTGATCCGGAAGTAGGCCTGCAGCGGGATGTCCACCTTGACGCCCTTGGGCACGTAGATGAACGAACCGCCGGACCACACCGCCGTGTTCAGCGCGGAGAACTTGTTGTCGCCGGCCGGGATGACCGAGCCGAAGTACTCCTCGAACAGCTCCGGGTGCGTCTTGAGCGCGGTGTCCGTGTCCAGGAACAGCACGCCCTGCTTCTCGAGGTCCTCGCGGATCGAGTGGTAGACGACCTCGGACTCGTACTGGGCCGCGACACCGGCGACGAGGCGCTGCTTCTCCGCCTCGGGGATGCCCAGCCTGTCGTACGTGTTCTTGATGTCCTCGGGCAGCTCTTCCCAGCTCGTGGCCTGCTTCTCGCTGGAGCGCACGAAGTACTTGATGTTCTCGAAGTCGATCCCGGAGAGGTCCGCGCCCCAGTTGGGCATCGGCTTCTTCTCGAAGAGCTTGAGCGCCTTGAGTCGTGCTTCGCGCATCCACTCCGGTTCGGACTTCTTCCCGGAGATGTCGGTGACGACATCCTCGTTCAGCCCGCGACGGGCGCTGGCGCCCGCTACGTCGGAGTCGGCCCAGCCGAACGCGTACTTGCCCAGGGACTCGATGGTCTCTTCCTGGCTCAAGGGCGCGGTGGTGGGAGTGCGCTGCTCGGCAGCGGCAGTCATGCGGGTTTCCCTCCATTCGGGATCCGTGCTGTGCGCCCAGAGGGCCGCGGCTCCGCCGCCCTCGAAGGCTTTGTGCTGACCGGCTCGGGATGGGCCGGTTGACCCGCCGAAGCGGGTACGTGGGTGGTGCACACGGAGTCACCGCGTGCGATGGTCGCCAGCCGCTGGACGTGGGTGCCCAGCAGCTTCGCGAACGCCTCGGTCTCGGCCTCGCACAGCTGCGGGAACTCCGCGGCCACGTGGGCGACGGGACAGTGGTGCTGGCAGAGCTGAGCGCCGACGTTCTGACCGGGAGCCGGGGTGCCGACCTGACGGGTCGACGCAGCGTAGCCCTCCCTGGTCAGCGCGGTCGCCAAGGCCTCCGCGCGCGCCGCCGGATCACTCGATCCGGTGATCGCCAGGCGGTGCGGCTCGACCAGCGACGCCACGCGACGCTCGGCGAAGGCGCGGACGGCGTCCTCGCCCGCGTGCTCGGCGAGGAAGCGGATGGCGGAGACGGCCAGATCGTCGTAGGCGTGCCCGAACCGCGCGCGACCGGCCTCGGTCAGCAGGAAGAGCTTGGCCGGACGGCCCCGGCCCCGGGGTCCACGCCGCGGCGCGTCCCGGGTCTCGGCTTCGCCGTCCGCCAGAAGCGCGTCCAAGTGCCTGCGGACGGCCGCCGGGCTGATCCCGAGCTGCTCGGCGACGACCACGGCGGTCATGGGACCCTGTTCCAGGAGCAGCCGGGCGACCTCACTGCGGGTCTTGCCCTCGGCGCTGACCTGCGACGGGACGGCGTTGACCGCGGTGCGGGGCGTGTCGCCACCCACCTGGTCCGCTGCCGCCGTCTTTTTCACAACACAAGTGTGTCTTATTTCCCGGCGGACGGCAAAGGCGGGGTCTTCGGCAGTGACCCGACTCACGCCGCACCGGCGGCGATACCCTGGCTCCCGTGGCTGTGGGCGAACTGGGTGAACATCCTGCACGGCAGGACCGGCAAGTGGCGGACATCGTCACCGGGAGTGCGCATCCGGTGACGCTGTCGCCCGTCGAGCCCCGGGTGCCGCTTCCCCTGGAGGGTGACGAGCGGCGCGCGCTGAACGTCGTCCGGCGGTTCGGCACGGTCGGGTCCCTCTTCCTCGCGCTGGGCTCCCTCGGCGCCGGCGCCGCACCGGTGATCAACCCGGTGCAGGAGATCCCGGTGCTGCGGCTGTTCACCCGCATCCCCACCGTGTCGCTGGCCATCGCCATCTCCGGCATGGGCATCCTGGTCCTCAGCTGGCTGATGCTCGGGAAGTTCGCCCGCCCGGACCGCGCGCGGCTCGCGTCGCAGGGCCAGCTCGCCCGCACGATCGCGCTGTGGGTGCTGCCGCTGCTGGTGATCCCGCCGCTGTTCTCCCGCGACGTCTACAGCTACCTCGCGCAGAGCGAGATCGTGCACCGCGGGATGGACCCGTACACCCTCGGCCCGGCGCAGGCCCTCGGCGTCGCCGACCCGTTCACCGCGGGCGTGTCGAACATGTGGCGCGAGACGCCGGCGCCGTACGGCCCGCTGGTGCTGCGCCTCGGCGGCTGGCTCGCGCCGATCTCCGGCCAGAGCATCGCGATGGGCGTGCTCCTGCAGCGCGTGCTGGCACTGGCCGGGGTGGTCCTCATCGTCTGGGCGCTGCCGCGGCTGGCCCGCCGCTTCGGCGTCCAGCCCGCGACCGCGCTGTGGCTGGGCGCGCTCAACCCGCTGCTGATCTTCCACTTCGTCGCCGGCGCCCACAACGACGCGCTGGCCATCGGCCTGATGCTCGCCGGGCTGGAGGTGGGCATCCGGCGGCTGCCGATCCGGGTCAAGGGCGACACGCCCCCGCCACTCGCGCGCGGCGAGCTGCTCTACATCGGGCTCGGCGTCGCGCTCATCACGCTCGGCGTCGCGGTGAAGCTGCCCGCGGTGTTCGCGCTGCCGTTCTTCGCGGTGATGGTCGCGCGGCGCTGGCACGGCCGGCTCAAGGACCTGTTCCTGGCCGGGGCGCCGATGGCGGCGTGGTTCGGCGTCGTGCTGGTCGTGGTCTGCTTCGGCTCCGGGCTGGGCTTCGGCTGGCTGGGTGCGACGTTCAACACGCCCGGGCTCGTGCGCGCCTGGATCTCCCCGACCGCGGAGCTGGCGAACCTCTCCGGCGTGCTCGGCATCGCGCTCGGGCTGGGCAACCACACCAACGCGCTGGTGCCGATCCTCGGCGCGCTCGGCTATCTCGTCGCCGTCGCCATCACCTTCAAGTTCCTCTGGGACAGCTTCAAGTGGCGTTACCGGCCGATCATCGGCCTCGGCGTCTCGCTCGGCGCGGTGATGATCCTGCAGATCAACCTGCAGCCCTGGTACGTGCTGTGGGCGGTGATCCCGCTCGCCGCGGCCGCCGGGACCTCCCGGTTCCGGGTGGCCGCGACGGTGCTGTCCGCCGCCCTGCCGTTCCTGCTCCCGCCCACCGGCAGCACCTTCGACGGCCGCCCGTACGTGCTGCCGTTCGCCTACGTCGCGGCGATCGTCGTGTGCGGCGCGGGCATGCTCGTCGTGCGGCGTCTCGCGCCCGTCCTGCTCTCCAGGCCGTCCCCGCGGCTGCCCGCGCAGGCCGACGCCGTATCGTGACGCGATGTGAGTGCCCCCGCCGTCGAGATCACCGGGCTGGTGAAAAGCTACGGCTCCACCTGCGCGGTCGACGGTCTCGACCTGCGCATGGAGCGCGGCGCCCTGCTCGCCCTGCTCGGCCCGAACGGGGCCGGCAAGACCACCACCGTCGAAATCTGCGAAGGCTTCCTGCGGCCTGACGCCGGTTCGGTGCGCGTGCTCGGCCTCGACCCGCACCGCGAGTCCGCCGCCCTGCGCCCCCGGCTCGGGATCATGCCCCAGGGCGGCGGCGCCTACCCGGGTGTGCGCGCCGACGAGATGCTCAAGCTCGTGGCCTCGTGCGCCGCGTCGCCGCTGGATCCCGCCTGGCTGCTGGACATCCTCGGCCTGGCTTCGGTGCGCCGGACGCCGTTCAAGCGCCTCTCCGGCGGCCAGCAGCAGCGCCTTTCGCTGGCCTGCGCGCTGGTCGGGCGCCCCGAGCTGCTGTTCCTGGACGAGCCGACCGCGGGCATGGACCCGCAGGCCCGGCGCCTGGTCTGGGACCTGCTGGCCGCGCTGCGCGCCGACGGCGTCTCGGTGCTGCTGACGACCCACCTGATGGAAGAGGCCGAAGCGCTGGCCGACACCGTGGTGATCATGGACCACGGCAAGGTCGTCGTCTCCGGCGCGCCGCACGCCCTGACGATCGACGAGAGCGGCACCGCGGGCCTGCGGTTCAAGGCCCGCACCCGGCTCGACACCAAGCTGCTGGCGGCCGCGCTGCCGGAGGGCTACGACGTGCGCGAGTCGGCGCCGGGGACCTACGTCGTGGTCGGCTCGGTCGACCCGCAGGTCGTGTCCACGGTCACCGCCTGGTGCGCCCAGCAGGGCGTGCTGCCGGAGGAGCTGCAGGTCGGCCGGCGCACGCTCGAAGAGGTCTTCCTGGAGCTGACCGGACGGGAGCTGCGGGCGTGAACTTCGAGGCCGGCACCTTCACCCCCGCCCCCGGGCGCGGGTCGCTCGGGCGGATGCTGCGGACGCACGCGCGGGTCGAGGCGAGCCTGACGCTGCGCCACGGCGAGCAGGTGCTGCTGACCCTGCTCATCCCGCTGGCCCTGCTGATCGGCCTGTCGCTGCTGGACATCCTGCCCGCGTCCCAGCTCGGTTCGACGTCCAAAGTGGACTGGATCACCCCGCGGATCCTGGCGCTGGCGGTGATGTCGTCGGCGTTCACCGGCCAGGCCATCGCCCTCGGCTTCGACCGCCGTTACGGCGTCCTGAAGCGGCTGTCGGCGACGGCGTTGCCGCGCTGGCTGCTGGTCGCGGGGCGGCTCATCGCCGCGCTGGTGGTGGTTCTTCTCCAGGCCGTGGTGATCGGCGTGGTGGCGGCGTTCCTGGGTTGGTCGCCTTCGCTTTCCGGGCTTTTGTCGGCGGTTCTGCTGCTGGTGCTGGGGACACTGGCGTTCGGCGCGCTGGGCGTGCTGCTGGGCGGGGCGTTGCGCGCGGAAGCCGTGCTGGCGCTGGCGAACATCGTCTGGTTCGTGCTGCTGCTGGCGGGCGGCATCCTGCTGGCGCCGTCGGCGCTGCCGTCCGGGATGGCGGTGGTCGTCGAGCTGCTGCCGTCGGGAGCGTTGGCCGAGGGCATGCGCGCGGCACTGGTGGACGGGTCCTTCGCGCTCGGGCCGATGGCGGTCCTGGTGGTCTGGGCGGTCCTCGCGGGCGCGCTGGCAACCCGCACCACGAAGCTCACCTGAGGTCCGGTCCCGAACGCCCCAATGTGGCGTTGGGTGCGTCCAACGCACCCAATGTGGCGTTCGGTGCGTCCAACGCACCCAACGCCACATTGGGGCGCATGGGTCCTGGACCGGGCGTGACCTTGGTCCCTTGTGGTCGCCGCCGCGTTCTGGGCGCCGGGACCTGCCGAAAGCCGGATTCCGGAGCGCTCTACCATCGATGCCGTGCCGTTCACCAGCCTTGTCGCCCGCCTGCCGTATCCCTCCGCCGCGATCCAACGGGCCGTCGGGATCGCCGCGGTCCTGGCGCAGGCGCTGATCGGCGTCACCGGCTCGATCGTGCGCGTCACCGGGTCCGGGCTCGGCTGCCCGACCTGGCCGCAGTGCGTCGCCGGCAGTCTCGTCCCGAAGCACGACTCCGGCATCGACGCGCTCAACCAGTGGATCGAGTTCGGCAACCGGATGCTGACCGGCGTCGTCATCGCCGTCGCCGCGATCGCCGTCATCACCGCGTGGCGCGTCCAGATCGACCACCCGTCGCGCAAGCGCCTGGTGAAGCTGGCCTGGACGATGCCCGGCGGCGTCGTGCTGCAGGCCGTCGTCGGCGGCATGACCGTGCTGGCGAAGCTGGAGTGGTGGACCGTCGCGATCCACTTCCTCGCCACCACTCCCCTGGTCTGGCTGGCCGTCCTGCTGCTGCGCGCGTTCCGCGAGGGCGACGAGCCCGCGCGGTCGCTGGTCCCGGCGTCGGGCCGCAAGCTGCTGGTCGTGCTCGCCGTCGTGATGTGGCTCGTGCTCGCGGCCGGCACCACGGTCACCGGCGCCGGCCCGCACAGCGGCGACATCAACACCCACCGCCTCGCCGTCTCGGTCGAGACGCTCGCTCAGATCCACGGCGGACTGCTCATCACCTACCTGCTGCTGCTCGCGGTGTTCGGCCTGCGGCTGATGCGCGCCGGCGCGCCGAAGGGCCTGTGGCAGCGCTACACCTGGGTCTGGGTGATCGCGCTCGCGCAGGGCGGGCTCGGGTCGCTGCAGTACGCGCTGGGCGTGCCGGAGGCGATGGTGTCGTTCCACGTGCTCGGCGCGATGGCCGTCATCGTCGCGACGGCGTCCCTGTGGACCGGCAGCCGCGACCGCGGTCCGGTCGTCTCCCTGACGGCCGCGCCGAGGGAACCGGAACTCGCCACCGCCTGAGCAACAGTCGGCCACGCCGCTGTAACTCGGGCAGGCTACGGTTCGCGCCATGACGACGCGCTCCGCGCCCAAGCCACTCATCTCCCACAGCCGCGGCACCGGCGAGATGATCGTGCTCAAGACTTTCCTGCTGGTGCCGTTCGCGGCACTGCTCGTGGCCGTGCCGCTGGTGTGGGGCTGGGGCATGACCTGGATCGACCTGATCCTCGCCGCGGTGTTCTACGTCTTCGCGACGCTGGGCGTGACCGTCGGCTTCCACCGCTACTTCACGCACGGCGCGTTCAAGGCGAACCGGCCGCTGCGGATCGTGCTGGCCGTCGCGGGCAGCATGGCGGTACAGGGTTCGGTGATCTTCTGGGTCGCGAGCCACCGCCGTCACCACGCCTTCGCCGACCGAGAGGGCGACCCGCACTCGCCGTGGCTGTTCGGCACGTCGCCGTCGGCGCTGCTGCGCGGGTTCTGGCACGCGCACATGGGCTGGATGTTCGGCCGCGAGGTGACCAACGCCGACCGCTTCGCCCCGGACCTGGTGGCGGACGCGGACCTGCGCGTCGTCAACCGTTTCTTCTGGCTGTGGATCACGCTCAGCCTCGCCCTCCCCGCGGCCCTCGGCGGTCTGCTGACCTGGTCGTGGTGGGGCGCGGTGACGGCGTTCTTCTGGGCCGGCCTGGTCCGCATCGCGTTCCTGCACCACGTGTCGTGGTCGGTGAACTCGATCTGCCACCTGATCGGCGAGCGCCCGTTCGCCAGCCGCGACAAGGCCGCGAACTTCTGGCCGCTGGCGATCCTGTCGATGGGCGAGTCCTGGCACAACTCCCACCACGCCGACCCGACGTGCGCGCGGCACGGGGTGCTGCGGGGTCAGGTGGACGTGTCGGCCCGGATGATCTGGGGCTTCGAGCGGCTGGGCTGGGCGACCGACGTGCGGTGGCCGCGGATGGACCGGCTGGCCGCGAAGCGCGCGGCCTGAACGTCGACCCACTGCACACTTCCGCAAACACGCACGGTAGTCTCCGCTCGCGGAGCGTCATGCTCTAATTGATAAATTCACAAGGGAGACAGACTCGTGGAACACCGACACCACCACAATCGTGGCGGTGGCGGCGGAGAAGGCGGCGGCAACACCGGCAACTGATCCAACGCCATGTCTCCAGGGAAGGGGAAAGCCGCATCGGGCAGCTGCGGCTTCGCTCCATTCAGTTTCGGGGCCATCTGAAGGCGATCCCGTACTCCTCCCGCGGATGGCAGTAGCCCTCGAAAGTGTGCTGTACGAACCCATCGCCGACGTCGAGCAGGCGCGGATCTCCCGTTGGCGGCCGACGCAGTTTCTCCACCTCGAGCTGCTCCGCGTACCACCAGCAGGCTTCAGGCAGGCATTCCTCGTCGAAGTTCACGCGGATCGTCAGCCCGGCAACGGGTTTGCCGTTCTCAAACCTCCCCCTAGACACACCATGGTGGTCGATGTCCACGCCAATCCACCGCCGCTCTTCATCAGGTCGCATGTCAACGGCCTCCGAGATGAAGCTGTAGGACTCGTTCATCCGCAATTTTCGCCGGAACCGCAGTCTGGCTAGAAGAGGAGCGCCCGGGTATGCGCCGGGTGAGGCGACGAGACGACAGTTCCACAGGGCCTTGACGGGAATTTCGATGAGATTTCCGGACCAACCGGTCACTGCGTGCACGTCATAACCGTCAAGACCATCCTGCCGCGCCACAATGACTCGCTTGGTGAAGCGACGCAACGCCGTGCGCCGATGCATCACGACCGTGACGATCATCCGCTCCACGAATACCGGCTGTGCGCCCTCCGATGGAGCACGGCCCCCCTCCGAGCTCCCGATTGTGGGCAAGGCTCCTACCGTGGCTGATCGCCCCGCCTCCACGTAGGGCAACCAGGCTTCCCCTTCAAGATGCGCGAGCTTGCGCGCCACGGCGGTGCAGAGCATCCCGAGCGCACTGGCCCAGGCTCTGTTCATCGGTGTGTCCGACAAAGGCTCCCTGCTTCCGAACAGGCCACGCACCTTGGCCAGCTGACGAAACCGGTCCTGGAGGGTCGGCGCCCAGTTCACGCTGCCGTCCGGCAACGGCGGAAGCCGGAATGCGGCCAGCAAGGTGAAATGCTCACGCCGCTCCACCACCGAGCTCAACTTGCCGATCTCGTCGACAATGAGGCCCCAGATCGCCAGAGCGCGCACCTCAGGCGAGGCCGCTGGCACTGAAGCGGTCGGTTCAACGAGGCAGCCGAGCACGGCACCGGAACCGCTCGACGAAGATTCGATCGCGCGCCGGAGAGCTCCCAGCAAATCATCGTCTTTCCGTCTGGCCAGTGATCCCAGCGCGGCCTTTTCGGGGGACTTCCCCAGACTCTCCTGATCCAGTTGCACCCTCACGATGTCTCCTCCGCCTCGACCAGGGCTGAACAAAGATCGACAACTTGCGGAAAACCCGAACAGCGACAAAGAGAGAAACCCACTGATCCAACAAACAGAAACATCTCCGCACCACCAAAGATCATTTCCGGTCCCGGCTCTCTCGGAGCACTCTGAAGGCCGGAGCGTACTAGTACACCATAGAGAGGGGTAGTACAGTGAGCGATGAAGAGAGCCGTCGACCCTCGCCTCGCCATGACGATTCCGGGGGCCTGCGCAAAGTGATCAAAGTCGGCCTTACCGGGGTCGGCGGACTCTACCTGGTATCCGGATCGATCGCCGTCACCGTGATCGGGGCCGTCGTCGCACTTGTGCTGGCCGCCGTGCAGGTTGTTCGGTGACTAGGCCAGCTGCTGCCGCACCGCCGAGGCGAACCGCATCGCCGCGGCCGGGTCCGTCTGGCGGAAGCCCAGCGAGGGCTCCGTCAGCTCCAGCTCCAGCAGCAACGGCTTGCCGTCCGCGCCGCGGATCAGGTCCACCCGGGCGTACAGCAGCTCCGCGCGGAGGATGCCCAGCAGCGCCGAAGCCGCGTCCAGGACGTCCTCCGCCAGGGCGACCGCGTCGGCGGGTGGCTCGGCCTTCGCCAGCTGCTCCGTCAGGTACAGACCCGAAGCGTCCATTGTGGACCCGAGCATCGCGCCCTTGGCGAAGGCGTGGGAGTAGATGCCGCCGAAGTAGACCAGGGCCAGTTCGCCTTCGGTGTCCACACTGGACTGGTACGGCTGGATCATGGCCGTGTGCCCGTCAGCGTGCAAGGAAGCCACGTGAGAAGAGGCGTCCGCTCCGGCGTCGAAGCGGGCCGCGCCGCGGGAACCCGCGCCGACCGACGGCTTGACCACGTACGCCGACTTGGGAACTTCGCCGGCTCGCCCGGCTCCACCAGGGTGGTCGGGACCACCGCCACGCCCGCGTCCAGCAGCTCCGCCAGGTACGACTTGTCGGTGTTCCAGCGCGCCACGGCCGCCGGGTTGTACAGCGCCGGCACGGACTCGCACCAGTCGAGGAACTCGGCGCGGCGGGGCGCGTAGTCCCAGGTGGCGCGCAGGATCACGGCGTCGGCGGCGGCGAAGTCGACGCGGGAGTCGTCCCAGGCCGCCCAGGAGACGTCGAAGCCCAGCTCGGTCAGCGCCGCCGGGACGGCGTGCTCGTCGCCGTCACCCTCGGGCAGGTCCACGCAGCCGACGAGGATCGCGGTGCGGCTCACTTGCCGGCCATCTTGCGACGGTGCGCGGCACCGATCTTGGTGGCCTTCACCGTCTCCGCGTCCCACGAAGCGGCTTCGAGGTCCTCGACGGCCTCGACCAGCGCCTCGCCGGTCGCGACGGCCGGCACGACGACGTCGCCGAGCGCGCCGTCGGCCCCGACGAGCACGACCCGGGCGCCGACGCGGCCGATGTTCTCCACGACCGCGCGGGACGGCTTGCCGTGCGCCTTCACGAACTTGCGCGCCGCGGTCAGCTGGGCCGACGTGGGCGCAACCGTTTCTTCCGAATCCGAATCAGCCACGTCCCGAACCATAACCAACCAGGGACCGGAACGCGGAACAGCGTGGCGTCGGCCATAGTTGTGCCCGGTAGAAGCCCGACTCCCGAGGAGGACGCATGCCCACCGCAGTGCAGGTGACGAAGACCGGTGGCCCGGAAGTGCTCGAACCGGCCGAAGTGGACGTCGCGGCCCCGCAGGCCGGTGAACTGCTGGTGGACGTCGCCGCGGCCGGGGTGAACTACATCGACACCTACCAGCGCCAGGGCGTCTACAAGATGGAGCTGCCGTTCGTGCCGGGCCTGGAGGGCGCGGGCACGGTCGCCGAGGTCGGCCCGGACGTCGCCGGGTTCGCGGTCGGCGACCGCGTGGCCTGGCAGGGCTCGCTGGGCAGCTACGCGGCGCGCAAGGTCCTCCCGGCGTCGATCGCGGTGAAGGTGCCCGAGGGCGTTTCGCTCGAGACGGCCGCGGCGACCATGCTGCAGGGCGTCACGGCGCACTACCTGGTCGCGTCGACGTTCGAGGTCAAGCCGGGCCACGACGTGCTGGTGCACGCGGCCGCCGGCGGCGTCGGCCTGCTGCTGGTGCAGCTGGCGAAGGCCCGCGGCGCCCGGGTCTTCGGCACGGTGTCGACCGACGAGAAGGCCGAGCTGGCGCGCGGCGCGGGCGCCGACGAGGTGATCCGCTACGACCGCGAGGACTTCGCCAAGGCGGTCCGCGAGCTGACCGACGGCGAAGGCGTCGACGTCGTGTACGACGGCGTCGGCAAGGACACCTTCGACGCGAGCCTGGCGAGCCTGAAGATCCGCGGCCTGCTGGCGCTGTTCGGCGCGGCGAGCGGCCCCGTGCCGGCGTTCGACCCGCAGCGCCTCAACGCGGGCGGCTCGCTCTACCTGACCCGCCCGACGTCGGTCCACTACGCCCGCACCCGCGAGGAGCTGGACTGGCGCGCGAAGGAGCTGTTCGACGCGGTCCTGGCGGGCGACCTGGACATCCGCATCGGCGGCACGTACCCGCTCGCCGACGCACGCCGCGCCCACGAAGACCTTCAGGGCCGCCGGACGACGGGCAAGCTGCTGCTCATTCCCTGATCCAGACGGCGCGCCAGTGGAACCCGTCCTGCTCGGCGCGCTCGACGGTGAACTCGACCTCGGCGCCCACGGTCAGCTGCCGGAACCCACCCGGACCGACCCCGCGGCTGCCGGGGTCGACCATCGAGAAGTGCACCCAGACGGGGTCGTCGAAGCCCGGTGCTTCGACGACCCCCCAGCCGTCGTCGACGTGCCATTCGCGCACGCGACCGCGATGAGTCTCCACGGACCCGGGACTAAGAGGCCGGGACCGAGACCGCATCCGTGACGAAGACCAGGGTCTCGTTCGGCTGGATGCCCTGGCCGCCCTGGCCGTAGCCGAGGTCCGGCGGGATGATCAGCAGCCGGCGAGCGCCCTGCTTGATGCCGATCAGGCCCTGGTCCCAGCCCGGGATCACCTGGCCCGCACCCAGCTGCAGGTCGAACGGCTCGCCGCGGTCGAACGAGCTGTCCAGCTTCTGCTTGTTCGACCAGGTCACCAGCGTGTAGTTCATCTTCAGGTCCTGGCCGGCCTTCGCGCCGTTGCCGGTGCCATCGGACAGGTCCTTCGTGATCAGCTTCTTCGGCGGGTCGCAGTCGTCGGGGATGGTGATCGTCGGCGCTTCGCCGAACTTGCCCGTCGACTTGACGTCGTCGGCGGTGCACTCGCGGCCCTTGCTCTGGGGCGCCTGCGCGGCCGACGACGATGGGACGGGCGGCCCCGCCGGTGCGGCCGTCTGGGTCTTGGCGTCCTGGCCGCACGCGGCCAGCGACAGCGCCGCCGCCGCGGCGACGACCACGATCTTCCCGATTTTCTGCATGCCCGGGAGACTAGCCAAGCACGGAGAGTGCCGGTACTTCGTCACCGGTCCGGACCACGCCGAGCCGCCGGGTCGCCCGCGTCAGGGCCACGTACAGGTCGTTGAGCCCGCGCGGCGAACCCGCGACGACCTCGTCCGGCGCGACCAGCACCACCGCGTCGAACTCCAGGCCCTTGGACCGCTCGACCGTCAGCACGCTCAGCCGTTCGTCGAAGGCGCCGAGCACAGCGGAGACCTCGTCGAACCGGGCCGCGGGCACCAGCACCGCGACCGTGCCACCGTCCACTGCGGACAACTCCGCGGCCACCAGACCGGGCAGCTCCGCCGCGAGGTCCGCCGACTCCACCGACCACGGCGGGATGCCGCTCTCGCGCACCGACGACGGCGCCGCCAGGCCTGCGTCGACCTCGGCCAGCACGCGCGCCGCGACCGCCATGATCTCGGCGGGCGTGCGGTAGTTGACGGTCAGCTGCTCGAGCCGCCACCGGTCCTCGACGTACGGCGAGAGCACCTCGCCCCACGACCGCGCGCCACCGGCGGCGCCGGTCTGGGCGACGTCACCCACGAGGGTCATCGAGCGGTTCGGCGAGCGCCGCATGAGCAGCCGCCAGTCCATCGCGGACAGCTCCTGGGCCTCGTCGACGATGACGTGCCCGAACGTCCAGGTCCGGTCCGCCGCGGCGCGCTGGGCCGCGGTCAGCTCGCTGCGCTCCACCTGGCGTTCGGCGAACAGCTCGGCGTCCAGGACGTCCGAGACGCGCAGCAGTTCCTCGTCGATGATCTCTTCGTCCTGTTCGAGGATGTCGAGCACGCCCTCGGCGTACGCGCGGTCCTCGCGCTCACGGCGTTTGCGCTCGACGCGGGCCTCGGTGTCGTCGACGCCGATCAGCTCGGCCAGCTCGTCGAGCAGCGGGACGTCGGCGGGCGTCCATTTCGCGTCGCGGCTGCTCTCCAGCAGCGCGCGGTCCGCGTCGGACAGGTGCTTCCGGGCGGCGCTGTCGAGGCGTTCGCGGTCGGCGAACAGGTCGTCGAGCACGCCTTCCGGGGTCAGCACGGGCCACAGCTCGTTCAGCGCGGCGGCGATGTGCTCGTCCGCGGCCAGCTCGGCGCGGATGTCCTGCAGGTCCTGACCGTCCAGGAGGTCCTCCCCCAGCTTCCGCGAGGCCTGGCGGGTCAGGGCGTCGAGGACGTCGGAGACGAACAGGCGCCGCGCCGGGTTGTGCGGGCGCCGCGACCGCCGGGCGCGGGTCCGGGCCTCGGTGCAGGTCTTGCGGTCGAGTTTGAGGACGTCGTGCTCGTGCTCGTACTCGATCTCCAGCACCGGGTCGGGCACGCGCTGGCGGTCGCGGACGGCGGTGGCGAGGACGTCGGCCAGGACCAGCCGGCCCTTGACCTCCGCGGTCTCGCGCCGCTCGGCGCCGTCGGCGTCCAGGCCCGGGTAGAGCTGGCCGACGGTGGCGAGCAGCACACCCGTCTCGCCCAGCGACGGCAGCACCTGGCCGATGTAGCGCAGGAACGTGCTGTTCGGCCCGACGACGAGCACGCCGCGGGTCGTGAGCTGCTGGCGGTGGGTGTAGAGCAGATAGGCGGCGCGGTGCAGCGCGACGGCGGTCTTGCCGGTGCCCGGCCCGCCCTGCACGACCATGACCCCGCCGAGCGGCGCGCGGATGATCCGGTCCTGCTCGGCCTGGATGGTCGCGACGATGTCGCTCATCTCACCCGTGCGGCGCTGCTCCAGCGCGGCGAGCAGCGCGGCTTCGCCGGCGAGCCCGAGGTCCTGCCCCTGGTCGGCGGCGGCGAGGTCGAGGATCTCGTCGTCGAAGCCGGTGACCTTGCGGGTCAGCGACCGCAGGTGCCGCCGCCGGCGTACCCCGTCGGGTGACGCGGCAGTAGCGAGGTAGAAGGGCCGCGCGACGGGCGCGCGCCAGTCGACCAGCAGCGGCTGGTAGTCGTCGTCCTCGTCGAACAGCCCGAGGCGGCCGATGTAGGTGGTCTCCTCGGTGCTGCCGGGCACGAAGTCGAGCCGCCCGAAGGCGAGGCCCTGCTCGACGGAGCCGAGCTGGGCGAGCCGGTCGGTGTAGAGGGTGGTCGCGACGTCGCGTTCGGTGCGGGCCTGCGGGGTGCCGCCGGTCAGCCGCAGCGTCTCGTCGAGGCGCCGCTGGGCGTCGACGCGTTCGGCGTCGAGCTTGGTGTAGAGGGTGGTGACGTACGCCTGCTCACGAGCGAGCTCGGCGGCGTGTGTGTCGTCCGGCGAGACGGACAAGAGCATCCTGCTTTCGCCTCAAGGAAAGGGCCAGCCAAGTTTAACGGTGACCACGGCGGGATCATTCCGGCATGAGGTCAGGCGCCGGGAAGGTCGCAGTAGGGGTAGACCTCGGTGCGGGAGTCATCGGCGGTGGCGGGAGCGCCGACGGGCGGGACGACCCAGGTCTCCCGCTCCCCTGGCGAACAGGACGGACTCGCTGGGAACCGCCACTCGCTGCCGAGGTCGTTGCCGTGGACGTCGCGGAAGACGATCGGCAGATCGGCCGTGCCCTGGTCGCCCCCGACGATCCGGCCGGTGCGATCACGGAAGACCACGGCGGTGTCGCGGCTGGTCAGTGCCCGGCAGTTCGTGGACGTCTCGCGGTAATGGACATCGACGCTGACCGGGTTGTCCGGATAGAAGCGCAGAGTCCGGAGGTAGGTGGCGCCGACCGGCCCGAGGCTGCCCACGGCGGCGTGCGGCAGCCAGGCGTTCGGGCCCACGACGGTCTCGGCTCCGGCCACGGGGGCTTCCCGCCGGTAGGCACCCGTTCCGGCGCCGATCCGCTGACCGGGCAGGAGCAGGGGAACCTCGACGCTCAGTTCGCCGGTCGTGAGTTCGGGAAGCTCATGGCGCGCGGCGTCGAACGACCGGAACCGCACCGGAATCCGGCGCGCGACCTCGGCAGAGGTGTTCTCCACGACGGCCCCGAGACTGACCAGACCGGACGGCCCTTGGCTGAATCCCTGCTCGACGACCTTGATCCCGCCCGGCGTCGACGCCGGTGTGCTCGAGGGGCCCGGTCGGGGATGTCACAGCTGTCGCCCGAGGCGGATCCGCCGGCCCAGGGCAACTTGCCCCCGGCCGAGACGACGATGGCGGCGAGGACGACGACAACGCCGAGTACCGCCAGCACACGGTTTCCGCTCATCCGAGGTCGCAGTAGGGGTAGACCTCGACACCCGCCCCGAGGGAGAACGGCAGCTCCCGGTCCCCCGGCGCACACGACACTCGATCGGCAGGCAGCCGTTCCGCACCCACGATCCGACCGGCAGCGTCGCGGTGCAGCACCGCCGCGCCCCGGCTGGTCAGCGCCCGGCAGTTCGCCGAGTGGTACCGGACGCCGCCCGCCACGACCGTGGCCGTCACCGGTGTGAAGCCGCCCAGGGACTCCGGCGACAGCCAGGTGACCGGGCCGACAGCGCCGGCCGCGGCCACGCCGATGCGGGCTCCCGGGGTGAGCAGCGGCACCACCACGGGCCCGACCGGGATCCGGTACGCGACCTGGGTGCTCGTGTTCTCCAGCACAGTGCCGGACGACGACGTCTCGGCGACGCGGATTCCGCCGCCACCGGGAGCCACGTCCGGCGCCGACGAGACCGCCGTGATGTGCGAAGGGATCGAGCAGCCGGTGCCCAGCAGCGTGTTCTGGTCCAGCGACACCTTGCGGCCGCCGATGTAGAGCAACGCCGCGAACAGGACGATCACGACCAGCGCGACGCCTGCGCGCCTCAACAAGATCAGAAGGGGAGGCCGAGCGTCGGCAGGCCGATGGCCGAGTCGACGGCCAGCGCCACGAACACGATCATCAGGTACGTGTTCGAGCGGTGGAACAGCGCCATCGGCTTCGTCTCCTCGCCGCGGCGGACCGCGGCCTGGAGGCTGTGCGCGTAGAAGAGGAACCAGCCGCCCGCGAAGATCGCGAACGTGCCGTACAGCCACGACGTCACCGGGAGCAGCAGCAGCGTCCAGGCCACCATCACCCACGAGTAGATGACGATCTGCTTGGCGACGTGCTGGGCGGTGGCCACGACCGGGAGCATCGGGACACCCGCGCGCTCGTAGTCGTCGCGGTACTTCATGCCCAGCGCCCAGGTGTGCGGCGGGGTCCAGAAGAAGATGACGCCGAACATCACGAACGCCGGCCACTGCACCGTGCCGGTCACGGCCGCCCAGCCGATGACCACCGGCATGCAGCCGGCCGCGCCGCCCCAGACGACGTTCTGCGACGTGCGGCGCTTCAAGCCGAGCGTGTAGACGAAGATGTAGAAGAGGATCGTCGCGATCGCGAGGATCGCCGACAGCAGGTTGACCGTGAAGTAGAGCACCACGGCCGAGGCGACGCCCATCACCAGGCCGAAGACCAGCGCACCGCGCCGCGGGACGGAGTCCTTCACCAGCGGACGCCGCTTCGTGCGGTTCATCACCTTGTCGATGTCGGCGTCGATCACGCAGTTGAGCGCGTTCGCGCTGCCCGCGGCCATCGTCCCGCCGACCAGCGTGGCGAGGACCAGCCACGGCGAGGGGATCTGCCGGCCGGCGAGGAACATCGCCGGGATCGTGGTCACCAGGAGGAGCTCGATCACCCGCGGCTTCGCCAGCGCGGCGTAGGCGCCGACGACCTGGCGGATGCTTCGCCGGCCACCGTGCGGTCGTTCACCGGTCGGGTGCACGGCGCTGGTGTCCTCACTGCGTCCGTGCGCAGCGTTCACCAACGACATTTCACTCCCTGTGTCAGGTTCGGGGCGGGCCCGATGCCGGAGGCGTGTGGTGCCGCTGAAACCGCCGGGCTGAACCCTCGAACGATGTTAGACGTGGTGAATCCCGTGGGTGATCGCGGGTCTGGAACGGGTCCAAGCACTAGGCTGGCCGGGTCGGGCCGCGATTGCCCCTGCGCAGGGTCGCGAGCAGGAATATCGTCCCTTCGGGATCGATTGAGATAGATGACCCCGCGCACGGGTAACCGGAACGAGGAAGACCAGCCGCAATCATCATGACCGGGAGTTGGAGTTCAGTGTCCGATACGGCCCCTACCAGCGAGAACAACCCCCTACTCCGGCGTAACGTGCCCGCCGACTGGACCGACACCGACACCCGCGCCGTGGACACCGTCCGGGTGCTCGCCGCGGACGCGGTGGAGAACTGTGGCAGCGGCCACCCCGGCACCGCGATGAGCCTCGCCCCGCTGGCCTACACGCTGTTCCAGCGCACGCTGCGGCACGACCCGAACGACCAGCACTGGCCGGGCCGCGACCGGTTCGTGCTGTCGGCCGGGCACAGCAGCCTGACGCTCTACATCCAGCTGTACCTCGCCGGCTACGGCCTCGAGCTCGAGGACCTCAAGCAGCTGCGCAAGTGGGGCTCCAAGACCCCGGGTCACCCGGAGTACCGCCACACCGACGGCGTCGAGACCACCACCGGCCCGCTGGGGCAGGGCCTGGCGAACGCCGTGGGCATGGCGATGGCCGCCCGCCGCGAGCGCGGCCTGCTGGACCCGGACGCCGCTCCCGGCGAGAGCATCTTCGACCACTTCATCTACGCCATCGCTTCCGACGGCGACATCGAAGAGGGCGTCACCGCCGAGGCGTCGTCCATCGCGGGCCGCCAGGAACTGGGCAACCTGATCCTGTTCTGGGACGACAACAAGATCTCCATCGAGGACGACACGAACATCGCCCTCTCGGAGGACACGGTCGCGCGGTACGAGGCCTACGGCTGGCACACCCAGTTCGTCGAAGGCGGCGAAGACGTCGTCGCGCTCGAAGAGGCCATCAAGAACGCCCAGGCCGAAACCGGACGCCCGTCGTTCATCGCGGTGCGGACCGTCATCGGTTACCCGGCGCCGAAGAAGATGGGCACCGGCAAGGCGCACGGCGCCGCGCTGGGCGCCGAAGAGGTCGCCGAGGTCAAGAAGATCCTGGGCTTCGACCCGGAGCAGTCGTTCCAGGTCGAGGACGACGTCATCAAGCACACCCGCCAGGCGCTCGAGCGCGGCAAGACCGCGCACGCCGAGTGGCAGGAGAAGTACGAGGCGTGGGGCAAAGCCAACCCGGAGCGCAAGAAGCTGGGCGACCGGATGGCCACCCGCACGCTGCCCGAGGGCTTCGCCGACAACCTGCCGAAGTGGGAGCCGGACGCCAAGGGCGTCGCCACCCGCAAGGCCTCCGGTGAGGTGCTCAACGCGCTCGCCGAGCCGCTGCCGGAGCTGTGGGGCGGGTCCGCGGACCTCGCCGAGAGCAACAACACCACGATGAAGGGCGCCGACTCGTTCGGCCCGGAGAAGGCTTCCACGGACATGTGGAAGACCAGCCCGTACGGCCGGACGCTGCACTTCGGCATCCGCGAGCACGCCATGGGCTCGATCCTCAACGGGATCGCGCTGCACGGCGGCACCCGCCCGTACGGCGCGACGTTCCTCATCTTCTCCGACTACATGCGCCCGCCGGTCCGGCTGGCCGCGCTGATGAAGGCGCCGGTCACCTACGTGTGGACGCACGACTCGATCGGCCTCGGCGAGGACGGCCCGACGCACCAGCCGGTCGAGCAGCTCTCCGCGCTGCGCGCGATCCCGGGCCTCAACGTCGTCCGCCCGGCGGACGCCAACGAGACCGCGTACGCGTGGAAGGCCGTGCTGGAGGACATCCACCACCCGTCCGGCCTGGCGCTCACCCGCCAGAACGTGCCGGTGCTCGAGGGCACCAGCGCCGAAGGCGTCGCCAAGGGCGGTTACGTCCTGGCGGACTCGGACGGCACCCCGGACGTGATCCTGATCGGCACCGGCTCCGAGGTCCAACTGGCCGTCGAGGCGAAGAAGGTCCTCGAGGCCGACGGCGTCAAGGCGCGGGTCGTCTCGATGCCGTGCGTCGAGTGGTTCGACGAGCAGGACGCGGCCTACCGCGACTCCGTCATCCCGGCCGGGGTGAAGGCCCGCGTGTCCGTCGAGGCGGGCATCGCCCAGTCGTGGCACCGCTTCACCGGTGACGCCGGGGTGAACGTTTCGATCGAGGACTTCGGCGCCTCCGCCGATGCCGCCACACTGTTCCGTGAGTTCGGGTTCACCACGGAAGCAGTCGTCGAGGCGGCCCGCCGCTCGATCGCCAACACCAAGAACTGAAGGGACACAGATGAGCAACGACAAGCTCGCGCAGCTGTCCGAGGCCGGCGTTTCGATCTGGCTGGACGACCTCTCGCGCGAACGGCTGAACACCGGCAACCTGGCCGCGCTGATCCGCGACAAGCACGTCGTGGGCGTGACGACCAACCCGACGATCTTCGCCGGCGCGATGTCGAAGGGTGACGCCTACGACGAGCGGACGAAGGAACTCGCCGCCCAGGGCGCCGACGTCGAGGCGACCATCCGGGACCTGACGACGACCGACGTGCGCAACGCCGCGGACCTGTTCCGCGACATCTACGCCGCGACGAACGGCGTCGACGGCCGCGTCTCGATCGAGGTGGACCCGCGCCTGGCCAAGGACTCCGACAAGACGGTGGCCGAGGCGCAGGACCTGTGGAAGACCGTCGACCGGCCGAACGTGCTGATCAAGATCCCGGCCACCGAAGAGGGCCTGCCGGCGATCACCGCCACGCTCGCCGAGGGCATCAGCGTCAACGTCACGCTGATCTTCTCCGTCGAACGCTACAAGAAGGTCATCGAGGCCTACTTCGCCGGTCTCGAGCAGGCGAAGGCCAACGGCCACGATCTGCGCGGCATCCACTCGGTGGCGTCGTTCTTCGTGTCCCGGGTGGACACCGAGATCGACAAGCGGCTCGACGCGATCGGCACCGACGAGGCCAAGGCCCTGCGCGGCAAAGCGGCCGTCGCCAACGCCCGGCTCGCCTACGTCGCGTTCGAGGAGCTGTTCGCGACGGATCGCTGGAAGGCCCTCGCGGCCGACGGCGCGCACGCGCAGCGCCCGCTGTGGGCGTCGACCGGGGTCAAGAACCCGGACTACTCCCCCACCCTCTACGTCGACGACCTCGTCGTGAAGGACACCGTCAACACGATGCCGGAGAAGACCCTCGACGCCGTCGCCGAGCACGCCGACCTCCAGGGCGACCGGGTCAGCGGTCACGGCAAGGACGCGCAGCAGGTCTTCGACCAGCTCGAAGCCGTCGGCATCGACATCACCGACGTGTTCCTGGTGCTGGAGAACGAAGGCGTCGAGAAGTTCGAGAAGTCCTGGACGGAACTGCTCGACACCGTCAACGGCCAGCTCGAAAAGGCGAAGGGCTGAAGCACGACATGACGACAGGGGAAAAGACCGGCGTCGAGATCGTGGACGCCGAACTGGCGGAGCGCGCCACGCCGCTGGCTGAGCGGCTGGTCGCCGACCAGGCCGCGTCGAAGCTGGCCGCGAAGGACGCCACGCTCTGGGGACCGGACGCCGAATCCGAAGCGTCGATCCGGCTGTCGTGGACGACGCTGCACAAGTCGTCCCGGCCGCTGATCGGCGAGATCGAGGCGCTGCGCACCGAACTGCGGTCCGAGGGCGTCGACCGCGTGGTGCTCGCCGGCATGGGCGGCTCGTCGCTCGCGCCGGAGCTGATCACCGGGACCGACGACGTCGCGCTGACCGTGCTCGACACCACCGACCCGGGCCAGGTCGCCGACGCGCTCGCCGGCGACCTCGAGCGCACGGTGATCGTGGTGTCGTCGAAGTCGGGCGGCACCGTCGAGACCGACAGCCACCGGCGGATCTTCGCGAAGGCGTTCACCGACGCGGGGATCGACGCGGGCCGGCGGATCGTGGTCGTCACCGACCCGGGCTCGCCGTTCCAGGCACTGTCCGAAAAGGAGGGTTACCGCAAGACCTTCCTCGCCGACCCGCACGTCGGCGGCCGCTACTCCGCGCTGACCGCGTTCGGGCTCGTCCCGGCCGGGCTGGCCGGCGCGGACGTCGCCCGGCTGCTCGACCAGGCCGCCTCGGTGGCCGAGGAGCTGGCCGCGGACTCGGTCGGCAACCCGGCGGTCAAGCTGGCCGCCGCGTGGGCCGCCGCGCACGAGCAGGGCGCCGAGAAGGTCGTGCTGGCCGACACCGGCTCCGGGATCAAGGGCTTTCCCGACTGGGCGGAGCAGCTGATCGCCGAGTCCACGGGCAAGCAGGGCACCGGTTTGCTGCCGGTCGCGGTCGAGGGCTCGGAGGCCGCCGGCTTCGCCGACGCGAAGTCCGACGCCACCCCGGTCGCCATCGGCAGCCCGAAGGGCGCGGCGAAGATCGCCGTCACCGGCTCGCTCGGCGCGCAGCTCCTGCTCTGGGAGACCGCCACGGCGCTGGCCGGCCGGCTGCTCGGGATCAACCCGTTCGACCAGCCCGACGTCGAGACCGCGAAGAAGGCGACGCGCGCGCTGCTGGACGACCCGGAGAAGCTCAAGGGCGGCGAGACGGCGTCTACTGTGGACGGACCGGTCGAGGTCTTCGGTAGCGAAGGCGTTTCGACCGACGGGAAGCTCGTCGACGTGCTCCGCGCGTTCTTCGCTTCGGCGCCGGAAGCCGGCTACGTCGCGGTGCAGGCCTACCTGGACCGCCTCGACGACGCGTCGACGGAGCTGCTGCGCGGCGAGATCGCGAAGAGCACCGGGCTGCAGACGACGTTCGGCTGGGGGCCCCGGTTCCTGCACTCCACCGGGCAGTACCACAAGGGCGGCCACCAGAACGGCGTCTTCCTGCAGCTCACCGGTGCGGTGGAGCGGGACCTCGACGTGCCGGACCGGCCCTACACCTTGGGGCAGCTACAGCACGCCCAGGCGCTGGGCGACGGGCAGGTGCTCGCCGAGCACGGCCGCCCGGTGCTGCGCCTGCACCTGACCGACCGCGCCGCGGGCCTCGCGGCCGTTGTCCGCGCGGTGCAGGAGGTCGCGGTTCAGGAGGGGGAAGCATGACCTGGAGCAACCCGCTGCGGGACGAGCGGGACAAGCGGCTCCCGCGCATCGCCGGGCCGTCCAGCCTGGTGATCTTCGGGGTCACCGGCGACCTGGCCCGCAAGAAGCTGATGCCCGCCATCTACGACCTGGCCAACCGCGGGCTGCTGCCCGCCGGCTTCTCGCTCGTCGGGTTCGCCCGCCGAGACTGGGAGCACCAGGACTTCGGCGAGCTGGTGCACGACTCGGTCAAGGCGCACGCGCGCACGCCGTTCAAGGAGTCGGTCTGGAACCGGCTCGCCGAGGGCATCCGGTTCGTGCAGGGCACCTTCGACGACGACGACGCCTTCGACCGGCTCGCGCAGACGGTCAAGGACCTCGACAAGGAACGCGGCACCGGCGGCAACACGGCGTTCTACCTGTCGATCCCGCCCGGCGCGTTCCCGGTGGTGACCAAGCAGCTGGCCCGCTCCGGGCTGGCCAACGCGGACGAGAACACCTGGCGCCGCGTCGTCATCGAGAAGCCGTTCGGCCACGACCTGAAGAGCGCCGAAGAGCTCAACGCGATCGTCAACGACGTCTTCCCCGAGGAGTCGGTGTTCCGCATCGACCACTACCTCGGCAAGGAGACGGTCCAGAACATCCTGGCGCTGCGCTTCGCGAACCAGCTGTTCGAGCCGATCTGGAACGCCAACTACGTCGACCACGTGCAGATCACCATGGCCGAGGACATCGGCCTCGGCGGCCGCGCGGGGTACTACGACGGGATCGGCGCCGCTCGCGACGTCATCCAGAACCACCTGCTGCAGCTGCTCGCCTTCACCGCGATGGAGGAGCCGCTGTCGTTCGACCCGCGGGCCCTGCGCGCGGAGAAGATCAAGGTCCTGTCGGGCACGCACCCGATCGGGCCGCTGGGCAAGACCACCGCGCGCGGCCAGTACGCGGGCGGCTGGCAGGGTGGCACGAAGGTGCCCGGCCTGCTGCAGGAAGAGGGCTTCGCCAAGGACTCGAAGACCGAGACCTTCGCCGCGGTGACCCTCGAAGTGCAGAGCCGTCGCTGGGCCGGGGTGCCGTTCTACCTGCGCACCGGCAAGCGGCTCGGCCGCCGCGTCACCGAGATCGCCGTGGTGTTCAAGCGGGCGCCGCACCTGCCGTTCGATTCGACCTCGACCGAGGAGCTGGGGCAGAACGCCCTGGTCATCCGGGTGCAGCCGGACGAGGGCATCACGCTGCGGTTCGGCTCGAAGGTGCCGGGGACCACGATGGAGGTCCGCGACGTCACCATGGACTTCGGGTACGGGCACGCGTTCACCGAGTCCTCCCCCGAGGCCTACGAGCGCCTGATCCTCGATGTCCTGCTCGGCGAGCCGTCGCTGTTCCCGGTCAACGAAGAGGTCGAGCTCTCCTGGAAGATCCTCGACCCGGTCATCGAGCACTGGGCCAAGGAAGGCGCGCCGGAGCAGTACCCGCCGGGCACCTGGGGCCCGCCGTCCGCCGACGAAATGCTGGAGCGCACCGGCCGGAAATGGAGGCGCCCGTGATCATCGACCTGCCGTCCACCACGACTTCGCTGCTCAACAAGAAGCTGGTGGAGATCCGCGAACAAGGCGGGCAAGTAGCGCTCGGCCGGGTGCTCACGCTGGTCATCGTGGCCGACGACGACAGCCACCTCGAAGCGGCGATCGAAGCGGCCAACGGCGCGAGCCGCGAGCACCCGTCGCGGGTGATCGTGGTCGCCAAGGGCGCGCGCACCGCGTCGCCGCGCATCGACGGCCAGATCCGCGTCGGCGGGGACGCCGGCGCGAGCGAGGTCATCGTGCTGCGGCTCTACGGCCCGCTGGCCTCCCAGGGCCAGAGCGCGGTCGTCCCGCTGCTGCTGCCGGACGCGCCGATCGTCTGCTGGTGGCCCGGCGCCGGCCCGAAGGACCCGGACAAGGACCCGCTCGGCGAGCTGGCCCAGCGCCGGATCACCGACTCGGCCGCGGAGAAGAGCCCCGTCAAGGCGCTGACCACGCGGGCGAAGGCGTACACCGCGGGCGACACGGACCTGGCCTGGACGCGGCTGACGCACTGGCGCGCCCAGCTCGTCTCCGCGCTGGACCTGCCGCCGTACGAGAAGATCACCGCCGCGACGGTGACCGGTGAGGCCGAGTCGCCGTCGACCGAGCTGCTGGCCGCGTGGCTGGCCGAGTACCTGAAGGTGCCGGTCAAGCGGGTCAAGAGCTCGGGGGCGGCCGGGATCATCTCGGTCACCCTGGAGCGGCGTTCGGGCGCGGTGGAGCTGCACCGGCCGGACGGCCGCGTCGGCACGCTGACCCAGCCGGGCCAGCCGACCCGGCGGATCGCCCTGCAGCGGCGCAGCACGCAGGACTGCCTGGTCGAGGAGCTGCGGCGGCTCGACCCGGACGAGGTCTACGAGGCGGCACTGCACGGCCTGGGCAAGATCACGTCCGGCACGAACGGCAAGACGGGCACGCCGGCCAAGGCGGACGTCACCTCGCCGGCCGCGGCGGGCGCTGCTGCTTCCGCTGCGCCCGCGCCGGCTAAGGCTTCCGCTCCGGCTCCGGCCAAGGCGGGTGCCGACGGCAAGAAGAGCGCTTCATGAGCAAGACCGAGGTCGTCGTCCACGCGAACCAGGACCTGCTGGCCGCCGCCGCGGCGGCCCGGCTGGTCACGCGGCTCGTGGACGTCCAGGCGGCCAAGGGTTCGGCGTCGCTGGTGCTCACCGGCGGTGGCACCGGCATCGCGGTGCTGACCGAGCTGCGGAACTCGAGCGCGCGCGACGCGATCGACTGGTCGCGCCTGGACATCTACTGGGGCGACGAGCGGTTCGTCCCGGCCGATTCGGACGAGCGGAACGAGAAGCAGGCCCGCGAGGCCCTGCTCGACCACGTTCCGCTGGACCCGAAGCGGATCCACGCGGTCGCCGCGTCGGACGGCGAGTTCGGCGACGACCCGGACGCCGCAGCGGCGGCGTACGCGCGGGTGCTGGCGGACAACGCCGGCCCGGACGACGGCGACATCCCCTCGTTCGACATCATGCTGCTCGGCCTGGGCGGCGAGGGGCACACCGCATCGGTGTTCCCGGAGTCCCCGGCGGTGTACGAGAAGGAGCGTTCGGTGGTGGCGGTGCGCAACTGCCCCAAGCCCCCGCCGACGCGCGTTTCCCTGACCCTGCCGGCGATCCGCCGGGCCCAGGAGGTCTGGCTGATGACAGCGGGCGAAGCCAAGGCCGACGCGGTAGCGCTGGCACTGTCGGGAGCGGGCGAAGTCCAGCTCCCGGTGGCGGGCGCCCGAGGACACCGACGGACGCTCTGGCTACTGGACCGCACGGCGGCGGGCAAGCTCACGAAGGTGGACCAACCACCGACGGCTTGACAGTCGTAGGTTCCGTGAAGGCCTCCTGCCCTTGGCAGGGGGCCTTCACGGCGTTCGGGGGCGGTGCATTAAGGCCTGCTACGGCGTTCAGCGGCCGTTCGCGGCGTTCAGGGCGCCGAAACTGTCGTGGCTCCCGGGTAGCGTGGAAAACGGGGGCTGCTCACTCCGCCCGTACCTCGGCCCAGGCTTTGCTCACCAGCCCGCCGCGGTCCAAGCGGAACTCGCCGCCGCGATCGGCTGCCCACTCCACCCACACCTCGGCCGACCAAGCCTTGCTCACCAGCCCGCCGCGGTCCGAGCGGAACTCGCCGCCGCGATCGGCTGCCCACCCCACCCGCACCTCGGCCCAGGCTTTGCTCACCAACCCACCGCGGTCCGAGCGGAACTCGCCGCCCCGATCGGCCGCCCACCCCACCCGCACCTCGGCCAACCAAGCCTTGCTCACCAGCCCGCCGCGATCCAAGCGGAACTCGCCGCCCCGGTCAGCTGCTCCTCTTCACCCCCCGGCCGGGCGCCGGTGGACCTCGCCGCGATCCGAGCAGGTCTCGCCTGCCCGGACCAGCCGCTCACTCCGTCCGCCAGCCGCGCTCCAGGCGAGCGAAAATCTCCTCCGCCGCCCGGCGGGGGTTCTCGTGGCCCGCGATCAGCTCCCGCGATGCCAGCGCGAAGCGGGCCAGCGCCGCGCACGCCACGTCGTTCTCCGGGACGCCCGACTCCGCCGCGATCGTGTGGGCCAGCGCCGTCTCGTGGCGCATCCACATCCGCCTGCCGTACTCGCGCAGGGCCGGGGTGCTTTCCGTGAGGCGGAGGAACGCGTCGCCCGGGGAGGCGGCCACGTCGACCAGGATGTGCTTGCGCAGCGCGTCCACGATCGTGTGCTGCGGCGGCCGGCCGCGGACCGCGTCGACCAGCGCCGTCTCGATGTCGGCCTCCTGGTCGAACACCAGGGCTTCCTTGCTGGGGAAGTGCTTGAAGAGCGTCGTCACGGAGACGTCGGCGGCGTCCGCGACCTCCTTCACCCCGACCTGGTCGAAGCCGCGCTCGAGGAACAGTTCGAGCGCCGCGTCGGCCAGCGCCTTGCGGGTCTGCGCCTTCTTGCGCTCACGGCGCCCGATCACTTCCGTCATGTCCACCAGTCTACGTGATGGTGGACTCACTTCAAAAGTGTAGTCATTGCACTTTCGTAGTGAATCTGGTTTCCTGAGTTCATCGCCGCCGGAACGAACCGGCGGCCCGAACTTCCAGGGGGAAGCCATGAACACCACCACCACCAAGATCGCGATCGTCGGCGCCGGCCTCGGCGGACTCGCCTGCGCTCGCGTCCTGCAGCTCCACGGCCACACCGTCACCGTCTTCGAGCAGGAGACCTCGGCCGACGCGCGACCCCAGGGCGGCACACTCGACATGCACGGCGACACCGGCCAGGTCGCCCTCCGCACGGCCGGCCTGCACGAGACGTGGCGCGCACTCGCCCGGCCCGAAGGCCAGCAGATGCGCGCGGTCGACCCGCGCACCACGGACGTCCTCGTGGACGAGATCCCCGCCGAGGACGACGAGTTCAAGCCCGAGATCGACCGCGGCCAGCTCCGCGGCCTCCTGCTGGACTCCCTCTCCCCCGGCACCGTCCGCTGGGGCCGCGCGACCGACGACGTCACGCCGCTGCCGGACGGCACCGCCCGGCTGCGTTTCACCGACGGCACCACCGAGGACTTCGACCTGGTCATCGGCGCCGACGGCGCGTGGTCCCGCGTCCGCCGCGCCCTGACCGGCGTCCGGCCGGAGTACAGCGGCGTCGCGTTCGTCGAGTTCGGGCTCGACGACGCCGACCGCCGCCACGCCGCGCTGGCCGCGTTGACCGGCCAGGGCACGATGGTGGCGAAGACCGGCGGGAACGCGATCTTCGCCCAGCGCAACAGCAACGGCCACATCCGCGGCTACGCCGTGTTCCACGCGCCGGAGGACTGGCACGCCGGCTTCGACTTCGCCGACACGGGCGCGGTGCGCGCGACGCTGCTGCAGCGCTACGCCGGCTGGCACCCGGAGCTGCTCGGGTTCCTGCGCGACAACGACGGCACGTTCACGCACCGGCCGTTGTACGTGCTGCCGGTGCCGCACGCCTGGACGTCGACGCCCGGCCTCACCCTGCTCGGCGACGCCGCCCACCTGATGCCGCCGCTCGGAGTCGGCGCGAACCTCGCGATGCTGGACGGCACCGAGCTCGCGACCGCGCTGGCGACGTCGCCGACCGTCGGCGAGGCCATCCGGACCTACGAGGCGCGGATGCTGCCGCGGTCGATCGAGACGGCGAAGGCCTGCAAGGAGGGGCTCGTGCACCTTCTGGGTGACGGCATCCGGACGGCGGCGGCCTGACGACCTATCCCAGGCGCCCACGGAGAGGTAACGTGATTCCCACGATGTGGTCATCCCGGTGCACGCTAGGCAGTGACAGATCCACTGTCAGTAGTGCGCCGCCGACGTCATCGCCCGAACGGCGCAATCAAATGCGGAATCCGGACGTCAATCCGCCAACGGCGCGTGAAACTTACCGCCTTCCCACGCAACCTCGTTAGCATCCGCACATTTGTTCTCTGCTGCGCGTCCCGATCGGGCCCTGAGCACCTCTCACCATCAAGTCCACAAGACGAATGGGGTCGCCAGCGATGAGTACAGAGGGACTCTCGATTCCAGGCATCTCGATCGCCGGCTCGGGGCCATCGGCCGCCGAGCGGGTGCGAAGGCGTGGTCTGAGCGCGTTCGGCTCGTTCCCCCGCCCCGCTGTGGTCATGTTCGCCATCGAGGCGGCCGCGGTCATCCTGGCCGTGCTCGACGTCTGGCTGGTGATCCCCGAGAAGGCCCAGCCCTACTCGATCTACCTGTCCGGCGCGGCCTGCCTCGCCGTGGTGTTCCGCCGCAAGTTCCCGTTCCTCGCCGTGCTCGTCGCCGTCCCCGGTTTCCTGGCCGGCTGGGCGCAGCTGGCGAGCATGATCACGCTCGGCATGCTCGCCACTCGCCGTCAGCTGCACTGGCAGACCTGGGTCGGCGCCGGACTGGTGTGGACGTGCCGGTTCGTGCAGTGGCCGCTGGACGACTTCGTCCAGCTGAGCTGGCGCGAGCACATCCTCGACGGTATCTACGGCGTCCTCGTCGCCGGCATGCCGATCGCGATCGGCATGCTCATCGGCGCCCGCACCGAGGTCGCGAACAAGCTCGCCGAGCTGGCCACGAGCCGGGACCGCGAGCGCCGCTTCCACGCCGACGCCGTCCGCGCCGAGGAGCGCGCCCGGCTGGCCCGCGAGATGCACGACGTCGTGTCGCACCAGATCACGCTGATCGCGATGCAGGCCGGCGCGCTGCAGGCCCAGACGACCGACGCTCGGGCGATGGAGACCGCGCAGGTCATCCGCGGCCTGAGCAAGCGGACCCTCGAGGAGCTGCGGTCGCTGCTGAGCGTGCTGCGCGCGGACGCCGACGACGACGGCCCTCGCCCCGGGATCAACGACCTCGACCGGCTGATCCGGACGTCGGAGGTCCCGGTGCACCTGTCCGTGGAGCACCTGCCGGAGGCCCTGCCGAACCAGGTGTCGGCGGCGGCGTACCGCACGGTGCAGGAGTGCCTGACCAACGTCCACAAGCACGCCCCGGGCGCGACGGCGACCATCCGCATCCAGGGTGAGCACGGCGCGCTCAAGATCGAGGTCCGCAACGAGCGCGCCCGCCGGGCCGGCGAAGGCCTGCCGTCGGGCGGCCACGGCCTGACGGGGCTGGCCGAGCGCGCCCGCCTGCTGGGCGGCAGCTTCGAGACGTCCGGTACGGAGGACGGCGGCTTCCGGGTCCGGGCCCGGTATCCACTGAACCACTGAACCACCGACCCGGCCGACACTGCCGACCCGGCACTGTTGACCCGCCCGGTGCTGAGCAGCCCCCGATTCCAGCCTACGGGCGGGGGCCGACAACTCCGGATCCGACGAAGCCGCGAGCGGCGCATTCAGGTCGTTGAAGGCCTGAATGCACCGCTCGCGGCTTTCCGGTTCCCAGGGCTGTCGGTGCTCGCCGGTAGCGTGGAATCGGGGGCTGCTCAGGCAGCCCGGCGGTCGACGCATGTACTCGGAGAGTCGGCTCGCGTGCCTGGAAGGTCGGTTCGCGTACCCCGAGAGTCGGTTCGGGTACCCGGACGGTCGGGTCACGTACCCAGGCAGTCGGGTCACGTACCTGGACGGTCGGATCACATACCGGGAGATCTGTTCGCGTACCTGGAAGGTCGGGTCGCGTACCTGGAGGGTCGGGTCGCGTGCCTGGAGGGTCGGCTCATGTGCCTGGAGGGTCGACTCGCGTGATTGGGGGGTCGACATGGCGTGAGGTCGTGGCGTCTGGCTGCGCGCCGGGTCGTCGGGCCGGGTCAGTGAGTTGACCGTCCGGGTACGTGGGTCGAGCTGGCCCGGGTGTGGGGGCAGGAGGATGGGACCTGGGCGCGCGAAAAGCCACCTCGAGGAGGTGTTTCCTCGGGGTGGCTTCCGGCGGTGACGCTTAGATGATCTCCCGGCGCTGGCGCAGACGCTCGAGGGCCTCGGCGAGGATGGCCTCGCCGTCGGCGTCGCTGCGCCGCTCCTTCACGTACGCCAGGTGGGTCTTGTAGGGCTCGGTCCGCGGTGCGGCCGGAGGGTTCTTCTCGTCCTGCCCGCCGGGGAGCCCGCAGCGGGGGCAGTCCCACTCGTCCGGGATCTCCGCCTCGAGGGCGAACGACGGACGGGCTTCGTGCCCGTTGGCGCACCAGTAGCCGACCCGGCGCCGTGGCGCCGACTCACCTCGTTCCGATTCGCCCGTAGGTCCGGCACCCACCCGGGTGCCCCGAATCGCGTTACCGCCAACCATGAATCCTCACACCTATGGAATCGGCGGCGCGCCCCCCAATAGGCACGCCGAATCGCTGCGCACCCCGCTGGTGTGACCCGGTCTCGATCGCCGGCGGGGGCGCCGGACGTCACACCTTGAGCAGCAGGCCCAGCCCGATGATGCTGATCAGCCACACCGCGCCCAGCAGCAGAGTGATCCGGTCGAGGTTCTTCTCGGCCACGCTCGACCCGGCCAGGCTCGACTGCATCCCGCCACCGAAGAGCGACGACAGGCCGCCACCGCGCCCGCGGTGCAGGAGAACCGCCACCACGAGGAAGACGCTGGTGACGATCAACAGGATTTGCAGGAACAGCTTCATGTCATCCTCTGGGCTCTAGGAGAATGCAGGGGCACGGCCTGGTCGTGACGACCACCACCGTACCCCTGGACTCGTCCACTGCTGTGTGACGGACCGGATACACAGGTTACCCGGTCGTGGCCTCGATCAGGGCAGCGGCCCGCCCGCGGCGAGTGCGCAGAGTTTCGTGAACTCCTCGCCGTCGAGGCTCGCTCCGCCGACCAGGGCACCATCGACGTTTTCGCAGGCCACCAGGTCACTGATGTTGTTCGCCTTCGCCGATCCCCCGTAAAGCACCCGGACGGACGAAGCGACCTCGTCGCCGTACTTCTCCTGGAGGGTGGCGCGGATGGCCTTGCAGACCTCTTCGGCGTCCGCGGGGGTGGCGACCTTGCCGGTGCCGATCGCCCAGACCGGCTCGTACGCCACGACCACGCCGCCGACCTGCTCGGCCTTGAGACCCTTCAGGCCCTCGATCAGCTGCGTCGTGGTGTGGTGGATGTGCTCGCCGGCCTCGCGGACCTCGAGCTTCTCCCCGATGCAGAGGATCGGCGTGATGCCGTGCTTGAGCGCGGCCTTGACCTTCTTGTTGACCAGCTCGTCGGTCTCGGCGTGGTACTCACGCCGCTCCGAGTGCCCGACGGTGACGAAGCTGCAGCCCAGCTTGGCCAGCATCACGCCCGACACCTCGCCGGTGTAGGCACCGGAGTCGTGCGAGGAGATGTCCTGCGCGCCGTACGTCAGCGACAGCTTGTCGCCGTCGATCAGGGTCTGCACGCTGCGGATGTCGGTGAACGGCGGCAGCACCGCCACGTCGACCTTCGCGTAGTACTTCTCCGGCAGCGCGAAGGCGATCTTCTGCACCAGCGCGATCGCCTCGAGGTGGTTCTGGTTCATCTTCCAGTTGCCGGCGATGAACGGCTTGCGTGCCACTAGTTCTTCTCCTCCAGGGCGGTCACGCCCGGCAGTTCCTTGCCTTCGAGGTACTCGAGCGAGGCCCCGCCACCGGTGGAGATGTGCGAAAAGCCGTCCTCGGGCAGGCCGAGCTGACGCACCGCGGCCGCGGAGTCGCCGCCGCCGACGACGGTGAACGCGTCGCTCTTGACCAGGGCTTCGGCGACGGCACGGGTGCCACCGGCGAAGGCCTCGAACTCGAACACGCCCATCGGGCCGTTCCAGAACACGGTCTTGGCGTCGGCCAGCTTGCTCGCGAACAGCTCACGCGTCTTCGGGCCGATGTCCAGGCCTTCGCGGTCGGCCGGGATGGCCGTGGCCTCGACGACCTCGTGCTCGGCATCGGCCGAGAACCCGGTCGCGGCGAGGACGTCGACCGGCAGCACCAGTTCGACGCCGCGCTTCTCGGCCTCGGCGAGGAAGCCCTTCACCTGGTCGAGCTGGTCGGCCTGCAGCAGCGAGTTGCCGACCTCGTGGCCCTGGGCCTTGAGGAAGGTGTACGCCATGCCGCCGCCCACGAGCAGCCGGTCGACCTTGGTCAGCAGGTTCGCGATGACGCCGAGCTTGTCGGACACCTTCGCGCCGCCGAGCACGACCACGTAGGGCCGCTGGACGTCGTCGGTGAGCTTCTTCAGCACGTCCAGCTCGGCCAGCACGAGGCCGCCCGCGTAGGCCGGGAGCACCGAGGCGACCTCGTAGACCGAGGCCTGCTTGCGGTGCACGACGCCGAAGCCGTCGGAGACGAACGCGCCACCCGGGACGAGCGCGCCCAGCTCGGCGGCCAGTTCGGAGCGGTCCACGGCGTCCTTGCTGGTCTCGCGCGCGTCGAAGCGCACGTTCTCCAGCAGGACGACGCCGCCGTCGGCGAGGCCGGCGGTCAGCGTCTTGGCGGACTCGCCGACGAGGTCGCCGGCCAGCGTGGCCTCGGCGCCGAGCAGCTCGGAGAGCCGCTTGGCGACGGGCGCGAGGGTGTACTTGGGGTCCGGCTCGCCCTTGGGGCGGCCGAGGTGCGCGGTGACGACGACCTTCGCGCCCGCGTCGGCGAGCTTCTTGATCGTCGGCAGCGCGGCGCGGACGCGGCCGTCGTCGGTGATGCGGTCCCCGTCGAGCGGGACGTTCAGGTCGGACCGCACGAGTACGTACCGGCCCTGAACGCCCTCGCCCAGCAGGTCGTCGAGGTTCTTGACGGTCATCCGGCTCAGAGCTTCGAGCCGACGAGCTTGATCAGGTCCGCGAGGCGGTTGGAGTAGCCCCACTCGTTGTCGTACCAGCCGACGACCTTGACCTGGTTGCCGATGACCTTGGTCAGCGGCGAGTCGTAGATGCAGGACGCCGGGTCGGTGACGATGTCCGAGGATACGATCGGGTCGACCGAGTAGCGCAGGATGCCGGCGAGGGGGCCCTCGGCGGCGGCCTTGTAGGCGGCGTTGATCTCCTCGACCGTGGCGGCCTTCTTCAGGGTGACCGTGAGGTCGGTGGCCGAGCCGGTCGGCACCGGGACGCGCAGCGCGAAGCCGTCCAGCTTGCCCAGCAGCTCCGGCAGCACGAGGCCGATCGCCTTCGCGGCACCGGTCGAGGCGGGCACCACGTTCAGCGCGGCGGCGCGGGCGCGGCGGAGGTCCTTGTGCGGGCCGTCCTGCAGGTTCTGGTCCTGCGTGTACGCGTGGATCGTGGTCATCAGGCCCTGCTCGATGCCGAACGAGTCGTTGAGGACCTTCGCCAGCGGGCCGAGGCAGTTGGTGGTGCAGGAAGCGTTGGAGATGATGTTCTGCGAGCCGTCGTACTTGTCGTCGTTGACGCCCAGCACGATGGTCAGGTCCTCGCCCTTGGCGGGCGCGGAGATGATGACCTTCTTGGCACCGCCGGCGATGTGCGCCTTGGCGGCGTCGGCGTTGGTGAAGAAGCCGGTGGACTCGACCACGACGTCCACGCCCAGGTCGCCCCAGGGCAGGTTGGCCGGGTCGCGCTCGGCGAGGGCCTTGATGGTCTTGCCGTCCACGACGATGCCCTCGTCGCTGACGCTGACCTCACCCGGGTACCGGCCCAGGATGGAGTCGTACTTCAGCAAGTGGGCCATGGTGGCGACGTCGCCGAGGTCGTTGAAGGCGACGACCTCGATGTCGTGGCCGCTGGCCTGCACGGCGCGGAAGAAGTTGCGGCCGATGCGGCCGAAGCCGTTGACACCTACGCGAACGGTCACTGCTGCCACTCCTCTGAGGATCGGCCGGAGTCCCGGCCGTGACTTGCGGGCTCGCGGCCACCCTAGCGTGCGGGCATGCGCGTCCCTGACTGCCCTGACGAGACTTCCACCACTTGGCGAACGGGTCAAGAATCGATTAAGAAGCCTAGGGGAATCCGGGTGATCGGTTCACGTGTTCTTCACCTGGACCACGGTGGACCGGGAAGGCGCGTGGTCCGGCGGTTCGGGCAGGCCGCACGCGGTGCGGACGGCGGCCCGGCTGGTACTGGCCGGTAGCCGACGCGGACGACTGGATCGTTCAAGCCACCACCGCGATCGGCGCCGGCTCCGGCAGGCCGGCGCGCTCCCGGGTGACGGGCTCGATTCAGAGCCGGGACGCCCATCGCGCTCACTCCGCCAGCTCCCGCTCCAGCGGCGTCCGGAACCGGGGGATCACCCGGACCACGCCGAACCACTTCGCGCTGCGGTCCGCCGCCGCCTCGATCGCCGTCTTCTCCTCCGCGCTGACCTCCTCCAGCAGCCGGAACACCACTTCGCCCGATTCGCGCTGGGCCCAGCCGCCGACGATGCGGCCGTTGGCCCAGACCGTCGGGCCGACGTTGCCGAAGCGGTCGAACAGCGCCGCCTTGTGCGGGCCGAGGAACCAGTCGCGGTCCTGCCAGCCCATCGGGGTCGGGTCGAGGCACGGGAGGAACGCCGCCCACGTCGGCGGCTCGGGCACCGGTTCGAGGTCATCCGCCAGCGCCACCCCCGGCACGCCGCCGAGGTCGACGTCCACGGTGTCCAGCTTGGCCAGGGCCTTCCGCGTCTGCCCGAGCGTCCAGCCGGCCCACCAGCGCAGGTCCGTCAGCGGGGCCGGGCCGTACGCGCGCAGCCAGCGCCGCGCCAGCTCGACGCGGGCCTCGTCCGCCTCCCAGGGCGCGAGGCCCTCGCCCACCCAGTCCTCCAGCGGGTGCCAGACGTACTGGGTGCTGAGCCAGGTGCCGCGCGGGCGGCCGCGGACGATCCGGCCGTCGACCGCCAGCTGGAACAGCACCCGGCTGGTGACGTTGCCGATCGCCTCGTACGGCTTGCCCTTCGACATCTGCAGCCGTTGCCGCAGCCGGGGTTCGGCCTCGCTGAGCTGTTGCGCGGTCGCCGAGCCGAGGCCGCGCAACGCGGCTTCGACCGCCGTTTCGACGTCGGCCAGCCACTTTCCCGGCTCCGGCACGTTCTCCGGGTAGCCCTGCTGGCCGAGGTGCTGCTCCAGCAGCTTCCGCTGTTTCGCCGCGATGTCCGCCGAACAGCCGGCCTGCACGAGGGCCGCGGTCTCCAGGCCGGTGACGAACACCGTGCGGCGCATGCCGAGCAGCCGCAGCACCGTGCGGTCGTCGTACAGCGCGCGCTCGACGTCGGCGACCGCGGCGCCGTCGAGCCGGGCGGCCGCCGAGAGGTGGACGGTCGCCGGATCGGTGGCGTGCAGGGCGACGACGCCCGCGACGGCGTCTTCGACCGTGGCCGCGGGCGCGGCCAGGTGCTGGCGGGTGCCGAGGCGAGCCCGGCGCTGGGCGGTGGAGATGGTCGGAGGCACCCGGAATTCCTACCACCCGGCACCGACGAAAACGCGTGGTCGGTCCGGCGTCCCCGGCGTTAACCTCGCGGCATGGTCTCCAGCGCGCACCTCGCGGCCTTCGCCGCGCTGACGTTCCTGATGGTCGTGGTCCCCGGGCCGAGCGTGCTGTTCACGATCAGCCGCGCGCTGACCGTCGGGCGGCGCGACGCGCTCCTCACCGTCGCCGGCAACTCCTTCGGGGTGTACACGCAGGTCGTCGCGGTCGCGTTCGGTCTCGGCGCGCTCGTGACGACGTCGGCCGCGGTGTTCACCGCGATCAAGATCGCCGGCGCGGTCTACCTGGTGTACCTGGGGATCCAGGCGGTGCGGCACCGCCGCCGGCTCACCGACGCGATGGCCGCGCGGGTCGGCTCGGCGCCCGGCCGGGTGATCACCGTGCTGCGTGACGGCTTCGTCGTCGGCTTCGCGAACCCGAAGTCGATCGTGTTCCTGGCGGCGCTGCTCCCCCAGTTCGTCGACCCCGCCGCCGGGTCGGTGCCGGCCCAGATGCTGGTGCTGGGCCTGTGCCTGCCCGCCATCGCGCTGGCCACCGACAGCGCGTGGGCGCTGGTCGCGGGCACGGCGCGGGCGTGGTTCGCCCGCTCGCCGCGGCGGCTGGAGGCGGTCGGCGGCACCGGCGGCCTGGTGATGATCGGCCTCGGCACGACGCTGGCGTTCACCGGCCGCAGCGACTGACCGCGGAGTACGAGGGCGAGGAGGCCCGCCGCGCGCAGCACGCCGAAGTGGTGGCTGAGCGTCGCCTTCGCCACCGGGAGGTCGAACGTGCCGCACGCCTTCGTCCACTCCGGCACGGCCGCGAGCTCGCGCAGGATGCTGCGGCGGACCGGGTCGGCGACGGCGGCCAGCGCGTCCTGCAGCGGGACGTCGCCCGGGAGCACGTGGGTCAGCCCGCGCGCCCGCGCGGTCACCGCAGGGCCTCCGCCAGCCGTGCCCGCCACTCGCGGGGCAGCCCGTCGAGCTGGACGACGACTTGGTCGGCGCCCGCGTCCCGGTACTCCCGCAGCCGCGCCACGACGGCGTCGAAGTCACCCCACACGGTGACGCCGTCGACGAGCCGGTCCGACAGGTCCGCGACGTCGGCGTCGGTGAAGCCCATCCGGCGGAAGTTGTTCGCGTACCCGGGCACCCCGGCCAGGAACCGCAGCGAACCGCCCCGGACGACCTCCCGTGCCGCGGCGGCGTCGGTCTCGGCGACGACGTTGAGCAGCACCGCCAGCTGCGCGTCCGGCCCGAGGATCTCCCGCGCCGACGCGACGTAGTCCGTCGTCACCAGGAACGGGTACGCGCCCGCCGCGCGGGCCCGGGCCAGCTCCAGCATCTTCGGCCCCAGCGCCGACAGGATCCGCGCGGACGCGGGCACGACGTCCTCGATCTCGTCGAGGTAGTCGTTCAGCGCGGCCAGCGGACGCGGGCCGTGCGCCCCGCCCAGCCCGGCGATGAAGCGGCCGGCGGGCAGGTCCAGGTAGGCCTGGGCCACCTCGGCGGCCGGGACGCGGTCGACCGAGAGGATCCCGCTGGCCACCGGGATCCGCTGCGTCCCGTGGACGACCCCGGCGATCAGCGGCAGCGAGTTCCCCTGTCCGCCGGGCAGCCACAGCGTGTCGTAGCCCAGTTCTTCCAGTTCGACGGCGGTCGCGAGCGCGACGTCGGTCTCGGCGGTGTTCAGCGCGGCGCCCAGCGCCCCCAGCTTCGTCATGCGCGGGTGAACCTCCGGCCGCCGCCCGATGTTCCCGTCACGCCGTCTGTTCGTCCTCAGCGGAATCCGGCGAGTCACCGGCGCGGGTGAACATCCGCGTGGCCGAGAGCCGCGCGACGCCGTCCGGGTCGCCCAGGTCGTCCAGGGAGTTGCGGACCGTCGAGTCCACCGACAGGTACTTCCGGCCCGCGCGCAGGTCGGCGTCGTTGCGCAGCCGGACGATCAGCGGGAACTCCGAGAGCGCGCCCGCGTCGAACAGGCCCGTCGTGTAGATCAGCTGGACGCCCAGCGCCTCGGCCACCGCCCGCTGCAGCTCCAGCAGGTACCCGGCGGACGCGCGGCCGATCGGGTTGTCCAGGAACAGCACACCGGAGTGGCGGTTGCGGGCCTTGCCGCGGTTGTTGGCGCGCAACGCCGCGAGGGTGCAGTAGAGGATGATCGCCGCGGTCAGCTGCTGGCCGCCCGAGAAGACGTCGCGGATCTCCGAGACGCGCTGGCGTTCGGTCCGCAGCACCGAGTCCGGCTTGAGCATGTCGACGCGGAAGCCCTTGGGCGCCGCGGCCCGAACGCCGCGCAGGACCAGGGAAAGCCCGTCGCGCTTGACGTCGCGGCCGTCCGCGGTCTTGCCCACCGCGGCCTCGTCGACGACCTCGCCGAGCTTCTCGGTGAGCGCGTTGTCCTCCAGCTCGTGGAACCGGATGCGCAGGAACTCCTGCCCGGACCAGTCGCCGAGGCCGTCCGGCAGCCGCGAGACGCGCTGGGCCGAACGCAACGTCCGGAGCGCGCCGTCGACCATGCCCTGCAGGCGGGTGATGATGCCGCCGCGGTGCCGGTCGATCTGGGCGAGGTCGTCGGTGAGCGACCGCAGCCGCGGCCGCAGCGCCTCCGCCCACTCGGCGGCGTGCGCGGGCAGCTGGTCGCGCTTGACCGAGATGACCTGCTGCCGCACCGGCGTGCTCAGCTTCTCGAAGCGCTTCTCCGTCGCGTACTGGGCCAGCTGGTCCGCGGCCTCGCGCACCCGCCGGTCGCCCGCGTCGGCGGCGTCCTGCGCCTCGGAAAGGGTCGCGTTGAGCCGCGTGTGCTGGGCGCGCGCGGTGTCGACGTCGCCGTCGTAGGCGTCCGCGTCCTTGTCGGTGACGAGGTGGGCCAGGGAGTCGGCGAGCAGCGAGAAGCCGGACGCGGAGTTGCGCGCGGAGTCCAGGGTCTCCTCGGCCGCCGCCCGGCGTTCCTGCAGCTCTTCCCACTTCCGCGCGGCCACGGACATCTCCAGGCCGGCGGCGTCGATCAGCTCCAGGCCGTGCTCGATGTTGCGCGGCTTGTCGCCGGTGACGCCGTTCTGCAGCGGCAGCACGTCCAGCTCGGCGCGCCGCGTCGAGACCAGCCCGATGGCCTCGGTCCGCTCGTCCTCCAGGCCGTCGACGACGCGGCGGGCGCGGGCGAGGGCCGCCGCGCGGGCGGAGGCGTCGGAGCCGTCGGGCGTCTCCAGCAGCTCGGCGGCGGTCGAGCGGACGGCCTCGTCCAGCGACTCGACGGCCGAGCCCGCGGCCGCTTCGGCCGACTCGGCCTGCTCCAGCTCGGCCCGCAGGTCGCTGCCGACCTCGACCTTCGCGTACGACTCGGACGTCGACAGGTAGGTCCGGCGCAGGGCGTCGACCGGCTCGGCCGGTATCGGACCGTCGTCGATGTCGGCCGCCCCTGGCACCTCGGCGAGCTCAGCGCGGGCGGTGGTCGCGGTCCGGCGGTGGCCGTCGGCGGTGCGCTGCTCCTCCCCCGCCTGCTCCCGCAGCCGCGCGGCCTTGCCCGCGGCGTCGGAGGCCTGCAGGTCGGCGCGCTCGGCGACCTCGGTGGCGCGCTCGACGTCCTCGGTCCACTCCGCGATCCGGGCGCTCCTCGTGCCCAGCTCGCCGAGCTTCCGCGCCCGCTCCTCGGTCTCGGCCGCCGCGGCCCGCAGCTCCGGGACGCGCTCGCGCAGCGACGCCGTCTTTTCGCTCAACCGGGCGAACTCCGCGTCGGCCTGCTGCAGCGCCGTGCGGGCGGTCTCGCGCGCGGTCCGGGCCGCTTGGGCCTGCTCGGCGAGGGTCGCGACGGCGCCGGGCGGGTAGTCCTCGCGCCAGGTGGTGAGCTTCCAGTTGAGGGCGCCGTCGGCGGACAGCTTGGCGGACAACGCTTCCAGCCGCCGCTGCCGCTCGGTGTTGCGCCGGGCGACGGCTTCGCGCTCGGCGTCCGCGGCTTCTTCGTCGTACATCGCGGGGTTCGGCGGCACGAGGAACTCGACGCCGGGCGCGGCGGGCGTCTCGGCCAGCAGCGCCTCGGTGGTGCCGACGGCGATGATCGCGGACGGCAGCAGCCGCCGCGACGTCAGCACCTCGCGGGCGCGGTCCGCGTGGGCGGCGTCGTTGAGCAGGACGCCTGATACCAGCTGTGGCAGGCTTTCCAGCACCTCGGCGCGCCGAGCGGCGTCCAGTTTGGACAGATAGCGCCAGCCGGACCACGCGGTGATCCCGGCTTCCTCCAGGGCGTCCAGCGCGGCTTGGACGTCCTGCGGGGGCGGCAGCAGCCCGCCGGAGCCGAGCGCGGCCAGGGCCCGCTCGTCGGCGGACTCCTCCATCCGCAACGCGGTCTGCTCCTTCTCGACGGCCGCGCTCGCTTCGCGCAACCGTTCCAGCAGCACCGGAAGATCGCTTTCGAGGGCGACGTCGTCCGCGCCGAGCAGCTCGACCAGCCGGCCCTCGGCGGCGAGCGCGTCGGTGCGGCGGTGGGCCCGGTCGAGGTCCTCGGTGGCGCGCTCGAAGCGGTCCTGGGTGGTGCCGGCGAGCTGGTGCGCCTCGTTCACGTTCCGTTGCGCCGCTTGGAGATCCGCCGCGACGCGGTCGAGCTCCTGCTCGCGGCGGGTCAGCTCGGCGGCCGCGGCTTCGGCCGCGGAACGCGCCGCCCGGGACGCGTCGGCGACGTCGGCGCCCGAGGGCAGCAGCCCGCCGCGGACGGCGTTCTGGACCTCTTCGCGCAGCTCGGTGATCCGCGTGGTCAGGCCGCGGGCCTCGGCACGCCGGCCGGCCGCGAGGTTCGCGGCCTCGTCGCGTTCGGTCTGCGCCTTCTCGGCTTCCGCGCGCAACGCGCCCGCGTGCGCCTCGGCCTTGTCGGCCTGGCGCTGGGCGTCCTGCGCCAGCGACTGCAGCCCCCGGGCCAGCGCGGCCGCGGCGGTGTTGCGCGCCTGCAGGGCCGGGCGTGCCTTCTCCTCGCGGTTGCCGACGAGCTCGCGCAGGTCCTTCGCCTTGCGGGCGGCGTTGAGCTGGTTGAGCACGGTCGCCGTCTCACGCCAGGCCTCGGCCGCCGTCTTCGCCTCGCCCAGTTCGGCGTCGACGCGCTTGCGGGCCTCCTGGGCCTCGTCCAGGCGCAGCACGGCGACGAGACGCCGCAGCTCGGTGACGCCGGCCGCGAGTCGCCGGTGGTCGCCCTCGGCCAGCTTCTCCGCCGTCTTGACCTCGGAGACGTGGTCCTCGAGCCCGGACAGCCGGGCGTTCTCCAGCTCGTTGCGCGCGACGACCCGGCCGGCCAGCGCCGCCATGTCGGCCCGCGCGGCTCCGGCGATCTTCCGCGACGCCGCCGCGACGCCTTCTTCGGTGGCCAGCGGGCCCAGCAGGTCGAGCGCGCCGGCGACGAAATCGCGTTCCGACAACAAGTCCCCGCGCTGGGCGAGGTTGTGCGAGTAGGTCGAGACGACCTCGGCGAGGTCCTTCGGCTCGTCCTCGGAGACGACGGCGCGCAACAGGAAATCGACGAACGCCTCGTCGGTGCCGAACGCGAACGCGTCCGCCGCCTCGCCTTCGCCGGCGTTCATCGCGCGCTGGTAGCGGAACAGCTCGGTGTCGAGGCCGAGGGTGTCGAGCCGGCCGGTCCACTCGTGGTGGCGCCGGGTCCAGGACAGCTCCAGCTCGGGCTCGGCCAGCTGGGCCGCGGCGAGCTTGTCGTGGAAGCCGGACATGGTGAGCAGCCGGCCGTCCTGCGTCATCGGCAGGGAGTCGAGGGCCAGCGCCGACGTCGGGCGGAAGCAGTACCAGGAGTCGGCCAGGTTCTCCGAGTCCGAGGAGACGACGTGCCCGCGCCACTCGGAGACCTTGCCGGTGATGATCCGGTGGCCGGTCTCGACGTGCAGCCACTCCAGCACGACGTGCGAGACGTCCTTGGCGGCGACGAACTTCTCGAGCACCTTCGTGCTCGTGGTGCCGACGACCTGGCGGCGGCCGGGCAGCATCACCGAGAAGATCAGCTTGATCAGGACGGACTTGCCGCCGCCGTTCTCCAGGAACAGCACGCTCGCCGGGGACGGGCGGCGCAGCTCGGCCGGCCCGGTCGCGTGGATCCCGGCGCTGAACAGCGCGTCCTGCTGGGGCGCGGTGATCTTGGCGCCGACGCCGCTGAAGTCGAGCACGACGTCCTGGTAGCGGGCACCCGCCGGGCCCACGGAATGCAGGCGGACCCGCGAAAGCTCGTACATCTATTCCCCTTAGAGCGTGTCGGAGGACGTCGCGCGCAGCGTGCCCCCGTCGTTCGCGACGGCCACGACGTCCAGCGCGAGCAGGTCGTCGAAGGCGGCGTCGGCGGCGAGTTCGCGGACCTGGATCTGGTAGCGCGGTGTGGTGCGGTAGGTGCCGCCCTGTTCGTCGCTGACCGGGACCAGGAAGCCCTGGTCGGCCAGGAAACGGAGGGCGCGGGAGACCATGCCGCGGGTGGTGTCGGCGGCGAGGCGGCCGTCCTTGGTGGCCGCCGCGGCCGGGCGCCTCGTGTACGCGCGCCAGGCCTGTTCCAGCTCGGGCGCGTCGGCCAGGGGGTCGTTGTTGGCCTCGGCCTGGGCGGCGCGTTCGTCGAGCATGCGGGCGGCTTCGCGGACCATCGCGTCGACCTGTTCGACGCTGACGCGGCCGATGTAGGTGTCGTTGGCGAGATCGTCCGGGCGCGGGTAGCCGAGCGCGGCGGCGGCGAGGTGGATCAGGCCGTGCAGCACCTTCTCGGTGTCGCGGCGCTCGCGGATCTTGGCCTGGCGGGCGTAGGAGTCCATCTTGATCTCGAACACGGACTCGTCGGTGGCCGCGAGGACCGCGCCGGCCTGCTGGTTGACTTCGAGCACCATCAGCCCGAGCCCGGAGGCGACGGCGTGGGTGAGCGCCTTGAACGCGTTGTCCTCGCCGTAGCGGCGCACGAGGTCGCCGTAGACGACGTCGCGGGCGGGCAGCTGCTTGGGCCGCATGCCGAACGCGACCAGCCGGGCCGCGGCTTCGGCGTCCACGCTGCTGTGGGACAGCGCCATTACGCGACTTCCTCTTCTTCGTCGGCACGCTCTACAGCGGCGGTGGACAGGAGCAGGTCGGCGCCGCCGAAGTCCGGGTCGTCGAGCAGCGTGCCGTCGTCGACGGCGAGCAGCACCGAGCGGTCCCCCTGGCGGCGCGCGGCACCGATCCCGGGACTGTAGGCGTGGACGGCGCGCAGCGCGACCAGGGCCGCGAGGCCGGGCTGGCGGCTGCGGCGGGCCTCGTCGAGCAGGCCGGACAGCCGCCGCGGCACCTCGGGCAGGTGGAGCAGCTCGTCGGCGCGGCGCCAGACGTCGTCGCCGAACTTGTCGGTGACGTCGGCGGGCATCAGCTCCGGCTCCGGGATCTCGCCGACGAGCTGGTCGCGCTCGGGCGCGGGGCGCAGCAGCAGCGAGACCAGGGCCGACAGGGACGGCACGACCGGCGCGGAGATGCCCGCGACGGCGTGGAAGAAGTGCTCGGCCGGGGTGACGGCGTCGGCCAGCGGCAGCCCGAGGGCCGGCACCAGGAGCTGGCCGAACAGGTCGAGCGTCGCGCGCTGGGGCGGGCCGGAGAACTGCTGGCGGTCCTGCTCGGCGCGGAACACCGCGCCCGCGTCGGCCAGCCGCGACTGCAGGCGGGTGTGCCGGCGGATGCAGTCGCCGACGATGTCGACGAGCTCGGCCGCGCGGCGCTTGCGGTCGAGGTCCTCGGTCTCGTCGCGGGCGGTGGTGATGTTCTTGAGGATCGCGTTCTCGGCGCGGAAGCGGGCTTCGATGTGCCCGAGCGCGGTGTCGAGCAGCTCCGGGACCTCGCGTTCCCAGTCGACCGACCGGACGTCGCGGCGGGTCGCGTCGAGCTTCGCGCGCAGCACCTCGCCGTACTGGACGGTCCGGTAGCGGGCCTGCTCGGCGGCCAGCTTCGCGTCGGCCAGCCGGCCCCGCGCGATCAGGTTCTCGAGCTTGACCTCGGCCGCGATCTGCGCCGACTCGACGTCGGTGTCGAGGGCGCCGACGAGCACGTTGATCGCCTCGTCGGTGGCGCGCAGGTAGACCTCGCCGTCCCGGGCGGCCAGCTCGACCAGCAGCTTGAAGTCGAACTGGCGGCGCTGGTAGCCACCCGGCCCCATCGAGCCGTAGACGCGCCGGAAGCCGCGGTCGGTGGTGCCCACGTTGATCAGGTTGTCCAGGACCCACTTCGCGACGCGGACGTGTTCCTCCGGCATCCGCGAGGGCGCCTGCTGCGCGATGAACGGCAGCAGCCGGTCGATGACCTCGTCGTGGCCGGCGCCGGTGTCGAAGTCCATCGCGATGGTGACCTGGTCGATCGTGTGCAGCGCGATCTCGGCCATCTGGTAGATCGTGGCGTCGGCCCAGTCGAGCTTCGCCTTCCGCGCGTCCAGGTCGTGCAACGGCGCGGTGCAGGCGAGCGCCTTCAGCCGGCGGGTCAGCCCCTCGTCGGCCAGTCCCATCGCGGCCCTGTCGTCGTCTCGCACAGCAGGCCAGGCTAGTCGGCCACCCTCTGCACACGCGCGGGTGACGGTCTAACGTCGCTCTCATGCGTGAGATGAGCCGTGAAGAGTGGTGGCAGTTCGCCTCCGAAGGCACCCGGACGGGCATGCTCGGCCTGGTCAGGAAGGACGGCTCGCCGATCGTGACGCCGATCTGGTTCCTCCTGAACGAGGGCCCGGACGGTGACGAGCTGATCTTCACCACCGGCACCGAGACCCTCAAGGGCAAGGCCATCGCGCGTGACGGGCGGATCTCGCTGGCCGTCGACGACCAGCGGCCGCCCTTCTCCTACGTGCAGTTCACCGCCGAGGCGCGGCTGACCCAGGACGACGACATGCTGGCCTGGGCGACGCGGCTGGGCAGCCGGTACATGGGCGCCGAGCAGGGCGAGGCGTACGGCAAGCGCAACGCCGTCCCCGAGGAGTCACTCGTCCGGGCGAAAATCACGAAGGTGATCGCCCGCGCGGACATCGCCGGCTGAACCCGCCGCCCACCTGCGGATCGCTGCTAATCTCGCCGTGGGGGTGGGGGTTCATGCTTTCAGGTGGGAACAGCAGGCGCGAAGCCGTGACGGCGATGGTGAACGCCGGACAGCGCGAACTGGTCGCCGAGCTCGAACGGCTGGACCGCGGGGCCCGCTTCGGCCGGTCGGGCTGGGAGCGGCCCGGCGGTGGCGGCGGGCAGGCGCGGCTGCTGGAGAACGGTGACGTCTTCGAGCGGGCCGGCGTCAACTGCTCGGCGGTGCACGGCGACCGCCTGCCCGAGGCGGTCGCGCGCCAGCACGGGCTGGACCCGGGCAGCGCGTTCTTCGCGACCGGGCTGTCGGTGGTGATCCACCCGCGCAACCCGTATGTGCCGGCCTTTCACGCCAGCTTCCGGTACTTCGAGTTCGGTGACACGTGGTGGTTCGGCGGCGGCGCGGACCTGACGCCGTGCTACGGCTTCGCGGCCGACGCGGCGCACTTCCACCGCGCGCTGAAGACGTACTGCGACACCTTCGACCCGGCGTTCCACGCGCAGGCCAAACGCGCCTGCGACGAGTACTTCACGCTGCCGCACCGCGACGAGACGCGCGGGGTCGGCGGCATCTTCTTCGACCACCTGCACCCCGAGGGCCCGGACGGCTGGCACCGCGCGGCCGCCTTCACTGCGGCCGGCATCGCCACGATCGCGCCCGCGTACCTGCCGATCGTGCGGCGCCGCAAGGACCTCCCCCACGGCGACCGCGAGCGGCAGTGGCAGCTCTACCGCCGCGGCCGCTACGTCGAGTTCAACCTGGTGCACGACCGCGGCACCCGGTTCGGGCTGCAGACCGGCGGGTACGTCGAGGCGATCCTGATGGCGCTGCCGCCGTTGGCGCGCTGGGAGTTCGAGCTGACGCCGGAGCCGGGCAGCCCCGAGGCGGCGCTCGCGGAGTTCCTCGTGCCACGCGACTGGGCGGGTGAAGAGGCCCTCCCGGAGACCCGGGTGGCGGGCTGACAAGGGGTTCGCACTGGGCCGTCCGGGCGCATCCGCCCCGCTGAGCGGGACGCCGGTTTTCACCGTGGGTGAGGGCGGGTGTCCGGTATTGACACGACCCGCTCGGACAGTGTGTGATCTCCTCCATAGATAGGAAACTTTCCTAACTATTTCTGGAGGTCCCCGTGGCACCCCGCCCCCCGTGGCGCGTGGCTGTGGCCGGTACCGCCGTCGCGGCGCTCGGCTTCAGCGCGTTCAGCCCCTTTGCTTCAGCGGCAACCGCCGCGGCGACGGACTACGAGTCCGAGAACGCCGTGATCTCACAGGGCGTCGTCGAGTCGAACCACGCCGGCTACTCCGGCACCGGGTTCGTCAACTTCGACAACGTCGCCGGCAGCTACGTCGAGTACTCGGTGAACGCGGCGCAGGCCGGGACGCACACGCTGACCTTCCGCTACGCCAACGGAACCGCCGACAACCGGCCGGTGAAGCTGATCGTCGACGGCGGCGACAAGGGCACCGTCGACTTCCCCGCCACCGGCGCCTGGACGACGTGGCAGACCGTCACCGCGACCGTGCAGCTGACCGCCGGGGTCAACAAGGTCCGCACCACCGCGACCACCGCCAACGGCGGGCCGAACGCGGACAAGCTCACCGACACGTTCACCGCGCCGAGCGACAGCGAACCGCCGTCGCCGCCGTCGAACCTGGCCGCCTCGAACATCCTCCCCACCGCCGCGACGTTCTCCTGGACCGCCGCGACCGACAACGTCGGCATCGTGCGCTACGAGATCAACCGCGGCGGCAACATCCTCAAGACCGTCGGCGGGACCACGACTTCGGCGACCGTGGACAACCTGACGCCGAACACCGCCTACGACATCTCGGTGGGCGCGTACGACGCCGCGGGCAACCCGTCGCAGCAGAGCAACGTCGTCGCCTTCACCACCCCGCCGAGCAACGACACGACACCGCCGAGCGTGCCCGGCAGCCTGCGCTCGACCGGCGTCACCGCGAACAGCGTTTCCCTGGCGTGGAACGCTTCCACGGACAACGGCGGCACGATCACGGCCTACGACGTCTTCCAGGGCGCCACGAAGGTCGCGTCCACGACGTCGCTCACCTCGACGGTGACGAACCTGAACCCGAACACGTCCTACACCTTCACGGTCAAGGCGCGGGACCCGAACGGGAACAGCTCGGCCGCGAGCAACGCGGTCACCGTGAAGACCAGCGCTCCGGGCGGCGCCGGGGGTATCCCGGAGTACGACAAGGACATCACGAAGGTCGACCTCGGCTGGGCGGTGGACTTCCTGCCGAACGGCAACGCGCTGGTGACCGAGCGGGACCGGTTCGAGATCCTGCTCGTGACGCCGTCCGGCCAGAAGACCACGCTGGGCACGGTGCCGGGCGCGGTGACCACCACCGGCGAAGGCGGCGTGCTGGGCCTGGCGATCTCGCCGAACTGGGCGAGCGACCACGCGATCTACGTCTACCACACGGCTTCCGGCGACAACCGGATCGTGAAGATGACCTACGACGGCACCAAGCTGTCCTCGACGTCGACGCCGGTGCTGACCGGGATCGCGAAGAACCGCTACCACAACGGCGGCCGGATCAAGTTCGGCCCGGACGGCAAGCTCTACGCCACCGTCGGCGACGCGAAGAACAGTGACAACGCGCAGAACAAGAGCTCGCTCAACGGGAAGATCCTGCGGCTGAACGCCGACGGGTCGGCGCCGGGCGACAACCCGTTCTACGCCACCGGCGGCGCCGCGCGGTACGTCTGGAGCTACGGCCACCGCAACCCGCAGGGCCTGGCCTGGGACTCGCGCGGCCAGCTGTGGGCGGCGGAGTTCGGCGAGAGCAGCCTGGACGAGCTCAACCTGATCCAGAAGGGCGGCAACTTCGGCTGGCCCAGCTGTGAAGGCACGCAGGGCAGCTGCAGCGGCTTCATCGCGCCGAAGAAGACCTGGCCGACGTCGCAGGCCGGGCCGTCCGGCGTGGAGATCGTCAACGACTGGATCTACATCGCCGGCGTCACGGGCAAGCAGCTGTTCGCCACGCAGATCAACGCGGCGGGCACCGGCATCGGCACGGTGTCGACGCTGTTCTCCGGCCGCTGGGGCCGGCTGCGCTCGGTGACGAAGACGCCCGACGGCGGGCTCTGGCTGACGTCCACGAACAACGACATGAACGGCGGCACGCCGAGCGTCCTGGACAACGTGATCGTCCGGCTGAAGTTCCCCGCCGCCCACTGACCGCGGCTGGGGTGACCGGAGCGGCGCCGGTCACCTCAGCCGCGCTTCACACCGGCTCGGCAGTGACCCGCACGAGGTGGGCGTCCACGTCGAAGCCGTGTTCCTCCAGCCGGCGCCGGGCGAGCAGGCGTTCGTCGGCGGTGAACAGCGCTTCGTACTCCGGCCGGAGCATCGTCGCCTCGGAGCTGCGGGCGAGCTGGTTCTTCTCCCAGAGCAAGGCGAACCCGCCGGCGGTCCCGGCCCCGCGCAGCAGCCGGCGCGCGGCCTCGACGCCGCCGTGCTCGCGGACCATTCGTTCGAACTGGAGCGGCCGATAGCCGTAGTCGGTGGCGAGGACCCGGCAGCCGTCGAGCAGGTCATCCGTGAACCGCCGGGCCAGCCGCCGATCCGCGACGGGGATGGTTTCGGGCAAGTCGGACATTCGACACCTCTCGACGGGACACCTATCCCTTTGAGTCGCGCGGGACCCCCGTTTCGCTACGTCGCGACGGCGAAAACTGTCGGTCCCTTCTGCAAAGGTGGCCTCATGCGCACCGTGGTCGACGGCGAGGCCCATGTCCACTATGGACAGATCTACGTGCACAGCGAGGGAGGTGATCCGTTCGAAGGCGACCTGACGGCGTGTTTCGCCGGGCAGCGCAACGGGTTGTGCGGCGCCGCCTTCCCGGGCACATTGTTCCTGATCACCGGCCTGCACACCGGAAACGTCGGGTTCACCGCCGAAGTCCACGAGACCGAGCCACCCGACGCGGGCTGGGAAGACGTCGTCGAGGCGTCGTTCCACGCCGGCGGCGTGACCCGGCTCGTCACCTGGGGCGGCGAGAACGCGTGGGACCTCGAACTGTCACCGGGCGACTACCGCGTGCGCTACAGCGGGTCCAGGATGGACGCGGGCCGCGACCGCGACACCCGGCTCGACGGCGAACCCGCGCTGGACCGCTATCTGCTCCAGTTCTGGCCCGCACCACCGGCGCCTGACATCGTTGTCCGGCAAGGCAGCGCGATCGCCGCGTACTGGCACGGGTTCGCGCGGGAGCAGCCGGCTCCCGAGGAGTACGCCGCGGCCCAGGCCCTCCGCCGGGAAGAGCGCGAGCGACTGGCGGCGGCGGCTCGCGCGGCGGCCGAGCACGAGCGGCTGCTGCGGGAGTGGGGTGGTTCACTGCCGTCCGAACGCATTCTGAACCTGCCGTACACGCTGCGTGAACTGGCCAAACAGGACCGCGGGTTCATCGCGGACGCGACCGGCGCCGCGCCGGGGACACAACGCGCGCTCACCCACTGGCTGGCCCACCACGCCTACGAACTGGCCGGGTTGGACCGGGTCGGCTGGATCGCGACGGGCTTGCGCGCACTGGACGAAGGACGGCCGCTGCCCCCGCCGTTCGACGACTGGACGGCCGCGTGGGATCGCCTGCTCTCGGATCCCGAGGTCCCGCACACGCTGGTCCGCACGCCGGACGGGCGGCACGACAACGCGCTGCAGCAGGCGATGGCGTTCCCGGCGCTGTTCGCCGCGGTGAAGGAGGATCCGCTGGAGGCGCTGGGTCAGGTCCTGTCGGCAGCCTTGGTGACTCACGGAGGTGATCACACGGCCCTGTTCGCCGCCGCACGCACCGCGTTCCCCGGGCTCGGCGGCTGACGTCACCAGCCGAACAGGCGATCCATGATCCTCGCGCAGCGGTCGGTCATCGCGGTCGCGTCCTCGTCCGGGCGGTCGATCCACCAGCTGATCAGCGAGTCGACCACGCCGGTCCAGACCTGGGCGACGGCCTCGATGTCGACCGGGTCGGCCAGCCCGCGCGACGTCATCAGCTGCGTCGCGCCGAGGAGGGCGAAGGCGTCCAGGCGGTGCCGGTAGTCGGCGGCCGCCGTGGCGATGTCGCCGCTGGCCGGCACCGTCGCGTCGCGCAGGAGGCGCCACGCGTAGCGGTCGTGGTCGAACGTCGCGAAGATCGCCGAGAGCACCTTCAGCGGCATCCGGTCGGGCTCGCCGCCGGCCGCCATGGTCGTCGCGACGCCCTCGGTCAGCCGGTCGCCCGCGCGGTGCAGGCAGGCGAGGTACAGGCCGTCTTTCGAGCCGAAGTACTGGTACAGCAACGGTTTCGTGACGCCGACCCGGCGCGCGATCTCGACCATCGACGCGCCCGCGTACCCGGCCCGGCCGAACTCCTCGGTACCGGCGACGACGAGCTGCGCCTCGCGCTCCTCGCGGGGCATCCCCTTGGTCCCGACCGGTCTTGACTCCGTCACGTCCGAGACCCTACCGTGCGTAAAGTGACCCGAGGGTAAGTTACCGTCAGGTCATATTCCAAGGCTGGATCTTAGGAGGCGACGTGGCCGAGTTCCTGGCGCACCTGCGCGACCCCGTGCTGTTCGCGATCCCGGTGTTCCTGCTGTTCGTGACGATCGAGATCGTCGCCGTGCACGTGCTCGGCCACGACGACAACGTGCTCGGCTACAGCCCCGCCGACACCCGCACGAGCATGCTGATGGGCACCGTCTCGGTCGGCGTCAACGCGCTGTTCCGGCTGGTGATGCTGGTCGTCTTCGCGGCGCTGTTCGAGCTGGCGCCGGTGAAGTTCGACCCGCGCGACTGGTGGACGTGGGTGCTCATGCTGCTCGGCCAGGAGCTGGTGTTCTACGCCTACCACCGGGCGAGCCACCGCGTCCGGCTGCTGTGGGCCGGGCACCAGGTGCACCACTCGAGCGAGCACTACAACTTCTCGACGGCGCTGCGCCAGAAGTGGACGCCCTACTTCCAGCTGCCGTTCTGGTCGGTACTGGCGTTATGCGGCATCCCGCCGTGGATGATCCTGACCGGCCTGTCGATCGACCTCGTCTACCAGTTCTTCGTGCACACCGAGAAGATCGGCAAGCTGCCGCGCTGGTTCGAGTACGTCTTCAACACACCGTCACACCACCGCGTCCACCACGGCAGCGACGCCGAGTACCTCGACGCCAACTACGGCGGGATCTTCATCGTGTGGGACCGGCTGTTCCGCAGTTACGTCCCGGAGGGCAAGCGCCCGACGTACGGGCTGACGAAGAACATCACCACGTACAACCTGCTGAAGGTCGGCTTCCACGAGTACGGCTCGATCCTGCGCGACCTACGCGGCGCCCGGACGTGGCGCGAGCGCGCGGGTTTCGTGTTCGGACCGCCCGGTTGGCAGCCCGTCGAAACCCGCGCGCTCGCGACCGCCGAGTGACTAAGCGGTGTCCTGCAGGTCCAGCTCGTTCTCCGGGCGCAGCGTCACCGGCAGGCTCGCCAGCGGCGGGCGCTGCGGGGACGTCAGGTCCGTCAGCACCAGCTCCCGCTCGACACCGCCGGAGGATGCGCCTCGCTGGAACTGGGCGAGCATCGTGGCCGGCGGGATGGCCGTCACCAGCCTGCCGTAGCGCTCCAGGCGGTCGAACAGCGTCTGCATGATCTGGCCCGACATGCGGCCCAGCGCCTGGGTGCTCTGGTGGCGGTGCACCCGGTGGCCGAGGTCGACCTGGGCCAGCGAGTCGAGCCCGCGCAGTTCGAGCAGGTCGATCAGGTGGCCGATCTCGACGCCGTAGTTCACGACGAACGGGATGCTCTCCAGCACCTCGCGCCGGCCCGCGTACTCGCCCGCGAGGGGCTGCACGAAGCCGGACAGCTCGGGCCAGAACATGTTGATCAGCGGCCGCGCGACGAGCTCGGTGACCCGGCCGCCGCCTTCCGGCTCGCTGCCCGCCGCGCCGTTGAGCGGGCGGTGGTAGAAGCCCTTGACGTAGGCGACCGACGGGTCGGTGAGCAGCGGGCCCAACAGGCCCGTGACGTAGTCGGTGGTGAAGTCGTAGAGATCGCCGTCGACGAAGACCACGAGGTCGCCGGTCGTCGCCGCGACGCCCTTCCACAGGGCCTCGCCCTTGCCCTGCAGCCCGTCGAGGGCCGGAAACACGGCGTCCTGCGCGACGACGCGTGCGCCCGCCGCCGCGGCCACCTCGGCGGTGGCGTCGGTCGAGTGGCTGTCGACGACCAGGATCTCGTCGACGAGCCGGTGGTGTTCGTGGAGTTCCTCGCGGATGGCGGTGACGATCGCGCCGACCGTCGCTTCCTCGTTGCGCGCGGGGATGACCACCGAGACGGTCGTGCCGCGTTTGGCCTCGACCAGCTGGTCCGCCGTCCAGTCGTCGGCCCTGCTGCTGCGCCGGGCGAGCCAGGTGCCGACCTCCGGCGACACCTGCAGCTGCGCGCGGTCATTGCTGTTCCGGCTCGTGCGCATGCGTTCCCCTTCCCTCGTTCGGCGTACTCCCTCCCGACCGAGGTTCGACGCGGCGCGTTTCGGCGACCACTCCCCCGTGCTACCGCGGTGTTACGAGTTCGGCGCCGCGGCACCGATCCCGTTAACCGCACGGACGGAAAACGGCCTGACCAGCACGGCGGGGCCGGGTCAGGCGTCTTCCTCTTCCTCGAGCATCTCCGGGGTGACCGCGGACTCGGTGTCCGGGATGCTCAGGTCCTTCGCGCGCTTGTCCGCCATCGCCAGCAGGCGGCGGATGCGGCCGGCGACCGCGTCCTTCGTCATCTGCGGGTCCGACAGCTGGCCCAGCTCCTCCAGGGACGCCTGCCGGTTGGACAGCCGGAGCTTGCCCGCGGCCAGCAGGTGGTCCGGGGCCGTGTCGCCGAGGATCTCCAGGGCGCGCTCGACCCGGGCCGCCGCCGCGACGGCCGCGCGGGCCGACCGGCGGAGGTTCGCGTCGTCGAAGTTGGCCAGCCGGTTCGCCGTCGCGCGCACCTCGCGGCGCATGCGGCGTTCCTCCCACTGCAGCACGCTCGTGTGCGCGCCGAGGCGCGTCAGCAGCGCGCCGATCGCGTCACCGTCGCGGACCACGACGCGGTCGGCGCCGCGGACCTCGCGCGACTTCGCCTGGATGCCCATCCGGCGCGCGGCACCCACCAAAGCCAGCGCCGCCTCCGGGCCGGGGCACGTCACTTCCAGTGACGACGAACGGCCCGGCTCCGTCAGGGAACCGTGCGCGAGGAACGCGCCACGCCACGCCGCTTCGGCGTCCGCCACGCCACCGGACACCACGGCCGCGGGCAGCCCGCGCACCGGCCGGCCGCGCTGGTCGATCAGCCCGGTCTGCCGGGCCAGCCCCTCGCCGTCCTTGACCACGCGCACCACGTACCGGGTGCCCTTGCGCAGCCCGCCGCTGGCGGTGATGACGTGGACGTCCGAATGGTGGCCGTAGAGCTCGTGGATCTCCTTGCGCAGCCGTCGCGCGACCGAGCCCGTGTCCAGCTCCGCTTCGACGACCACCCGGCCGGCCACGATGTGCAGCCCGCCGGCGAAGCGAAGCAGCGACGCGACCTCCGCCCGGCGCGGCCCGATCTTCGTGATCTCCAGCCGGCTCAGTTCGTCCTTCACCGCGGCGGTCATCGCCATTACTGCCCCTCCCTGCCTTGTGCTCCTCCCCCGTGCTCCCCGCCCCTGCCGAGACCGAGAGCCTCCCGCATACACCTCGCGAGCGCATCAGGATCATGCCGTCCCGCCACTTCCGGGTCGGCCACCGCCCCCAGGTGCGCCCGGCCGCCGAGCCGCTCGGCCGCGCGCCGGAGATTCGCCGGGTCGGGGACCGAATCGCGGTCCGCGATCACCGCGTCCACCCGCAGATCGGGCGCGTGCTCGGACAGGACGTCCAGGTGCCGCTCCGGGGAGAACCCCGCGGTTTCCCCCGGCTGGGGGACAAGGTTGAGCACGAGCACCTTCGTCGCGGTGGTCTTGACGAGCGCGTCGTGCAGGCCCGGCACGAGCAGGTGCGGCAGCACGCTCGTGAACCAGGAGCCGGGACCGAGGAACACGACGTCGGCCGCCAGCACCGCGTCCACCGCTTCGGCGCACGCCTGCGGCGGCCGCCCCGACCGGCCCGGCGTGTGCAGGCTCACGCGCTGCACCTGCCCCGGCGTCGAGGCCACCGCGACCTGGCCGCGGATCGTGCGCAGCGCCGCCGGGTCCTCGCTGTCGAGGCCGCTGACCTCCCCCACGATCTCCAGCGGCTCCGGCGACATCGGCAGCACCCGCCCGGAGACGCCGATCAGGCGGCACGCCTCGTCGAGCGCCGCCACCGGGTCGCCGAGCACCTCGAACAACCCGGCCAGCAGCAGGTTCCCCACCGCGTGCCCGGCCAGCGCGCCGTCGCCGCCGAAGCGGTGCTGGAACACCTCGGCCCAGAGCGTGCCGCCGTCTTCCGCGGCGAAGGCGGCGAACGCCTGCCGGAGGTCGCCCGGCGGCAGCAGCCCGAGCTCGCGCCGCAGCCGGCCGGACGAGCCGCCGTCGTCGGCCACGGTGACGATCGCGGTGACGTCGGGGGTCACCCGCCGCACCGCGGACAACGTGGCGTGCAGTCCGTGGCCGCCCCCGAGGGCGACCGCCCGCACGTTATTCACGACCAAGGTCGCGGTGCACCACCTTCACGGCCATTCCGTCCTCTTTGGACAGACGCTGGGCGAGCTCGACCGACAGCGCCACACTGCGGTGCTTGCCGCCGGTGCAGCCGACGGCGAGGGTCAGGTACCGCTTGCCCTCGCGCTTGTAGCCGGCGCCGATGAGCCGCAGCAGCTGGTGGTAGCGGTCGAGGAACTCCTCGGCGCCTTCCTGCGAGAGCACGTAGTTGCGGACCTCGCCGTCGAGGCCCGTGTGTTCGCGCAGCTCCGGGATCCAGAACGGGTTCGGCAGGAACCGGACGTCCATCACCAGGTCCGCGTCCATCGGCAGGCCGTACTTGTACCCGAACGACAGCACGGTGACGCGGGTCTGCGTGCTCGCCTCGGAGCCGAACGCGTCCTCGATCTTGGCGCGCAGGTCGTGCACCGACAGCGACGACGTGTCGAGCACCAGGTCGGCCTCTTCGCGCAGCGGCTCCAGCAGCACGCGCTCCGCCGTGATGCCGTCGGCGAGCCGGCCGTCACCCTGCATCGGGTGGCCGCGCCGGACGGCCTCGAAGCGCCGCACCAGCACGGCGTCGGTCGCCTCCAGGAACAGCACGCGCGGCTTGTACCCCCGCGCGTCCAGGTCCTTGATCACCGAGGCGAGGTCGTCGGTGAACGCGCGCGAGCGCACGTCCATCACCACGGCCACCTTGGTGATCGCGCCGCGCGCCTGTGCGCCCAGCTCGACCATCGTGGCGATCAGCTCCGGGGGCAGGTTGTCCACGACGAACCAGCCCAGGTCCTCCAGGCACTTGGCCGCGGTGCTGCGGCCCGCCCCCGACAGCCCGGACACGACCGCGACCTCCATGCCGGAGCCGCGGACATCTTCTTGCGCACTCACTGTCTTTCCTACTCCCCTGTCTTCGTGCCCTGGCCCACGCCGGACTCCCCGGCCAGCGCGGCGACCACGGCCTCCGCGGTGCGCCTGCCGAAGCCGGGCACCGCCTCGATCTCTTCGATCCGGGCCTGCTTGAGCTTCTTGACCGAGCCGAAGTGCTTGATCAGCGCGGTGCGGCGAGCCTGCCCCAGCCCGGGCACACTGTCCAATTCGGACGCCTGCAGCCGCTTGGAGCGCTTCTCGCGGTGGTAGGTGATGGCGAAGCGATGCGCCTCGTCACGGAGCCGCTGCAGCAGGAACAGCCCCTCCGACGTCCGCGGCAGGATCACCGGATCGGGGTCGGCGGGCAGCCACACCTCTTCGAGCCGCTTCGCCAGCCCCACCACGGAAATGTCGGTGATGCCCAGTTCGGCCAGGACGTCCGCGGCCGCCGTGGCCTGCGGGCCCGCGCCGTCGACGACCAGCAGGTTCGGCGGGTAGGCGAACTTGCGCGGCCGGCCGGTCTCCGGGTCGAGGCCCGGTTTCGACGAGTCGATCGGGACGTCGGCGCCCTCGGCCGTTTCCTTGAGGTAGCGGTTGAACCGCCGCCGGACGACCTCGGCGATCGACGCGACGTCGCCCTCTTCGGCCGCCTCGCGCAGCGCGAAGCGCCGGTACTCGGACTTGCGCGCCAGCCCGTCTTCGAAGACGACGAGCGACGCCACGACGTCACTGCCCTGGATGTGGCTGATGTCGATGCACTCGATGCGCAGCGGCGCGGTGTCGAGGGCCAGGAAGTCCTGCAGCTCGGTGAGCGCCGCGGAGCGCGCCGTGAGGTCGCCCGCGCGCCGCAGCTTGTGCTGGGTGAACGCCTCCCCCGCGTTGCGCTGCACGGTCTCGGCGAGGGCCTTCTTGTCGCCGCGCTGCGGCACCCGCACCTGCACCCGCGAGCCGCGCAGCCCGGTCAGCCACTCCGCCAGCGCGTCCGCGTCCGCGGGCAGCTCCGGGACCAGGACCTCGCGCGGGACGGCCGGCCCGGCGTCGACGTTGTCGCCGGCCTCGAGCTCGGCCTGCTCGCCGTAGAACTGCGTGATGAAGTGGTCGACCAGCGCCGGGACGTCCATCTCCTCGGCCTTGTCGATGACCCAGCCGCGCTGGCCGCGGACCCGGCCGCCGCGCACGTGGAAGACCTGGACGGCGGCCTCGAGGTCGTCGTGGGCGAACGCCACGACATCGGCGTCCGTGCCGTCGCCGAACACCACGGCCTGCTTCTCCATGGCGCGGCGCAGCGCGCCGAGGTCGTCGCGCAGCCGGGCCGCGCGCTCGAACTCGAGCTCCCCGGACGCGGCCGCCATCTCGGCTTCGAGGCGCTTGATCATGCCGTCGGTCTTGCCGGCGAGGAAGTCGCAGAAGTCCTCGACGATGTCGCGGTGCTCGTCGGCCGAGACCCGCCCGACGCACGGCGCCGAGCACTTCTCGATGTAGCCGAGCAGGCAGGGGCGGCCGATCTGGCCGTGACGGCGAAACACCCCGGCCGAGCAGGTGCGCGCCGGGAACACCCGCAGCAGCAGGTCGAGCGTCTCGCGGATGGCCCACGCGTGCGAGTACGGCCCGAAGTACCGGACGCCCTTCTTGCGCGCGCCGCGGTAGACGAACAGGCGCGGGAACTCCTCGTTGAGCGTCACCGCGAGGACCGGGTAGCTCTTGTCGTCGCGGTAGCGGACGTTGAACCGCGGGTCGAACTCCTTGATCCAGTTGTACTCGAGCTGGAGCGCCTCGACCTCGGTGGTGACGACGGTCCACTCGACGCTCGCGGCGGTGGTGACCATCTGCCGGGTGCGGGGGTGCAGGCCCGAGAGGTCGGCGAAGTAGGAGTTCAGTCTGCTGCGCAGGCTTTTCGCCTTGCCGACGTAGATGACCCGCCTGGTCGCGTCGCGGAACTTGTACACGCCAGGGGCATCCGGGATGCTCCCCGGCGAGGGACGGTAGGTGGTCGGGTCAGCCACGCCCCCAAGACTATGGCGCGGCACCGACAGTTCTCGCGGCCCCCCGCCTCGCCCGCCGGAAGTAGGGTGATCGCCGTCTTCCGACCTTCGTCGGTGTCCCCCTGCGTGACGCGGTGGTTACTTTCCGACCCAGCAGGTTCGGGTCCCATCCGAAAGGATCACCACCGTGAGCTCTCTCCGTGTCCTAGGTGCCGCTTCGGCGGCCGCCGTCGCGCTGACCCTCGCCGGTGGCGCCGCCGCTTCGGCCGGCGTCCAGCCGAACATCGTCGGCGGCGGCACCGCCCCGACGGTCTCCTGGGGCGCCCAGGTGTACGTCAACACGCCCGGACGTGACTTCCAGGGCTTCAACTGCTCCGGCACGGTCATCGCCTCGCGCTGGGTGATGACCGCGGTGCACTGCCTCGACGAAGACGGCTCGGGCATGCACGTCAAGGTCGGCACCAACACGCTCTTCGCCGGCACGCAGATCGCCGTCGACGGCGAGTACGAGTCCCCGAACGGCGACATCGCGCTGCTGCACCTGGCCTCGGCGACCAGCGCCGGCCCGATCACGCTGGGCAGCGCGGACCCGTCGACCGGCAGCACCAACCAGCTCTACGGCTGGGGCCGCACCACGCCGACCGGCCCGCCGGCGTCGGCGCTGAAGGTGGCGAACGTCCAGGTGACCGGCCGGTCGTCGGACGCCTACGGCGGCCGCGCGATCCAGAGCGTCGGCATCAACGGCTCGGCCTGGAAGGGCGACTCGGGCGGCCCCGAGGTCTCGAACGGCGTCCAGGTCGGCGTCGCCTCGACGGTGCAGAACCAGAGCGGGACCAACACACGCGGCACGAACAACTACGCGAGCGTGGCGTCCAGCCGGTCCTGGATCCGGACGACGGCCGGGGTCTGAGGTTCCTTCTCGAAAGGGGCGGCGCACTCGCGCCGCCCCTTCCTGTCGGTGCCGTGTGGGATGCTCGCGGCATGCGGATCGCCACCTGGAACGTGAACTCCATCATCCCCCGCCTGCCCCGGGTCCTGGAGTTCCTCGAACAGTCCGCGCCGGACGTGCTGTGCCTGCAGGAGCTGAAGAACACGACGGAGAAGTTCCCGGCCGCCGAGGTCGAGGCGCTCGGCTACGAGGTGGCCGCGTACGGGCTCGGTCGCTGGAACGGCGTCGGGATCGTCTCGCGGGTCGGGTTGTCCGACGTGGTGCGCGGGCTGCCGGACGAGCCTTCCTTCGAGGGCGCCGCCGAGGCGCGTGCGATCGGCGCGACGTGTGGTGGCGTGCGGGTGTGGTCGGTGTACGTGCCCAACGGGCGCGAGCCGGACAACCCGCACTACGCGTACAAGCTGGAGTGGCTGGAGACCCTGCGCTCCATGGCGGCCGCGGAGCTTTCGGCCGAGCCGTTCGCGATCCTGGGCGACTTCAACGTGGCCCCGACGGACGCGGACGTCTGGGACATCGCGGTGTTCACGGAGTCGACGCACGTGACGCCCCCGGAGCGCGAGGCCCTGGCACGGCTGCGGAAGCTGGGCCTGACGGACGTCTTCCCGAGGCCGCTGAAGTACGACCACCCGTTCACCTACTGGGACTACCGCGCGGGCAACTTCCCGAACAACAAGGGCATGCGCATCGACCTGGTGTACGGGAACACGCCCTTCACGGACGCGGTCACGGACTCGTACGTGGACCGGAACATGCGGAAGGGCAAGGGCCCGTCGGACCACGCGCCGATCGTGGTGGACCTGAGTCTCTGACGCCCGCGTAACAACCGGGGTCCGTCCTGCCGACTCGGGGCTCATGCGCTTCGCACTGGTGCTCTCGGCAGTGGCCCTGGTGATGATGTCGGCCGGATGTGATGCCGTCGTCGGCAGTCGGGCGGCGCCCGCACCAGGGACGTCGTCGTCCGCCACGGGCCCTCGCGGCCCGGCATCGCTGGAGTCCGCGAAGTCGTGGCCGACGCTTCGCGGGTCGCCAGCGGCGGAACCGGCCCGCCTCCTTCGCAGGCTGCGCGGCAAAGCACCGATGTGGCGGAGCAGACGGCGGCCGCGCGGGCGATCGACCGCACTCCAGGCCGCGCCGATCCGCTGGCCGGACACGACGACCGGACCTTGCCGCTGGTCACGTGCGGGCAGACCGACAAACGGCTTCAAGTCCGAGGGCACGAAGATCTGGGCCGACTTCACGACCAAGAACACCGACCAGCAGGTCGCGATCGTCGTGAACAGCCAGGTCATCTGGGCGCCGAACATCCAAGTCGCGATCCTCGACGGCAACACCCAGATCATCACCGGCAAGTTCACCGAACAGCGCGCCCAGGAGCTGGCCCGCCGGCTCTCCGGTCGTTAGCCGCCGGTGGCCGTGCGGTGCAGTTTTCGCAGCGCCCGGACCGCTTCCACGGCTCGGGCGCGGTCCACCGACTGGACCGCCATCACCGCGTGGTACTCGTCCTCCGGCAGCTCCAGCCGCGCCCACGACGCGCCGTCCGGAAAGCTCACCGACAGCACCTCGCTCCACGCGAAACGCCGCGTCATCAGCACGTTGCGGACTTCGATGCCCTCGGCGTCGGCCCGGACCCTGGCGATCGCGAACAGCATCACGCCCGCCGCGAGCAGGATGCCGATGCCCACCATCGCCGCTTGGTCCGAACGCTGGAAGTGCACTCCGGTGTCGCCGTTGCGCAGCAGGATCGCCACCACGATGAACACCGCCAGCAGCGCCACCGCCAGCACGCTGCACATGATCAGCGCGCGGCGCGGCCGGATGACCAGGGTCGCCGACGAAGGTGAAGTAGCCACGCTCACACGAAACCCCGCTCGGTCCACGGCTGGCGCAGGCTCCGCAGCGCGTGCGCCGTGTCGAGCGCCGCGACCGCGGCCTCGTAGCCCTTGTCCTCCTTCGAGCCGGGGCGGCCCGAACGGTCCAGGGCCTGCTCCTCGGTGTCACAGGTCAGGACGCCGTTGCCGACCGGGGTGCTCTCGTCGAGGGCCACCCGGGTCAGGCCCGCCGTCACCGCGTCGCACACGTACTCGAAGTGCGGGGTGCCACCGCGGATGACGACGCCGAGCGCGACGACCGCGTCGTGGTTGCGGGCCAGGGCCTGCGCGACGACGGGCAGCTCGATCGCGCCCGCGACGCGGACGACCGTCGGCTCTTCTTCGAGTTCGGCCTCGCGGGCCGCGACCAGGGCCCGCTCCAGCAGCAGGTCGGCGATGGGCGCGTTCCACTTGGTGGTGACGATGCCCAGCTTCAGCGACTTGCAGTCGGAGAGGTCCAGCTTGACCTCCGGTCGGCCTTCGCCGCTCACAGCGTGCCTCCCTCGGGGTGCTCGGTGCCGGCGCCGACCTGCTCGTAGTGCTCCAGCTGGGCCAGGTCGTGCCCCATCCGGTCGCGCTTGGTCCGCAGGTAGCGCAGGTTCTCCGGGTTCGGCGAGATCGGCAGCGGTACCCGCCCGGTGACGCGCAGGCCGTAGCCCTCGAGGCCGATCCGCTTGGCCGGGTTGTTCGACAGCAGCCGCATCGTGCGGACGCCGAGGTCGCAGAGGATCTGCGCGCCGGTGCCGTAGTCGCGGGCGTCGGCGGGCACACCCAGCGCGAGGTTGGCGTCGACGGTGTCGGCGCCGTCGTCCTGCAGCTGGTAGGCCTGCAGCTTGTGCAGCAGGCCGATGCCGCGGCCCTCGTGGCCGCGGATGTAGAGCACCACACCGCGCCCTTCGGCGGCGACGGCGGCGAGCGCCGCGTCGAGCTGCGGGCCGCAGTCGCAGCGCAGCGAGCCGAAGACGTCGCCGGTGAGGCACTCGGAGTGGACGCGCACGAGGATGTCCTGGCCGTCGCCGATCTCGCCGTAGACGAACGCGACGTGCTCGATGCCGTCGAGCAGCGAGTCGTAGCCAACCGCGCGGAACGTGCCCGCGGCCAGCGGGATGCGCGCCTCGGCGACCCGCTCGACCTGCTTCTCGGTGCGACGGCGGTAGGCGATCAGGTCGGCGATGGTGATGATCGCCAGGCCGTGGTCGGCCGCGAAGACCTCCAGCTCGTCGCGGCGGGCCATGTCGCCCTCGTCCTTCTGCGACACGATCTCGCAGAGGACGCCGGCCGCGTTCAGCCCGGCCATCCGGGCCAGGTCGACCGACGCCTCGGTGTGCCCGGGACGGCGGAGCACGCCGCCCTCCTTCGCGCGCAGCGGGACGACGTGGCCGGGTCGGCGGAAGTCTTTCGCGGACGACGCCGGGTCGGCGAGCAGCCGGATGGTGTGCGCGCGGTCGGCGGCGGAGATGCCGGTGCTGATGCCGTCGGCGGCGTCGACCGTGACGCTGTACGCGGTGCCGCGCGCGTCCTGGTTCGTGTGGTACATCGGCGGCAGGTCCAGCCGGTCCGCCTCGGCCTCGGTCAGCGCGACGCAGACGTAGCCGGAGGTGTAGCGGACCATGAAGGCCAGCAGCTCCGGCGTCGCCTTTTCCGCCGCGAAGATGAGGTCACCCTCGTTCTCGCGGTCTTCGTCGTCGACCACGACGACCGCACGGCCCGCCGCGACGTCCGCGATCGCCCGCTCGATGGCGTCGGCGTCGAACACCGCCCCGGTGCCGCACGGGGTCCAGCCCGCTTCGGGCTCTGCCGCACTCGACTCAGGCTCACTCATGACCGCTCCGCTCCTCTGTGCCGCCGCCGTCCCGATTCTGCACCTGGTCGCGGATGTGTGCCTCGGCCAGCTTTTCGACGTACTTCGCGACCACGTCGACCTCCAGGTTGACCAGGTCGCCGGCCTCGCGGCCGCCGAGCGTGGTCACCTCCAGGGTGGTCGGGATCAGCGCCACCGCGAACCGGTCGCCGGTGATCGCGGCGACGGTCAGCGAAATGCCGTCCACCGCGATCGAGCCCTTCTCGACCACGTAACGCGCCAGGTGCTCCGGCAGCGCGAACGTCGTGACGCCGTTCTCGTCGCGCGAGAGGAACACGCCCGTCCCGTCGACGTGGCCCTGCATGATGTGCCCGCCGAGCCGGCCGCCGGCCGGGGTGGCGCGTTCCAGGTTGACGCGGTCGCCGACCGCGACCTTCGCCAGGCTGGAGCGCTGGAGCGTCTCGTTGACGACGTCGACGGTGAACTCGCCGCCGGCGACGTCGACCACCGTCAGGCAGACGCCGCTGACCGCGATCGAGTCGCCGTGCCCGGCGTCGCTCGTCACCAGCGGCCCGCGGACCCGCAGGCGCGCCGCGTTCGTCACCTGCTCGACCGCGACGACCTCGCCGATCTCCTCGACTATGCCGGTGAACACGTCCGCTGCCTCCTCGTAGCCGGGTCCCTCTCCATCCAACACCCGAGGCGCTCTCAGGGCTTCTCCGCCCGCGCCTCGGGCGGGGATTCAGCCCGCTCGGAAGCGCGCGGCCTGCTCGCGCAGGGCGGCGACCGCCTTCCCGGGGTCGCCGGCGCCGTAGACGGCGGACCCGGCGACGAAGCAGTCGACGCCCGCTTCGGCGGCCTGCTCGATGGTCTCGGCGTTGATCCCGCCGTCGATCTCGACGACCAGCTTCAGGTGCCCGGTGTCGACCAGCCGCCGCGCGGTGCGGACCTTCTCCAGGACGTCCGCGATGAACGACTGCCCGCCGAAGCCCGGCTCGACCGACATCACCAGCAGCGTGTCGTAGTGCTTGAGCGCGTCGAGCCACGGCTCGAGCGCGGTGCCCGGCTTGATCGACAGGCCGGCCTTCGCGCCCGCGGCGCGCAGGTTCTTCGCCAGCGCGACCGGGTCCTTCGCGGCCTCGGCGTGCACCGTGACGTTGTAGGCGCCGGCCTCGGCGTACCCGATCGCCCAGCGGTCCGGGTCGTCGATCATCAGGTGGCAGTCGATCGGCACGTCCGTGCTCTTCAGCAGCGCCTTGACCACGGGCAGGCCCAGGGTCAGGTTGGGCACGAAGTGCGCGTCCATGACGTCGACGTGCACCCAGTCGGCGCGGTGGTCGCCGGGGCCGGCCACGGCGGCGATCTCCTCGCCGAGCCGGGCGAAGTCCGCGGAGAGGATGCTGGGGGCGATCAGGGGTCGGTCTGCCACATCCCGAGTGTAGGAGGCTCGCGCTAACGGTCGCTAACCGGTTGTGACCAGAATCTGGCTCCCGAGAGGGAGGTCACCCCGCCGCCGGCCGCCCTACGCTCGCCGCATGTCCGGATTCCTCCTGTCCCTGACGCGGATCGGCAGCTACCGCAGCCTGCTCCACGCCGCCGCGGGCGCCGCCATCGCGGTGCCGGTGGCCCCCTTCGCCCTCGCCGTGGCGGTGTCGGTCGACGTCGACTCCCGGCTCCGGGCGCTCATCGCCCTGCTCGCCCTGGCCGTGCTGATGGGGCTGCTGGGCCTGCTGGGACCGGTGCGGCGCCTCGGCGTCGGCCTGGCGAACACCCTGCTCGGCACCGGCGTCCCGGCGCCCGAGCGGCACCCGGGTGCCGGGGCGCGGCTACGCTCGGGCCTGTGGCTCGCGCTGCACACCGCCGCCAGCGGCATCCTGGTCACCGTGCTGGCCTTCCTGGGGCTCGGGATGCTCGTGCCCGCGGCGTGGCTGGCGGGTGGCCAGGACCGGATCTCGCTGTTCTGGTCGGACGTCCCGCTCGGGGCGTGGACGCTCCCGTTCGGGCTGGTGGCGGTCGTCGCGGCGCTGGTGCTGACCGCGGCCGCCACCCTCGGCCTCCGCGTCGGCGCGGTCGCGCTGCTGGGGCCGTCCGCGGCCGAGCGCGCGGCGCTCGCCGAACGCCGCGCCGCCATGCTCGCCCAGCGCAACCGGCTGGCCCGCGAGCTGCACGACTCGATCGGGCACACGCTGACGACGTCGACGCTGCACGCGGCGGCCGCCGCCGACCTGGTCGAGGCGGACCCGGCCCAGGTGCGGCGCGCCCTCGGCACGATCGAAGAGGCTTCGCGCAGCGCCCTCGAAGACCTCGACCACGTCCTCGGCCTGCTACGCGAGGAGCCGGCCGCGAAGGAGCCGACGCGCACGTTGACCGAGGTGGACGTCCTCGCCGTCCGCGCCCGCGACGCCGGGCTCGACGTCCGGCTGACCGTTCGCGGCCCGGTCGCCGCGCTGCCCGCCACGGTGTCGCGCGAGGGCTACCGGATCGTCCAGGAGGGCCTGACCAACGCGCTGCGGCACGCCGGCCCGGGCCGGGTGGACGTCCGTGTCGAAGCCGGGCCGGACCGCTTGGAGATCGCGGTCGTCAACCCCCTGGACGGGGAACGCGCACGCTCGGGACGTCACGGGCTGGAGGGGCTCGCGGAGCGCGTCGAGGCCCTGCGCGGCGAGCTGGCCGCCGGACCGGACGGCGAACGGTGGCGGCTGAGCGCGACCATCCCGCTGCGGGCGGGCACGTGAGCCCGACCGTCCTGCTGGCCGACGACGAACCCCTGGTCCGCGCCGGCCTGCGGGCCCTGCTGGAGCAGCAGGGCCTGACGGTCGTCGGCGAGGCGGCGGACGGCGCCGAGGTGCTGCCCGCGGTGCGCCGGACCAGGCCGGACGTCGTGCTGATGGACGTCCGGATGCCCGGCACCGACGGCATCGAGGCCACCCGGCAGCTCCTCGGGGCGCTCGCCGACCCGCCGAAAGTCCTCGTCGTCACGACGTTCGACAACGACGACTACGTGCACGAGGCGCTGCTGGCCGGGGCCAGCGGGTTCCTGCTGAAGCGGGCGCGCAAGGAGGAGATCGCGCACGCCGTGCGGACCGTCGCCGCCGGGGAGTCGCTGCTGTTCCCCGAGGCGATCCGGCGGCTGGTGAGCGCGCGGCCGCCGGGCGGGGCGCACGCGCGGGCGGCGAAGAAGCTGACCCGGCGTGAGGCCGAGGTGCTGCGGCTGATCGCCACCGGACTGTCCAACCAGGACATCGCCGCCGCGCTCGTGATCAGCCTCGAGACCGTCAAGACTCACGTGGGCAACATCTTCGGGAAGCTCGGCGCGGGCAACCGCAGCCAGGCCGTGGTCATCGCCTACGAAGCGGGCGTCGTCCGGCCGGGACACCTCGCCGGTCAATAACCGACGTGCTCCCGGTCACCCACGGGAAGCCAGGTGTTCGGCCAGCCGCCACCTGACGCTCACCTCGCGTCCGCGCACGGCACACGTGCAACCGGACTAATAACCCGTGTCCGGAATCCGGACCTTTACTTCCCGAAGTCCCCGAAGAGGAGAAACATGGCTTCGCTGCTCACCGGCCGCCGCCGGTGGCTGGTCGCGGGCGCGCTCGGCGCCGCACTGGTCGCCGCCGCCCCGGTCGCCCTGGCCGCCACCGGCTCCGGCCCCGCCGACGCGCGCTCGGCCGGCACCGGTGACCGCACCAACGACGTCCGCTCCGCGATCCAGGGCGGCAGCGCCCGCAACGTCATCCTGTTCATCGGTGACGGCATGGGCCAGTCGGAGATCACCGCCGCCCGCAACTACGAGCGCGGCGCCGCGGGCCGGCTCGCGATGGACGAGCTGCCCCTGACCGGCGACTACACGACCTACGCCGTCGAGCAGAACAACCCCGGTAAGCCGAACTACGTGACCGACTCGGCCGCGTCCGGCACCGGCTGGGCCACCGGCACCAAGTCCTACAACGGCGCGATCTCGGTCGACGCGTACGGCAACGACGTGCCGACGATCCTCGAGATCGCCAAGCGCAACGGCCTGCGCACGGGCGACGTCACGACCGCCGAGGTCCAGGACGCCACCCCGGCCGTGCTCGGCTCGCACGTCGTCAGCCGCGACTGCAAGGGCCCGGTCGAGACGACCGCGAAGTGCGCGAAGAACGCCAAGGAGAACGGCGGCCTCGGCTCGATCTCAGAGCAGCTGGTGCAGACCCGCCCCGACGTCCTGCTGGGCGGCGGTGCGACGTACTTCGACCAGAAGGTCACGGCCGGGAAGTTCAAGGGCAAGACGGTGCTGGAGCAGGCCAAGGCGGCCGGCTACAACGTCGTCAACACCGCGGCCGACCTGGCGGCGGCGAAGAAGGGCAAGCCGGTCCTCGGCCTGTTCGCCAAGAACAACCTGCCGGTGAACTGGACCGGCCCGGCGGCCGTGCACGGCGGCACCGCACCGGCCCGCTGCACCCCGAACGCGGCCCTGCCCAAGGCCCAGCCGAAGCTGGCCGAGCAGACCCGCAAGGCGATCGAGCTGCTCGAGGACCGTCGCAGCGACAAGGGCTTCTTCCTGCAGGTCGAGGGCGCGAGCATCGACAAGCAGGACCACGCGGCCGACCCGTGCGGCCAGATCGGCGAGACGGTCGACTTCGACGCGGCGATCGCGGCGGGCACGGCGTACGCCCGCAGCCACCCCGACACCCTGGTGCTGGTGACCGCCGACCACGGCCACAGCAGCCAGATCGTCGAGCCGACGGCCACCCCGGGCCTGACCGCGACGCTCGTCACCAACGAGGGCGCGAACATGACCCTGGCCTACGGCACCGCGGAGACGGGCGGCTCGCAGTCGCACACCGGCACCCAGGTGCGCATCGCGGGCCTCGGCCCGCAGGCGGCCAACATCGTCGGCCTGACCAACCAGACCGACCTGTTCGGCACGCTGAAGCGGGCCCTGCGCCTGCGCTGACCCGCGTAAAGCCGGAATGGCCCCTTGAGGGACTTGAAGTCCCTCAAGGGGCCATTCACGGCTTTCGGCTCCGGAGGTGGGGCTGGCCCCCGCAGCGATGCGGCGGTCTGCCCCACTGCCCCCTGGTGCTCGGTTCCCTAGGTTGGGGAGACCGAGAAACAGGGGGTTCTTTCATGCGGAAATCCTTGCGCGGCAAGCGAATCGTCGCGTGCGGCACGCTCGTCGCGCTCCTCGCGGCGACCACCGCGGCGCCGGCGCTCGCCGTGACGAGCCCGCTCCAGGGCGCACTCGACACCCTGACCGCCCAGGACGGCGTCCCGGGCGCCGAAGCCGTCGTCCAGGACGGCTCCCGGACGCGGGTCACGCGCAGCGGCACCGGGGACGTCGCCACCGGGAAACCGTTCCCGCGCAACGGTCCCTTCCACGTGGGCAGCGTCACGAAGTCGTTCGTCGCGACCGTCGTGCTCCAGCTCGCCGGCGAGGGCCGGGTGAAGCTGGACGCGCCGGTCGAGCGGTACCTGCCGGGCCTGCTGCCGGACCGGCGGATCACCGTGCGGCAGCTGCTGCAGCACACCACCGGGCTGTACAACTACACCGACGACCTGGACCTGTCCGATCCGGAGGCACTGCGCCACCGCGGCGCGGACCCGGCCGGGCTGGTGGCGATGGCGGTGAAGCACCCCGCGTTGTTCCCGCCCGGCACGAGCTGGTCGTACTCGAACACCAACTACATCGTCGCGGGGATGCTCGCCGAACGCGTGACCGGGCATGCGCTGGGCGATGAGATCGCCCACCGGATCACCCGCCCGCTGGGCCTGCGCGACACGTACCTCCCACGCCGCGGTGACGAGAAGCTGCCCGCGCCGCACGCCGTCGGTTACGTGCCGATCGACGGAAACCTGGTCGACTTCAGCGACTACGACGCCACGATCGCGGGGGCGGCGGGCGGGCTCGTGTCCACCCCGGCCGACCTCGACCGGTTCTACGGCGCCCTCCTCGGCGGGAAGCTGCTGCGTCCCGCCGAGCTGGCCGAGATGCGGCGCACGGTCCCGGCCGACCTCGGCGTCCCGGGCGCCCGCTACGGCCTGGGGCTGGGCAGCATCCCGCTGTCGTGCGGGGAGTTCTGGGGCCACGAAGGCGGGGTCCTCGGCTTCACGAACCTCGCCGGCGTCGGCCCGGGCGGCCGGCGCGCGACGGTCGTCCTCAACCAGAACCCGGCACCGGAAGCCGCGGAGGCGCACCTGCTCGCGGCGACGGACGCGGCGCTCTGCTCAGGCCGGTAGGTCCAGGAACACCGAGACCCCAGGGGTTTTTTCATGCGGAAGTCCTTACGCGGCAGGCAGATCGTCGCCTGCGGCACGCTCGTCGCGCTCCTCGCGGCGACCACCGCGGCGCCGGCGCTCGCCGGCACCACGAATCCGCTGCAGCGGGCGCTCGACCGCGTCACCGCCCAGGGTGGCGCGCCCGGCGCCGAAGCCGTCGTCACCGACCACGGGCGCGTCACCGAGACGCGCAGCGGGACCGGCGACCTGACCACGGGGAAGCCCTACCCACGGGACGCGAAGTTCCGCGTCGGCAGCGTCACGAAGACGTTCGTCGCGACGGTGGTGCTGCAGCTCGTCGCCGACGGGAAAGTACGGCTCGACGAGCCGATCGAGCGCTACCTGCCCGGCCTCGTCGCCGGCAACGGGAACGACGGCCGGCAGATCACCGTGCGGAACCTGTTGCAGCACACCAGCGGGCTCTACAACTACACCGACGACGTGCTGACGGCGGACCCCGAGTCCCTGCGCCACCGCGGTGCCGAGCCCGGCGAACTGGTCGCGATCGCGCTGCAGCACCCGCCGCTGTTCGCACCCGGCCGCGGCTGGTCCTATTCGAACACCGACTACATCGTCGCCGGGATGCTCGTCGAAAAGGTGACCGGACACAGCCTCGCCACTGAGATCGACCGCCGGATCGCCCGGCCGCTCGGCTTGCGCGACACGTCGCTGCCCGGCCGCGGCGACGAACACCTGCCGGCGCCGCACCCGCGCGGGTACCTGACGCTCGGCGGTCCCCCGACCGACTTCACCGACTTCGACCCGTCGATCGCCGGCGCCGCGGGCGGGCTCGTGTCGACCGGCCGGGACCTGGACACGTTCTTCAGCGCGTTGCTGGCCGGCCGGTTGCTGCCCGCCGCGCAGCTCGCGCAGATGCGGCGCACGGTCCCGGCACCGAGCGAGCCCGGCGCCGACTACGGCCTCGGCCTGATCCGCCGCACGCTGCCGGACGGCACGCCGTACTGGGGCCACGATGGGGGCATCTTCGGCTTCGCCACCTTGGCCGGCGCCCTCGACGGCGGCCGGGCCGCCGCCGTGTCGGTCAACGAGCTCCCCGTCCCCGACGGCGTGCAGCAGAACACGGAAGCGGCGTTCGAGGTCGCGCTGGCCCGGAGGTAGCCGGAACTGTCGGTGCCACCCGGTAGCGTGGAAATCGGGGGCGGCGCCCCACAAGCTGTTCAAGGAAACAGGCTGTTCAGGGAAACAGGCTGCTCAGGGCAGCAGGTCCAGTGCCTCGGTCCACGGCCGCCCGACGTCCAGGCGGTGCAGCGTCACCCCGGCCTCCGCGAGAGTGCCGAGGTGACGCTGCCAAGCCGGGTGGTGCACCCGGGTGTCCTGGATCTGGTAGGCCACCACGATCGTGATCCCGGGCGCGCCGAGGACGTCACCGAGCACGGTCAGCGCCTGGTTGTCCGCGATCCCGAGCGCCAGCTTCGCCACCGAGTTGGCCGACGCGGGCGCGAACAGGAACACCGACGGGTCCGGGTGCGGCCGGGGCTCCCCCGGCAGCCGGGACGCGCTGCGCACCGGCAGGTCCGTCGCCGACTCGACGTCCGCCAGGGCGCCGGTCGACTCGAGCCAGCGCATCGCCGTCGGCGTCAGGGTGATCGCCGTCCGCCAGCCGCGGGCGGCGGCGGGCCGGGCCAGCTCGGCGGCGAACCGGACGTCCAGCCCGCCGCACGAGCCGGCGACCAGCCCGAGATCCCTCACGGTTTGCGCAACACGGCGCAGAACATCGCGTCGGTGCCGTGGCGGTGCGGCCACAGCTGCACGTACGGCCCGTCACCGAGCTCCGGCACGCCGGGGAAGAACTCCCGCGAATCCAGCACTTCGGCCTTCAGCCGCCGCGCCGTCTCGCCCACCACGCCTTCGGTCTCGGCCAGGTGCGGCGAGCAGACGACGTAGGTGAGCGCGCCGCCGGGCCGCAGCAGGGCGTAGGCCGCGGTGATCAGCTCGCCCTGCAGCTTCGTCAGATCCGCGACGTCGGAGGGCTGACGCCGCCAGCGTGCTTCCGGCCGCCGCCGCAGCGCGCCGAGGCCGCTGCAGGGCGCGTCGACGAGGATCCGGTCGTAGCCCGGCTCCAAGCCGCTTTCGCGGCCGTCGGCGACGTGCACCTTCACCGGCAGGCCGATCGTGGCCTTCTCGACCAGCTTCGCGCGGTGCGGCGCCTTCTCGACGGCGTCCACCCTCGCGCCGCTCAACGCCGCGAGGGAGCCGAGCATGACCGCCTTGCCGCCGGGGCCGGCGCAGAGGTCGAGCCAGCGCTCGTCCGAGCCCTCGACCGGCACCTTCGTCGCGGCGATCGCGCAGAGCTGGCTGCCCTCGTCCTGCACCGCGGCGAGCCGTTCGCGGATCGGCTCGGCGTCGGCCGGGTCGCCGGCGCCCGCGGGCAGGCGCACGCCGTAGGGCGAGTAGGGCGCCGGGTCGCCGCCGGTGATCGCGGCCAGCTCGTCGGCGGTGATCTCGCCCGGGCGGGCGACCAGGTGCACTTCGGGCCGCGCGTCGTCGGCTTCGAGCGCGGCCTTGAGGCCGGCACCCTTGTCCCCCAGCGCCTCGGCGAACGAGCGGGCGATCCAGCGCGGGTGCGCGGTGCGCAGCGCGTACGCGCCGATCGGGTCGGTCGAGTCGTCCGGCGCCAGCTCGTCGAGCCAGGCGGCTTCGTCCTTTTCGGACACCTTGCGCATGATGGCGTTCGCGAACCCCGTGGCCCACGAACCGGCTTCGGCGCGCACGAGGTCCACAGTGGACGTCACCGCGGCGTGCTCCGGGATGCGCGTGCGCAGCAGCTGGTAGACGCCGAGGCGCAGCGCGTCCAGCACCGTGGGGTCGGTCTTGGCCAGCGGCCGCTCGGCGTTGGCCTCGATGACGGCGTCGAGCAGGCCCTGCGCGCGCGACGTACCGTACGCCAGCTCGGTGGCCAGCGCCGCGTCCCGGCCGCTGATCCGCCGCTCGCGCAGCAGGTCCGGCAGGACGAGGTTGGCGTAGGCGTCCTTCTCGCGCACGGCGCGCAGGACGTCGAACGCGGCCTGGCGGGCGGCGTCCACCTCCGGCGGGCGGCGCGGGCTTTCCTTGCGCGGGGCCGGGTGGCTCCGCTGCGGCCGTGACGGCCGGCGTTCCCTGCTGTCGTTCATCGGAGGCGTTCTCCCTGCTCGATCCGTGTTCCGCGAGCCCAGTCGGTGGCCGCCATCCGTTTCTTGCCGGGTGCCTGCACTTCGCCGAGCCGCAACGGCTTCGTCGCCGTCCCGACCAGCACCCGCTTGCGCTCCAGCACGAGCTCGCCCGGCGGCGGGCCGGGTTCGTCGAGCACCGTGACCGGGCCGAGCTTCAGCCGTTCCCCGCGGAACTCCGCCCACGCGCCCGGGTCCGGGGTGACCGACCGGATCTGCCGGTCGACCGCCGCGGCCGGGTCGGCGAACGACACGCGGGCGTCGTCGACCGTCACCTTCGGCGCGTAGCTGAGGCCCTCGGCGGGCTGCTCCCGCGCGCGCAGGGTGCCGTCGGCGAGACCGTCCATGGTGGACAGCAGCAGCTTGGCCCCGGACTCCGACAGCCGGCCGAGCAGCTCGCCCGAGGTGTCGGTCGCGGCGATGGTCTCGGTGACCACGCCGAAGACCGGGCCCGCGTCCAGCTCCTTGACGATCCGGAAGGTCGAGGCGCCGGTGATCTCGTCACCGGCGCGGATCGCGGCCTGCACCGGCGCGGCCCCGCGCCAGGCGGGCAGCAGCGAAAAGTGCAGGTTCACCCAGCCGAGCGACGGGATGTCGAGCGCGGACTGCGGCAGCAGCGCCCCGTAGGCGACGACCGGGCAGGCGTCCGGCGCGAGCTCGGACAGGCGCGCGAGGAAGGCCGGGTCGCCGGCGCGGGCGGGCGTCAGCACCTCGATGCCGTGCTCGTCGGCGAGGGCGCCGACGGGCGAGCGGACGACGTGGCGGCCGCGCCCGGCCTGGGCATCGGGCCGGGTCACGACGGCGACGACCTCGTGCCGGCCGGAGTCGAGCAGAGCGCGCAGGGCGGGGACCGCCGGTTCGGGAGTGCCGGCGAAGACGAGCTTCATCGGCCCACCACCGGCGGGAGCAGGGAGGATTCACGTGGCTGGAACATCGGGCCTGAGTCTAGAAGGCCCCGTTCGGCCGGGCGCGCCAGTGCCCACCTTGGGCCGAAGTTGTGCACAGCCCGGCCGTGATGTGGACAACCGTCCCCGGTCGCGGTCGTTCCCGGCTTCCCGTCGGCCACCCCCGGTAAACTGGGAGCGGGGCCGGACCCCCGGTGAGGGCGGGGGCTGCTTTGGGGCCGGGGCTGAGTCGCGGCGGGGCCGGACTTCGTCACCGGTCGGACCGCGTCGGGACCGACCCGGCTCGCGAGCCGGCCCGCGTCGAGGCTGGGCCGCGCCGCGAGCCGGACCGCGTCACCAGTGCGTGGGCCACACCACCTGGGCCGAGCCGATGCCGCGGCGGACCGGTTCCGCCGCCGCCAGCCAGCGGCCGTCGCGCAGCCTTTCGACCCCGGTGGCCGCGCCGATCTCCGCGGGCGCCGTCGAGAAGCCCTGGCCGCGGGCCTTGAGCGCCGCCGTCTCGGGCAGGTTCAGGAACTCCCGCTCGACCTGGGCCTGCGCCGAGTTGCGCTGCGACGCGCGCGGCGCGGCGATGGCGTCCTCCAGAGAGAGGCCACGGTCGATCCGGCCGGTCAGCACCTGCAGCACCGTCGTGATGATCGACGCCCCACCCGGCGAACCCGTCGCGAAGAACGGGCGGCCGTCCTTGAGCACGATCGTCGGCGCCATCGACGAGCGCGGCCGCTTGCCGGGGCCGGGCAGGTTCGGGTCGGGCACGCCCGGCGTCACCGGGGTGAACGAGAAGTCGGTCAGCTCGTTGTTGAGCAGGAACCCGCGGCCCGGCACGACGATCCCGCTGCCGCCCTCCTGCTCGATCGTCAGCGTGTAGGCGACGACGTTGCCCCACTTGTCGGCGACCGTGAGGTGGGTGGTGTTCTCCCCCTCGTACGGCGTCGGCGCGGCCGTCGTGCCCGCGGCGCACGGCGCCGGGTGCCTCGGGTCGGCCGGGGCGACCGGGCTGGTCGCGGCCTTGTCCTTCGAGATCAGGCAGGCCCGCGAGTCGGCGAAGCGCTGGCTCAGCAGCTCCCTGGCCGGGACGTCGATCACGGCCGGGTCGCCGATCCAGCGGTTGCGGTCGGCGAAGGCGAACCGCGTCGACTCGAGGAAGTACTGCAGGTAGTCGGCCTTGCTCGCGTGCTTGAGGTCGTAGTTCTCGAGGATGTTGAGCGCCTCGCCGACGGTGAGCCCGCCCGAGGACGGCGCCGGCATGCCGTAGACGTCCAGGCCGCGGTACTCGGCGTGGGTCGGCGTGCGCTCGATCGCCCGGTAGTCGGCGATGTCCTTCACGGTCAGCTTGCCGGGCCGCACGTTCAGCGTCGAGGCGGGATCCTTCGGCGGATTCTGCACGGTCTTCGCGATGTCCGCGCCGATCGGGCCCCGGTACAGCGCGTCGACGCCGCCGCGCTCCAGCTGCGCGTACGTCGCGGCGAGATCCGGGTTCTTGAAGACGGTGCCGGGCGCGGGCGGCGCGCCGTTCGGCAGGTACAGCGATCGCGTCGACGGGAACGCGGCGAACCGCGCGGCGTTGTTCGCGATCTGCGTCTGGAACGTGGGGTCGACGACGAATCCCTTGCGCGCCAGGTTCTCCGCGGGCTTCAGGGTCTTCGCCAGTGAGCGCGTCCCCCACTTGCGGAGGGCCTCGGACCACGTCGCGGGCGTGCCGGGGACGCCGACGCTCAGCCCGCTCGTGACGGCGTCGTTGAACGGCAGCGGCTGGCCGTTTTCGACGAAAAGGTTCGCGTCGGCCGACTTCGGCGCGGTCTCGCGACCGTCCAAGGTGTGGACGCGGCCGGTCTTGGCGTCGTAGTAGACGAAGAACCCGCCCCCGCCGACCCCGGCGGAGAACGGGTCGGTGACCCCGAGCGCGGCGGCGACGGCGACGGCCGCGTCGACGGCGTTCCCGCCGTCGCGCAGGACCTGGGTGCCGATCGCGGTGGCGTCGGCGTCGATGCTGGCCACGGCGCCGCCGAAGCCGGTGGCGACCGGCGTCTTCGGGGTGGGCGTGGCGGCGGTGGCGGGTCCGGTCGCGACGGTCGTGAGGAGCGCGGCCGTGGCGGCGATGACGAGGGTTCGGCGACTCCGGAGCGCGGGCATGCGGGGGAGTCTGCCCCCTGCGCCAGGCCGCTTCAAGCGCCAAAGGGACCCCGGAATCCCTTTCGTCCGGTCCGTTGCCGATTCACGGGCTCGGCCACAGCGGGAAATTGAATCACATGGAGCAGTGACATCGCCCACGTAGATGTAACAGACTCATGCCGCGCGGCCCTGCACAGCCGCGCACAGCGAGGGCAACCCGAAAGGAACGACGATGACAGCACAACGACGGGGGTGGCGACGCCTGTTCGGCGCCGCGCTCGCGGTCTCGGCCTCCCTGCTGGTCGTGACCGCCACCGGCGCGAACGCGGCGCCGGGGCTCCCGGACCAGGACGCCACCGGCAACCACGAGATGGGCGCGGCGATCCGCGCCCACGACGGCGTCGGCGTCGCACCGGCCGGCTTGGCCCCGGCGTCGGTGGACGCGAGCGTCCCCGGCATCGACGTCAGCTCCTACCAGGGCAACGTCAACTGGGCGTCGTACTGGAGCGCGGGCAAGAAGTTCGCCTACGTCAAGGCGACCGAGGGCACCGGCTACGTCAACGCCTACTTCAGCCAGCAGTACACCGGTTCCTACAACGTCGGCATGATCCACGGCGCCTACCACTACGGCCGCCCGGACCTCGCGGGCGGCGCGGCCCAGGCCGACTACTTCGTCGCCCACGGCGGCGGCTGGTCGAAGGACGGCAGGACGCTGCCGGGCACGCTCGACATCGAGTGGGGCCCGAACAACGCGTGCTACGGCAAGACCGCGGCGCAGATGGTCGCGTGGATCAAGGCGTTCAGCGACGAGTACCACAAGAAGACCACCCGCTGGCCGGTGATCTACACGGCGACGAGCTGGTGGAGCCAGTGCACCGGCAACACGGGCGACTTCAGCTCGACGAACCCGCTGTGGGTGGCTCGGTATGCGTCAACGGTGGGGACGCTGCCGTACAAGTGGGGCTTCTACACGTTCTGGCAGTACAGCTCTACGCCGCTCGACCAGGACCAGTTCAGCGCGGACATCTCGCGCTTGAAGGTCCTGGCGACCGGCTGACACCCAGGGTCGGGAGCACGCCACGCGCCGGGTGTGCTCCCGACTCGTGCCCCTACCCGGGTTTCGCGGACCCCGGAAGACTCGGCCACGTCGCTCACGACGTGGAGGGAAACCCGTGCGCCTTTCCGCCCTGCTCCCCCTGCTCGCCGCCGTGCCGGTGTTCGCGTTCCCCGGCGTCGCCACGGCCAGGCCCGGCTGCTTCGACACGGCCGTCCCGCTGACCGTGGAGAACAGCGGCTCACCGCGACCATGCCGGCGGGTGGTCCCGCGGTCGGCCCCGAGCTGGTCCGGCTCGCCGGACTGGATCCCTTGGTGGCCGAGGTAAAGCACGATCTCTGCGCGGCGCGAACCCCGCGCCGGGCCGAGCGTGTCGCGACCGAGGCCGGCGACCGGCTGTGGCGGACCGCGGTCGACCGCGCCCAGGGCCGCCGTCCGGACCTCGGCACGCTCGACCGCTTCGACGACCGGCCGCTGTACTGGGCACGGCTGCAGCTCAGCAGCGCGCTGCGGCAGTGGACGCCCGCGTTTCCGTTGCCTGAACGTACTTCTCTGCTCACGGCGTTCGACCGGGGCTCGCGCGGCCTCGACGACGTCCGGTTCCCGCTCGGGAAGACGCGGCGGGTCATGGTGAGCGGGTTCGACCCGTTCCAGCTGGACGGCGCGGGCGTCCGGATCTCGAACCCGGCCGGGGCGTCGGCGCTGCAACTGGACGGGCGCGTGCTGGACACGCCGTCCGGCCCCGCTGTGGTGCAGGCGGTGAGCTTCCCGGTGGTCTGGGGCTACTTCGACGAGGGTGTCGTCGAAGCGGCGTACGGCTCGGCGCTGCGCGACCGCGCGCGGCGGCCCGACGTGCTGATCACGATCAGCCAGGGCCGGCCGGACCGGTTCGACATCGAACGCTGGGCCGGCGCCTGGCGCGGCGGCTTCCCGGACAACAACAACGTGTCGGTGACCGGCGGCGTCCCGCCCGCGGCGGGCTGGCCGCAGCCGGACGTCCAGTTCATCGAGACGACGCTGCCGTACCAACGGATGCTTGCCGCGCCGGCCGGCGCGTACCCGGTGAACTTCAACCAGGCGTTCTGCGTGTGGCCCGACTCGTCGCACCCGGGCGTGGGCGCACCGGTGTGCCGTTCGGACGCTCCGGCCGCGGGCGAGATCGCGGCGTCGGGCGGCGGCGGGAACTACCTGTCGAACGAGTCGATGTTCCGCGCCAACCGGATCCGGCTCGGCTTCGGCCTGACGTCGGTGGCGGGCGGGCACCTGCACACGCCGGTGCTGGGCCAGCCGGCCGACCCGGCGGCGCTGACGGACCCGGACTTCGAGTCCCGCCGCCAGGCGATCGCGGCTCAGGTGGTCACCTTGGCGACAGCCGCCGCGGGCACGTCCGGCCCGGCAACCCCGCCCCCCGCAACAGAATCCCCGCGCGTCGCACTCGAATCCCTTCCCGGCACGGTCCTCAACTGACCACCGTGTCGTCCCGCCAATCACGCGTGTCGACCCTTCGATCACGCGAGATCGCTCCCCGATCACGCGAGTTCGTCTCCGGACACACGAGATCGGAGTTTCCGCATGCGCGACAGGGCTTTCCGCGTGATCCAGCGGGCATCACTCGTGATTGAAGGGGCATCACTCGTGATTGGCGGGTCGACACGAACTGCTAAATGAGTTCCATCGGGTCCAGCTGGATGCGGATCGGTTCCGTGGCCTTACGCGCATCGCGCCGAGCCGCGGCCGCGTGAATTGCCGTGGCCAAGGCTTTGCCTTCGCTGCGGGACACCCGGACCAGCGCACGCTCTCGCTCCGCGTTGCCCTCTTCGTCCACCTCGCCTAGCGGGACCGGGCCCAAGACCTCTCCGGAGGGGGGCAACGGGAGGTCGTCCAGGACGCTCGCTACCGCGTCCGGGGTGCCCTCGACGCTGGCCATGCGCATCGCCGGGGGGAAGCCCAGTTCCCGGCGCTCGGCCAGTTCCTGCGACGCGTGCCACGCCGGGTCCCAGCGGACCAGGGCCTGGACCACCGCCATGCCCGCCTCGGCTCCGACGATGACCCGGCCGCCCTGGGTGGACGGGCGGACCAGCGCCGCCGCGGCCATCCAGCGGCGCAACGTTTCCTCGCCCGCTCGGAGGTCCTGGCGGCCCAGCAATGCCCAGCCGTCCAGCAGCAACGCCGCGCCGTAGCCGCCTTCGGCCACCGGTTCCGCTCCGGGCGTGCACACCACCAGCGCGGGTTTTCCCGGCACTGAAGCGAGCACCTCCGACGCGCCGGACGTGCGGACCGGGATTCCTGGGAACGCCCGGCCCAGTTCCTCCGCCGTCCGCTTCGCGCCGACGATCACCGCTCGCAGGCGGACCGAGCCGCACGCCGAACAGCGGAACGCCGTTTCCGGGACGCCGCACCACCGGCACGCCGGCGGCTTCGGCTGGCCGTCGATCGAACCTCCCGGCAGGGCCAACGGGCCGGCGCAGCGGCGGCAGTGGGCCGACGTGCGGCAGTTTCCGCAGGCCAAGCCCGGCACGTAGCCGCGCCGCGGGACCTGGATCAGCGTCGGGACGCCCGCCGCGAACGCCTGGCGGGCCGCTTCGAACGCGACGGCCGGGAGGCGGGCGACGCGGGCCGCTTCGTCGCGGGCGACGTCGAAGTCCTCGCCGACCGGGGTGACGCGGGGGGCCGCCGCGCGCAGGTCCGTGCGGTCCGCCAGGACCGGGGCCGCCCAGCCCGACTCGACGAGCAGCTGCGCCTCGGCCGTCCGGGCGAAACCGCCGACCAGCAGGGACGCCTTCGCCGTGTGCGCGCGGTCCATCAGCACGTCGCGGACGTGCGGGTACGGCGCGTGCTGGTCGAGGTGCAGGTCGTCGCCGTCGTCCCAGACCACGAACAGGCCGGGCTCGGCGACCGGCGCGAACATCGCCGCCCGCGTGCCGACCACCACCCGCACCGCGCCGCGCAGCACCGCGAGCCAGCGCCGGTACCGCTCGGCGGGCCCGAGCCCGGCGATCAGCGCGACGACGCCGTCTTCCCCCACCAGCGACGCGCACGCCTCGTACACCCGCGTGAGGTCTCGGTGGTCCGGCACGACGAGCACGGCGCCGTGCCCGGCCGCGGCGGCGGTCGCCGCGGCCTCGGCCAGCCGGCGCGGCCAGTCTTCGCCCGGCAGGGCCTGCCAGACGGCGTTCGCGGGCTTTCCTTCGGCCAGCGCCTCCAGGAACGCCGGGCCACGCTGGTAACGCGCCCAGGCCGTGCTGTCGGGCGTCTCCGGGAACGCGGCTGTCGGAGCGGGCGGCTCGCCCTCGACTTTCGCGTGCCGCGGCGGGATCGCGAGCCGCAGGACGTCCGAGAGCGTGCCGCCGTAGCGGTCGGCCACCGCGCGGCAGAGGGCGTGCAACGACGGCGTCAGCACCGGTTCGGCGGAGGTGACGCGGTCGAGGAAGGCCAGTTTGCTGCCGTAGTCGGTCGTCTCGGCGCGTTCGACGAGGTAGCCGTCGACCAGCTGCCCGGCGAACCGGACGCGGACCCGGCAGCCCGGTACGGCGGTCTCGTGCAGCTTCTCCGGCACGCGATAGTCGAAGGTGCGGTCGAGGTGGGCCAGCGGGATGTCGACGACGATCCGCGCCACGGACCGTTCGGGCGCGGGCTGCTGGGCGCCCTTCGCCTTCTCCCCCGGCTTCGGTGCCTTCGACGGCTTCTTCCGGGCGCGCGACGGCACCGCGGCTTTCGCGGCGGCGGGCGGCGGCTCCTCGGGAAGCTCCCAGAGGGCGGCGGGCTCGGAACTGCTCACCCGGAGATCTCTACCAGACCCTTCCGACAGACTCCGACAGCACCGACGCCAGAACGCCGTGAAGGGCACCTTCAGGGCTTATATGTCCCTGAAGGTGCCCTTCACGGCGTGTGAATCAGGCTCCCGCGGCGGCCTTCAGGTCCGCGGCGCGGGCGGTGCTCTCCCACGGCAGGTCCAGTTCCGGACGGCCGAAATGGCCATACGCCGCGGTCGGAGCGTAGATCGGGCGCAGCAGGTCCAGATCACGGATGATCGCCGCCGGACGCAGGTCGAACACCTCGATGATGGCCTGCTGGATCTTCGACGGGTCCACCGTCTCCGTCCCGAACGTCTCCACGAACAGACCCACCGGAGCCGCCTTACCGATCGCGTACGCGACCTGCACCTCGGTCCGCGTCGCCAACCCCGCCGCGACGACGTTCTTCGCCACCCACCGCATCGCGTACGCGGCCGAACGGTCGACCTTCGACGGGTCCTTGCCCGAGAACGCCCCACCACCATGGCGGGCCATGCCACCGTAGGTGTCGACGATGATCTTGCGACCCGTCAGCCCCGCGTCACCCATCGGACCACCGATCACGAACCGACCGGTCGGGTTGACCAGCAGCCGCGCGCTCGAGGTGTCGATACCCAGGTCCGCCAGCTCCGGGCCGACGACATGCTCCTTGACGTCGACGCTGAGCATCTTGTCCAAGTCGATGCCGTCCGCGTGCTGCGAGGACACGACCACGGTGTCGAGCCGCACCGGCTGGTCACCGGCGTACTCGATGGTCACCTGCGTCTTGCCGTCCGGACGCAGGTACGGCAGCACACCGTCCTTGCGGACCGCGGTCAGCCGCTTCGACAGCCGGTGCGCCAGCGCGATCGGCAGCGGCATCAGCTCCGGAGTGTCAGAGCACGCGTAACCGAACATCAGGCCCTGGTCACCCGCACCCTGGCGGTTGATCTCGTCCTCATCCGACTCCACCCGCGACTCGTACGCGGTGTCGACGCCCTGGGCGATATCGGGCGACTGCGACCCGATCGCCACGTTGACGCCACACGAGTTGCCGTCGAACCCCTTCGCCGACGAGTCGTACCCGATCCGCAGGATCACATCCCGCACGATCGTCGGGATGTCGGCGTAGGCCTCGGTCGTCACCTCACCGGCGACGTGGACCTGCCCGGTGGTGATCAGAGTCTCGACCGCGACGCGGCTGCGCGGGTCCTTCGACAGCAGCCCGTCCAGGATCGAGTCGCTGATGGCGTCGCAAATCTTGTCGGGGTGCCCTTCGGTCACCGACTCCGAGGTGAACAATCTGCTGCTAGACGCGGTCACGGTGGCCGTCACTTCCTCACCTTGTCGTCGGATGCCCCGAAACTTAGGCACCCCTTACCTGTGCAAGCGTACTGACTATCGCTCGGGGGACAGTCAATGCTTCATGAAGCCCACCACAGCGTCCCACAGGGTGGACGCGAGCTCGGACTTCTGAGCCAGAGGTATAGGGATTTCCGTGCCGTCGGCGGCCAGCAGCCAGCCCGAGTTGTCCTCGGTGCCGAACGCCTTGCCGTCGCCGACCGCGTTGACCATCAGCAGGTCGGCACCCTTGCGCTTGAGCTTCACACGGGCGTGGTCGAGGACGCTGCCGTGCTCGTCACCGGTCTCGGCGGCGAACCCGACGACGACCTGCCCGCTGCGCCGGTTCCGCACCAGCTCGGCGAGGATGTCGGCGTTGCGGTCCAGGGTGATGACCGGGTCCGGCTGGTCGTCGGACTTCTTGATCTTGACCTCGGCCCGGTTCGCCGGCCGGAAGTCGGCGACGGCGGCGGCCATCACGACGACGTCGGCCGAGGCGGCCGCCTCGTGCACCGCGACCCGCATCTCCTCGGCGGTCGACACGTGCTTCACGGTGCTCCCCGCCGGGTCCGGCAGCGCGACCGTGTGCGCCGCGACCAGGGTGACCTCGGCGCCGCGCTGCGCGGCGACGCGGGCCAGCGCGTAGCCCTGCTTGCCGGACGAGCGGTTGCCCAGGTAGCGGACCGGGTCCAGCGGCTCACGCGTCCCACCCGCTGAGATGACGACGCGGACGCCTTCGAGGTCACGCGGCAGAGCGCCGGGCTTGGCCAGCAGCAGCCGGGCGAGATCGACGATTTCGGCGGGGTTCGCCAGCCGGCCCTTGCCGGTGTCGACACCGGTCAGCCGGCCCGAGTCGGGCTCGGCGACCACCAGGCCGCGGGACCGCAGCAGCGCGACGTTGTCGCGGGTCGCCGGGTGCTCCCACATCTCGGTGTGCATCGCCGGGAAGAAGGCGATCGGGCACCGGGCGGTGAGCAGGGTGTTCGTCAGCAGGTCGTCCGCGATGCCGTGGGCGGCCTTCGCGAGCAGGTTCGCGGTGGCCGGGACGACGAGGACGAGGTCGGCTTCCTTGCCGACGCGGACGTGCTGCACCTCGGGCACCTCGGTGAACACGCCGGTGTGCACCGGGTGGCCGGAGAGGGCTTCGAAGGTGGCCGCGCCGACGAAGTTCAGCGCGGCTTCGGTGGGTACCACGCGGACGTCGTGACCGGATTCGGTCAGTCCGCGCAGGACCTCACAGGCCTTGTAGGCGGCGATGCCGCCGCCCACGCCCAGGACGACGCGGGGGTTACTCACCCTCGGTGTGCTCGAGCAGGCCACCGTGGATCTCGCGCAGCGCGATCGAGAGCGGCTTCTCGCGCGGGCCCGGCTCGACGAGCGGGCCGACGTACTCGAGCAGGCCCTCGCCCAGCTGGGCGTAGTAGTCGTTGATCTGGCGGGCACGCTTGGCCGAGTAGATCACCAGCGCGTACTTCGAGCTGACCTTCTCGAGGAGGTCGTCGATCGGCGGGTTGGTGATGCCCTCGAGCTCTTCGTGCAGGGTCGCCTGAGTCGTCACTCGTGGTGCTCCGAATCCTCTGGTCTACCGGCGGCAAACTGCGCACCGGTAATCAAGCTTAGCAAGTGCTCAGCGGCCTCTCGCACGTCGGCGTTGACGAGGCGCTCGTCGAACTCCCCGGCGGCGGCCAGCTCACGCTCCGCTTCCACCAGCCGGGCCTGCACCGCGGCCTCACTCTCGGTGCCGCGCCCGGTGAGCCGGCCGACCAGTTCCTCCCACGACGGCGGCATCAGCATCACCAGCCGGGCCTCCGGCATCGCCACGCGGACCTGACGGGCCCCCTGGAGTTCGATCTCCAGGATCGCCGGCCGGCCGTCGGCGAGCGCCTTCTCGACGGGCTCGCGCGGGGTGCCGTAGCAGTTGCCCGCGAACTCGGCCCATTCCAGCAGCCGGCCCTCGGCGACCATCGCGTCGAATTCGACGCGATCGACGAAGTGGTAGTGCGCCCCGTCGATCTCGCCGGGACGCGGCTTGCGCGTGGTCACCGAGACGCTGAAGTAGATGTCGGGCTCCAGCTTCCGCAGTTCGCCCACCACACTCGACTTCCCGACCCCGGACGGCCCCGATACGACCGTGAGCCGGTGCCGGGAGAGATCCCCCGTCACCGGCTCACTGCCGCGGTCGGCGCCCCGGCTCGCCGGGTTGTCCTGACCGACGCCGCTCACTCGCCGCTGAACTCGGCCAGCAGCGCCTTGCGCTGCCGGTCGCCGAGGCCGCGGAGACGACGGCTGGGGGCGATCTCCAGTCGTTCCATGGTCTGCTGAGCGCGGACCTTGCCGACGCCCGGAAGGGCCTCGAGCAGAGCCGAGACCTTCATCTTGCCGAGGACTTCGTTCTCCTCGGCCTGCTTCAGCACGTCGACCAGAGTGGTACCGCCCCGCTTCAGCCGCTCCTTCAGCTCAGCACGGATCTTGCGAGCAGCGGCGGCCTTCTCCAGCGCCGCAGCGCGCTGTTCCTCTGTCAGCTGGGGAAGTGCCACGTTTTCCTCCGGTAGTTCTCAAATCTGGGTGGGTGACGCGACGGTACCCACCCGTGAGCACCGGCCACAATGCGGGGGTGGCTGGTGGGACTCGGTTCCGGGGCCTGCTATTGGCCGTTTTCCTGCGGGTCGGCCAGCAGTTCGGCGACACGTTCGACCGCTTGGCGCAAAGCGGGTTGCTCCGGTCCGTGACGCAGCAGGTCACGGGACGATGCGGGCAGCACACCAGGCAGTCCTATACCGAAAAGGGCCCGCAAATCGGCCACAGTGGCACCCTGGGCCCCGAAACCGGGCGCCAGCACGGGTCCGTTGAGCCGCGAAAGATCGAGTTCGCCCGGCGAAACCGTGGCACCGACGACGACACCCACATCGCCGAACGGCTCCGCTCCGTCGTTGAACGCCGCCGCGGAATCGACGATTCCCTGTGCCACGGTGCGTCCGTCGGGCAGCCGCGCGTTCTGCACGGCCGCCGCTTCCGGGTTCGAAGTTCGCGCAAGCACGAAGACGCCGCGCCCCGCGGACACCGCCGTCTCCGCGCATTGGGCCAAAGAGCCGAACCCGAGGTACGGCGAAACGGTGATCGCGTCCGCCGCGACGGCCGCGCCGTCGGCCACGTACGCGGCCGTGTAGGCCGCCATCGTGGAGCCGATGTCGCCGCGCTTGACGTCCAGCAGCACCAGCGCGCCGGCTTCGCGCGCGGTGTCCACCACCCGTTCCAGCACCCGGACACCCGCGGCGCCGAAACTTTCGAAGAACGCCGACTGCGGCTTCACGATCGCCGTGTGCGCCGCCAGGACCTCGGTGGCGGACAGCGCGAACCGTTCGAGGCCCGAGACGTCCACCGGGAGCCCCCAGGCCTCGATGAGGCCCGGGTGCGGGTCGATCCCGGCGCACAGCGGACCGCGGGCGGCGACGGCCTTCGCCAGCCGCGCCCCGAACCGCTCCTGGGCGCTCACGACTTCGCCTTCAGCGCCGCCTGCAGCTCCTGCAGGGACTTGACCCCGATGTCGCCCCGGATGAGCGCCTCGATGCCGTGCACGGCCGCCGCGGCGCCCTGCACGGTGGTCACGCACGGGATGTCGCGCGACACCGCGGCGGTGCGGATCTCGTAGCCGTCGATCCGCGGGCCGCTGTTGCCGTACGGCGTGTTGATGACCATCTCGACGCCGCCCGCGAGGATGAGGTCGACGATGTTCGGCTCGGCCTCGCTGGAGCCCTCGTAGTGCTTGCGCACCACCGTGCAGGCGACTCCGTTGCGCCGCAGTACTTCCGCGGTGCCGGACGTCGCGAGGATCTCGAACCCGAGGTCCGCCAGGCGCTTCACCGGGAACACCAGCGAACGCTTGTCGCGGTTGGCGACCGACACGAACACGCGCCCGGACGTCGGCAGCGAACCGTAGGCCGCGCTCTGCGACTTGGCGAACGCCTTGCCGAAGGAGACGTCGACGCCCATCACCTCGCCGGTGGACTTCATCTCCGGGCCCAGCAGCGAGTCGACGCCGTGGCCTTCGGGGGTGCGGAAGCGGTGGAAGGGCAGCACGGCCTCCTTCACCGCGACCGGCGAGTCGGCCGGCATCCGGCCGCCGTCGCCCTCGGCCGGCAGCACTCCGCTGCCGCGCAGGTCCTTGATCGTCGAACCGGTCATGATCAGCGCGGCGGCCTTGGCCAGCGGCACCGCCGTGGCCTTCGAGACGAACGGCACCGTCCGCGACGCGCGCGGGTTGGCCTCCAGGACGTAGAGGACGTCGTCCTTCAGCGCGTACTGGACGTTCAGGAGCCCGCGGACGCCGACACCGCGCGCGATCGCCTCCGTGGAGCGGCGGACGGCTTCGAGGTCGGTGTGCCCGAGCGTGATCGGCGGCAGCGCGCACGACGAGTCGCCGGAGTGGATCCCGGCCTCCTCGATGTGCTCCATGACGCCGCCGAGGTAGAGCTCCTCGCCGTCGTAGAGGGCGTCGACGTCGATCTCGATGGCGTCGTCGAGGAACCGGTCGACGAGCACCGGGTGGTCGGGGTTGATCTCGGTGGCGCGGCCGATGTAGCCGGCGAGGGTCTGCTCGTCGTAGACGATCTCCATGCCGCGCCCGCCGAGGACGTAGGACGGCCGGACGAGCACCGGGTAGCCGATCTCGTCGGCGATCCGCTTCGCGCCCTCGAACGACGTCGCGGTGCCGTAGCGCGGCGCGGGCAGCCCGGCCTCGGTGAGCACCTCGCCGAACGCGCCGCGGTCCTCGGCCAGGTGGATCGCCTCCGGCGGCGTCCCGACCACCGGGACGCCGGCGTCGGCGAGGCGCTTGGCCAGCCCGAGCGGGGTCTGGCCGCCGAGCTGGACGATCACGCCGGCGACCGTGCCGGACTCCTGCTCGGCGTGCACCACCTCGAGGACGTCCTCGAAGGACAGCGGCTCGAAGTACAGCCGGTCGGAGGTGTCGTAGTCGGTGGACACGGTTTCCGGGTTGCAGTTGATCATGACGGCCTCGAACCCGGCTTCCCGCAACGCGATCGCCGCGTGGACGCAGGAGTAGTCGAACTCGATGCCCTGGCCGATCCGGTTCGGGCCGGAGCCGAGGATGAGCACCTTCGGCTTCTCGGTCTGCGACGCGACCTCGGTCTGCGCGTCGGGGTCGGACTCGTAGGCCGAGTAGTGGTACGGCGTGTTCGCGGCGAACTCGGCCGCGCAGGTGTCGACGGTCTTGAACACCGGCCGCACGCCGAGGCGGTGGCGCAGTGCGCGGACGCCGTCCTCGCCGGCCAGTTCCGGGCGCAGCGCGGCGATCTGGCGGTCGGCCAGGCCGGTGCGCTTGGCGCGGCGCAGCAGGTCGCCGTCCAGCACGGGCGCGTCGCGGACTTCGGCGCCCACCTCGCCGATGAGCGCGATCTGGTCGATGAACCACGGGTCGATGCCGGAGGCCTCGTGCACCTGCTGCACGGTGCCGCCCAGGCGCAGCGCGCGTTCCACTTCGTAGAGCCGGCCCTCGTGCGGCACGCGCAGAGCGTCCAAAGTGGACTCCAGCGTGGCGCCTTCGGGGTCGGGCAGTGTCCAGAACCCGGTGGCCTTGGTCTCGATCGACCGCATCGCCTTGCCGAGCGCCTCGGGGAAGCTGCGGCCGAACGACATCGCCTCGCCGACGCTCTTCATCGTCGTGGTCAGCGTCGGGTCGGCGCCCGGGAACTTCTCGAAGGCGAACCGCGGGATCTTGACGACGACGTAGTCCAGCGTGGGCTCGAACGCCGCCGGGGTCGCCTTGGTGATGTCGTTGGTGATCTCGTCGAGCGTGTAGCCGATGGCGAGCTTCGCGGCGATCTTGGCGATCGGGAAGCCGGTCGCCTTCGACGCCAGCGCGCTCGACCGCGACACCCGCGGGTTCATCTCGATGACGACCATCCGGCCGTCTTCCGGGTTGATCGCGAACTGGATGTTGCAGCCGCCGGTGTCGACGCCGACCGCGCGCAGCACGTCGATGCCGACGTCGCGCATCACCTGGTACTCGCGGTCGGTCAGGGTCATCGTCGGCGCGACGGTGACCGAGTCGCCGGTGTGCACGCCCATCGCGTCGACGTTCTCGATCGAGCAGACGACCACGACGTTGTCGCTGCGGTCGCGCATCAGCTCGAGCTCGTACTCCTTCCAGCCGAGCACGCTCTCCTCGATGAGCACCTCGGTGACCGGCGACTCGTCGAGGCCGGTGGAGGCGAGCCGCTCGAGGTCCGCGGGCGTGTGCGCCATGCCGGACCCGAGCCCGCCCATGGTGAACGACGGCCGGATGACGACCGGCAGGCCCAGCTCTTTTACCGTGTCCCGGACCTCGTCCATGGTGGTGCAGACGCGGCTGCGCGGGGTCTCGGCACCGACCTCGGCGACGATGTTCTTGAACTTCTGCCGGTCCTCACCACGCTGGATGGCGTCGATGTCGGCCCCGATCAGCTCGACCCCGTACTTGGCGAGCACGCCGCGCTCGTGCAGCGCGACGGCGCAGTTGAGCGCCGTCTGCCCGCCGAGGGTGGCCAGGATCGCGTCCGGCCGCTCGACGGCGATGACCTTCTCGACGAAGTCCGGCGTCACCGGCTCGATGTAGGTCGCGTCGGCAAACTCGGGGTCGGTCATGATGGTGGCCGGGTTCGAGTTCACCAGGGACACGCGCAGGCCTTCGCTGCGCAGCACCCGGCAGGCCTGGGTACCGGAGTAGTCGAACTCCGCGGCCTGCCCGATCACGATCGGCCCGGAGCCGATCACCAGCACGTGCTGGATGTCCGTCCTCTTCGGCATCAGTTTCCTTCTTTCACCAGGCGCCGCAGACCGTCGCGGAAGACCTGAAAGCTCTGGGATCGGTTGTTCTCGATGTCCATGTGGGGCGCGACGTCCGAGGCAAGACGCATCTTCTGCAGTCGCGGTCTGTGGTAGCCATGCCCAGCCAGTACCCGTCCGAGCGCTTCCCAGGTGCCACCGACGATCCCGTCGGGATCCCGGAACTGCCGCTGTCGGTCCAGAGATTCCGACACCCTTGGATACGCGGTGCGCAGCGCGGGAACATCACCGAAGAACCAGGACTCGAGCTCCTCAACGATGATCCTGATCAGTACTACAGATTCAAAGGAGGCGGCGGGATCGGAGAGTCCCGCCGCCGAGGCCATCGTCCGCAGGCTCTTCTTGAGTTCAACGCAGTCGTCATCGTCGCGGTCCACAACCACTACGACCTTCACTCGCTCCCACTGCACCCGAGCGGCGTAACCAGCGAACCGCCGCGGAAGCTCCTTGAGCATGGTCGTCTTGCCTCGGAACTCGATGACCTCGAAGTCGACATCCGGCACGATCTTGGGCACGAGATGGTCCAACGCCACCTTCGCCGAGGGTTCTTCCACCAAAACTTCGAGCGTCAACGGATCAGCGTTCATGCCGGCCGCCCCGACCGCGTGAGCGGATCTCCGACGCCGAAGTAACCCTCCATCCACAGGCTGCCCAGCGAGCCACCGGCATCGACCATGGCCATGAGCCGCCTGTTTTGGGAAGCTCGTGCGCACTTGGTGAAGCCATCTTCGTCCCGGTACAACGCCCACATCTCATCCGGGTAGAGGGCATCCGCAAAGTAGGGCGAGTGGGTTGTCACCAACATCTGACTCTTAGCCGCGCCGCCGCGAACTTCCTCGGCGAGCGGGTAGAGCAGCTTCGGGTGTAATTGGTTCTCGGGTTCCTCGATACCTACGATCGGCGCGGGGTTGGGATCGAAGAGGACGGTCAGGTAAGCCAGTAGCTTCAGCGTCCCGTCAGAAATGAACTTCGCCAACACCGGCGTGTCGAACGGCCGGTCTTTGAGCCGCAGCAGCAGTCGACCGTCGGGCATCTGCTCCGAGTCGACTCGCTCAAGGCTCGGCACCCTCCGACTGAGCACATCGAAGATGCTGGCCAGCCGATCAGGATGCCGATCACCGAGGTACTGGATTACGTTGGCGAGGTTGTCCCCTGTTACGGACAGCTTCTCCTGCGGTCCGGACATGGGCTGTTGGCGAACCTGGTCGATGTTCAGGTACGACAAGTACCACCCCGTGATGAACCGCCGCAGAGCAGCGACCTGCGGGTACCGGCTCAACTGTCCGAGGCTGCTGACCGCGAGCAGGTCGGAGCTGTCCAACCGCTCTCCGATCTTGGCACCCTCCCGTTCGTCATAAACGGCACCTTCCCCGCGGGAGAAGTTCAAGATCTCGGTCGGCCTCCCCTGCCCCGGATTCATAGTCCATCGCAAGAGCTCACTGACGACAACTGGCGAACCTGCATCCTCGTCGATCGCCAGCTGGTACGTGATGAGTCTTCCCGTGCCGGGGTCGCGGTACTTCAACTCGAACTGAACCGGCCCGTCAGCACCTCGACTCCGAATCTCGGCGATGCGGTTTCGCCCATCCCACGCTCTGCGCAAATTGGTGCTAAAAGCCTCGTAGAGGAAAGCGAACACATCGAAGACCGTCGACTTGCCGCTGCCATTTGGGCCGAAGAGGACGGTCAGCGGGGTCAACTTCTCGAAGGTGACGTCGCGCAGCACTCGGTAGTTGCGGATGTGAAGGCGCTCAATCGCCGCCTTCGACCTGCCCTGAGCAGCCATCAGGCCTTCTTCTCCATGAGCGTCACGAAGTCGTCGAACAGGGGGGCGGCGTCGTGCGGGCCGGCCGCGGCCTCGGGGTGGTACTGCACCGAAAACGCCGGGACGTCGAACGCCCGCAGGCCTTCGACCGCGCCGTCGTTCGCGCAGTAGTGGCTGACCTGGGCCGCGCCGAAGGGCGACTCGAAGCGCTGCCCGGGCTCGCCTTCGAGGGCGAAGCCGTGGTTCTGCGCGGTGATCGCTACCCGCTTGGTCACGACGTCGATCACCGGGATGTTGATGCCGCGGTGGCCGTAGCGCATCTTGTACGTCCCCAGCCCGAGCGCGCGGCCCAGGACCTGGTTGCCGAAGCAGATGCCGAACAGCGGGATCTCGCGGCCGAGGACCTGCTTCGTCAGCTCGGTGGCGTGCACCGTGGTGGCCGGGTCGCCCGGGCCGTTGGAGAGGAACACGCCGTTCGGCTCCACCGCCAGGACGTCCTCCAGCGACGCGGACGAGGGCAGCACGTGCACCTCGATGCCCCGCTTGACCATCTGGCGCGGGGTGTTGGACTTGATGCCCAGGTCCAGCGCCACGACGCGGAAGCGCGTCTCACCGGAAGGCGAGACGACGTACGGCTTCGGCGTCGAGACCTGGCCGGCCAGGTCGGCGCCCTCCATCTTCGGGCTCGCGAGGACCTCGGCGACCATCTCCTCGACCGTGCCCAGCGCGTCGCCGGAGAAGACCCCGGCGCGCATCGCGCCGAGCTCGCGCAGGTGCCGCGTCAGCGAGCGGGTGTCGACCTCGGCGATGCCGACGATCCCCTGGTTCACCAGCTCGTCGTCCAGGGTGCGCTTCGAGCGCCAGTTGGACGGCGTGCGCGCGGGGTCGCGCACCACGTAGCCGTTGACCCAGATCTTCGCCGACTCGTCGTCCTCGTCGTTCCAGCCGGTGTTGCCGATCTGCGGCGCGGTCTGCACCACGATCTGCCCGTGGTAGGACGGGTCGGTCAGCGTCTCCTGGTAGCCGGTCATGCCGGTGCAGAACACCGCCTCGCCGAGGCTCCGCCCTCGCGCGCCGTACGCCGCGCCGCGGAACACCCGGCCGTCTTCGAGCACCAGTGCGGCCTGAGCGCGCGCGTTCACTGGGCACCTCCCTTGATCTTCAGCTCTTCGATCCAGTGTGGGTAGTCGTCGAGTTCGTCACCGCGGAACCCGGTGTCGAGCTCGGTTTCGCCGGCGCGCCAGGTGATGACCAGCAGGGCGTCGGTGCCCATCACCTTCCCGGCGATCTTCGAGTCCTGCCGGACCCCGGTGACGGCGTCACGCGGGATCCAGAAGTCGGGGGCGCCGCCGCGTTCGACCGCGACGCCGCTTTCGTGCAGCCGCCAGACCGCGCCGGAGCGCAGACCCGCGCCGCGGGTGACGACCCGGTTCTGCCACTCCCCCGCGATCGTCGTCGCGACGTAGACGCCGGTGGACTCGAGCAGGGCCTCGCCCGCCTCGGCGGGGATCTGGTCGAACGGCGGCACCCGCACGCTCTGCGAGCGCGCTTTGCGGCGCCAGCCGAGGTACATGGCCGACAGGCACAGCAGGAAGAAGGCGACGATCGCCAGCACCAGCCACAGGCGTTCCATCAGCAGATCTTCCCGTCCCGGGCGGTGACCCGCCCGCGCAGCAGCGTCGCGGTCACCACGCCGGGCAGCCGCATTCCCTCGTACGGGGTGTTGGCCGCGATGCTGGCCAGCTCGGCACCCCGGACCGTCCACTCGGCATCCGGGTCCACCAGGGCCAGGTTCGCCGGCTCGCCCACCGCGATCGGCCGGCCGTGGTCGGCCAGGTTCCCGATCTCGGCGGGCCGCTCGCTCAGCACGCGGGCGACGCCGCGCCAGTCGAGCAGCCCGGTGCGGACCATCGTCTCGGCCACGATGGACAGCGCCGTCTGCAGCCCGAGCATGCCCGGCCGCGCGGCCGCCCACTCCGTGTCCTTGTCCTGCACCGCGTGCGGGGCGTGGTCGGTGGCGACGCAGTCGATGACGCCCTCCGCCAGCGCGGCCCGCAGCTTCTCGGCGTCGGACTGGGTCCGCAGCGGCGGGTTCACCTTGTTCACCGGGTCGTAGGTCGCCAGGCGCTCGTCGGTGAGCAGCAGGTGGTGGGGCGTGACCTCGGCCGACACCTTCGTGCCGCGGTCCTTGGCCCAGCGCAGCACGTCCGCGGTGCCCGAAGTGGACACGTGGCAGACGTGCAGCCGCGCGTTCGCGTGCAGCGCGAGCAGGCAGTCGCGCGCCACGATGGACTCCTCCGCCGCGGCCGGCCAGCCGGTGTAGCCGAGCCGCGCGGCCTGCTCGCCCTCGTGCGCCTGGGCGCCGACGGTCAGCCGCGGCTCCTCGGCGTGCTGCGCGATGACGACGTCCAGCGCGGTCGAGTACTCCAGCGCGCGGCGCATCAGCAGCGGGTCGGCGACGCAGAGGCCGTCGTCGGAGAACACCTTCACCCGCGCCTGCGACGCCGCCATCGTGCCGAGCTCGGCGAGCCGCTCGCCCTTGAGCCCGACGGTGACGGCGCCGACCGGGTGGACGTCGACCAGGCCGACCTCCTTCCCGCGCCGCCAGACGTGCTCGACGATCACGGCGTTGTCGGCGACCGGGTCGGTGTTGGCCATGGCGAACACAGCGGTGTAGCCACCGAGCGCCGCGGCGGCCGAGCCGGAGTCGATCGTCTCGGTGTCCTCGCGGCCGGGTTCGCGGAGGTGGGTGTGGAGGTCGACGAAGCCGGGCAGCAGAACCTGGCCCGCCGCTTCGATGATTTCGGCGTCCTCCGGGACGTCGACCGCGCCGATCGCGGTGATCACGCCGTCCTCGACCAGGACGTCGACGGGATCACCCTCGCCGTACGGCCGGGCGCCCTTGATCAGGGTGCTCACGCAGCGGCTCCTTCACTGGCCAAGAGGTGGTAGAGGACCGCCATCCGGACGTGCACGCCGTTGCGGACCTGTTCGGTGATGGCCGAGGCCGGGGAGTCGGCGACCGCGCTCGCGATCTCCATCCCGCGCAGCATCGGGCCGGGGTGCAGCACGACCGCGTGGTCCGGCAGCAGCTTCTGGCGCCGTTCCGAAAGGCCGTAGGCGATCGAGTATTCGCGCGCTGACGGGAAAAAGCTCTGCCCTGGGCCCCCGCCAGCCATCCGTTCCTGTTGGACCCGCAGCATCATCACCGCGTCGACCGCGGGCAGCTCGGCGTCCAGGTCGTGCGAGACGGTCACCGGCAGGCTTTCGACGCCGTAGGGCAGCAACGTCGGCGGCGCGACGAGCACCACTTCCGCGCCCAGGGCCGAAAGCAGGTGCAGGTTCGAGCGGGCGACGCGGCTGTGCAGCACGTCGCCGACGATCGCGATGCGACGGTCCTTCAAGGACCCGAGCCGCTCCCGCAGCGTCGCCGCGTCGAGCAGCGCCTGGGTCGGGTGCTCGTGGGTGCCGTCGCCGGCGTTGACCACCGACGTGCCGGGCTCGGCGAGCCAGCCCGCGAGCCGCTGGGCCGCGCCGCTGGCGGGGTGCCGGACGATCACGCAGTCGGCGCCCGCGGCGGCCAGCGTCAGCGCCGTGTCCCGCAGGGACTCCCCCTTGTTGACCGAGGAGCTGGACGCCGAGACGTTGATCACGTCGGCGCTCATCCACTTCCCGGCGATCTCGAACGACACCCGGGTGCGCGTCGAGTTCTCGTAGAACAGGGTGATCACCGTGCGGCCGCGCAGCGTCGGCAGCTTCTTGACCTCGCGGCCGAGCAGCGTGTGCTTGAGCTCGTCGGCGGTGTCCAGCACGGCGGTGGCCACTGCCGGGTCGAGCCCGTCGGTGGCGAGCAGGTGCTTCACGAATCTTCTCCAGGAACGTCTTCGGTCGCGCGGAGCAGCACGGAGTCGCGGCCGTCGATCTCCGCCAGCAGGACGGACACGCCCTCGGTGCGGGCGGTGGGCACGTTCTTGCCGACGTAGTCCGCGCGGATCGGCAGCTCACGGTGACCTCGGTCGACGAGCACCGCCAGCTGCACCGCGCGGGGGCGGCCATGATCACGGAGGGCATCGAGCGCGGCCCGGATCGTGCGGCCGGAGAACAGGACGTCGTCGACCAGGATCACCACCCGGTCGTCGATCCCGCCGGGCGGCAGCTGCGTCTGCTCGAGCGCGCGGGGCGGGCGGCGGCGCAGGTCGTCCCGGTAGAGGGTGATGTCGAGGGCGCCGGTCGGCGGGCGGACTCCGGAGAACTCGCCGATCTTGCCGGCGAGGCGGGTCGCGAGGGGGGTGCCGCGGGTGGGAATTCCCAGCAACACGGGCGGGGTAGTGCTTTCCGCACCGTTCGCGGTCTTTTCGATGACCTGATGGGCCATTCGGGCGATCGTGCGCGCGACGTCGCCGGCCATCAGGAGCTCGCGCTCCCCGGCCGAACCAGCCGCGTCACGGGGTCGTGACGACACTGCGGACTCCTTCCCCGCCTCACCGGACGGGTCCTTAAAGGACGTCTGTTCCCCTGCTGGTCGGGGCTTTCGCACCGACAGTAGCAGGCACTTTGCTCAGCCTTACGGGTGGTGTGGCGTGATTCGCGACAAGCTGCTGCTTGACCTGGTGACAACAATGCGTAACCATTACTCTGAGTATTCGACTCTCAGAGTCCCCTGGACCGGTCACCCCGACCGGGAAAGGGGTGAAGAACGGAGAACGACCAGATGGGCGATTACGCCAAGGCGCTCGGGGCCAAGCTCCGCGGGATCCGCCAGCAGCAGGGCCTGTCCCTGCACGGGGTCGAGCAGAAGTCCGGTGGGCGCTGGAAGGCCGTCGTCGTCGGCTCGTACGAGCGTGGCGACCGTGCCGTCACCGTGCAGAAGCTGGCCGAGCTGGCCGACTTCTACGGCGTACCGGTGGTCGAGCTGCTGCCCGAGGGCCGGGTCCCGTCCGGCGCGGAGCCCGCAACCAAGATCGTGATCAACCTGGAGCGCCTGCAGCAGCTGCCGGCGGAGAAGGTGGGCCCGCTGGCGCGCTACGCGGCGACCATCCAGAGCCAGCGCGGCGACTACAACGGCAAGGTGCTCTCGATCCGGACCGAGGACCTGCGGTCCCTGGCGATCATCTACGACATGACGCCGGGCGAGCTGACCGAGCAGCTCATCGACTGGGGTGTCCTCCCGCCCGAGGCCCGTCCCGCCAAAGAAGACTGATCACTTGTGTGCTGCCGACGCAGTGAGCGTTCCCCGGTGGGGCACCGGAGACGCTCACTGAGCCGTCGGGGGGCATCAGCACACCCGGTGTTCTTCCGTCAGAGCACGGCTCGCAGGCGGTCGGCGATCGTGCCGATCCGGCCCAGCACGCCGTTGACGAAGCGCGGCGAGTCGTCCGTGGAAAGTTCCTTCGCCAGGCCGACGGCCTCGTCGATGGCGACCGGGTCCGGCACGTCTTCGGCCCAGAGCAGCTCGTAGACCCCGACCCGCAGCACCGCGAGGTCGACCTTCGGCATCCGCTCCACGGTCCAGCCCTGCGCGTGCTCGGCCAGCAGCTCGTCGATCTGCGCGCGCCGGGCGGTGACGCCCTCGACCAGGCTGATCGTGTAGTCCCCGATCGGGTCGACCTCGGTCGCGCCGACGCGGTCGGCCAGCAGCGTCACCGGATCGGTGTCGCGCTGCGCGGCCTCGTACAGCATTTCCACGGCACGGCGACGCGCCTGCCTGCGGCTGATCGCGCCGCCGCGGTTCGGGTGGGGCTTCGACGTCGGCATCAGCTGGAGACGCGGCCCAGGTAACGGCCGTCGCGGGTGTCGACCTTGATCTTCTCGCCGGTGGACAGGAACAGCGGGACCTGGATCTCCGCGCCGGTCTCCAGCGTCGCCGGCTTGGTGCCGCCGGTGGAGCGGTCGCCCTGCAGGCCCGGGTCGGTGTGCTGGATGAGGATCTCGACCGAGGTCGGGAGCTCGACGTAGAGCGCCTCGTTCTCGTGCACCGCCACCTGGACCTCGGTGTTCTCCAGCATGTAGTTGGCGTTGTCGCCGACCACCGCGGCCAGCACCGTGATCTGGTCGTAGGTGTCGCCGTCCATGAACACGAAGTCCTGGCCGTCCTTGTACAGGTAGGTCATGTTCCGGCGGTCCACCGTGGCCGTCTCGACCTTCGTGCCCGCGTTGAACGTCTTGTCGACCACCTTGCCGGTGAGCACGTGCTTGAGCGTCGTGCGCACGAAGGCACCGCCCTTGCCCGGCTTCACGTGCTGGAACGCGGTGACGGTCCACAGCTGGCCCTCGAGGTTGAGGACGAGCCCGTTCTTCAGGTCGTTGGTCGTGGCCACGAGCTTGCAGTCTCCTGTGTCGATCTTCGGGTCGATCTTCGGTTCGGGGCCGCCGTCAGACGACCACGAGGTTCTTGGTGCTCAGGGTGAGGAGTTCGGGTTCCCCAGCCCGCACGACGAGCGTGTCCTCGATGCGCACGCCACCGCGCCCCGCGAGGTAGACGCCGGGCTCGACGGTGACCGCCATACCGGCGGACAGTGTACCGACGCCCGTGGCGGCGAGACTGGGCGCCTCGTGGATCTGCAGGCCGACGCCGTGTCCGAGGCCGTGCGCGAAGTGCTCGCCGTGACCGGCGCCCGCGATCACCTTCCGCGCCGCGGCGTCCACTTCGGACACCACGGCGCCCGGCGCGACGGCGTCGACCCCGGCCGCTTGCGCGGTGTACACGAGGTCGTAGACCTCCCGCTGCCAGTCCGCGGGCTCGCCGAGGACGAAGGTGCGGGTCATGTCCGAGTGGTAGCCGTCGACGGTGGCGCCGAAGTCCAGCTTGAGGAAGTCGCCGCACTTCAGCTCGGCGTGCGTGGGCCGGTGGTGCGGGATGGCCGAGTGCGCGCCGGTGGCCACGATCGAGGCGAAGCTCGGCCCGGTCGAGCCGTGCTCCAGCATCCGGTTCTCCAGGTCGCGGGCCACGTCCAGCTCGGTCCGCCCGGGCCGCAGGCCCCCGGTGGCCACCAGGTCGTCGAGCGCGCGGTCGGCCGCGGCGCACGCCTGCCGCAGCGCCTCGACCTCGGCGTCGTCCTTCACCAGCCGCAGGGCCTCGATCAGCCCGGGGGTCCGGACGAGGTCCGCGTGCGTCCGGAAGGCTTCGTACTCCTCGACGCTCACGTGCTGGCTCTCGAAGCCGACCTTCCAGTCCTTCGCGACGCCCTTGACGAGCGTGGCGGCGCTCGCCCGGTCGACGACGGTCTCGAGGTCGGGCACCTCGGCGGCGGCCTGGGTGGTGTAGCGGCCGTCGGTGCAGAAGAGCGTCTTGTCGTCGCCGCCCGCGTACAGCAGCACAGCGGCGTTCGAACCGGTGAACCCGGTGAGGTAGCGGATGTTCAGCAGGTCGGTGACCAGCAGCGCGTCGAGGCCCGCGTCGGTGAGCGAGTCCCGCAGCGCCGCGCGGCGGCGTCCATGGGTTTCAGGCACTTCCCCACCCTAGTGGGGGCGGGGTGGGACCTTCGTCGGTTCCGTCCCCGAGGCCCGGCACCTGATAAGCGACTCGTCAGTAGGCGGCCTAGAATCCGCAGGATGAGTGCCTGGGTGTTGCGCGGACTCGGGATGGCGGTGCTGCACGGCGCGGCCATCACCCTGCTGGCCAAGTACGCGGTCTACCACCCCACGGACCAGACCCTGGTCATCTCGATCGCGCTCGCCGTCCTCGTCGGGGCCGCCGCGCTGTGGAGCGCGTTGGACGCCTGGCGCGGACTGCCCGACCGCGGCAAGGTCTGGTTCATCTCGGCGCTGATCGCCGGACCGGTCGCCGGGATCCTGTACGTCATCGGACGCGCGGTGTTCGTCGACCAGACGGGCGTTTCCGAGCTGGGCGGCGCGCTGACGGGCGGTGCCGCGTTCTCGGCGTTGCTGGTGCTGATCCCGGCCGGGCTCGGGTTGTTCGTCGGCGGGCGCATCGGCGGCCGCGCGCAGCCTGAGGACGCCGAATCCGACGCTGCCGCATCCGACGCTGCCGAGACGGCTGCCGCCTCCCGTCGCGCGCGATCCGGCCGCGCTCGATCCGACGCTGCCGAACCCGGCAGTACTCAGACCGGCCAGTCCACCGAGTCCGCCGGCACTCCGCGCCGCCCGCGACCGGGTCGCGCTCGTCCGGGCGACGCAGAAGCCGAGACCACTCAATTCAGCCGTGTACCAGCCGACTCCGCCGAGTCCGGCAGTGCGCCTCGCCTCGTTCGGCCCAGCCGCGGCCGCCCCGGCGAGGCAGACCCCAGCACCACTGAGTCAGGTGTTGAAGAGTCCGCCGGTGCTCAGGCCGGGCGGCCCCGTCCTGGCCGGGCCCGGCTCGGCCGTCCGCAACCCGGCGTCGCGCCGTCTCGCCGGGTTCAGCCGCCGAGTGAGGGGCCCGGCGCGTAGCTGTCCCACTGCGCCGTCGTGACGGTGTGCGGTGGTGAGCCGTTGTTCAGCGCCACGCCGCCGTCCGGCACCCGCCACAGGCGGTGGTCGTCGAGCACCAGCGCGAACCCGCGACCCGGTGTCTGCACCGCTTCGGCGCCCGAGCCGAGCCGCGCCGCGACCGGCAGCACCGCCACCGCGGGCGGCGCCTTGTCCAGCAGCTCGCCGGCCAGCGAAAGCGCCACCACGCGCCGGTCGACCCGCACCCGCTTCCCCGCCCGGACCAGGTCCATCGTCCGTTCCGGGGACGGCATGGTGACGCCGTCGAACGTGGCGGCCACCCGGCCCGGGTTCCCGCAGGCCTGGCTGCCGAGCAGGTCGAGGCCGTAGTGCCGCAGGCCGGTCGGCGCGGCCGCCCCGCCGATCGCGGTGGCGCGCACGACGTCGAACGGCACCCGGTCGCACGGGTCGGCCGTCGACAACGGCGCGTGACCGTCCGAGCGGCGGACCAGGCCCGGACCTTCCTTCCACGGCCCGGCCACCACGACCGGCTGGAACGGGTGCTCGGTGAAGCCGGCCGTCCAGAAGGTGAGCGTGGTGCCTTCGTCGGTCTCGTGCGCGATGACCCACGCGTCGAGCGCGCCGGCCCACATCAGGTCCGCGCTGAAGCCGTCGACCACCGAGCGCGTGCGCGGCGTGGCGGTCGACGCCACCGGCACGAACCCGCCGACGTCGAGCGCCTGCACCCCGGCCGCGAACGCCGGGTCGTGCGAGCGGAGCACGAACTGGCCGGCGCCGTTCCAGCCCGCGGCGCGGCCGGTGGTGTCGGTGAACATCAGGTAGAACCAGCCGTCGAGGTAGACGGCCGAGGGCTGGCCGGCGCCGTAGACGTTGGCGCGGTGCACGTCGTGCGACGGCCCGAGGATCGGCTTCCCGCCGGCCGCGCGGGTCCAGTGGACGCCGTCGGGGCTGGTCGCGAGCCCGACGGCGTTGCCGAGCGCGTGGTCGCCCGCAGCGCCGGTGTAGTACAGGTAGTACGTCGAGCCGACGCGCAGCACCGACGGGTCGCAGGTGTGTGTGCCGTCGAAGTTCCCGGGCGCGCCGGAGAAGACGGCGGCCGGGATGCCGCCGCCGGGCCCGGTGAACGGGCCGTCCATGGACTGCGCCTGGGCGTAGAGGATGTCGTCGCCGGGCGGGCCGGCGCCGCCGTACTGGCTGCACCACCACATCCGGGTCTGCCCGCGGTCGAGCATCACGGTCGGCCCGTAGTTGTAGACGGCGTCCGCGCCCCCGGCGGCGATCACACCGCCACTCTGCCGGGGGTCACCCGAAGCGAGCTTGACATCGGTGGGCCGGGACGAGTCGGTGGTCTGACCCCCCGCGATGGCGGGTTTGTCCCCGGCGGCTTGAGGCTGGGCGTAACCCTCGGTACAGCCCGCGAGCAGGAGCCCGGCCAGCACGCCGGCGAGGAGGGCACGAGCGGGTCGCCGACCCCCACGACGAAACGGGCTCACGACGCCGAAGTGTAGCGAGACTCAACCCGCCCGAGTGAGGACACTCCCCGTCGGCGGTCCCCCGATCGCGGCCGGTTGACGCTTGAAGATCGTTAGTCACAAGGCTCTCGCCAGCGGTTTTCGATCACCGCTTCGCGGACGGGTTGCCGGTCCGACCGGGTCACGACCCTCGATCGGCGGCCCCATCGACCAGACCGGCCTCGCCGAGGTGCGACACCCTGGCAGGCCATCGTGCCCCCAGGCTCGATGGGCGGGCATTCGCCACCTGTCCCAGCGGAGTCATGCACCGGGCCGACGGCTGTGCCGTCCGTACGGCCAGGTCGATTCCTCGGCCGGCGGCCTTCGTCGCCTGCCCGGCCGAGCCACCACCTTGGCCAGCGAGTTCGCCATCTTGCCGTCCACGGCAGCCCGGCCGCCTGCGGCGCCTGGCCGACCGAGCCGCTCCCCTGGCCCGCGGCCGTCGCCGACCCAAGTCACTTCCCTCGACAGGCAGCTTTCGCCGTCTGCTCGGCCGAGCCGCTTCCTTGGCCGACGGCCTTCGCCGCCTGCTCGGCCGAGTCGCCTCCTTGGCTGGCGACATCCGTCGCCAACCCGAGCCACTTCACCTGGCCGGTGGGGATTGCCATCTGACCGCCCACGGCACCCCAGCCGGCAGCATCACCTGGCCGGCCGGGTCAGTTTCGCTGGGGCGGCGGGCCTTCGATCGCGACCAGCTCGACCTCGAAACCGGCGTCGTTCTCCAGGTAGGCCGCGTAGTGGGCGTCGCCGCCCGCGTGCGGGTAGCGGTCCGCGAAGAGCGGGCGCCAGCCGTGGTCGGGCGCGCGGGCCGCCAGGTCGTCGACCCGCTTGCGGGTGTCCACGTGCAGTGCCAGGTGGTTCAGGCCGGGGCGGGTGCGCTCGTGGTCCGGCGCGCTCAGGGCGGGTGACGCCTCGACCACCAGGTAGGTGGCACCCAGGCGCCAGCTGACTCCGGCGGGCCAGCGCTGGAACTCGCGCCAGCCCAGCTCGCCCAGCAGCCAGCCCCAGCTCCGCTCGGCCGCCGCGAGGTCCGGCACCCACAGTTCGATGTGGTGCGGGCGCCCGTGGGTGGCGGGCAGCGCGACCAGCACGCGGTGCAGGTCGCCGTAGTGGACGCCGCTGCCGACGTCGAGGAAACCCAGGCGCCCGGCGACTTTCCGGCTCGCCGCGTTGTTCTCGTGCACCAGCGCCCAGACCGCGGGCAGGCCGAGGCCGTCGAGCCCGTGGTCCAGCACCGCGCGAGCGGCTTCGGACGCGAGGCCCTGCCCGGCGTGCGCGCTCGCGACGTAGTAGCCCAGCTCGGGCACGCCGCCCGGCAGTTCGGATGACGGGCGCAGGTGCGCGACGCCGATGACCTCACCGTCGCGCTCGATCACCCAGTGGCCCTGGCCGGCCGGGCCGTCGTAGGCCAGGCGGCGGTCCACCATCCCGCTCGCCGCGGCCGGGTCGGAGAAGTCCGCGGCGAAGTAGCGGCTCATCTCCGGGTCGGAGAACACCTTCACGACGCTCTCGCGGTCGGCTTCGACCAGGGGGCGCAGCGTGAGCCGCGCGGTGGTCAGCGTCGGCAGGCTCATGCCGGGTGGGCGGCGAGCCAGCGCAACGCCAACGGGTAGCCGTCGACGCCGAGGCCCGCGATCACCGCCGTCGCGATGTCCGAGAGCACGCTGTGGTGCCGGAACTCCTCGCGCTTGTGGACGTTCGAGATGTGCAGCTCGATCAGCGGCGCGGCCAGCTGCGCGGCGGCGTCGCGCACCGCGATCGAGTAGTGCGTCCAGGCGCCGGCGTTGAGGACCACCGGATTGCCGCCGTCGGCGGCTTCGTGCAGCCAGCCGACCAGTTCGCCTTCGTGGTCGGTCTGCCGGACCTCGACCTCGATCCCGAGCTCCTCGCCGGCTTTCACGCACAGCGCCGCGAGGTCGTCGTGAGTCGTCGAGCCGTAGACCGACGGCTCGCGCTTGCCGAGGCGCCCGAGGTTGGGGCCGTTGAACACGAACGCCTTCACAGCAGCACGCTCCCGCTGTTCTTCGGGGTGTCCGCGGCGATCGCCGAGTACGCGGCGGCGAGCAGCGACGGGTCCGGGCCCTCGAGCCGGCCGGGCTTGCCGAGGCCGTCGAGGACGACGAACCGCAGCACGCCGGAGCGGGTTTTCTTGTCGCCCTTCATGGTTTCCAGCAGCTGGGACAGCGCGTCGGCGTCGTACGTCGTCGGCAGCCCGAGCAGCTTCAGGACGGCCGCGTGCCGCTCCGCCGTGGCGTCGTCGAGCCGCCCGGCCAGCCGGGCCAGCTCGGCGGCGAACACCAGGCCGACGCTCACCGCGGCGCCGTGGCGCCACCGGTACCGCTCGCGGCGTTCGATGGCGTGACCGAGCGTGTGGCCGTAGTTGAGGATCTCGCGCAGGTCGGACTCGCGCAGGTCGGCGGCCACGACGTCGGCCTTGACCTGGATGGACCGGCGGACCAGCTCGGCCAGCACGTCCCCGGTCGCGTCGAGCGCGGCCGCCGGGTCGGCTTCGATCAGCTCGAGGATCCGCGGGTCGGCGATGAAGCCGGTCTTGACGACCTCCGCCATCCCGGCGACCAGCTCGTTCGGCGGCAGCGTCTCCAGCGTCGCCAGGTCGACGAACACCGCGCTCGGCTCGTGGAACACCCCGACGAGGTTCTTGCCCGCCTCGGTGTTGATGCCGGTCTTGCCGCCGACGGCGGCGTCGACCATGCCCAGCAACGTCGTCGGCACGTTGACCAGCCGGACGCCGCGCATCCAGGTGCCCGCGACGAACCCGGCGAGGTCGGTGACCGCGCCGCCGCCGAGGCCGACGACGACACCGCGCCGGTCCAGCCCCATCCGGCCGAGCACCTCCCAGCAGAAGCTCGCGACGGTGAGCGCCTTGCCGTCCTCGGCGTCCGGGATCTCCACGCGGTGCGCGTCGAGGCCGGCCGCGACCAGCTCCTCGCGGATGGCCTCGGCCGTGGTGGTCAGCGTCGGCGGGTGGATCAGCGCGATCTTGGAGGCGTCGGCCAGCTGCGCGGTGAGCTCGCCGAGCAGGCCGCGCCCGACCACGACGTCGTAGGGGCGGGCGGTGGCGACGGTGATGCGCACCGGTTCGGACACGGGTGACTCACTCCTTGGCTTCGGCGGGGACGACGAGCCCCGCGGCGAGGTCCGCGACGATCTCGGCGGGGGTCCGGTCGTCGGTGACGACCTCGACGGTGGCGACCTCGCGGTAGACCGGCACGCGCTCGTCGAGCAGTTTCTTGAACGTGGCGCGGGGGTTCACCCCGGCCAGCAGCGGCCGCGCGCTCGACAGCCCGGTGCGCTGCACCCCGGCGGCGAGGCCGACGTTGAGGAACACGACGGTGTGCTCGGCCAGCAAGGCCCGGGTGCCCGGGTGCAGCGGCGCGCCGCCGCCGAGTGAGAGCACGCCGTCGTGCTCCGCCAGCGCGGTGGCGACCGCTTCCGCTTCCAGCGCGCGGAAAGCGGGCTCGCCGTCTTCGGCGAAGATGTCGGAGATGCTGCGCCCGGTGCGGGCGACGATGTCGGCGTCGCTGTCCCGGAAGACCAGGCCGAGCGTCTCCGCCAGCAACGGCCCGACGGTGCTCTTGCCGGAGCCGGGCGGGCCGACGATGACCGCGCGCGGTCTCACCAGCGCTCCTCGAGGGCCTTCAGGTACGCCTCGGCGTTGCGCTTGCTCTCGATCAGCGAGTCGCCACCGAACTTCTCGAGCGCGGCGTCGGCGAGGATCAGCGCCACCACGGACTCCAGCACGACCCCGGCGCGCGGCACGGCGCAGACGTCGGAGCGCTGGTGGATGGCGACCGCGGGCTCACCCGTCCGGACGTCCACAGTGGACAGTGCCTTGGGGACGGTCGAGATCGGCTTCATCGCGACGCGCACGCGCAGCGGCTCGCCGTTGGTGATGCCGCCCTCCAGGCCGCCCGCGCGGTTGGACCGGCGGGTGACGCCGACCGGGCCGGAGCCGCGGTCGATCTCGTCGTGCGCCTGGCTGCCCCAGCGGCGGGCGGTGGTGAAGCCGTCGCCGACCTCGACGCCCTTCATGGCCTGGACGCCCATCAGCGCGCCGGCCAGCCGCGCGTCGAGCCGGCGGTCCCAGTGGACGTGCGAGCCGAGGCCCGGCGGCAGGCCGTAGGCGATGACCTCGATCACGCCGCCGACGGTGTCGCCCGCCTTCCGCACGGCGTCGACCTCGGCGACCATCGCGTCGGTGCCTTCCTGGCTGAAGGCGCGCACCGGGCTCTCGTCGATGGCGGGCAGGTCCGCGGCGACCGGCAGCGGGCCTTCGGGCGCGTCCGCGCCGCCGATCGATACGACGTGGCTGAGGATCTCGACGCCCAGCAGTTGCTGCAGGTAGTTCCGCGCGACGGTGCCCAGCGCGGTCCGCGACGCCGTCTCCCGCGCGCTCGCCCGCTCCAGGACCGGGCGCGCCTCGTCGAAGCCGTACTTCTGCATGCCCGGCAGGTCCGCGTGGCCCGGCCGCGGCCGGGTGAGCGGTTCGTTGCGGGCGAGGCCTTCGAGGATCTCCGGGTCGACCGGGTCGGCCGCCATGACCTGTTCCCACTTGGGCCACTCGGCGTTCTCGATCTGCACGGCGATCGGGCCGCCCTGGGTGCGCCCGTGGCGGACGCCGCCGAGGAAGGCGATGTGGTCGGTCTCGAAGCCCATCCGCGGGCTGCGCCCGAACCCGAGCCGGCGGCGGGCCAGCTGCCCGGTGACGTCGGCGGTGGTGACCTCCACCCCGGCGGGCATGCCTTCGAGCACGGCGGCCAGCGCGGGTCCGTGCGATTCACCTGCGGTGATCCAGCGCAACATGTCCTCAATCCTGTCACGGGCGCCGGGGGGACCGGAGCAGCGCCCCGGCCCCTCCCGCAGAGACAGCAGGAAGGGACAAGCGCGCACATCCGGACGGCGGATGGCCACTCCGCCGAAGGGTTGCCACGGCGGGTGCGGAACGGGCGGCGCCACCCCGGCGGGAAGGGCGCGCGGAGTCGAGCCGCGGGTGAGGAGGGCGGGACGCGGGCCCTCCGGCGGACAGCAGCCGCGAGCCTTAGCCACGCGGCAGCGCGACCATGGCGAGCCGCCGCCGGACCGGGCAACGCGACCCAGTCACAACGCGAGCGGGAACAGCACGCACAGCCACGCCGCGGTGAGAAGGGCAGGGCCGTGCGGGACGCGGTCCTTCCGGCTGACAGCCGCCACAGCGAGGGTGATCAGCGCGGCCGCGAGCGTTGCGAGGACCAGGGCGGGCCAGCCCGCCGCGCCCAGGACGGCGCCCAAGCTGCCGGACAGTTTCACGTCACCCGCGCCGAGGCTGTTCGGCGCGAAGTGGTGGACCGCCGCGTGTGCGCCGCCGAAGACGAGTGCGCCCGCCACCGCCCGGACAGCCGGCGACGGTCCGCCGCCGCCCAGGGCGGCCGCGCCGATCGCGGCGCCGAAGAGGGGGTACGCCGGCAGGGTCAGCACGTCGGGCAGGCGGAGGTGGCGCAGGTCGGCCAGGGCCAGCGGTACCGCCACCACGGTCACCAGCGCGGGTACCGGCAGCCACCAGCCGGGCCAGCCGCCGGTCAGCCAGCGGACGGCGACGGCCGTGGCGCCCAGGGCGGTCAGGCCGGCGGCGGTGGCGGCCGGGATCGGGGCGGCCGCTCGCCTCAGGGCCCAGGCCGCGATCGGCGCGGAGATCGCGGTGGCCGCGACGAGGAAGAAGATCACCTCACCAGCCTGCTGCGGGCGGGCTGAGCAGGGCAAATGCCTGGCGTCACGAACGGCCCGTTCGCGACGCTCTGGCGCGGGTTTCACTCCTGTGGGCGACAGCTTGAGCACAGCGGCCCAGGTCGCGGGTCGTGAGTGGTAATTCGGGTTAGAACCCGAATTACCACTCACGACCGGCGAAACGGGCGGGCGACAGAGTGCCCGAGGTGGTGGCTGGGTTGGGGCCAATGCCCTCAAGGCCCCGCGAAGGTGGCCTTCGGAAGCTGCGAACGGCCGAAGGAGCGCTTGGCTTGACCAGGGCCTGCGGGTGATGGCGAGCCGTGGACACGAAAGACCCCTGCGGAGGGTGGCTCATCCGGGACCCCCTGCGTCCCGGATGAGCCACCGAGGCTCACAAACTCAGCCGCAGCAACGCCCGTCCGCTGCCGCCGCGGACCTCCAGGGCCGCCATGTCCGGAGTCTTCAGCGCCGTGCCCACCACGATGCGGGCCGTGTTGTCCGGCAGCGCCTTCCACGTCGCCAGCTGCGTTTCCTTGCCGTCGCGGCCGATCGCCACCAGGGCGTAGTCGCCGCCGCTGCGGCCGCCCGTGTAGCTGCACGACATGTCGACTTCGGTGCCCCACTCGTGGACGCCGAGGCGCGCGTCGGCGCGGACCGGGAACTGGCCCAGGGCCGTCAACGCCAGCGGCTGCGGGCCAAGGGCCGGCGCGGGCGCGGCCGGCGCGGGCAACGCCGCCACCACCCCGAGCGCCACGCACGCCGCCACCGCCACCGCGGCCGACAGGGACGTCACCGCGTTGCGGATCCGGCGCCCGCGGCGCACCCGCTTCAGCACCGACGACAGCAGGTCCGGCGGCGGCGGACCGGCGTCCACGACCGCGCTGACCTGCGGTGGGCCGCTCTGGGCCAGCAGCCCCGGCAGCCCCGCCAGCTCACGCACCGCGGCCGCGCAGCGCTCGCAGCCACGCAGGTGCTGCTCGAAGCGCTGCCGGTCCTCGGGGGACAGCGCCCCGAGCACGTACGCGGCGTCGAACGTCGCGAACGGGTCCTCGCTCACTGGGTCACCCCCCTCTCCTCGAGCACCAGGCGCAACGCGCGCAACGCGTAGTGCGTGCGCGACTTGACCGTCCCCTCGGCCACCCCCAGCCGCACCGCCGCGTCCGCGACCGAATACCCCTGGAAGTAGCACAGCACCAGCACCTCGCGGTGCCGTTCCGAGAGCTCCGCGAGCGCCTCGGCGACCAGCCAGCCCTGCACGGCGCGGTCGGTGCCGTCCGCGACGGCCCGCTCCGGCGGCTGGTCGGTCGTCACCTCCGAGCGCGCCGACGCCGAGCGCCAGCCGTCGATGGCGATCCGCCGCGCGACCGTGAACAGCCACGCCCGCGCCGAGCCCTGGGACTGGTCCAGCACCGTCGTCGACCGCCAGGCCCGCAGCAGCGTCTCCTGGACGACGTCCTCGGCGCGGATCCGGTCCCCGGAGGTCAGGTGGAGCGCGTACGACCACAGCGCGGCCGCGTGCTCCTCGTGCAGCGCGCGCATCAGCGCGTCCTCCGCGACTTCGCCCACGGGGTCAGACCGCGACTTTGCGCCGGTCCTTCACGACCATCAGCGCCAGCCCGCCGATGATGCAGATCACCTCGGTGATCACGCCCCAGTACTCCGGCTGGCTGTTGAACTGGTCGTGGTTGCCGGCGAAGCCGACCGTCGCGGCCAGCACGTACGCACCGAGTGTGAGCGCCCCGAAGCCGAACGCGCCCAGCGCGGGCAGCCAGTGCCGCCAGGCCAGCACGGCGATCGCGAGCACCAGCCCGGCGATCGCGTCCAGCAGGAACAGCGGGCCGACGATGCCCGGGTAGTCCTCCGTCCACAGCACGTAGTGCACACCGGCCGAACCCAGCAGCGCGACCGCCGTGACGATCCGCAGAACCCAACCCACCATGATCGTTCCTCCGCTCCACACCCACTCGGGTAATACACGGAACAGGGGGCGTTCCGGTTCACCCGCCCCGGTGGGAATTGAACCGAAGCGATGTCGATCTCGTTTAAGAGGCATGACTGCCGAACTGCACTCCCGCCGCACCGTCCTCACCACCGGTGCCACTGTCGCCGGTGTCGCCGTGGGCGCCGTCGCGCTTTCCGCCTGCGGATCCTCGGACGACTCGAAGCCGGGAACCGCTCAGGCGCCCATCGCCGCAGGTACCCCGCTCGTGGCGCTCGCCGACGTCCCGGTCGGCCAGGCCAAGGCGGCCAAGGCGCCGGACGGCTCCGACGTGATCGTGGCCCGCACCTCAGACTCGGCCGTCGCCGCGTTCAGCGCGATCTGCACGCACCAGGGCTGCACCGTCGCGCCAAAGGGCGCCGACCTGGTCTGCCCGTGCCACGGCTCGGTGTTCAACGCCCTCACCGGCGAGGTCAAGCAGGGGCCGGCGAACAAGCCGCTGCCGGCCGTGGCGGTGAAGGTCGAGAACGGGAAGGTCGTCACCGGCTGACGGGCCGGGAGACAGCGAAGGGCCCTTGTGGACGATCACCGTCCACAAGGGCCCTTCGTGTGACAAAACCGACTCAGGCGTCCCAAGCGAACAGTCGCTCGCCCGCGGTGACGTCGCGGTCGCCGTCCAAACCGGACAGCACCTCCGCGCCGGCGTCCAGCGCGACGACGGGCACGATCGCCGAGTAGCCCGCCGCGGTCACCGCCTCCGGGTCCCAGCTGACGATCGGCTGCCCGGCCCGCACCTGCTCGTCCTTGACGACGTGCAGCATGAAGCCCTCGCCCTTCTCCTTCACCGTGTCGATCCCCAGGTGCACGAGCACGGCCTGGCCGTCGTCGGTCTGGACGACGAAGGCGTGCGGGTGCAGCGTCTTGATCGTGCCGTCGACCGGCGAAACCGCGTCCGAACGGCCACCAGTCGGCTGAACGGCGATGCCCGGACCCACCATGGCCTGCGCGAACACCGGGTCCGGGACCTCGGTGATCGGCACCACGCGCCCGGCGACCGGGCTGAGGATCTCCAGGCTCACAGCAGGTCCTCGATGTCGCTGGCGATCGTGTCCGCCTCCGGCCCGACGATCACCTGCAGCGCCGTGCTCCCCATCTTGACGACGCCCATCGCGCCGGCCTTCTTCAGGGCCGCCTCGTCGACGAGGCCCATGTCCTCGACCTCGCACCGCAGCCGTGTGATGCAGCCCTCGACCTCGGTGAGATTGTCCGCGCCGCCGAGTGCCGCGAGGATCTTTTCCGGCCTGTCATCCGCCATCGCGGTCTCCTTGTTCACTGTTTGTTCCCAACCTGACGCGAACCGCGTGTCCACCTGTACTACGCCGTTCGTCGGCATGCACGCCGCCGCGGGCCACGAACGGATAACGGTGGGTTGACACCCGTCCGCGCGGCGGAGCATCCTGCCCCATCAGATCATTGGTCTAGACCGGAACGTACCAATGTTCCGGACCGGACGCGAGCACCGGTCCCCGGGGACCCAGAACGAGGAGGGTGACGCCGATGAGCGCGGCCGCGCACGTCCCGCCACCCGACCGGGTCGTCAACGGGCCCACGCCCAAGCACGCCCAGCTGCGGGAGATCCTCCGCCGCACGGTGGAGCGCGAGCTCCCGCCGGGCGCGCCGATCCCGTCGGAACGCGAGCTGGCGCAGCGCTACGGCGTGTCGCGGCTCACGGTCCGGTCGGCGATCGGCAAGCTGGTCGAGGAGGGCCTGCTCGCCCGGGTCCGCGGCAAGGGCACCTTCACCGCGGCCCGGCGGATGGAGCTCCAGCTCTACCTGATGTCGTTCACCGACGACATGCGGCGGCGGGGGCTGACCCCGACGACCGAGGTGGTCTCCGCGGCCACCGAGGTCCCACCCACCGCCTCCGCGCACGCCCTCGGCCTGGCCGAGGGCGCAACCGCACACCACCTCGTGCGGTTGCGCCACGCCGACGGCGTACCCCTCGCCGTCGAACGCGGCTGGTACCACGCGGGCCGGGCTCCCGGCCTGCTCGAGCTCGACCTGACCCAGTCGCTCTACGCGCAACTGGCCGAGACGTACGACGTGCGTCCCGACCAGGCGTGGCAGACGGTCTGGGCCGAAGGAGCGGACCGCGAGACGGCCCGGCTGCTCGGCATGCGCGCCGGCAGTCCCCTGCTCGTGTTCCGCCGGGTCTCCAGCGCGAACGGCGACCCGATCGAAGACATCACGTCCTGGTACCGGGGAGATCACTACCAGGTGACCATGCAGTTGGACCGGAACACCCCGGAGTCCGGTACCCCACCCCACTATGGAGGTTCCTGATGAGCTCCACCACCGCGGAAGGGGCGACGAAGAAGAGCGGCAGCGGTCTTGCCGGTCTTCAGCGCTTCGGCCGTAGCCTCATGCTCCCGATCGCCGTGCTCCCGGCGGCAGGGATCCTGCTGCGTTTCGGGCAGGACGACATGCTCGGCAAGGACGGCCTGGGCTGGAACAAGGTCGCCTCGGTGCTGGGCGCCGCGGGTGGCACGCTGTTCAACTGGCTGCCCCTGCTGTTCGCGGTCGGCATCGCCGTCGGCTTCGCCCGCAAGGGTGACGGCTCGACCGCCGTCGCCGCCGTTGTCGGCTTCTTCGTCTTCAGCGCCGTCATCCAGGTGTTCGCCCCGCTGACCGACCTCCCCGGTTACAAGGCCGGTGCGACCGAGCTCGCGCCGATCAAGTGGCCCTACTCCGTACTCGCCGGTGTCGTCGTCGGCATCGTGGCGGCGTTGCTGTGGCAGCGCTATCACCGCATCAAGCTGCCGGCCTACTTGGCGTTCTTCGGCGGCCGCCGGTTCGTCCCGATCATCACCGCCCTGGTCATGGTGATCCTCGGCGTGATCTTCGGCCTGGTCTTCCACTGGGTCGACCAGGGCATCCAGGCCGCCGGTGACGCGGTCACCGCCTCCCCGATCGTGGGTGGCGGCATCTACGGCGCGCTGAACCGCCTGCTCATCCCGGTCGGTCTGCACCAGCTGCTCAACGTGCCGGTGTGGTTCATCTTCGACGGCGGCGACATCAACAACTTCGTCGCGGGCAAGCTGTCGGCGGGTGCCTTCACCACGGGCTTCTTCCCGATCTTCATGTTCGCGCTGCCCGCCGCGGCCCTCGCCATCTGGCAGACGGCCCGTCCGGCGCAGAAGAAGGTCGTCGGCGGTGTGATGATCGCCGGCGCGCTGACCTCGTTCCTCACCGGTGTCACCGAGCCGATCGAGTTCTCGTTCATGTTCGTGGCGTGGCCGCTGTACCTGTTCCACGCGGTCATGACCGGCACCTCGCTGGCCCTCACGAACGCGCTCGGCATCCACCAGAGCTTCAACTTCTCGGCCGGCGCGATCGACTACCTGCTCAACTTCAACGCCCCGGCCGCGCAGAAGCCGTGGCTGCTGATCCCGATCGGGCTCGTCTACGCGGTGATCTACTACGTGGTGTTCCGCTTCGTGATCACCAAGTGGAACCTGCGCACGCCGGGTCGCGAGGACGAAGCCGTCCAGGCCGACCTCGATGCGACGGCCGCGAAGTAACATCGAGAACGACGTAACCCCGTAGCGAGAGGACGAACATGCCGGAGAAACGCGTCGCCGTCGCGAGCAAGGTGGGCCTGCACGCCAGGCCGGCCGCGCTGGTGGCGAAGGCGGCCGCGGCGCAGCCCGTCGCGGTGCAGATCGCCAAGGCCGGGGGAACCCCGGTGGCCGCCGGCAGCGTGCTCAACCTGATGACACTCGCCGCCGGATACGGTGACGAGGTCGTCATCAGCGCCGAGGGCGAGGGCGCCGAGGAGGCCGTGGAAGCGGTCGCCCAGCTGGTCGCCACCGACCTCGACGCCTGAGGAACACCCCGCTGTAGTACTCCATGAAGGCCCCTTCACCGGTCCCCGACACCGGTGAAGGGGCCTTCGCGGCGTTTCGTAGGGTGGACGCATGGAAAGCGTGCGCCTGATCGACGAGTGGCCGGTGGACAACGCCGCGACAGCCGTGGTGACCGCAGACGGTACTGTCCGCGGCCGCCACGGCGACACCACGCGGAAGTTCCGGCTGGCCTCGGTCAGCAAGCCGCTGACCGCCTACGCGGCGCTGATCGCGATCGAAGAGGGCGTCGTCGAGCTGGACACCCCGGCCGGCCCCGAGGGCTCGACCGTGCGGCACCTGCTCGCCCACACCTCCGGGCTCGCGTTCGACGCGCACAAGGCGATGGCCGCGCCGGGCACCCGGCGGCTCTACTCCAACGCCGGTTTCGAGCAGCTGGCCGACGCACTGGCCGAGCACTCCGGCATCCCGTTCGCGCGGTACCAGGCCGAAGCCCTGTTCGGGCCGCTCGGCATGACCGGCACCACCCTCGACGGCTCGCCCGCGTCCGGCGCGGAGTCCACTGTGGACGACCTGGTCGCGTTCGCCGCCGAGCTGCAGGCGCCGAAGCTGCTCGACCCGGCCACCGTGACCGAAGCCACGAACGTCGTCTTCCCCGGCCTTTCCGGTGTGCTGCCCGGGTTCGGCCACCAGAAACCCAATGACTGGGGCCTGGGCTTCGAGATCCGCGACCACAAGAGCCCGCACTGGACCGGCTCGGCGAGCTCGCCGCGGACCTTCGGGCACTTCGGGCAGTCGGGCACGTTCCTCTGGGTCGACCCGGACGCCGGCGCGGCCTGCGTCGCGTTGACCGACCGCGCCTTCGGGCCGTGGGCCGCCGAAGCCTGGCCGCGCTACACCGACGCCGTGCTGGCGGACCTGGGCGCGTGAAACGGCTCCTCCTCGCCGCACTGCTCCTGCTCGCCGCCTGCAGCGCCCCCGAAGCCGCGCCGGCCCCGCCCGTGACGCCGCAGCCGACGACGGCCGACGCTCCCCCGGCGCTCGGCACCAACGGCGCCGCGGTGCCCGCGCTGCGCTGGACGCCGTGCCACGGCGGCTTCCAGTGCACGCCCGCGGCCGTGCCGCTGAGCTACCGCGAGCCGAAGGGCAAGGCGATCACGCTCTCGGTGATCCGGCTCCCGGCGAGCGACCCGGCCCGGCGGATCGGCTCGCTGTTCTTCAACTTCGGCGGCCCGGGCACCGACGGCGTCGGCGAGCTGACGCGGTTCGCCGCGCGCTACCCCGACGAGCTGCGCGCCCGGTTCGACCTGGTGGGCTTCGACCCGCGCGGGATCGGCGGTTCGGCGCCGATCAGCTGTCCCGGCGCGGACCACCCGCCGGCGAGCCCTTCGCCGTTGCGGCAGCCGGACGCCTTCTTCGCGGCCAGTGCGGCGCCCGGGAAGGCGTGCGCGGCCGGCTCCGGCGACCTGCTCGCCCACCTCTCGACGGCGAACGTGGCGCGGGACATGGACTTGCTGCGCCAAGCCGTCGGGGACCCGGCGCTGAACTTCTACGGCTACTCCTACGGCACCCACCTCGGCGGCACGTACGCGAACCTGTTCCCGGACAAGGTCCGCGCGATGACCCTCGACGGCACGCTCGACCTGGTCGCGAACGCCACCGGGAAACCGGGGCAGGAGCAGCAGCCGGTCGACGTCCGCGCCGACGTCGCCACCGCGCAGCAGCAGGAGCTGGACCAGTTCTTCACGGTGTGCGCCGCGGCCGGGCCGAAGTGCGCGTTCTCCGGCGGCGACCCGAAGGCGAAGTTCGCCGGGGTCTTCGCCCACGCGTCGCGCGGGCCGGGCGTGTCCTCCCTGATGCGGACGATCGACAGCGCGTTGTACCAGTCCGGCCGGTGGAAACGCCTGGCGGAGACATTCGCGGCGCTTCCGGCGGATCCGGGCGCCGCCGCGCCGGTGCTCGACCCGTACGTGCCGACGCACTCCCCGAGCTTCCTGGCCGTCCAGTGCGTCGACTCCGACAACCCCTCGGCCCCGGCCGGCTACGCGGCGCTCGCGGCGAGCGAAAGCAAGCGGCAGCCGTACTTCGGGCTCGGCGCGGTGTTCTCGATGGCCCAGTGCGCCGGCTGGCCGGCGCACGACGCCGACCGCTACACCGGCCCGTGGAACCGGGCCCGCAAGAACCCGGTGCTGGTGCTGAACAACCGGTTCGACCCGGCGACCCCGCTGCACAACGCCCAGGCGACGGCGGCCGAACTGGGCGACGGCCGGGTCCTGGTCGTCGACGGCTACGGCCACACGTCCCTGGACGTCCACAGCGCCTGCGCCACGGCGGCGGTGGTCCGGTACCTGACCGACCTCACCGTCCCGGCGGCGGGGACGAGCTGCGCCCCGGACACGGTGCCGTTCCCCTGACACCGCGGTCGTGAGTGGGAAACCGCGTCGGAACACTGTTTCTCACTCACGACCAAGCCGCGCGGCGCGTTCAGCCGGATGGCCGCGCGGAGCAGGGTCTTTGGACCCTGCCCGGCGCGCGCGCCGGGTGGTGTCATCCAGGGGTGCGGGCCCGCCCGGGCCGGTGCGGGGACCTCGGGCCCCGGCGGGCCGCACACCCCTACTCCATGACGCGGATCGGGGAACCCGCCTGGTAGGCCGCGATGTCCTCGACCGCGTCGCCGTAGAAGATCTCGTAGACCTCCCGCGTGACGAAGCCGATGTGCGGCGTCAGCGTCGCGTTCTCGAGCGTCCTCAGTGGATGGTCCGCCGGGAACGGCTCGGTATCGTACACGTCGATCGCCGCGCGGATCGCCTTGCGCCCCAACGCGTCCAGCAACGCCGCTTCGTCGACGATCGGGCCGCGCGAGGTGTTCACCAGCAGTGCGCCCGGCTTCATCGCCGCGATTTCGTCCGCGCCGACCAGGCCGCGGCTGCGGTCGCTGAGCACGAGGTGGATCGACAGCACGTCCGAGCGGGCGAACAGGTCCTCCTTGGACACCGCGGTGACGCCGTGCGGCTCGGCCTTCTCCGGCGTCAGGTTCTGGCTCCAGGCGATGGTCTCCATCCCGAAGACCTGCCCGATCTTCGCCGCGCCCGCGCCGAGCCGGCCGAGGCCCAGCAGGCCGAGCGTCTTGCCGTGCAGCATGGTGCCGACGCTCGTCTGCCAGCCGCCTTCGCGCATGGAGCGGAACTCCCGCGGCAGGTTGCGCGACGCCGCGAGGATCAGCGCCCACGTGTGCTCGGCCGTCGGCTCGCCGATGTAGCCGGTGGCGGTCACGACGACGCCGCCCCGGCGCGCGGCCGCGACGTCGATGGCGGCGTTGCGCTTGCCGGTGCTGACGAGCAGCTTCAGGTCGGGCAGGCGGTCGAGGACCTCGGCGGTGAACCGGGTCCGCTCGCGCATCGCGACGACGGCTTCGAAGCCCTGCAACTGTTTGACGACGTCTTCCAGCGGCTCGGTGAAGACCGTGATGTCGGCCTCCAGCGAGTCCCAGTCCCCGAAGGTGAGGGCGACGTTCTGGTAGTCGTCGAGAATGGCGATCCGCATGATCTCACCGTAGCCCGGCGACGACGTCCACGCGGACCAGGTGGCACGTGACCCAGGCCTCTTGAACGTGTTCAAAACAAGGCCTACAGTCTGTCTTGAACACGTTCAAAACTTGGAGGGACCATGGAACCCGTTGTCGTCGCCTACGCGCTCTACCTGCTGATCAGCATCCCGTTGACGGTGCTCGTCGCCCGGACGCTCAGCAAGCACGGCCGCACCTTCCTCACCCAGGTCTTCGAGGACAGCCCCGGCCTGGCCAACGCCGTCAACCAGCTGCTGGTCGTCGGCTTCTACCTGATCAGCCTCGGCTTCGTGACGCTCTTCCTGACCAGCCGGGCCGACGTCGGCACCGCCCGCCAGGTGTTCGAAGTGGTCTCGGTGAAGGTCGGCGTCGTCGCGCTCGTCCTCGGCGTGATGCACCTGTTCAACGTCCTGGTGTTCAACGGCATCCGCCGCCGCCACCTCGCCCCGAAGGCCGCTCCCGCACCGCAGCCGGTGTTCGCCGGCCGGCCTATCCCCTACCCTGGCGCGCCGGGCCCGCAGGTCCCGCCCTTCCCCGCGCCCTGACGTGCCCGGCGCTAACGTGCAGACCGTGCCGAAGAGCGAGGAAACGCGGTCCCTGATCGTCACCACCGCCATGCGGTTGTTCACCGAGAACGGGTACGACCGCACGACGATGCGCGCGATCGCCGCCGAGGCCGGGGTCTCGGTCGGGAACGCGTACTACTACTTCTCCTCGAAGGAACAGCTGATCCAGGGGTTCTACGACGAGATCGCGCGGCTGCACCTCGACGCTGCCCGCGCTCAGCTCGTGCACGAGACCCGCTTCGCCGACCGCTTGAAGACGGTCCTGCTGTGCTGGCTCGAGCTGGCCGAGCCCTACCACCGCTTCGGGACGCAGTTCTTCGTCAACGCGGCCGACCCGGAGTCCCCGCTGAGCCCGTTCAGCGAGGAGTCCTCAGCCGCCCGCACCGCCTCGATCGAGCTGATGCGCGAGGTCGTCGACGGCTCCGACGTCAAGCTCGACCCGGAGCTGCGGGCGCAGCTGCCCGAGCTGCTGTGGCTCTTCCAGATGGGCGTGGTGCTCTTCTGGGTGCACGACCGTTCGGCCGGCGAGAAACGCAGCCGGATGCTGGTCGAGCGCAGTGTCCCGCTGCTGGCCCGGCTGGCCGCGCTCTCCCGGCTGCGGGTGTTCCGCCCCGTCAGCCGGGAGATCGTCGACCTGATCCAAGACCTGGCCAAGCGGGATTGACCGCCCGGAAGTAGAGGAACCGCGGCTTGGTACGCAGGTTCTTCGCCCACTTCGGGTCGACGTCGTCGGCCTCGGCCACCGGCATCGGCTCGACCAGCCGGTCGACGGCGAAACCGGCGTCGCGGACCGCGCCGAACATCCAGCTCAGCGGCCGCCGGTAGAACCGGACGGGGTGCGGTCGCCCGCCGAGCCCGAAGTCGTCTTCGAGCAGCTCGACCTCGAAGTAGTTCTCCTTGTCGAACCAGTGCCAGTCCTCGCCGGGGTGGTGCACCGAGAACACCAGTGCGCCTCCGGGCTTCAGGACCCGGCGGAACTCGGCCAGGGTGGCGTCCCAGTCCTTCAGATAGTGCAGCACGAGCGACGCGGTGATCACGTCGATCGAGCCGTCCGCCAGGTCGAGCGGCCGGGAGACGTCGGCGTGCTCGAAGCGCGCGACGTCGCCGAACTTCTTGCGCGCGACGGCGACCATGCCCGCGCTGGCGTCGACGCCCACGACGTCGGCGCCCCGCTCGGCCAGCAGCGCGCTCAGGTGCCCGGCCGCGCAGCCGACGTCCAGCACCCGCTTGCCCTCGACGTCCCCGGCCAGCTCCACGATCGCGGGCCGGTCGTACAGGGCGTTGGTGACGGACTTCCCGGCGTGCTCGGCGTAGGCCTCGCTGTAGCCGTCATACTGCTCGGCGCGGGCGCGGGCGAGGATCTCTTCGACCACCTCGGTCTTGGCGTCGGCGTAGTTCTGGATGTACTTCCACTCCCGCGCGGCCAGCTCGCGCTTCTTCGCGGCGTAGAGCTCCCGCTCCTCCGGGTGCGACCGCAGGCGGTCGCGGAAGAGCCGGTAGCGCGCCGCCTGGCCGTTGCCCGGCGAGTACGTGTGCAGGTTGATGTTCGTGTCCGGGCCCTTGAAGCAGCGGTGCTTCTCCCAGTCCGGCTCGCGGATGACGAGCCGGTAGCCCACGCCTTCCAGCGCCGGTACGTAGGCGCTCTCGTCGTCGGAGTCCGGCACCTCGAGGTAGATGTCGACGCACGGCTTGGCGCACAGGCCGGGCACCGACGTCGACCCGACGTGCTCCAGGGCGAGCACCTGCTCCCCCAGGACACCGCGGATCCGCTCGGCCTCGCGCTCGAAAGCCTTCGGCCACTCCGGGTCGTAGTCGACGAGCGTCACGGTCGAGTCGAGCTTGGGCGGCTCGCCGCCGACCCAGGCGTTCTCGAGCTGGTCGTCGTTCAGCGCTTCTTGACTGGTCATTCCGGTAGACCCCCTTGTTCAAGGCAGTCGGCCAGACTATCAACCCGGGGCAAGCGGTTTACCCGATCGGCAGCGGCAGCAGGTTCCCGGTCGCCGCGCGCAGCGCGTCGCGCATCGCCGCGCGCGGGGCCGGCCGGCCGGTGAAGTGCTCGGCCTGGCCGAACGCCTGGTGCAGCAGCATGTCCAGCCCGGTCGCGAGCTTGCCGCCGCGGCGCGCGACGGCGTCGGCGAGCGGCGTCGGCCACGGGTGGTAGATGACGTCGAGCACGTGCGCGACGGCCGCGAGGTCGGCGACGTGCGCCAGGACCGCGTCCGGCGGGACGGTGTTCACCAGCACCGCGGCTTCGGCGGCCAGCGCCGCGAAGTCCGTTTCGGCCCACCGCAGCACCTCGACGTCGAGCGACGCCCGCTTCGCCGCGTCGAGGGTTTCGGCAGCCCGCGCGGGTTCCCGCACGACCAGGCGCACCTGACGCACGCCCAGCGCCGCCAGCCCGACGACCGCCGCGGCCGCGGTACCACCCGCGCCGAGCACGATGGCCGTGTCCGACGGCGACGGCGTGTACCCGCCCGCCGCGCGCAGCGCGCCGGTGACCCCCTCGACGTCGGTGCAGTCCGCGAGCCAGCCCTTCGCGGTGCGGACGAGTGTGTTGGCCGCGCCGACCGCGGCCGCGCGCGTCGTCACCTCGTCCGCGTGGTCGAGCGCCGCGCGCTTGCCCGGCATGGTGACCGAGAGCCCGGCCCACTCCGGGCCGAGGCCGTCGACGAACGCCGGGAGGTCCTCGGCGCCCGTCTCGATCCGCTCGTACGTCCAGCCGGTCAGGCCGAGCGCGGCGAACGCGGCGCCGTGCAGCACCGGGGACAGCGAGTGCGCCACCGGCTTGCCCAGGACCGCGGCCCGCCAGGGCTCAGAAGGCACCGTTCGCCTTGGCCTTCTCGACGTTCTTCTTGTGATCGTCGAACGTGACCGCGAAGCAGGACAGGCCGTTCTTCTCGCACTTGACGAAGTACACCCAGTCCCCCGCGACGGGGTGCACCGCGGCCTGGATGGCCTCCGGGCTGGGCACCGAGATCGGCGTCGGGGTCAGGCCCGCGTTCTTGTACGTGTTGTACGGCCCGGCCCGGAGCCGGTCGGCGTCGTTGGTCGCCAGGGTGGGCCGGTCGAGCACGTAGTTGACCGTGGAGTCCATCTGCAGGCGCATGTCGATCGCCAGCCGGTTGTAGATGACCCGGGAGAGCTTCCCGAAGTCGGCCTTCACGGCCTCGCGCTCGATGATCGAGGCGATGATCAGCGTCTGGTACGGCGTCTTGCCCGGACCGGTCGACTGCGGGCTCAGGCCGGCGTTCTGGATCGCCTCGGTCGAGCTGCGGACCAGCTGGCCGATGATCTCCTGCGGGCTCGCGCCGGGCCGGACGTCGTAGAGCCCGGGCGCGATCAGGCCTTCCAGCCTGCGGTCCTTGCGGTCGGCCTTGTTCGCGTCTTCGACGGCCCAGTCGGGCACGCCGAGCGTCTTGAGGTCCGCGGCGTCGACGACCTTGCGCAGGTCGTCGGCGGTGACGCAGGTGCTCTTGCCGTTGAGCTGCGCGCACGACGCCTTCGCCATCAGGCTGTACACGCCGGGCGTGACCTTGCCGTCGGGCTGGGTGATGTCGTCGAACTGTGTGTAGGGCCGGACCTCCAGCTGCCCCACCCGCGAGGTCGGCGCGACGATCCGGTCGACCGCGCTGGCCCCGGACATGTGCGACTTCATGACGTAGAAGCCGTGCTGGATCTTCGACAGCTTCGGGTTGTCCGCGCCGGCCTTCACGAAGGCCTTGCTGCTGGCGACGACGCCCGCCGTCGTGAGCTTGGCGCCGATCGCCGACGTCGAGTCGCCGTCGTCGACCTGGAACAGGACGTCGCCGTCGCCGGCGCCGTCGTAGTCCTCGTAGCCGAAGAACCTGTTGAAGCCGTAGTAGGCGCCGCCGGCGAGCAGGACGATCACCGCGACCGCGGCGATCCAGCCGAGCGCGCGCTTGCCCTTCTTCTTCCGGGGCTTCTCCGGCTCTTCCTCGTAGTCGTCGTAGTCCTCTTCGTACTCCGGCTCGTCGTAGCCGTCTTCGGCGTACTCAGCGTCGTAGTCGTCGTCGTACTCCGCGTACTCGTCGTACTCGTCCTCGGCGAAGAGGGCGTCCCCGGCCGGCTGCTCCTCGCGCGGCGCGCGGACGGGCTCGGGCGCCGGGGGCGGTGCGGTCTGCGCGGGGATGATGTCGGTGACCGGCTCCTCGCGCACCGGCGGGGGCGGCGGGCGGCGCCGGCGCGGCGGTTCGGCGCCGGGCGCGGGCACGCCGGCAGGGCGGTCACCCGGCTGGACGGACCGTCGCGCGGGTGGCTGGGCGGCGGCGGGCGGCTCGGCGGCCGGACGACGGCGCTGCGGAGCTTCGCTCTCGACCGGTTCCGGGGCGGCGCGACGCCGTCTCGGGGCTTCGGCCGGCTCTTCGGGTTCCGGGGCCGCGCGACGCCGCCGGGGCGCCTCGGCCACCTCTTCGGGGACGGGGGCCGGACGACGCCGTCGTGGCGGCTCGGGAGCCTCTTCCGGCTCGGGAGCGCGGCGCCGGCGCGGGGCCTGGACCTCCGAGCCCTCGTCGAGGCCGTGCCGGGCGTGGGCGGCGCGAGCCGGGGCGGCCCGGCGGGCCTGCGGGTCGAGCTCGTCGTCGACCGGGGGCAGCGCGTCCGGCGGTTCGAGCCGGCGACGGCGCCCGGTCGGCGGCGCGTCCCGGCGCGGGTCGGCGGCCGGGGGTTCGGCGGGCCGGCCCTGCCGGGAGGGTTGCGGCAGATCGTGGTAGCCGCTCGGCTGCTGCTGCGCCCGCCGCGGCGGCACCTCGTGCCGGTCGCTCGGCTGCTGCGGACGGCGGGACGGCTGGGGCAGCTCGTGGTAACCGCTCCGCGGCTGCGCGTAGCGCTGCTCGGCGGCCCGCGGGTCACGCGGGTCGGCTCGGCGGGCCGGCGGCGGGGCCGCGTCTTCCGGCTCCCGCAGCCTCCGGCGGCCTCGCGGGCGCTCAGGCTCCTCGTCGTTCATCGGTCTCCCTCCCGGGCGCGGTGCGCAGCAGCGGCGTCGATCCAGGCCTGCAGGATCTCGACGGCGGCGGCCTGGTCGACCACCGCTCGCTGCTTGCGGCCTTTGACCCCGCGCTGGGAGAGGATGCGGGATGCGGTGACCGTGGTCAGCCGCTCGTCGCCCAGCCGGACCGGCACGGGCGCGACGCGCCCGGCCAGACGTTCAGAATACGCGATCGCCAGCTCGGCCGCCGGACCCTGCCGGTTGGCGAGCGTGCGCGGCAAGCCCACGATCACCTCGACCACCTCGTGCTCGGTGACGAGGGCGGCCAGCTGGTCCAGATCACTGTCGTCGGTCGCATCGCGGGAGAGGGTAACCAATGGCGACGCGAGCACGGGGGCCGGATCGCTCAGAGCGACCCCGACCCGGACCGAGCCGACATCCACACCGAGCCGCCGGCCGCGGCCCGGATCGGACACTCCGGGCCGATCCGGACCCCGGTTTCCGCGGTTAACCAATGCCGGCGATCGCCGCGCGTAGGGCCGTGACCGCGTCGGCCGCGCCGGCCGGGTTCGTGCCACCACCCTGGGCCATGTCGGGCTTGCCGCCGCCGCGGCCGCCGATCTTCCCCGCGAACGACGGGACGAGCTTGCCCGCGGCGACGCCCTTGTCCTGGGCCGCCTTCGTCGTCGCGACGACGAAGCTGAGCTTGTCACCCGCCGGCGAGAACAACGCCACCACGCCGGGCCGCGAGCCGAGGCGGCCGCGCAGGTCCGAGGCGAGGGCGCGCAGGCCGTTACCGTCAACGTCCGGGACGACCTCGGCGACGACCGTGACGCCGCCGACGTCCTGCGCCTTGTCGAGCAGCGCGCCCGCCGAGCCCAGCACCTGCTGGGTCTTCAGCTGGGCGATCTCCTTCTCGGCGTTCTTCAGCCGGGTCAGGACGTCCTCGATGCGGCCCGGCAGCTCGTCCGAGGGCACCTTGAAGGTGTTCGCCAGCTGCGAGACCAGCAGCTGTTCCTTGCGGACGTACTTCAGCGCGTCCGTGCCGACCAGCGCTTCGACGCGGTGCACGCCCGAGCCGATGGACGCGTCGGAGACCAGCTTGACCAGGCCGAGCTGGCCGATCCGGTCCACGTGCGTGCCACCGCAGAGCTCGCGGGAGTACTCGCCCATGTCGACCACGCGGACGTCGTTGCCGTACTTCTCGCCGAACAGCGCGACCGCGCCCAGTTCGAGGGCCTTGTCCTTGGTCGTGGTGAAGCTGTTGACCTCGACGTCGGTCTGCAGGTAGTCGTTGACCTCCTGCTCGACCTCGGTCAGCACGTCCGCCGAGACCGAACCGGGCGTGGTGAAGTCGAACCGCATGCGGCCCGGCGAGTTCAGCGACCCCGCCTGCGCCGCACGCTTGCCGTAGGCGCCGCGGACCGCCGCGTGCACCAGGTGCGTCGCGGAGTGCGAGCGCTCGATGGAAAGCCGGCGGTGCGCGTCGACCGAGCCGGTGACCTTCGAGTCCAGGCCGACCTCGCCGTCGAGGACCTCGACGCGATGAACGAACAGCCCCGGGACGATCTTCTGGACGTCCAGGACCTTCAGCTCGACGCCGTCGCCGAGCAGCACGCCGGTGTCGGCGACCTGGCCGCCGCTCTCGGCGTAGAACGGCGTGCGGTCGAGGACCAGCTCGGCCTTCTTGCCCGCCGAGACGCTGCGGACCGGCTGCCCGTCTTCGAGCAGCGCGACGACCTTCGCCTCGGCCTGCAGGTCGGTGTAGCCGAGGAACTCGGTCTCGCCGTGCTGCTCCAGGACCTTCCGGTACTCCGAGAGGTCGCCGTGGCCGGTCTTGCGGGCCGCCGCGTCCGCCTTCGCGCGGGTGCGCTGCTCGTTCATGAGCGTGCGGAAGCCGTCTTCGTCGACGCTCAGGCCCTGCTCGGACGCCATTTCCAGGGTCAGGTCGATCGGGAAGCCGTAGGTGTCGTGCAGCTGGAACGCCTTGTCGCCGGCCAGCACGTCGCCGCCGCCGCGCTTGGTCTCCTCGGCCGCCATGTCGAAGATGCGCGAACCGCTGGTCAGCGTCGCGAGGAACGCCTCCTCCTCGATCCGGACGACCTCGTTGATCCGGTCGAAGCCGCTGACGAGCTCGGGGTAGGTCGGGCCCATCGTGTCGCGCACGACCGCGGCGAACGACTGCAGCACCGGCTCGTGCACGCCCAGCAGGCGCGAGGAGCGGACGATGCGGCGCAGCAGCCGGCGCAGCACGTACCCGCGGCCGTCGTTGCCCGGGGTCACGCCGTCGCCGATCAGCAGAACGCCGGTGCGGGCGTGGTCGGCGATCACGCGGAAGCGGACGTCGTCGGCGTGGTTGCCGCCGTAGCGGCGGCCGGAGAACTCCTCGGCGCGGCCGATCACCGGGCGCACCAGGTCCGTCTCGTAGACGTTCTCGACGCCCTGCAGGATCGTCGCGACGCGCTCGACGCCCATGCCGGTGTCGATGTTCTTCTTCGGCAGCTCACCGATCGGCTTGTGCCCGAGCTTGGGGCTCAGCTCGCCGCGGATGTCCTGCATGAAGACGAGGTTCCAGATCTCGATGTAGCGGTCCTCGTCCGCGACCGGGCCGCCTTCGCGGCCGTACGCCGGGCCGCGGTCGTAGTAGATCTCCGAGCACGGGCCGCCGGGGCCGGGCACGCCCATGTCCCAGTAGTTGTCCTTGCCGTCGCGCACCTGGATGCGCTCGCCGGGCAGGCCGGTGAGCTTGCGCCACAGGCCGGCCGCCTCGGCGTCGTCCTCGTAGACCGTCGCCCACAGGCGGTTCGGGTCGAGGCCGTAACCGCCGTCGCTCTGGGGCTTGGTGATCAGCTCCCAGGCGTACTCGATGGCGCCTTCCTTGAAGTAGTCGCCGAAGGAGAAGTTGCCGGCCATCTGGAAGAACGTGTTGTGCCGGGTGGTCTTGCCGACCTCGTCGATGTCCGGGGTGCGCACGCACTTCTGCACGGAGGTCGCACGCGGGTACGGCGGCGGCGCCTCACCGAGGAAGTACGGCTTGAACTGGACCATGCCGGCGTTGACGAAGAGCAGGTTCGGGTCGTCGAGGATCAGCGGCGCGCTGGGCACGCGCGTGTGACCCTTGCTCTCGTAATGGCGCAGGAAACGGTCGGTGATTTCGTGTGTGTCCACGGGTCAGGTCCTTGTGCTGGAGTACGGGATGACGACGGCGGCGGAGCGGCTTCCGGGTCGCGAAGGCGACCGGTCAGCCCTCCGCCCGGCGAGCTCGCCGGGCGGGCCGCCGGGCTTCGGCGGCGTGCCGGCCCGAGGCCTGCGGCGTCACCACACCCGCCCGCTGCTCGACCATCTCGTGCAACTCCTGCTCCCGCTCGCTCATGCCCGCACGCACCTCGGCGCCGAACGAACCCACGGCGCCCGCCAGCTCGCGCACGGCGTCACCCAGGTTCGATGCTATCCCGGCCGGAGTGGCCTGACGAGCGGTTTCGGCGGCCTTGCGGGACAGCGCGACCCCGGCGACCACACCGACGCCGAGCCAGAACAGCCGCTTCACTTCGCGGCCTTCTTCGCGGCCTTGGCGGCGTTCTTCTTCTTGCGCGCCCGGATCGCCTTGCTGAGCCCGTAGGACAGCGCGGCGGTCTTGACCAGCGGCCCGCCCAGCGTCGCGGTGAACACCGACGTCAGCGCGGAGACGTTCCCGGTGACGGCCTGCGCGTTCGACGTGATGCCGTCCACCCGCTCGAGCTGGGCGTTGACGTGCGTGATCGTCTGGTTCGCGCCGACCAGCAGCGGGTCGGTGTTGCTGTTGGTGCGCTCGATCGCCTCGGTGGCCGCGTCCAGCGTCTTGCCGAGCTTGATCAGCGGGATCGCCAGCAGGACGACCAGCACCACGAATGCTCCTGCGGCGATCAACGCGGCGATCTGCCCTGCCGACACGGGCCCTCCTCGGTTCACTGGGACTTGGAGTCTTGGGTGCTGGTGAGGTTACCGCCTGGCCGGGTCCCCGACCGTGTCACCCCGCCGCACTGTCACGGTCCGCATCGGGGGCCGCGGGCCGGACCGCCTGGCCACGCTCGTCCCGGGCCGGCCGTAGCGCCCCAATGTGGCGTTGGGTGCGTCCGACGCACCCAATGTGGCGTTCGGTGCGTCCAACGCACCCAACGCCACATTGGGACGCAGGAGAAGCCGTGGTCAGGAGTCCTTGAGCACCGCCCGGTAGAGGGCCGCCATGTCCTCGTCGCCGTGGCCGGCTTCCACCGCTGTCTCCAGATGCGACAAGACCGCCCGGGCGCCCGCCACGTCGACGGTGTCGCCCGCGGCCTTGACCACCAGGCCGGCGTCCTTCGCCGCCAGGCTCGCCGGGAACGACGGCTCGTAGTCGCCCGACAGCATCGCCGCGCCCTTCACGTGCGCGTAGCCGACGTCCAGGCCGCCGCCCTTGATCGTCTCCAGGAACAACGCCGGGTCCAGGCCCAGCGCGTGGGCGAGGCCGAGGCTTTCGGCCGTGCCGTTGGTCAGCGTCAGCACCCAGGCGTTCAGCACCAGCTTCAGCCGGCTGCCCTGGCCGGCCGGGCCGAGCCAGCGCGTGCGGATCGCGACGGCGTCGAACACCGGCGTCGCGGCCGGGCGGGCCTCCTCCGGGCCGGACGCCAGGACCTCCAGCTGCGCCTGCTCCGCCGGCTGCCGGGTGCCGAGGACCGGCGCGTCGACGAACACCACGCCCGCTTCCGCCGCCAGCGCGGCGAGCCGGTCGGTCCAGTCGAGGCCGACCGTGCTCATCTGCAGCCACAACGTGCCCGAAGCGGGCGAAGCGGCTTCGAACGCCGACGCGACGGCGGGACCGTCGGCCAGCATCGTCACCAGGATGTCGGCGCCGTCGGCCGCCGCGGCGGCCGAGTCGGCCACCGTCGCGACGTCGGCGAGGGGCTCGGCCTTCTCCCGCGTCCGGTTCCAGACGCGGACGTCGAGGCCCGCCTTCGCGATGTTGGCCGCCATGGCGGCGCCCATGATCCCGGTACCGAGGAACGCGATGCTCATGCGCCCATCGTGCCGAAGACCCCGCCGTCCCGCAGTCCACGGACGGATGAGCGAGGAGTTCCGGACCACCGAAGGCTTCTACGGCAAGGACTTCGCCGCGGAAGGCCCCGCGGTCAGTAGTCGCCGAGGAGACAGAACGGGTGGCCCGCCGGGTCGGCGTAGACGCGCCAGCCCCGGCCGCCCAGGTCGGGGTCGAGCAGCCGGCCGCCGTACGCGAGGACCTGGTGGTGCGTCTGGGCGAGGTTGTCGACCTCGAAGTCGAGGTGGAACTGCTGCGGGTGGGCCGGATCCGGCCAGCGCGGCGGCTGGTGGCCGGGAGCGCGCTGGAACCCCAGGACCATGCCGTTCACGTGCAGGGTCGACCAGTCCTCGTCCACCCGCCAGCGGGGGTCCGGGAGATCCACCTCGCCGCCCATGATCGCTTGGTAGAAGTACGCGAGCACGACGGGTTCCGGACAGTCCAGGACGATGCACTGCAGCGTCGCGGGCACGGGGATGCCTCCTGCCTTCGCTGGGCCGCCCCCCTGTGTTCAGGCCGCCCCAAGCCGCGAAGCTTACGAAACCCGATGATCTTGCTGCCTCCGGCCCACGTTCGGTGCCCGCTCCCGCACTGGCCGTGCGGGAGCGGGCCCGCGATCCTCAGGCGTCGCCCGGGTCCGCGCCGACCTGAGCCGAGCCACCGGAACCGCCGAAGCCGCCCGTCGCGGTGTGCAGGCCCGCGGTGCGGCGCAAGGAGAATCTGTCGATTTCGACGCCGTCGTTGCGCAGTGTCCGCACGGTCAGCGTGGTCTTCCGGCCGAACCACGCCGGCTCGACGTCGATCGCGAGGAACGAGTAACCGGTGTAGCGCACCCGCGACCAGCCGACGGTCTCCGTCTCCTGCCCGCCGCCCTTCACCCAGTGGTAGCTGGTGAACTCGCCGTCGAAGGTGTCCGGCACCGGGAAGCTGTAGACGCTGCGGCCCCCGCCGCCGCAGGTGGCGTAGACCGTGCCGTCGCGGTCCGGGTCGACGGTGTCGCCGATGGCGACCTTCTTCGTGACGCGGCCGCCGCGCAGCGCGTCGGTGCGCTCGTAGATGTGGTTGTGCCCGTTGACGACCAGGTCGACGTGGAACTGGTCGAACAGCGGCACCCACTCCTCCCGCACGCCGCCTTCGGACGCGTGCTGGTTGGTCGTCGAGTAGGCGCAGTGGTGGAAGAACACCACGATGAAGTCGACGTCCGGCTGCAGCCGGAGGTACCGCAGGCGGCGCTTGAGCCACGCCGTCTGGGAGCCGTGCGAGTAGCCGCGGTTGGCCGGGATCTCGTACGAGACGTCGTTGGCGTCCAAGGAGATCACGCCGACGTTGCCGTAGATGAACGAGTACACGCTCGGGCAGTCGGCCGGGCCGCTGCCGGGGAAGTCCCAGCGCTTGGTCTGGCCGCCGTAGCCGTCGGGCGAGTACAGCGCTTCCATGTCGTGGTTGCCGGTCGTGACCATCCACGGCACGGACGCGGCGACGCCCTCGATCTGGTTGTAGTAGGCGTCCCAGACGTGCGGGTCGTACAGGTCGTGGCTGCCGTCGGCGACCGGGCCGGGCGGCAGGCCCGCGCCGCTCGGGTCGGCGTAGGCGATGTCGCCGGCGAGGAGGTGGAACCGCGGGTGCTGCTGGGCGACCGCGCCGTCCTGGGCCAGCGCCGTCGTGGAGACACCCTGGTCGCCGAAGGCGGTGAAGGTGAACTTCCCCGCCGGGAAGCCGCGCGCGGGCGCGGTGGTGAACGTCGAGAGCGCGGCGGCCCCGCCGTCGCCGTTCGCCGGGTCGTAGCCGTCGTGGCCGACCGCGTAGGTGTAGGTGCGGCCCGGCGTCAGGCGGCTCGCTTCGGCGTGCAGGTAGTACTGGTCGTACGGCGCGATGACCCCGGCGACCTCGGAGTGCAGCGCCCGCGTCTCGGCCGGGATCCGGTGCCCCCACTGGTATCCGTGGCGATCGTGGTGTTCGGCGACGCGCAGGAACGGGTTCTTGACCCGCGTCGGCACCTGCCAGGCGACGCGGACGTCCGTGCGCGGGTTGCGGCCGAAGGCGAGGTGACGGCCGGCCGGGGCGACCTTCGCGCCGTCGGCGTAGGCCGTGCCGGGCAGCAGCATCGGGCCGGCGGCGAGCAGGGCGCCGGTGGCGGCGGCGCCCTTGAGCAGGGAACGGCGGGAGAGGTACTCGTGCTGCTCGGCCATGCTCAGGCGGGCAGCCAGTGCGTCGGGAACGCCGACTCTCGGGATTTCCATGGGCCGGATGCTCGCCGACGCACGTGCCCGGATCGCGTCGCGCGGGCGAACACCAGCCGTCCAGTTCCCCCGGGCTCTCCCAAGGGCTTCCCAAGCCGCCTTTACCGCTCGCCGCGGATGGTCCGGCGCAGCTTCGGGACGCGCTCGGCGAGCGGGCGTTCCGCGCCGCGCTGGGTCGGCTCGTAGTAGTCCCGGCCGACCAGCTCGTCCGGCGGGTACTGCTGTGCCAGCACGCCTTCCGGGACGCCGTGCGGGTAGCGGTAGCCCTGGGCGTTGCCGAGCTTCTTGGCGCCCGCGTAGTGCCCGTCGCGCAGGTGCGGCGGGACGCTGCCGGCCAGTCCGGCACGGACGTCGGCCAGCGCGGCGTCGATGCCGGTGACGACGGCGTTCGACTTCGGGGCCGTGGCCAGGTGGATCGTCGCCTGCGCGAGCGCCAGCCGGCCCTCGGGCATGCCGATGAACTGGACGGCGTGCGAGGCCGCGACCGCCGCCTGCAGCGCCGTCGGGTCGGCCATGCCGATGTCCTCGCTGGCGTGCACGACCAGGCGCCGGGCCAGGAAGCGCGGGTCCTCCCCCGCCTCGATCATCCGGGCCAGGTAGTGCAGCGCGGCGTCGACGTCGGACCCGCGGATCGACTTGATGAACGCGCTGATGATGTCGTAGTGCTGGTCGCCGTCGCGGTCGTAGCGCACCGCCGCCTTGTCCACAGTGGACTCGACGATCGGCAGGTCGATGGTCTTCGCCTCGGTGGCCGACGCCGCGTCCGCCGCCGCTTCGAGCGCGGTCAGCGCGCGGCGGGCGTCACCGCCGGCGAGCCGGACGAGGTGGGCGCGGGCGTCCTCGGTCAGCGTCAGCTCGCCGCCGAGGCCGCGGTCGTCGGTCAGCGCGCGCTCGATCAGCCGCGTGATGTCCTCGTCGGTCAGCGGACGCAGCTGCAGCACCAGCGAGCGCGACAGCAGCGGCGAGACGACGGAGAACGACGGGTTCTCGGTGGTCGCCGCGACCAGCAGCACCGTGCGGTCCTCGACCGCGCCGAGCAGGGCGTCCTGCTGGGTCTTGGAGAAGCGGTGCACCTCGTCGATGAACAGGACGGTGTTCTCGGTGTTGTACTGCCGGCGCCGCCGGGCCTCCTCGATGACCCCGCGCACCTCCTTGACGCCCGCCGAGAGCGCCGACATCGCGACGAACCGGCGTCCGGTGGCGATCGAGACCAGGTTGGCCAGGGTCGTCTTCCCGGTGCCGGGCGGGCCGTAGAGCAACACGGACGCCGGGGCCGCGCCCTCGACCAGCCGGCGCAGCGGGGCACCTTCGCGCAGCAGGTGCTGCTGGCCGACGACCTCGTCGAGCGAGCGCGGCCGCATCCGCACGGCCAGCGGGGAGCTCGCCGGGTCCGCCTGCCGCTCGCCGGTGTTCGACGTGGTGCGTTCAGGTGGGGGCGCCACGTCGGCGTTCACGGTGAAGAGCTCGTCTTGTGCCACCCGGATGACGTTAACCGACGCCACCGACAGAACCCTTGCCCCGGGGTTCGGGGGCGCGCTACCGTCGTGATGACCGGTTGACCGAATGTGCGAATCCGGTCACCAGGTCAAACTCTCGACGAAAGAGCGGCATGAGCCATCCCAACCGCGAGCGCGGCGACCGCATCCTGGACGCGGCCGGCGAGCTGCTGCTGCGCATGGGCTACCGCAAGGTGGCCGTCGACGACATCGCGCGCGCGGCCGGCATCGGCAAGGGCACCGTGTACCTGCACTGGCGCACCAAGGAACTGCTGTTCCAGGCGCTGATGATGCGCGAGTCCGCCGACCTGACCGAGGCCATCCTGGACGGGATCAAGGCCGACCCGGCGATGATCCTGCCGCACCGGATGATCTCGTCGTCGTTCCTCGCCACCCACCGGCGGCCGCTGGTGATGGCGATGTTCCGCGGCAACGCCGAGATGTTCGGCTCGCTCGGCGACCTCGCGCTGCGCAAGCAGCAGCAGGAGCTGAGCGGGCACTTCGAGGACGCGATGCGCCGCCACGGGCTCGTCCGCACCGACGTCCCGAACCTGGACTACGCGCTCAACGCCACGGCGATCGGCTTCTACTTCACCGACGTGGTGTCCGGCAAGTTCGAGAGCATCCCGCTCGAAGAGCGGGCCGACGCCCTCGCGTACACGATCCGCGCCGCGTTCGAGCCGCCCGGGGAACCCGATCCCGCGGCGGTCGCGCAGGTGGCCGCGGAGCTCACAGCGGCGCTCGAGGAACTCGTCTCGGGCTACCGGCAAGGGATCTACGCACACGATCCCACCGAGGATCCCGGCTGATCCCGGGTTCACACAGGGAAAAGGGGCGGACATGACCACCACACTCGCCGACACCTGGGGACTGCACGAATCCCAGTTCTGGCTGCGGGGAAAGCAACCGGCCGAGCGCGTCCGGCACGCGGCCGACCTCGGGTTCTGGAACGTCTACGGGCACCCGGAAGCCGAAGAGATCCTCCGCGACCCGGCGACGTTCTCGTCGGACACCACCCGGCTGGTGCCGAAGGAGATGCTCGAGGACGTCGACCTGGCGGCGATGTCGGCGGGCAACCTGCTGCAGCTGGACCCGCCGCTGCACAACAAGATGCGCAAGCTCGTCAGCCGCGCGTTCACCCCGAAGGTCGTCGCCGACCTCGAGCCGCGCATCGCCGCCGTGACGACCGAAATGCTCGACGAGGCCGGCGGTTCCGGCCGGCTCGAGCTGGTCGAGGCCCTGGCCTACCCGTTGCCGGTGATCGTGATCGCGGAGCTGCTGGGGGTCCCCGCGAGCGACCGGAACCTGTTCAAGGGCTGGGTCGACAAGATGTTCAGCTCCTCTGAGCAGTTCTCCTTGAAGGAGCAGAGCGAGGCGCGGCAGGAGTCGATGAAGAACTCCCTGGAGGGCCAGAAGAAACTCATCGAGTACCTCGGCGGGCACGTCGACGAGCGGCGCACGCGGCCGCGCGACGACCTGCTGACGAAGCTCGTCGAGGCCGAACTCGATGGTGAGAAGCTGACCCGCAACGAGGTCGTCAACTTCGCGAACGTGCTGCTGCTGGCCGGGCACATCACCACCACGATGCTGCTCGGCAACGCCGTGCTGTGCCTCGACACGCACCCGGAGTGGGACGAGCGGGCGCGCGCCGACCGGTCCCTGGTGCCGCCGCTGATCGAGGAGTCGCTGCGCTACCTCTCGCCGTTCGCGGCGGTCGCCCGCACGACGAACCGCGAGGTGCAGCTGGGCGGCGCGACGATCCCGGCCGAGCAGATGCTGATGGTCTGGGTGGCCGCGGCCAACCGCGACGAGCGCGTGTTCGCCGAGCCGGACACGTTCGACCCGCTGCGCGATCCGAACCCGCACCTGGCGTTCGGCCGCGGCATCCATTTCTGCATCGGCGCGCCGCTCGCGCGGCTGGAGGGCCGGGTGGCGCTGAACATCCTGTTCGACCGCTACCCGGCACTGCGCACGATCCCGGGTGAACCGCCGAAGTTCCAGGTGAACCCGAACATGACGGGCGTGCGGGAGCTGCCGCTCACCACGGGCTGAACCGGTTGCGCCCTGGGCGAAATCCCTCGCCCGGGGCGCGTCCGTGCCCGAGAGTGGGCGGATGCGGATCGCGGTGCTCTCGGACATCCACGGCGTCCTGCCGGCGCTGGAAGCGGTGCTGGCCGAACCGGACGTCGTCGCGGCGGACCGGATCGTGCTCCTGGGTGACATGCTCGCCGGGCCGATGCCGGTCGAAACCCTGGAGCGCTTGGTTTCCCTGGGCGAGCGCGCGGTGTGGGTGCGCGGCAACGCCGACCGCGAGCTGGCGGCGTCCGCGCGCGGCGACGGGGAGTTCGTGCCGGACCCGATCTTCCCGTGGGCGGCGCGGCAGCTGCGTCCGGGCGATCTGCCGGTCCTGGACGCGCTCCCGCTGACGGTGACGCTCGACGGCGTCCTGTTCTGCCACGCGACCCCGCGCGACGACACCGAGATCGTGCTCGTCGACAGTCCCCTCGAACGCTGGGCGGAGGTCCTGGACGGCGTTCTTGCGTCCACGGTGGTGCTCGGTCACACCCACATGCCGTTCACGCGGCTGGCGGACCGGCGGCTGATCGTGAACCCCGGCAGCGTCGGAATGCCTTACGGCACCGGAGGTGCGCACTGGGCGTTGCTCGGCAACGGCGTCGACCTGCGGCGCACGCGGTACGACGTCGAGGCGGCGTGCCGGTTCCTCGCGGCGCACTGTGCTTATCCGGACATCGAAGAGTGGGCGGATTCCTTCGTCCGCAACCCGGCTTCGGACGCCGAGGCGTTGCGGGTGTTCAGCGCGTCCGCTCGCGGAACGAGTGCCACATGATGACCGCGGCGTAGGGCAGGAACTCGCGGCCGCGGCGCCACAGCCACGGAATCCCTTTCAGCACCAGCCATCCCACGTGCCCCGTGGCACTCGGCTCGACCCCGCCGCCGCAGGTGAGGCTCACCGGTTCCGGGACGTCGAACCCGGCGTCGGCGAGCAGCCCGGTGAAGCCGTCCGCGAGCATCCGGTGCCCCAGTTCGGACGGGTGCAGCCGGTCGACGCTCCACGCCGTCAGGTCGTACGCGCCGGGCAGCCGGTCGAGGTCCAGGCAGGGCACGCCTTCGCGGGCGACGACCTCGTCGATGGCCGCGTTCAGCTCGGCGACGCGGGCGCTGAGGGCGCGCTTGAGGGCCGGCGGGAGGCGGAACACCTTGCTGTGGTCGTGGAACCGGACCGGGATGACGGTGGTGCCGACCGCACCGAGCAGGCGGACGACCTCGGTGAGATCGGCGGCGATGGCACCAGCGTCGAAGTCGGGCCGCAGGGTGTCGTTCATCCCGGCGACGACCAGCGCCACATCGGGCCGGTGCGCCAAGGCGGCGGGCACCTGCTTGCCGAGCACACAGTGCATCCGGGCGCCGGTGAAGGAGGGATTGAGGTAGCCGTCGGCAGCGACCCCGAGCGCCGCGGCGACCAGCGGGCCGACACCACGCCAGCCTCCCCGCCGCGGCAAGGGATCACCGAGCCCGACGGCGGTCGAGTCCCCGAGCACCACGAGCCGCCGCGCTCGCCTACGCGCCGTGAGGTTCGGGACGCTCGGGACCGCTTTGAGCGCGGGCCGGGAAGGTTCGGGACAGGGAGTGACTTCGAGGCTGGTCACGGTCACGCCCAAAACCATCGGCCACGGAGACTCACCTGCGGTGAGGACGAGGTAACGCGACCGCGACACCGCGCCGAATTCTTGACACTCGGCTCACAAATGTCCGAAATATCCCAAGTCTGCCGCCCCTAAAGCAGCCCCCACCCTCCCTGGGGGCCGGCCCCGCATCCAGCGTATCGCCGGGGCCCGACGAAAGGCCGGGGCAAGCCGTGTCCGGCCCGGCTTGTCCACATCACGGTCGAGCTGTGGACAGGCGGGCTGCCGCGGCTTGTCGTGAGTGGTCAGTCGGGTTGATGCGGACCTGTTTTGGTGACCTACCGGTTCCGGCTGCGGTCCGTGGTTGCCGAGGCTGGTGTGGCCGCTGGGGCGTTGCGGTTGGGGGTCGTGAGTGGTTAGGAGGGTTAGAACCCTCCTAACCACTCACGACCGGTACCGGTGTGGCGCGTGTGACTTCTGGTGCGACGGGGCTGGCCTGCGGTGGCTGGTGCCAGGCCTGCGTGACGGCGGACCAGCGCCCGGTCGCGTGGAGGCCGAGCCGCGGAATCGGACAGCACGCCGGGGCTCGGCGAAGGGCGCGAGCCCGGCCGGCGACGAACCCGTCAGCGGAAGGCCGGGTAGAACGCCAGGTCCGCGTGCGGCCCCAGCCGCGCCGCCAAGGCCGCCGCCACCTTCGACGAGAACTCCGAGACCGCCGTCATGCGGACGTAGCCCGCGTGCTTGGCCAGGTCGCGCCACCACGTCACCAGCGCCGCCTCGCGGCTCACCGGGGCCGCGTGGCGGGAGAGGTCCAGTGCGCCCAGCTCCTCGCCCGTGATCAGCCAGACCCGCAGCAGCTCGCTCGACGTCAGGTGGCCGGCCAGCGCCTCGTCGTCGGCGAACGCGGGCCACACCCCCGCCACCTCCGCGCGCCACGCCGCGATCATCGCCTCGCTCATGCCGGCGGGCAGCGCCAGCGCGTCCGGCCAGCTGGCGAACGGCAGCCGCAGGTTGGCGGCGTCGACCAGCGCCGACCGGACCCGGCCGTACTCGAAGTCGAGGAACCGCACTCCCTCGCCGGTGACCAGGTTGTTGTCGGGGCTGAGCTCCACCGGGCTGAACGCGCGGAAGGCCGTCGACCGGGACTGCTCGACGGCGTGCGTGACCGCGTCGAGCACCGCTTCCGGCACCGGGGTGCCCAGCCGGTCCTGGATCAGCGACGGCACGCGCGCGTAGATCTCGTCGACGTCGTCGTGGTCGCACTTCGCCGGCCCGCCGAGACGGCGCAGCAGGGCGTTGAAATCGGCCTCGCGCCCGGCGGTGTTCGCGTGCAGCCGGCCCAGCGACCGGGCCCAGGACAGCAGCGCGCGCTCGGCGGCGCGGGAGTCGCGGGCGTAGAGCTTGTCCTCCAGGGTCGCCGTGCGGCCGAGGTCCTCCAGCACGAGCACGCGGTCGCGGCCGTCGTGGGCCAGCAGCTCCGGGCACATCCGCTCGTCCGGGGACAGCGCCGTGAACAGCTGGTAGCTGACCGCCTCCTGGGCGAACGAGTCCTCCGCGCCCGGCGCCGGGCGGTCCGGGTAGTGCTTGATGACCAGCGTGCGCGGCAGCGCGAAGGACGACGACACCACTCTCGCGCGGACGACCGTGGCCGGTCCGCTGCCCGCGAGGTCTTCGGGCGAAACCAGCGTGATCGCACTGCCGAACCGGCGCGAGAGAACGGACTCGCCCGCCGCGACGGCTGCAGCGATGTCCTGCTCGGCTCCTGCCCCGACCCCAGCGTCGCCGGTGGAGGAGGTGTCGACTGTCATTGTCACCGACCCTACTCGTGACTGAGCAACCATGACTACTGACATCCGGACAACAAGGGGCATCCCCGCCGGATCCGGGTCACCCGCGTGAAAGCGGACGCAGCTCCTCCGGGGAACGTTGCCCGTTCCGGCGCACGATCAACACAACGGCCGCAGCTGCAACGATTCCGATAAGGTTCACGAGCAGCTGCCCGATCGACTGGAGACACCTGCTCCACTCCCCCGCCACGGCCGCAACGACCGCGTATCCCGCGGCCGGCACCGTGGTCACCGAGATGAAGACCCCCACGAGCGCGGCCGACTTCGCCGACGTCATGGCGAGCATCCCGGCCGCGCCGGCGAGCATCGCCACGACCAGCGACGGTACGCCCACCGAGAACACGAAGTCGACCTCGCTGTGCCGCTTCAGCTCGAACGCCTGCGCGCCGAAGACGTCCGTCACCCGCACCAGCAGGGCGCCGCCGAGCGTGACGACCATGGCCAGCGGGAAGCCGATCGCGAGCGCCGCGCCCGCCTGCCGGACCAGGTCCCAGCGCCGCAGCACGAGGCCGACCGCGATCGCGGCGAGCGGCCCGAACTCGGGGCCGACGACCATCGCGCCGACGATCGTCACCGCCGAGTCGGTCAGCACGCCGACCGCCGCGAGCAGGCACGCGATGATGAGGAACGCCAGGAACGTCACGTTGAGCCGCGACTCCTCGCCGGTGCGGGACAGCAGCTCCTGCCACACGACGGCGTCGGCGCCCTCCCCCGGCGCGGCTTCCTCCGCCTCGTCGGCGGCGTCGGACAGGGCCGTGTCGAGCGCTTCCAGGGTGATCCCGCCGGTGCGGTCGAGTTCGAGCACGCACAGCGCGTCGACGATCTCGTCCGCCGCTTCGCGCGCGATGTCGGCCTCGAGCAGGTCACCTTCGGGTGACACGGCGGCACCGCGGTGCACGATCAGGTGCGCGGTGCCGGCGTGGACCCGCAGGATTTCGAGCGCCTGAGCGGTCTTGTCCGGCGGGCACACGGCCCTGAGGTGCAGCACTAGTGCTGCGGGGCGGGGGCGGCCGGCTTCGCGTCGATGCCGGCCTCCTTGCGCTGCTGCGCGGTGATCGGCGCGGGCGCAGCGGTCAGCGGGTCGTAGCCGCCGCCGGTCTTCGGGAACGCGATCACGTCACGCAGCGAGTCGGCCTTGGCCAGCAGCATCACGATGCGGTCCCAGCCGAACGCGATGCCGCCGTGCGGCGGCGGGCCGAACGCGAAGGCGTCGAGCAGGAAGCCGAACTTCTCCTGCGCCTCTTCCTCGCCGAGGCCCATCAACGCGAAGACGCGCTTCTGCACGTCGCCGCGGTGGATACGGATCGAGCCACCGCCGATCTCGTTGCCGTTGCAGACGATGTCGTAGGCGTAGGCCAGGGCGTTGCCCGGGTCCTGCTCGAACTTGTCGATCCACTCCGGGGTCGGCGAGGTGAACGCGTGGTGCACGGCGGTCCACTTGCCGGAGCCGACGGCGACGTCGTCCCCGATGTCCTCGACCGGCGCGAACAGCGGGGCGTCGACGACCCACACGAACGACCAGGCATCCTCGTCGATCAGGCCGAGGCGCTTGCCGATCTCGTCGCGCGCGGCGCCGAGCAGCGGCTGTGTGCTCGCGGCCTTGCCGGCGGCGAAGAAGACGCAGTCGCCGGCCTTAGCGCCCGCCGCGGCGGCGACGTTCTCGCGCTCGGTCTCGGACAGGTTCTTGGCGACCGGGCCGCCGAGCGTGCCGTCCTCGTTGACGAGGATGTACGCGAGTCCGCGCGCGCCGCGCTGCTTGGCCCACTCCTGCCACGCGTCGAGCTGGCGACGGGGCTGCGAAGCGCCGCCGGCCATCACGACCGCGCCGACGTAGGGCGCCTGGAACACGCGGAACGGCGTGTCGGCGAAGAACTCCGTCATGTCGGTGATCTCGAGGTCGAAGCGCAGGTCCGGCTTGTCCGAGCCGTACTTGGCCATCGCCTCGAGGTAGGTGATGCGCGGGATCGGCCGCGGGATCTCGTGCCCGATCAGCTTCCACAGCGCGGTGACGATGTCCTCGCCGACCTTAATGACGTCGTCCTGCTCGACGAAGCTCATCTCGATGTCGAGCTGGGTGAACTCCGGCTGGCGGTCGGCGCGGAAGTCCTCGTCCCGGTAGCAGCGCGCGATCTGGTAGTACCGCTCCATGCCGCCGACCATGAGCAGCTGCTTGAACAGCTGCGGCGACTGCGGCAGGGCGTACCAGGACCCGGGCTTGAGCCGGGCCGGGATCACGAAGTCGCGGGCGCCTTCCGGGGTGGAGCGGGTCATCGTCGGCGTCTCGATCTCGACGAAGTCCTGGTCGTGCAGCACCTCGCGGGCGGCGCGGCTGACCTCGCTGCGCAGCCGCATCGCCGCGGCCGGGCCGCTGCGGCGCAGGTCCAGGTAGCGGTGCTTGAGGCGGATCTCCTCGCCGACGTCGACCCGGTCGTCGATCGGGAACGGCAGCGGCGCGGCCTCGGACAGCACCTCGAGCTCGGTCGCGAGGACCTCGATCTCGCCGGTCGGGATCTCGGCGTTCGCGTTGCCGTCGGGGCGCTTCGCGACCTCACCGACGATCTTGACGCAGAACTCCGAGCGCAGCGCGTGCGCGCGCTCGGCCATCTCGCCCTCGCGGAAGACGACCTGGGCGACCCCGCTGGCGTCGCGGAGGTCGATGAAGATGACGCCGCCGTGATCTCGCCGCCGGGCCACCCATCCGGTGAGGGTGACGGTCTGTCCGGCCTGCTCGGCACGCAGGGTGCCGGCGTTGTGAGTGCGGAGCACTGCGACTGCTCTCCTTCGACATGGGCGGTTCTCGCTGCCCGGAAAGGCTAACGAACCACCCAGCGTACGACGTCGGCAGGTTTGACTTCTGGCGGTGCCAGGTGTCAGAGCACGAACTTCGGGCGGGCCTCCAGCGCGGCCACCAGCCGGTGGGCCTGGGCCAGGTAGGCGGCGACCTGGTAGATGCGCCCGCCGGGGTGCGAGACCAGCCAGTTCGCCGCCGCCGACGCGGACGCGAAGAACGGCTGACCGGCGCAGGCGACGGCATCGACGCGGTCGAGGTCGAAGCCGAGGTCGACCGCGGCGACGACGGCGGAGGCCGGATCGGCCTGCAGGATCCCCCACGGGGTGAGCTCGATGCGGATGCGGGTGCCGGTGACCGGGCAGGTCGCGACGGCGTGCACGCGCTCGTTGGTCGCCAGGGCCAGCAGGAACATGTCGACGGAGCCGTCCGGGCCGGCGCCGAGGGTGCCTTCGGCGGGCTCGAGCCGCTGGTGGCTCCCGCGCGGCGCGGGTCCGGTCGAGACGAGGTCGCGGTGCAGGGTGAAGCCGATCAGCTCGACGAGCCGGCGCGCTTCGGCCGGGGTGACGCCGACGGTCCCGGCGAGCCGGTCGACGCCCACCGGGTGACGGCCGGCCCGGGTCAGCTTCAGCGCGGCCCAGGCGAGCCGGGCCGCCGCGACACGGTCGGTCTGCGAGGTCGTCAACGTCCGGCTCCTTTCGGATCGATCCCTTCGACGTTAGGCGTCGGTGAGGGGGCCCGACAACGACACGATCGGACATTTTCCCGCAAGCACCCGACACCACCCGCCGGGTTACGGCGAACGGTGCAGCGTCACGGTTGTCGGGGGTGACGGCCTCACTCACACGGCCGCCCGGTGGGAGGATCACGTACCGCAATCGTGGTCCATAAAGGACAGTCAAAGGACTCGCCGCGGGTGCTGACCCACTGGGCCGTCAGAGTAGCCGGAATCGCCCGGCGCGCGGGAGCCGTCCCGCTGAGTGAGCACCGGACGCGCTCCGCCGTGACAGGGCACCGCAAGGCCGTCACAGCAACCGCAGCTGCTCGGCGGGCGGTACGTCCTCCCCCCGCGGCGGCACCGGCGGCTCCGGCGTCCGTACCTCGTACCCCGTCTTCGGGGCCAGCCCGTGCCGTCGCAGCAGCGGCGCCACCCGCTCGCCGAGCCGCTCGCGGTACGCCTTCTGCACGTAGCTCCCCTTCGCGTACAGCTCCCGGTAGCGCGGGACCAGCGCCGGGTACGTGCCGGCCAGCCAGCGGCCGAACCACTCGCGGGCGCCCGGGCGCAGGTGCAGCGGGATGACCGTCACGCTCGACGCGCCCACCTCGGCCAGGCGCGCGAACAGCGCGTCGAGGGCCTCGGCGGAGTCGGTCAGCCACGGCAGCACCGGCGCCACCAGTACCGAGCACGGCAGCCCGGCCTCACGGGCCTTGCGGACGAGCTCCAGCCGCGCCTGCGGGCTCGGCGTGCCGGGTTCGAGGCGGTGCTGCAGCTCGCGGTCGAGCAGCGCGATCGACACGGCGAGGCCGACCGGGACGTCCGCCGCGACGCGCTGCAGCAGCGGCAGGTCCCGGGCCAGCACGGTGCCCTTCGTGAGCACCGACAACGGCGTGCCGGACCGCGCGAGCGCCGTGACGATGCCCGGCATCAGCCCGTAACGGCCCTCCGCGCGCTGGTACGGGTCGGTGTTGGTGCCCATCGCGACGGGCTCGCGCCGCCAGGACGGCCGTTTCAGCTGCGCCGCCAGCACCTGCGGGGCGTTGACCTTGACGACGACCTGGGTGTCGAAGTCGCGGCCGGCGTCGAAGTCCAGGTAGGTGTGGGTGTTCCGGGCGAAGCAGTTGTGCGACACCATGCCGTCGGCGATGAAGTCGCCGGTGCCGGTGGTGATGTCGAACAGCGGGAGCTGCAGGCCCAGCGGCTCGATCGCCTCGACGCGCCGCCGGCTGGCGCCGATCACCGAGCCGTCGAGCGAGCGTTTCCAGGCGACCGCCGGGTTGCTCAGGTGCAGGAACCGGAGGACCTCGCCGGCGCCGCCGAGCAACCGGACCTCTTGGCGCGTCGGGAACTTCGGCACTTCGTCGACCTGGTGCGCGAAGCCGAAACCGGTGAGCGCGGCTGCGAAGGCGTCGGCGATCTCCGGCTCGTCGTGCGCGACGGACAGCATGCCGCGGCCGTGGCTGCCGGCGAGGTCGAAGACGCCGGCGAGGAACCCGCGCCGCCAGTGCGCGTCCGGGTCGGCGGGCACCTTCAGGAAGCCGACCGACGCCCCGAAGTCGGGCAGGTACTCCAGCGCCCGCGCGGCCGCGTCCGCCTCCGCGCCGAACCCGCCGGAGCGCAGCATCCCGCACAGGTAGCCGGCGCGGTAGCCGAGCGTCTCGTCGGGCGTCGGCGCGAACCGGCCGACGCCGATCAGCTCGGCCCCGGGGGTCAGGTGCGGCCGCTGGGCGGCGCCGAGCTTGCTGCCGGTGACGTGCTTCCAGCCCTTGGAGGTGAGGAACCGGTGATCGCCGCTCGCGACGAGCCGCGTGCCGTCGTCGAGGGTGACGCGGTAGGCGTCGCGCAACGTCGTCCAGTGCGCGAGCACCGTGGTCGGCACCAGCCGCCGCGCCGCGCCGTGGCCGCGGGTGCCGTAGATCGCGTCGCCGACCTTCAGCTCCGACAGCGCCCGCGTCCGGCCGTCGGCGAGCAGGATCCGGGTGCCGCCTTCCAGGCAGTAGGTGCAGGCGTGGGAGCAGCCACGGTACGGGTTGACCGTCCAGCTGAACGGCACCCCGGAGCCCGTGGGCACCTTGTTCAGCACCGAGCGGGCGTGCACCTCGTGAAAGGTGACGCCGTCGAATTCCGGTGACCGCACGGACCGCACCAGGCCTTCCAGCCCGGGCAGTGCCGGCTCACCCTCCCCTGCTCGCTGCCGATCCCATCGCACTCCGGCAGTCGAACACATGTTCTATTCGGGTGTCAAACGCGTTCGCGGCGGGTGGGACGGGTGGTGCGGATGGGGCGTCAGGAGGTGAATCGGTCCAAGGCGCGGATCTTGTTGGTGGCGTCCAGCGCGGCCACCTTGTAGGCCTCCGAAAGCGTCGGGTAGTTGAACACCGCGTCGACGAGGTAGTCGACCGTGCCGCCGCAGCCCATCACCGCCTGTCCGATGTGGACCAGGTCCGTCGCGCCCGTGCCGAACACGTGCACGCCCAGCAGCTTCCGGTCCTTCGTGGACACCAGCAGCTTCAGCATGCCGTAGCTGTCGCCGGTGATCTGGCCGCGCGCGAGCTCGCGGTAGCGGGCGATGCCGACCTCGTACGGCACCGACGACGACGTCAGCTGGGCTTCGGTCGCCCCGACGTACGAAATCTCCGGGATCGTGTAGATGCCGATCGGCTGCAGCGCGCCGAGGCCGTTCGCCGGCTCGCCGAACGCGTGGTAGGCCGCGAGCCGGCCCTGGTCCATCGACGTCGCCGCGAGGGCCGGGAAGCCGATCACGTCGCCGACGGCGTAGATGTGCGGGACCTCGGTGCGGTAGTGCTCGTCGACGACGAGCCGGCCGCGCTCGTCCGCGGCCAGCCCGGCCTCCTCCAGCGCAAGCGAGCCGGTCATGCCCTGGCGGCCGGCGGAGTACATCACGCCGTCGGCCGGGATGCGCTTGCCGCTGACCAGCGTGGTGATCGTCGCGTCGTCGGACACCGCGACGTCGGCGACCTTCTCGCCGAACCGGAACGTGACGCCGAGGTCGCGCAGCTGGAACTTCAGCGACTCCACGATCTCGGGGTCGCAGAAGTCGAGCATCTGGTCGCGCTGCTCGACCACGGTGACGCGCGAGCCGAGCGCGGCGAACATCGACGCGTACTCGATGCCGATCACGCCCGCGCCGACCACGACGAGCGACGACGGGATCTGTTCGAGCCGCAGGATCTCGTCGGAGTCCAGCACGCGGGCGGCGTCGAAGTCGACGTGCCCGGGCCGCGCGGGCCGGGTGCCGGTGGCGATCACGACGTAGTCCCCGGTCAGCGTCCGGCGGTCCCCGGCGTGCTTGCCGTCGACGACCACGGTGTGCGGGTCGGCGAACGAGCCGAGGCCGGCGATCAGGTCGACGTGGTTGCGCATCAGCTGGGCGCGCACCACCTGGACCTCGCGCCCGACCACGTGGTGGGTGCGCGCCAGCAGGTCGGCGATGGTGATGTCCTGCTTGACGCGGTAGCTGGCGCCGTACAGCTCGCGCTGGTTCATGCCGGTCAGGTAGAGCACCGCTTCGCGCAGGGTCTTGGACGGGATCGTGCCGGTGTTGACGCACACCCCGCCGACCATGTCGTGCCGGTCGACGACCGCCACCTTCTTGCCCAGTTTCGCGGCCGCGATGGCGGCCTTCTGCCCACCCGGGCCCGAACCGATGACGATGAGGTCGTACTCGTGCTCGCTCACGGTGTCGAGCCTGCGCACCCGGAGCCCGCCGCGCAACCCCCAGCGGGTGAAGAGGGGTGCGCGGTCAGGCCCGGAGGGCGCCCCGGCGCCGCTGCCAGTCGGTCACCGCGTCCAGACCGGACTCGATCTCCTCCGTGAGCAACGCCGTCAGCTGGGCCGCGACGTCCACACCGAGCAGCTTGCCGGCCCGGCCGTCCGAGATCAGCGTCAGCGCCTCCCACGGCGACGTCGCCAGCTCGTCCACGGCCACCCCGGCCGGCGGCGGCGTCAGGCCCTCCTCCAGCCCGAACCGCCCGGCCGCCAGCAACGCCGCGACGACCAGGTGGGGCTGGGCGTCGGCGCCCGGGAACCGGAACTCCAGGCGGCGGTTCGCCACGGGCCCGGCCACCCGGACCGATGACGTCCGGTCGTCGTGGCCCCACCGGATCTCGCGCGGGGAGAACGGCGCCGTCCGCAGCCGGACGTAACCGTTCCACGTCGGCGACCACACGGCCGTCAGCGCCCGCGCGTCCCGCAGCACGCCCGCCAGGAACCCGCCCAGCAGGTCCGGCTCGGAACCGTCCACGGCGGACAGTGACAGGTGGATGTGCCCCGAGTTGCCCTGGCCCGGCTCGGGCGCCGCGAGGTAGTCGGCGGTGACGCCGTGGCGCGCCGCGACCCGGCGGACGATCAGCCGCTGCAGCAGGACGTCGTCGCAGGCGGCGAGGGCGTCGCGGTGGCGCAGCACGATCTCGTACTGGCCCGGGTGGCACTCCGCGCGCGCCGACTCGACGCCCAGCCCGGCCTCGTCGAGCGCCACCCGCAGGTCGCGCAGCAGCGGCGCCAGGCGTTCGGTGCCGCCGACCGCGTAGTCGACGCCGTGCGCGGTGAGCGGCGCGCCGGCCGCGTCGCGGAACACCACCTCGTGCTCGATGCCCACCGACGGTACGAGCCCGAGTCCTTCGAGGGCTTCGAGCTGCCCGCGCAGCACCGCGCGCGGGGCCAGCTCCGCGACCGGCCCGGACGGCCACTCGGCGTCGCACACCACTGCCCACGTCCGGTCGCCGAGCGGGATCGCGCTCGCCGCGTCCGGCCGCATCCGCAGGTCGCCGTAGCCCTCCAGGTAGCCATTCAGGTAGCCACCGAGCGTCCCGGACTCCGGCAGCGCCGCGCGCTCGGGCGTCCACGCGAAGACGTAGCTGCAGACGCCGTAGCCGTCGGTGAGGACGTCGGCGGCGAACGGCGCGGCCAGCTCGACAGCGGCGAAGCGGGTGTGCGGGTCGGGCACCAGCAGGAGCAGCCGCGCGCCGTCCTCGGCGAGCACCCCGCGCAGCACGCCTTCCCCGGTCACGGCCGCCGCGCGCCGGGCGGCCAGCGACCGCGGGCCGGCCGGGCGCGCGAACGGCGTCACCACGCGCCGCCGGGATCCGCGCTGTGCAGCGGGTTCGGCACCCGGCCGAAGCGGACGTCGAACTCGTCGTCGCGCTCCACCTTGTCGAAGCCCTGCCCGGCGAAGTGCTCGCGGTTGAGCGTGACGCGCTCGACGTCCGGCGCGAACAGCCGGCACGCGTCGAACCGCGCGGCGACGTCCGGGTTCTCGTCGCGGTAGCGGCCGACGATCTCGCGCACCGGCGCCCAGAACCTCGCCCGCGGCAGGCCCAGCTCGTCGAGCAGCACCTCGGCCCAGAACCGGAACTGCCCGGAGAACACCGAGCTGAACAGCGACTGCGCGAGCAGGTGCGCCGGCCAGCGCAGCATGTCGGCGGCCGCCTCGGGCGGGAGGCTTTCGTAGCTTTCGAGCTGTTCGTCGAGCAGGTCGACGCCCTGCGCGAAGTCCTTGATCAGCACCCGCTGCGGCACGCCGGCGGCGTCGGCGACGAGGATCAGGTTCTGGCCGTGTGGGCAGAACCCGACGCCGTGGCGCAGCAGCCACTGCAGCAACGGCGTGAGCGTCAGGTCGAACAGCCGCGTCAGCCACGCCTCCGGGTCGCCGTCGCCGATCAGGTGGGCGAGCACCGAGACGCCGTCGGGTCCGCGATAAGGCAGTGCGGCGAAGGAAATCGCGCGCTCCCCCTCCGCGAGGTGCGCGGTGAGGGGTTCCCGCCACAACGCGCCCAGGGTCTCGTGGAACCGGTACGGCAGCTCCTCCAGGTGCCCGAACAGCGGGTGCTTCACCGACACGCTCGCGACCTCGCCGAGCAGCCCGAAGCGGTACTTCTCGGCCAGCAACGGATCGCCCGCGCTGACCCGGCGCAGCCACGACGTCACGGACGGCCCGGCGAGCGTGGCCGCGGAGTTGAGCCCCCGGTAGACGAGCGTGTTGCGCACCGACACCGCGGTCTTGACGTCGTGCCGGCCGGGCGTACTGACGTTCGCCAGCGTCCGGACCGTCTGGTGCGCGCGGTAACCGTCGGCGCTCTCGCCGAGGTCGATCATGACGCCGGTGGCCAGCTCGGCGGCGTAGAGCGTGCCGAGGATTTCGTCGGCCTGCCACGGGTGCACCGGCACCCACACGTAGTCGTCGGGCGCGCGGCCGGCGAACTCGGCCCGCAGGTCGCCGAGTTCGGCGGCCAGCAAGGCGTCCCGGCTCAGCTCGTCGACACAGCGGAACTCGGCGTGGCCGGGGTGGACGGCGAACCAGCGCAGCCGGACGTCGGCCCCGGCCTCCGGCGCGAACCGCGCGCGGTCGAGCGCGGAGAAGCCGACGCGGCCCTTGTTGAGCACCAGCCGCGGGTGCCCGGTCAGGTGGCCGTCGGCGACGTTGTAGTCCAGTGTGGACAGCTCGGCCGCGGTCGGCGCGCGGCGCAGGCGGGCGGCCTCGTTCGCGACCGTCGCGGTCAGCTCGGCCAGCACGTCGGCCAGCCGCAACCCGCTGAGCCCCAACGTCTTCCGGGCGTCCACGACGAGCGTGCGCGGGTCGGTGGCCGGCTCGCCGGACCGGTGCGCGCTGCCCGCGACCACCGTCCAGGCGTCGAAGGCACCGCGCCGGGCCCGGAAGGTGTAGGTGACGTCGTCCGGCAGCTCGAGCCGGTAGCTGTCGCCGCCGGTGACCGGCTCCAGCATGTGCTCGTACGACAGCTCGCCGAGCATCTTGTGCGTGATCAGGGCACCGGCCGCGCGCCAGGCGGCCGCCTCGTCGATGCTCACTTGTCCTCCAGGCCGAACGTGGTGAAGGCGGTGCGGTCGGGCAGCTCGTGCACGGTCTTGCCGCACACGGCGTTAAGGATCACGGCCGCCCGCCAGGCGCCCAGGCCGAGGTCGGGGGCGCCCGGCCCGTGCGTGTGCCGTTCGGCGTTCTGCACGAACAGCGGCCCCGGCAGGTCGAGGGCGACGCGGTGGTCGGCGCCGACCACCAGCCGGCCCCGGTCGTCGCGGTGCACGGCGTCGCCGAGCCCGGCCAGCAGCGACCCGGTCGGCGTTTCGGTGTAGCCGGTGGCCGCGACGACGGCGGCGGTGCGCACGGTCCCGTTGCGGCCCTGCTGCGCGTGCCGGAGCCCCAGGTCGACCTGTCCATCCACAGTGGACGCCGAGACGACCTCGACGCCCGGGCTCAGTACGGCGGCGGGCCAGCCGCCGCCGATGCTGCGGCGGTAGAGCTCGTCGTGGATCGCGGCGATCGTCTCGGCGTCGATCCCCTTGTACAGCTGCCACTGCGTGGGCAGCAGGCGGTCGCGGACCGCGCTCGGCAGGCCGTGGAAGTAGGCGGTGTAGTCCGGGGTGAACTGCTCCAGCCCCAGCTTCGAGTACTCCATCGGCGCGAACGCCGGGGTGCGCGCGAGCCAGCGCAGGCCGTCCACAGTGGATCGCGAGCGCAGCAGGTCGAGGACGACCTCGGCCCCCGACTGCCCGGACCCGACGACCGTGACGCTCTCGGCGGCCACCAGCGCGGCCCGGTGGGTGAGGTAGTCCGCGGAGTGCAGCGCGAGCGTGTCCGGGTCCGAAACCAGGTCCCGCAACGGTTCCGGCACCGACGGCACCGAGCCGACACCGAGCACGACGGCGTCGGCCAGCACCGGTTCGGCGCCGGCGACCGTCAGCTCGAACGCCGCTTCGGCCGCGTTCCAGCGGACGCCGGTGACCTCGTGGCCGAACCGGCACGACGGCAGCCGCGCCGCGGCCCAGCGGCCGTAGTCGTCGTATTCGGCGCGCGGCAGGTGGAACCGCTCGGCGAAGTAGAAGGGCAGCAGCCGGCCGCGGTCGCGCAGGTAGTTGAGGAACGACAACGGGTTCGTCGGGTCGACCAGCGTCACCAGGTCGGCGAGGAACGGCACCTGCAGGCTCGCGCCCTCGACCAGCAGGCCGGGGTGCCACCGGAACTCCGGGCGGGCGTCGAAGAACACCGCGTCCAGGCCGCCGACCGGGGCGGCGAGCGCCGCGAGCGAGAGGTTGAACGGCCCGATCCCGATGCCCGCCAGGTGGTGGCGCCTCACGAAGCGACCGGGCTTTCCCGGTTCGCGACGAGCTCGGCGCCCGCGGTGGCGGCGATCCGGTCCAGCAGCGGGCGGTAGTCCTCGACGGTGGTGCCGGGGTGCAGCAGCGTCAGCTTGAGCCACAGCTGCGGCGCGCCGCCGGGGCCGGTCGGCAGCGCGGCCCGGCCGATCACCGCGGTACCCGCCTCCAGCAGCGCGCGACGCACCCGGGCGACCAGTTCGTCGGCTTCGGCGTCCGCGAGGTTCTCGGCGACGACCGGGCGCAGGACGACGGTGGACAGCTCCGGCGCGCCCCAGAGGCGCAGGCCGGGGTGGGCGTCGACGACGGCCGCGACCTCGCCGGCGGTGTCGCAGCAGTGCTCGACGAGCGCGCCGAGACCGTCGGTGCCCAGCGCTCGCACGGTGACGGCCATCCGGAACGCGTCCGGCCGCCGCGACGTGCGGATCGAGCGGCCGAGCAGGTCCGGCAGGCCGGCCTCGGTGTCGTCGTCGGCGTTGAGGTACTCGGCCCGCACGGTCAGCGCGCCGAGGTCGGCGGCCTCGCGGGCGGCGAAGAGCCCGGCCGCGACCGGCTGCCAGCCGAACTTGTGCAGGTCGAGCGCGACGGAGTCGGCCTGCTCCAGCCCGGCGAGCTGCGTCCGGAGCGCGGTGCTGCACAGCGCCATCCCGCCGTACGCGGCGTCGACGTGCAGCCGGGCGCCCGCTTGGCGGCAGATTCCGGCGATCTCGGGCAGCGGGTCGATCGTGCCGGTGTTGGTGGTGCCGGCGGTCGCGACGACGACGGCGGGCGTGCCCAGGTCGCGGAGGGTTTCGGCGAGCGCGGCCGGGAGCAGGCGATCACCCTCGCACGCGACGACGACCGGCGCGGGCAGGCCGAGCAGCCAGGCCGCGCGGGCCACGCTGTGATGGGCGTTGACGCCGCAGACGGGCCGGACGTGCGCGTCCCGCTCGCGGGCCAGCAGCAGCCCGAGCAGGTTGGATTCGGTGCCACCGGTGGTCACGACGGCGTCCGGCGCGGCCGCGCCCGGGTAGCAGAGGCGGGCGATGCCGGTGGTGAACTCGCGTTCCAGCTCGCTGGCCACCGGCGCCTGGTCCCAGGAGTCCATCGACGGGTTGAGCGCGCTCGCCACGACGTCGGCGGCGACGGACACCGCGAGCGGCGGGCAGTGCAGGTGAGCCGCGCAGGCCGGGTCGGCGGGATCGGCCGAGCCCGCCGCGAGCAGCCGGCTGAGCTCCTCCAGCGCGGCTTCGGCGCCGACGCCGTGGCGTGGCAGCGCGCCCCCTTCACCGGCGAGCGCCGCGGCCACCGCGGCGGGTCCGCCGGCCGGCACCGGCCCGCCGCGTTCGGCCACCCCGGCCGCCATGCCGCGCAGTGCCGCCGGGATCAGCTCCCCGAGCCGGTCAGCGCCGCCTTCGCCCCCGGCCAGCCCGTCTGCCCGCATGGACCCCCGCCTTCCTTAGGGTTGCCTTGCCTACGCTGAGCAACAGTACGGCGACCGAAGGCTGCCTGTCACCCGGCCCCGTTCCAGCATGCGCGACCGAGCGGCGGGAACGCGTCGGCCATCGGGAGTAGGTTCGGCCCCGAAGGTGACCGGCTGTGACGACGGGCTGCGAGCGCGGATCGCCCGCCGTGGTGGCCACTCCGGACGCCGTGTTGGCCACTCCGGGCATCGTGTTGGCCGTTCCCGGCGCCGTGGTGGCCACTCCGGGCATCGTGTTGGCCGTTCGGGAACGGCCGGGCCGCCCGGCAACGGCCAACACAGTGACCGGAGTGGCCACCACGGCGACCGGAAAGGCCGGGCTAGTCCGAGTCGGGGCGGCCGAGGCGCCTGCGGACGCGGTCTCGGGCCTCGATCAGGCGGGTCGCCCGGCCGTCTTCCCGGCCGGCGCGGCGATCGAGCTTCCAGTCGAGGTAGTCGGCGAGCGCGCGGTCACCCCACTTGCGCTTCACCCGGCGACGCCGGGAAAGCAGCCGTTGTTCCGCCGCTTCCGCGCGGACATCGTCGGGATTGCCTGTCGCCGCGCGCAGGGTGAGGCTTTCGTGCGCGCGGTTGGACCGGCGCGCGAAAGCCTTGCTGCGCGGCAGGTTCTTGCGCGACGACTTGGCGTTCTCGCCGTAGTCGTCGCGCCGGTCCTTCAGGTAGCTGAGCCGCTTCTTCTCCTGCGGCGTCTTCCTTCGCATCCGTCCAGGGAACACCCGATCGCCGCTGCGCGGCAACCGGGTTTCCCGTGGTCGGCATCCAGGTCAGCGCGGGGCCAGGGCCCGGACCTGCTCGAACGGGTCGCCGCCCGTGGGGAGCAGCGCGATGATCGGCGTGGTCAGGCCGTTGTCCACATAGGACTGGATCTGCTCCCGGCACGAGTCGAGGCTGCCGTGGACGATCAGGTCGTCCACCACCGCGTCCGGGATGACCTGGTTGGCCTTCTGGCGGTCGCCCGCCGCCCAGGCCTCGTGCATCGGGGCGAGTGCCTCGCCGCGGCCGAGCCACTCGTGGAACGCCGCGTACACCGGGACCGTGAGGTAGCTCGAGATCAGCATCCGACCGAGGCCCCGTGCCGCGGCGGCGTCCTCGGTGGGGCAGACGAAGATCCGGGCCGCCAGCTCGACGTCCGGGCCGACGACCGCGCGCACCTTCGGCACGTCCGTCGGCGCCAGCCAGTTCGTGATCGCGCCGTCGGCCTCGCGCGCGGCCAGCCGCAGCATGCCCGGGCGCAACGCCGCCAGCATGATCGACGGCGGCGGATCAGCCGGGCGCTCCAGGCGGAACTTCGAGACGGCGAACGTCTCGTACTTCTCGCTGACCTTCTCCCCCGTCAGCGCCGAACGCAGGAACCGCAGCGTGTCCCGCGACCGCGCGAACGGCTCTTCGAACGGGGCCGCGTTCCAGTTCGAGACGATCACCGGCGACGACGCGCCGATGCCGAGCACGAACCGGCCCGGCGCCAGTTCGGCGACCGTCGCCGCCTGCATCGCCAGCAAACCCGGACCGCGCGTGTAGACCGGCACGATCGCGGTGCCCAGCCGCAGCTGCGGCGCCCACTGCGACGCGAGCACGAGCGGCGTGAACGCGTCGGTGCCCGCGGTCTCCGCCGTCCACGCGTCGGTGTAGCCCAGGTCCGGCAGCTGCTCGACCAGCTCGCGGTGCGCCGTCAGCGGCACCCCGGTCAGCGGGATCGTGAGGCCCCAGCGGCTCATGCGTTCTCCTTGTCCACGACGGAAAGCTCACGCAGGATCCAGTCGACCTGGGTGCGCATCAGGTTCTCCGCGACCTCTTCGGCCTGCGGCGTCATGTGGGTGGCCCCGGCCAGCGGCAGGAACACGTGCGGGCGGCCCTTCGCCAGCAGCGCCGACGACAGCCGCAGCGAGTGGGCGACGAACACGTTGTCGTCGGCCAGCCCGTGCACGATCAGCAGCGCGCGGCTCAGCTCGCCGGCGCTCTCGATCAGCGAGTTGTGCGCGTAGCTCGCCACCTCGTCCTGCGGCTTCCCGAGGTAACGCTCGGTGTAGTGCGTGTCGTACAACGACCAGTCCGTGACGGGCGCGCCCGCGACCGCCGCGTGGAAGACGTCCGGGCGGCGCAGCACGGCCAGCGCGGACAGGTAACCGCCGTAGGACCAGCCGCGGATCGCGACGCGCTCGACGTCCAGCTCCGGGAACCGCGCCGCCGCGGCCTGCAGCGCGTCGACCTGGTCCTGCAGGGTGACGTCGGCGAGGCGGCCGTGGATCTCGCGCTCCCACACCGCGCCGCGCCCGGGCGTGCCGCGGCCGTCGGCGACGAGCACCGCGAACCCCTGGTCGGCCAGCCACTGCGACGTCAGGAACGCGTTGCGGCTCTGCAGCACGCGCTGGGCGTGCGGGCCGCCGTACGGGTCGAGCAGCACCGGCAGCTTGCCCTCGCTCGGCTCGTACCCGCGCGGCAGCAGCAGGGCGGCGCGCAGGCCGCGCTCCCCCAGCGTCAGCCAGGTCAGGTTCGGCACGATGTCCGGGTCCACAGTGGACGACGCGATCGACACGGCCTCGGCGCCGTCGCGCAGCACCGAGACGCGCGGGCCGCTGTGCTCCAGGCTCCACGACGACAGCACGGTCACCGCGACGGACCCGGCGCCGTGGTGCACGCCGTCCACAGTGGACACCCGGTGGATCGAACCGCTTTCGGTGCGGTAGACGTGGATCTGCGTCGAGTCCTCGTCGGACGCGCTGAAGAGCAGCTCGTCGCCGACGTCGAGGACCGCGCGCAGCTGCAGCCCGGCCGGGGTGACGGGGTCGTCGCCGACGTAGAGCCGGTGGTCGCCGTCGACCATCCGCTCGGTGACGAGGCGCCCGTCCGGCGTCCACGCCGGGACGCCGCCGACGATGTCGATCCAGTGCTGGTCGGCGGCGGTGTGCACGACCGACGTCGAGCCGTCGGTGACGTCGAGGGCGAGCACGTCCAGCCGCGTCTGGTCCCGCGGCTCGACGGCCAGCAGCGGCGCGCCGCCCGCCGACCAGTACACCGAAGCGAGGTACTCCCACTCCCCCGGCGCGACGTCGACGCGTGAGCCGTCCAGGCCGAGGACGGCCAGCGTGACCAGCGCGTTCGTGGTGCCCGCGGCCGGGTAGGCGACGACGTTGGCCGGGTTCTGCGGGTTGGCCGGGTCGGCGATGGTCCAGCGCGGCACCGGGCCGCGGTCGGCGCGCTCGGCCAGCAGCGCGGCGCCGTCCGGGGCCCACCAGTAGCCGCGGGTGCGGTCCATCTCCTCGGCGGCGATGAACTCGGCGAGCCCCCAGGAGACGTCTTCGTCGTCCTCGCCCGCCAGTACCCGGTCGTCGCCGGTGGCCAGCTCGATGACGTGCAGCCGCCGGTCCTGCACGTACGCGACGTGCGTGCCGGTGGGGCTCGGCCGCGGGTCGATGACCGCGCCGTCGACCCGCAGCGTCACCTCGCCGGACGCGAGATCCAGGGTGTAGAGCTTGCCCGAGAGCGTGAAGGCCGCGACCGTGAAGCCCGCGTCGACGCCGTAGTGGACGACCCCGCCGCCGGTCTCGCGGGCCCGTTCGCGCCGCGCCCGCTCCTCGGCCGGCAGCTCCTCCTCGCCGGGCAGCAGCTCGGCGGCGTCGACGACCTTCGTCTCGGCGCCGGTCGCGAGGTCGGCCGACCAGAGGCTGTGCCGCGGGTCGGTACCCGACTCCGCCCGCAGGAACAGCACGCGCGAACCGTCCGGGGCGACCCGGAACGCCTTCGGCGCGCCGAGGGTGAAGCGCTGGGTACGGGCCTGTTTGCGGAGGAACGGGAGATCGTCGACATCGGTCACGCCCGCACTCTTCCAGACGCTCAGGCCGGTACGCCAACACCCTTCAGCTTCGCCAGCTCGGCGTCGACGTCGTAGTCCGGCTGCGGGAACTTCGGGTCCAGCTCGGCGAGCGTCTCGATGAGCAGCTCCGCGACGGCCCAGTTCCGGTACCACTTGTGGTCGGCCGGCACGACGTGCCACGGCGCGTACCCGGTCGACGTCTTCTCGAAGATGTCGGCGTAGGCCTTCTGGTAAGCGGGCCAGTGCGACCGCGCCTCGAGGTCGCCCGGGTTGTACTTCCAGTGCTTCTCGGGCGTCTCCAGCCGGGCCTTCAGCCGCTTGAGCTGCTCCTCGGGCGAGATGTGCAGGAAGACCTTGACGATGGTGGTGCCGCCGTCGGTCAGCTCCTTCTCGAACGCGTTGATCTCGCTGTAGCGGCGGCGCCGCTCCTCCGCGCTGAGCAGCCCGGACACCCGCGGGACCAGGATGTCCTCGTAGTGCGAGCGGTCGAACACGCCGATCTGGCCGGGCACCGGCAGCTGCTTGCGGATCCGCCAGAGGTAGTGGTGGCGCCGCTCGGCCGCCGTCGGCGCCTTGAACCCCGAGTAGCGCACGCCCATCGGGTTGACCAGGCCGAGCACGTGCGAGACCGTGCCGCCCTTGCCCGAGGTGTCCATGCCCTGCAGCACCAGCAGGACGTTGCGTCCCCCGCCGCCGACGCCCTCGGCGTAGAGCGCCTCCTGCAGCGCGGACAGCCGCTCGCCCGCGGTGCCGAGCTTGGCGAGGGCCTTCGGCTTCTTGCCGGGCCCGACCGGCGCCGAGCCCGGGTCCGGCAGCTCCCCGGTGATCCGCAGCGCGTCCCGGACCCGGCTTCCCTCGTCCTTCTTCTTGGCCATCCCGCGACGATAGCCAGTCGAGCGGCGGCTTTCCTGTCGACGCACCCGGCCGGGTGGCGCCGCAGCGATTCGGGGGTCCGATCCGCGGATTGCGCAACGAACAACGGGTGAAAGCAACGATTCCCGGCTGAACTCTGCGTCTGAGGTCTCTAACCTGAACGCATGACGACGTTCGCCGGCCGGGAAACCGCCGCCCCCACCGCCGCGAGCTTCATCGAGCTCGACGAGCAATGGAGCACGCACAACTACCACCCGCTGCCCGTCGTGATCGCCGAAGCCTCCGGGGCGACGGTGACCGACGTCGAAGGCCGGTCCTACCTGGACTTCCTGTCCGGCTATTCGGCGCTGAACTTCGGCCACCGCCACCCGGACCTGATCGGCGCCGCCGTCGAGCAGCTCGGCCGCGTCACGCTCACGTCGCGGGCCTTCCACCACGACCAGCTCGGCCTGTTCTGCCGCGAGCTGGCCGAGCTGACCGGCACCGAGATGGTGCTGCCGATGAACTCGGGCGCCGAGGCCGTCGAGTCCGCGGTCAAGCTCGCCCGCAAGTGGGCGCACACGGTCAAGGGCGTGCCGGACGGCACCGCCGAGATCATCGTCGCCGACGCCAACTTCCACGGCCGGACCACCACGATCGTGTCGTTCTCGACCGATGAGACCGCGCGTGCCGACTTCGGCCCGTTCACCCCGGGCTTCGTCACGGTGAAGTACGGCGACGCCGCCGCCCTGCGGGATGCGATCACCCCGCGCACGGCCGCCGTCCTGCTCGAGCCCGTCCAGGGCGAAGCCGGCGTCATCGTGCCGCCGGCGGGCTACTTCGCCGACGTCCGCGCGGCGTGCGACGACCACAACGTGCTACTGATCGCCGACGAGATCCAGTCCGGCCTGGCCCGCACCGGCACGGTGCTGGCGCTGGATCACGAGGGCGTCCGTGCCGACGTCTACACGCTGGGCAAGGCCCTCGGCGGCGGCATCCTGCCGGTGTCCGCGGTGGTCGGCAGCCGCGACGTGCTGGGCGTGCTGAAGCCGGGCGAGCACGGCTCGACGTTCGGCGGCAACCCCCTGGCCTGCGCGATCGGCCGCGCGGTGGTGAAGCTGCTGCGGACCGGCGAGTTCCAGCAGCGCTCCACCGAACTGGGCGCCCACCTGCACGCGCGCCTGACCGAGCTGGTCGGGAGCGGGCTGTCCGAGGTCCGCGGCCGCGGCCTGTGGGCGGGCGTCGACATCGCCCCCGGCGGCCCCGAGGGCCGGGTGGCGTCCGAGGCCCTGGCCGCCCGCGGCGTGCTGTGCAAGGAGACGCACGACCGCACGCTGCGCGTCGCCCCGCCGCTGGTGATCACCCGCGAAGAGCTGGACCGCGGCATCGACGCGATCGCCGAGGTCATCCGCCCCGCCTGACCGCTCGACTGTCCGTGAATGGCCCATTGAGGGACTCTAAGTCCCTCAATGGGCCATTCACGGCTTTCGGGAGCGAACCGGGCGGATCGGGCGTTGGGTGGGTATGGGATCAGGGGAATGGGTGGAGCGGCCGCTGGCCGGTGCGGACAGCGTCACGCCGGCCGAGCTGTACGAGCGGGGGAAGCGGCTCCGGGACAAGACGCCGGTCACCGCGCACGACCACGAGGCCGCCGCGAAGGACCGGCCGACGCCCGCGCAGTACTTCGAGGCCAGTGGCAAAGGACGGCTGCCCGAGCTGGTCGAACTGCGCCGTGAGCGGATGCTCGCGTCACCGTTCACCTTCTTCCGCGGCGCCGCCGGGCTGATGGGCGCCGATCTCGCGCGCACACCCGTCTCCGGCCTCGAAGCCCAGCTCTGCGGCGACGCGCACGCCGCGAACTTCGGGCTCTTCGGCACGCCCGAGGGCAAGATCGTGATGGACATCAACGACTTCGACGAGACCGTCCCCGGCCCGTGGGAGTGGGACCTCAAACGGCTCGCCGCGAGCCTCGTGCTCGCCGGGCGCGAGGGCGGCATCGGCGAGTCCGGCTGCCGCGAAGCCGCCGAGGACGCGGCGAAGTCGTACCGGCGGACCATCCGCGCGCTGGCCGAGCTGCCGTTCCTGCGCAGCTGGAACGCGCTGCCGGACTCGTCGGTGCTGTCGAAGGCCCGCGCGGACGAGCTGATCGACGACTTCGCCGACGCCGCCGAGAAGGCCCGCAAGAACGACAGCGCCAAGGTCGCCGCGAAGTGGACCGAGCGCGTCGACGACCACCGGACGGGCCTGGCGCGCCACCGGTTCGTCGAGGATCCGCCGGTGCTGACGCACGTCGACGAGCAGACCGCGGAGGCCGTCGCCGCCGGGCTGGCGTCCTATGTGGACACCCTGCGCGAGTCGCGGCGGACGCTGATCTCGCGCTACCGCCTCGCCGACGTCGCCTTCCGCGTCGTCGGCACCGGCAGCGTCGGGCTCCGCAGCTACGTCGCGCTGCTGCACGGCAACGACGACGAAGACTTGGTGCTGCAGGTGAAACAGGCGGCGTCACCGGCGCTCGGGCCGTACCTCGACCTGCCCGCGGCCGAGCACGAAGGCCGGCGGATCGTCGACGGCGCCCGGCTGGTGCAGGCCGAGACCGACATCCTGCTCGGCTGGACCACGATCGACGGCGTCCCGTACATCGTCCGCCAGTTCCGGAACCTCAAGGGCGACATCGACCCGGCGGAGCTGGAGAAGGACCACCTCGACGACTACGGCCGGCTCGCCGGGGCGCTGCTCGCCCGGGCCCACACGCGGTCGCTGCACCCGCAGCTGCTGTCCGGCTACTTCGCCGACGACTCCGAGCTGGACGAGGCGATCGGCGCGTACGCCGTGCGCTACGCCGACCGGACGGAGGCCGACCACGCCGCCTTCTCGGGGACCTGACCGGACAGGAAGCCGGTCAACGCTGGAGAACGAATTCCCCGCCGTGCTAGATCTTCGTGAACGGGTGACGGCGAGGGAGGCGGCGTGGCGGATCTCAAACGGCGGTCGGTGCTCACGGGAGCGGTCGCGACGGCGTTGGCGGCCACCGCCGCGCCCGCGCTGGCCTCCCCCAAGCGGCGGGCGTTCCGGCTGGGCGTCAACTACACGCCCTCGACGCGCTGGTTCCACATGTGGGAGGACTGGCGCGAAGCCGACCTGCGCCGCGACCTCGACGACATCGCCGCGCTCGGGCTCGACCACATCCGGATGATGCTGCTGTGGCCGGCGTTCCAGCCCGAGCCCCACCTGGTCAGCGGCGAGAAGCTCGACCGGCTGCACCGGTTTCTCGACCTCGCGGGCGCGGCCGGCCTCGACGTCGAGGTGACGGTCTTCAACGGCCACATCTCGGCCCGCTACTGGACGCCGAACTGGCTGCAGACCACGCCGGAGCCGGTCAACTGGTTCACCGACCCAGCGGCCCTCGACGCCCAGCGCGCGCTGCTCACGGCGCTGGCCGCACGGATCGGGAAGCACCCGCGGTTCCTCGGGTTCGACCTGTCGAACGAGCCGTACTACTACTGGGACTCCTTCGCCGGCCTCGCGGTGACGCCGCAGCAGGCCGACGCGTGGGCGCACACCCTGTGCGAGACGGCGGAGAGCGTCGCACCGGGAAAGGCGCACACGGTCGGCTGCGACCGCGCGCCGTGGGACAACGGCCGCTACTTCACCCGCGCCGGCCTGGCCGACGCCGGGAACGTCGTGGCGATCCACCCGTGGACGTCGTTCTTCGGCACGCTCAAGACGACGCCGCTCGGCGCGTTCGAGACGCACAACGCGGAGCGCCTGATCCAGGTGGCCCAGGCGTACGCGACGGACCCGGCGAGGCGGTGCTGGATCCAGGAGGACGGTGCGGCCCCGTCGATCCACTTCAGCGACGCGACCCGCCCGCGGTACGCCGAGTGGCTGTCCCGCTCGATCCGCAACGCGGCGTCGTGCGCGCACACGCTGGGCTTCACGTGGTGGTGCTCCCACGACGTCGACCCGGCGCTGGTCCCGAACCTGAACCCGCTGGAGTACGACCTGGGGCTGTACACGAACGACCGCCGCCTCAAGCCCGCCGGCCGGGCGTTGAAGGCGCTGGTGGCGGAGTTCGATCGCACCCCGCCGGAACCGGCGCCGCGGACGACGGCGATCGTCATCCCGGACGCGGACCCGGCCCGGGGCTCGGACCGCTTCTTCGCACTGGCCGGCGCCGGGACGCGGGCGGCGTTCGTGCTGCAGAGCCGAGCCGGCGACGCGGACTACCTGGCGCAGCGGGGCATCACGGAGCTGGTACAGCCCTGACCAGGGCGGCGACGTCCGCCGCGCAGCCCCGGGACCGGGTGACGACTACCCTCGCGGGGGTGAGGACGATGTGGGCGCTCGCCGCCGGGTGCGGTCTGCTGGCCCTCCTGCTGGGGCTTCCGTTCGCCGGCGGTGACACGCCCAGTGCGCTCGACTCGGCCGCCGCGGCCGCCGTCGCGCACCTGGGGCCGGCGGCGGCGCGGATCCTGGTGCTGCCGACCGAGCCGTACGTCGTGTTCGCGCTGGCCGCCGTCGCCGTCTTCCTCTGCCTGCGCGCCGGGCGGCGGTGGGAAGCCGCGCTCGCGCTGGGCGGGCCGCTGCTGGCGATCCTGCTCAACACCTGGCTGCTCAAGCCGCTGTACCACCGATGGAAGAACGACACGCTCGTCTACCCGAGCGGCCACACCGTCAGCCTGGTCGCGGTGCTGACCGTGCTGGTGCTGCTCACGCGCAAGACCTACGTCGTCGTGCTGAGCGCCGTGGCGCTGCTCGCGGCCACGGCCGGGCTGATCGGCATGGGCTACCACTACCTCACGGACGTCGTCGGCGGGACGCTGTTCGCGGTCGCCGTCGTGCTCGTCACGTGGTCTATGCCGCGTCGCGTGCCAGCGCCGTCAACCGGCTGATGGCGCGCAGGTACTTCTTGCGGTAGCCGCCCTCGATCATCTCCTCGGTGAACAGCGCCGGCAGCGGGTCGCCCGAGACGACGACCGGGATCGCGCGGTCGTAGAGGCGGTCGGCCAGCGCCACCAGCCGCAGCGCGACGTTCTGGTCCGGCGCCGGGTGGATGCCGCGCAGGTGCACGCGGGTGACGCCGTCCAGCAGCCGCCCGTACCGCGACGGGTGCAGCTCGCCCAGGTGGGCGCACAGCGCGTCGAAGTCGTCCACAGTGGACCCTTCGTGGGCCGCGACGGACGCCTCCAGCTCGTCGGCGGAGACCGGCGGCGGCGCGTCCGGCAGGCCGCGGTGCCGGTAGTCGGGGCCGTCGACGCGCACGACGCCGAACCGGGCCGACAGCGACTGGATCTCGCGCAGGAAGTCCTCGGCGGCGAAGCGCCCCTCGCCGAGCTTCTCCGGCAGGGTGTTCGACGTCGCCGCGATGTACACCCCGGCGTCCATCAGCTCCTGCAGCAGCCGCGTGACCAGCGTGGTGTCGCCCGGGTCGTCCAGCTCGAACTCGTCGATGGCCAGGATCCGGTGCTCCGACAGCCGCCGCACGGCCTCGGGGAAGCCCAGCGCGCCGACAAGGTGGGTCAGCTCCACGAACGTGCCGTACGCCTTCGGGGACGGCGCCGCGTGCCACGCCGAAGCCAGCAGGTGGGTCTTGCCGACGCCGAAGCCGCCGTCGAGGTAGAGCCCCATCGGACCGGACGGCGCCGGAGAGGAGCCGCCGAAGAGCCGGAACTTCTTCTTCTCCGGTCGCGCGCCGATGCGGCCGGCGAACGCCGAGCAGGCCTCGACCGCGGCGGCCTGGCTGGGCTCGTCCGGGTTCGGGAGGTAGGTGTCGAACCGCACCGCGTCGAAGCGCGGCGGCGGCACCAGCGCCGTGATCAGCTCGTCGGCGCCGAGCACGGGACGGCGGTCGGTCAGGTGCGCGGGCATGGTCGCAGAGCCTATCCGCCGCCCCGATCGGCCCCGGATCACCGGTGAGTAGCCACATCCCCCGGTGGAGAACGGGTTTCCGGGCGTGCTGGGATGGTTGGGTGCGGAGCGTGTGGCCACCATCACCGGGCGAGCTGACCGGGGCCGACCTGGAGGCGATCTACGCCTACCCGGCGGCCCTCGACCGGTCGTGGGTCCAGGTCAACTTCGTGGCCTCCGCCGACGGCGCCGTCGAGGTCGGCACGACGTCCGCGGGCCTCTCGCACGCCGCCGACCGCGAGGTCTTCCTGCTCGGACGCGATCTCTGCGACGTCGTCCTGGTCGGCGCCGGCACCGCGCGCGCCGAGGGCTACCGCGGGGTCCGGGCGAGTGCGAAGCGGCTCGAGCGCCGGCGCCGGCTCGGGCTGGCGGACGTCCCGCCGATCGCCGTCGTGACGCGCACCGCGGACCTCGACCCGCACTCTCCGTTGTTCACCGACACGATCGTGGCCCCGATCGTGGTCACGACCACCGGCGCCGACACCGCGCACCTGGGCGGCGTCGAGGTCCTGCGCGCCGGGGACGACGACGTCGACCTCGCGCTCGCGCTGGACCTGCTGGCCGGGCGCGGCCTGCGCCGCGTCGACTGCGAAGGCGGGCCGCGCCTGTTCGCCGAGCTGATCGCCGCCGACCTCGTCGACCAGCTGTGCCTCACCGTCGCGCCGCTGCTCGTGGCGGGCGGCGCCGGGCGCATCGCCGCGGGTCCGGCCCTCGCGGCGCCGCGAGGGCTCGCCCTGGCGTCGATCCTCGTCGAGGACGGCTTCACGCTCCTGCGCTACCGCCGGGGTGGCGGATGACCGACGACGTCACGCTGGTCGAACGGGCCGCCGGCGGCGACGAAGCCGCGTTCGGCGTGCTGGTGCGGCGGCACACGCCCCGGATGTACCGGGTCGCGCTGCGGATCACCGGGAGCGCCGGCGAGGCCGAGGACGTCGTGCAGGAGGCGTGGCTGGCCGCCTGGCGCTCGCTGGGCGGCTTCCGGCACGAGTCGGCCGTCTCGACGTGGCTCTACCGCGTCGTCACCAACGGCGCCCTCGCGATGCTGCGCCGCCGGAAGCCGACGATCTCGCTGGACTCACCCGAGCCCGCCGGGCAGTCCACTCTGGACAGTGCGCTGCTCGCGGCGGCCGAGCCCGGGCCGGAGGGGCGCGTCGTGCGCGCCGAGGAGGTCGACGCCGTGCTGCGCGCGATCGGCCGGCTCGAGCTGTCCCAGCGGGTGCCGCTGGTGCTGCGCGAACTGGAAGGGCTGAGCTACGAAGAGGTCGCCGAAGTGCTCGACGTGAACGTCGGCGCCTTGCGCTCCCGCCTGCACCGGGCCAGGGTGGCGCTGCTCGCCGAGCTGAGGGAGCGGTGATGGACCCGGAACAGGACCCCCGCTGGGACGCCGTGCGCGCGGCCGCCCGCCGCCGGGTGCCGACCCCGCCCGGCCTGGTCGAACGCGTGCTGCGCACGGTGGCCCGCGGCCGCCGGACGGCGGTGGACGTGCCCGGCGAGGAAGGCAGCCTGCGCGTGACCGAGCGGGTCGTCGGCCGCCTGGCCTCGGCGATCGCCGCCGCGCGGGCGCCGGCGGGCGTGCGGATCTCGGCCGTCGGGGTCGAGGACGACGTGGTCCAGGTGCTGGTGTCGGTCCGCTTCGGCCTCACCGCCGACGAAGCCGCCGAGACGCTCCGGCGGGAGATCACCGCGGAGCTGTCGCGGCAGCTGGGCGTGGCCACCGTGGTCAACGTGCACGTCGTCGACGTCCACCCCGACTGAAACATTCCCCCGAATGGGTGACCTTGCGTGAGAGCCCCGTGGTCGCGGGCATCGTAGGAACGACAAGACCGCTCGAAAGGAGCCTGCAGGCATGCATCCGGAACGGACCGAAAGCCCCGGCCTGGTGACCCCGCTCAACGAGGAGGGCGCCGCCGGCCGCACCACGATCTCGTCGCTGGTGGTGCAGAAGGTCGCCGGGATGGCCACCCGCGAGGTCACCGGGGTGCACGCGCTGGGCGGCGGCATGTCGCGGGCGTTCAGCGCCCTGCGCGAGCGCATCCCCGGCTCCGGCACGGTCACCACGTCCGGCGTCTCGGTCGAGGTCGGCGAGAAGCAGACCGCGATCGACCTCGACGTCGTCGTCGAGTACGGCGCGCGCATCGCCGACCTCGCCCGCGCGGTGCGGCGCAACGTGATCACCGCCGTCGAGCAGATCACCGGCCTCGAGGTGATCGAGGTCAACATCGCCGTCAACGACATCCACCTGCCGGGCGAGGACGAGCCCGAACTCCCGTCGCGGGTGGAGTGACCGCGCGGGGCGCACGGGACGACCCGGAGGCCCGCGCGGCCTTCCGGGAGTTCGTGCGCACCCACCACCCCGACGTCGGCGGCGACCCGGCCGAGTTCGCCGCCGGGCTCGCCCGGTTCCGCGCCGGGCGGTCCGAAGTGGACTCGGAGAGGGGTGACGCCCGGTTCGACGCGCCGATCCGCTTCGTGGTGAACCGCCGCGGAGTGGCCGCGGTGCTCGCGCGCCTGCGCAAGCGCCGCCGTCCGCCCCGCGTGCAATGACCTCCCTGTATGAACTTCTCCCCGCCTGTCCTTGGAGGACAAAGTGAACGCAACGCAGACCGGGCTCCTGGCCGGGCTCATCCTCGGCCTGGCCGCGACCCAGGGGTTCACCGCGTTCCTGGTGACCCTGGCCGTCGGGATCATCGGGCTGGTCGCCGGCCGGGTGCTCGACGGCGAACTCGACCTCGGCGAGCTGTTCGGGAAGGGCCGCGACAAGTGAGCAGGCTCCTCGACGTGCCGCGCGAGCTCGCCGAACCGGACGAGCGCGGCACCCTCACCATCGGGCACGCGGTGGTGCGCAAGGTCGCCCAGCACGCCGCCGACCAGGTGCCCGGCACCGCGCGGGCCGGCAAGAAGGGCGCGAACGCGCGGGTCGGCGGCCACGATGACGAGGTGGATCTGGCGCTGGACCTCGCCCTGCACTACCCAACGGCGGTGCGCGCGGTCGTCGGCGTCGTCCGCGAGCGGGTCGTCGAAGAGGTCGAGCGGATCACGTCCTACCAGGTGCGGACCCTGGCCGTGACGGTGTCGGCGCTGCTGCCCGACGTCCCGCCGAGGGTGCGGTAACCGTGCGCCTGGTCGTCCGGCTCCTGTCCACCCTGCTCGGCCTGGCCTTCGCCGGCGCCGGGATCCTGCTCGCGCTCGAGGTCGGCTGGCACTGGTGGCGCCCGGGGTCCGGGCCGCTGCTGGTGCCGTGGCCGCGCTGGCAGAGCGAACTCGCGTCCCTCGGCTGGGACGCCTACACCGTGCGTGTGGGCGCCGTCGTGCTCGCCGTCGCGGGCCTGGTGCTGCTGCTGTGCGCGCTGGCCGCCGGCAACCGCGCGGTCCGGCTGACCGACCCGGCCGACGAGGTCAGCGTCTCGACGTCCCCGCGGTCGCTGGCCCGGCTCGTCGGGCTCGTGGTGCGGGCGCAGGACAACGTCGCGGGCGCGACGGTCACCGCCAGCGCCCGCCGGGTCCGGGTCCGCGCGACCAGCAGGCTCGAAACCGAGGGCGAGCTGCGGCCGCGCCTGCTGGAGACCGTGGCCACGCTGCTCGACGACGTCCCGCTGGCCCGGCGGCCGAAGGTCAGCGTCGTCGTCGACTCGCCGAAGGACCGCCGATGAGCAGGTCAGTCGCCACGAAGGCGCTTTCCCGGTCGTACGCGGGCGAACGCGTGCTGACGTTCCTCGTCGGGCTGCTGGCCCTGCTCGGCGGCGCGCTGGCGCTGGTCGTCGGCGCGGGCTGGCTGGGCGAGTTCCGCGGCCGGCGCCCGCTGCTCGACCCGATGGCCGTCGAGTGGCTGGGCGGGCACGCCACCCCGGCCCGCGTCGCCGCGATCGTGCTCGGCCTGCTCCTGTTCGTGCTGGGCCTGCGCTGGGCGGTGCGGTCGCTGCGCCCGGAACCGCGGCCCGACCTGGCCCTCGACGACGCCGAGGGCGCCGAGCTGGTCGTCACGGCGGGCGCGATCTCGGGCGCGGTCCAAGCCGACGCGGAGCAGCTCGACGGCGTCAGCCGCGCCCGGGTCCGCGCGGTCGGCTCCCGGACTTCTCCCGCGTTGCGCATCACCCTGTACCTGCACGAGGGCACCGACCTCAAGCGCGTCTGGGAAGACCTCGACCTGCGCGTGCTGACCAGGGCGCGCGCCTCCCTCGGCCTCGACGTCCTGCCGACGGCCGTGCGCCTCGAGCTCGACACGGGCCAGGCCAAACGCGTGCGCTGAGCGGCGTTGTTCCGCAGAATGCCGTCATGCCCCTACCGCTGCAGCCGCCGCTGAAGCCGATGCTCGCCAAGCCCGCCAAGGCCATCCCGGACTCCGGCGGCCTGCTGTTCGAGCCCAAGTGGGACGGCTTCCGCTGCATCGTGTTCCGCGACGGCGACGAGCTGTACCTGCAGTCCCGTGCCGAGAAGCCGCTCAACCGGTACTTCCCGGAGGCGGTCGCGCGGCTGCTCGAGATCCTGCCGCCGAAGGTCGTGCTGGACGGCGAGCTCGTCGTCGCGCGGGACGGGCGGCTCGACTTCGACGCCCTCACCGAGCGGATCCACCCCGCCGAAAGCCGCATCACGCTGCTGTCGGCCGAGCAGCCCGCCGAGTTCGTCGCGTTCGACCTGCTCGCCCTCGGCGACGAGTCGTTCCTCGACGAACCGACGTCGGCCCGCCGCGAACGGCTCGAGAAGCTGGCCGACGGCCGGATCTCGCTCACCCCGGCGACCACCGACCCCGACACGGCGCGGCACTGGTTCGAGCTGTTCGAGGGCGCCGGCCTCGACGGCGTCATCGGCAAGCCGCTGGACGAGCCGTACGCCCCCGGCAAGCGGGTGCTGCTCAAGTACAAGCACCTGCGCACCGCCGACTGCGTGCTGGCCGGGCTGCGCTGGCACGTCGACGGCGGCCCGGGCGACCTCGTCGGCTCGTTCCTGCTCGGCCTGCACGACGACGCGGGCGTGCTGCACCACGTCGGCACGATCGGGTCGTTCCCGAAGGACCGCCGTCGCGAGCTGGCCGAGGAGCTGGCGCCGCTGATCACCGACGGCGAGGACCACCCGTGGGGCGGCAAGGCCACCGGCGAGGCGCAGCGGATCCCCGGCGGGATCACCCGCTGGCGCGCCACCGAGCACGAATGGGTGCCGCTGCGGCCCGAGCGCGTCGTCGAGGTGGCCTACGAGAACACCGAGGGCGGCATGCCGTCGCGGTTCCGGCACAACGCGCGGTTCGTGCGGTGGCGCCCGGACCGCGAACCCGCGTCGTGCGACTACGGCCAGCTCGACGAGCCGGCCCGCTACGACCTCGACGCCGTGTTCCGCGGCCAGGTGGTGCGTACCCGCTAACCCGCGTCCCACACCGGACGTGGAAAGCTCACGGATGTTCCGGCCTTGATCTACGTGAGGACTTCGCCCGTGCGCCGCCGTTCCCGTCTCCTGGTCGCGCTGCTCGCCCTGGCCTCCGCCGCGGGCTGCGCCGCGGGGCCGTCGGTGCGCCCCGCGCTGGTCGAGAACGACGGCCCGGCGAAGTCGACGGCGGCCGGCGCCACGCCGCCGGTCCCGCTGCCGCCGCTGGGCGAGCCGCAGTCGTCGACGCTGAAGTGGTCCGACTGCGACGACGACACCCGCCAGCGGATCGGCACCCCGCCGGTGCCGGACAGCCTGCACTTCACCTGCGCCCGCGTGTCGACCCCGGTCGACGCGCCGGGCGAGCCGCGCCGCTCGGTCATGCGGCTGCTGGCGCTCAAGGTCGGCGCCGGGCCGGTGCCGCTCGTCGTCGTCAACGACGTCGGCGGCGAACCGGGCACGATCTACGCCGCCCGCCTCGCCACCACGCTGCCGCCGGCGTTCCTGGAGAAGTTCTCGCTGATCGGCCTGGACCGGCGCGGCACCGGGATGTCGGGCGCCGTGCAGTGCGTGCCGGCCGAGATCCGGCACGACCTGATCGACGCCGACCCGGCGCAGGGCGGCCTCGCCGACGTCCTGGACGCCGCGCGCAAGGCCGGTCAGCAGTGCGCCATCGAGCTGGACGACGCGCAGACCGCGCTGGACAGCTGGCGCGCCGCGGGTGACCTCGACGAGCTGCGCAAGCAGCTGGGCATGGACCGGCTCAACGCGCTCGGCCGCGGTGACGGCTCGAAGGTGCTTTCGGAGTACGCCGTGCGCTTCCCCGGCCAGGTCGGCCGGATGGTGCTCGACGGCGTGCCCGACCCGGGCCCGGACTCGGCCGCAGTGCTCGACGCCGTCGCGGCCGGCGCCCAGTCCACTTTGGACGCTTTCGCGGCCGACTGCGCGGCGCGCGGGTGCTCGCTCGGCGACCCGAAGGCCGCCCTCGCCACCCTGACCGACCAGCTGCGCACTTCGCCGCCGTCGAACGACGACGGGAGCGCGTTCGGCCCGGGCGTCGCGATGTTCGCCGTCTACTCCGGACTGGCGCAGCGCGCGCGCTGGCCCGAGCTGGCCGACGCGATCACGGCGGCCAAGGGCGGGACCATCGCGCCGCTGGCCGCGTTCGCCGCGCCGGCGCTGCACGACACGCGGGCCCAGCCGTCGCGGCTCGACTCCACGATCGCGACGCACTGCAACGACAGCCAGACGCGCCTGTCGGCCGACCAGCTCGACCAGGTCGTCGGCGGGATGCGCGCCAAGTACCCGCAGTTCGGCGCGGTCGTCGCCCAGGAGCTGGCGTGGTGCGGCCCGTGGCCGGTGCGGACCGAGCCGCTGCCCCCGGCGGGCGCCCCGGGCGCGCCGCCGATCCTGGTCACGGCCACCGCGGCCGACCCGGTCACCCCGCAGGTGGGCACCACCCGAGCGGCCGACCAGATGCCGTCCGCGGTGACGCTGACCTGGCAGGGCGCGGGCCACGGCGCGCTCGGCGCGTCCCCCTGCGTGACGGACGCGGCCCGCGGCTTCCTCATCGACGGCAAGATCCCCGCCGACGGCACCCTCTGCCCCGCCTGACCCCGTAACTCGCGTGATCCGGCACGTGACTCACGTGATTGAAGCCGGAACTCGCGAGTTCCGGCTTCAATCACGCGGGATCCGGATGTGATCACGCGAGTTACGGCTTACTGGCGGTAGGACTCGACCTCGGAGACCGGGCGGGCCTGGGCGTCTTCCGGGTTCTCGTGGAACTCGGTTTTCGCCCGGCGCTGCCGGAGCAGGTCCCAGCACTGGTCCAGCTGCTGCTCGACCGAGGTGAGCCGGTCCTTGTCGGTGCCGGCCAGGCCCACGCCCACCGAGCGCGACCGGAGCTCGTGCTCCTCCGCGATCAGTTCGTCGATCCGGCCCAGGATCTCGCTGTCGGCCATGTGTCCTCCTCGGGTCACGCGGGTTTCGCTCGTGCAGACGCTACCGCGCGCCCGGGAATTCCCGCCGCGCCCACGTCGTTGACCAGGTCATGAGCACCGTTGAGCTGACCGCCGAGAACTTCGACCAGACCCTCGATGACCACGAGTTCGTCCTCATCGACTTCTGGGCGAGCTGGTGCGGCCCGTGCCGTCAGTTCGCGCCGGTGTACGAGAAGGCGTCGGAGAAGCACGAGGACATCGTGTTCGCGAGCGTCGACACGGAGGCGCAGCAGCAGCTCGCGGCCGCCTTCGACGTCCGTTCGATCCCGACGCTGGCGATCATCCGCGACAAGACCCTGATCTACGCCCAGCCCGGCGCGCTCCCCGAGCCCGCCCTGGAAGAGCTGATCAAGCAGGCGCGCGACATCGACATGGCCGAGGTCAAGCGCAAGGCCGCCGAAGCCGAGACGGCCGAGCAGGCGTAACACCGAAAGCCGTGAAGGCCTCCTTACCGGCCATAAGAGCCGGTAAGGAGGCCTTCACGGCGTTTCAGGACCGGGTGGCCAGGCCGCGCAGGAAGAACCCGAGGTTGGCCGGGCGCTCCGCGAGACGGCGCATGAAGTAGCCGTACCACTCGTCGCCGTAGGGCACGTAGACGCGCATCCGCGAGCCCGACGCCGCGATCCGCGCCTGCTCTTCCGGGCGGATGCCGTAGAGCATCTGGAACTCGTGGTCGTCGGACGACCGGGTGTGCTCGATCGCCAGAGCCGCGGCGATCTCGATCATCCGCGGGTCGTGCGAGGCCACCATCGGGTAACCCTGCCCGGCCATCAGGACGCGCAGGCAGCGCACGTACGACTTGTCGACGTCGCCCTTGTCCTGGAAAGCGGCGGACTCCGGCTCGGCGTAGGCGCCCTTGCACAGCCGCACCCGCGAACCCGGGCCGGACAGCTCGCGGCAGTCCTGCTCGGTGCGCCGCAGGTACGCCTGCAGCACCGCGCCCACCCACGGGTACTCGCCGCGCAGCTCCCGCAGAATGCCGAGCGTCGAGTCCGTGGTGGTGTGGTCCTCCATGTCGAGCGTCACGGTCGCGCCGACCGCTTCCGCCGCGGCGCAGATCTTCCGGGCGTTCTCCAGCGCGACGTCCTCACCGTTCGACGGCAGGAACTGGCCCACCGCCGACAGCTTCACCGAGACGTCCGCGCCGGAAGCGAGCCCTTCCGAGGCCAGCGCCGACAGCACGGCTTCGTAGGCCGCGACCGTCGCCGCCGCCTGCGCGGCGTCGGTGGTGTCCTCACCCAGGTGGTCGAGGGTGATCCGCCGGCCGCCGGCCGCCAGTTCCCTGGCCACGCGGACGGCGTCGGCGGTCTCGGACCCGGCGACGAAGCGGCGCACCACGGATCGCGTGGCGGGCACCGCTTCGACGAGCCGCCGGATGCCCTTGGAGCGGGCGGCGGCGAGCAACGGGGCACGCAGCATGACGGGACCTCCTCAGCCCTGGTGGGGGTAGCGGACGCTGGTCGGCGGGACGAAGGTTTCCTTGATGGAGCGGGGGCTCGTCCAGCGCTGCAGGTTGAAGATCGAGCCCGCCTTGTCGTTGGTGCCCGAGGCCCGCGCGCCGCCGAACGGCTGCTGGCCGACGACCGCGCCGGTCGGCTTGTCGTTGACGTAGAAGTTGCCGGCGGCGAACCGCAGCGCCTCGGACGCCTTCGCGACGGCCGTGCGGTCGTTGGCGATGATCGCGCCGGTCAGCGCGTAGGACGCCGTCTCGTCGACGAGCTTCAGAACGGCGTCGAAGTCGCCGTCCTCGTAGATGTGCACCGACAGGATCGGGCCGAAGTACTCGGTCGAGAAGATCTCGTGCTTCGGGTTGTCCGAGACGAGGATCGTCGGCTGGACGAAGAAACCTTCGGTGTCGTCGGCCGTGCCGCCGGTGAGGATCTCCACCGAGGCGTCACCCTTGACGCGGTCGAACAGCGAAGCGTGCTTGTCGAACGCGCGCCGGTCGATCACCGCGCCGCCGAAGTGCGACAGGTCGGTGACGTCGCCGTAGGACAGGGCCTCAGTCTCCGCAACAAGACCGTCCTTCACCCGGTTCCAGACGCTGCGCGGGATGTAGGCCCGCGAAGCCGCGGAGCACTTCTGGCCCTGGTACTCGAAAGCGCCGCGGACCATCGCGGTGCGCAGGACATCGACGTCGGCCGACGGGTGCGCGACGATGAAGTCCTTGCCGCCGGTCTCGCCGACCAGCCGCGGGTAGGAGCGGTACCCGGCGATGTTCGCGCCGATCGTGCCCCAGAGGTGCTGGAACGTCGCGGTCGAGCCGGTGAAGTGGACGCCGGCCAGGTCGCGGTGGGTCAGGGCGACCTCGGAGACGGCCTTGCCGTCACCCGGCAGCAGGTTGATGACGCCCGCCGGCAGGCCGGCCTCTTCGAGCAGCCGCATGGTCAGGTGCGCGGCGAACGACTGCGTCGGCGACGGCTTCCACAGCACGGTGTTGCCCATCAGCGCGGGCGCGGTCGGCAGGTTGCCGGCGATCGCGGTGAAGTTGAACGGCGTGATCGCGTAGACGAAGCCTTCGAGCGGGCGGTGCTCCAGCCGGTTCCACACACCCGGCGAGCTGATCGGCTGCTCGGTGAGCACGCGGCGGCCGAACTCGACGTTGAAGCGCCAGAAGTCGGCGAGCTCGCAGGCGGAGTCGATCTCGGCCTGGGTCGCGGTCTTGGACTGGCCGAGCATGGTCGCGGCGTTGATCGTCGCGCGCCACGGGCCGGTCAGCAGGTCGGCCGCGCGCAGCAGGATGGCGGCGCGGTCGTCGTAGGACAGTGCGCGCCACTCCGGCGCGACCTGCGTGGCCGCGGTGATGGCGTCGGTCGCGTCCTGCTGGGTGGCGCTGTGGATGGTGCCCAGCACGTGGCGGCGGTTGTGCGGCTGGACGACGTCGATCTTCTCGCCGCCGCCGGGACGCTGCTCACCCCCGACGGTGACCGTGAGGTCGACGGGTTCCGCCTGGCCCAGCCGCTTGAGCGCACCCTCGAGTTCCGCGCGCTCGGCGCTGCCCGGCGCGTACGTCAGCACCGTCTCGTTCCTCGGGGCGGGGGTCTGGGTCACGGCGTCCACGGCGGCTCCTCTGCAGCGCTCTTCCAAGTCCTGATGCCCCGAACGGTAACCCCGGACACGTGTTCTGGGTTTGTCCGAACAGCTAAAATCACCGACATGAGCTTGTCCGATCGGCTGACCCGCAGGTGACGGCCGGGACGTCGCTGCGGCACGTGCTCGCCACCCTCGGCGAACCGCTGGTCGAGGTCGTCGTGGCGCCGCACGGCCTCGGCGTGCCGGTCTCGGACGTCGTCATCCTCGACCCCGAAGACCCCTTGGAAGCGAGCCCCGGCGACCTGGTGCTGGTCATCGGCGCGCGCTGCCGGGCCGCGGCACCCGCGATCCGCGCGGCCGGCCGCGGCGGTGCGGCGGCCGTGGCGGTCAAGGGCGCCGGCGGCTCCGAGGTCGCCGCGGACGCCGGTGTCGCCCTCCTCACCGTCGGCGCCGAAGCCCGCTGGGAGCAAGTGGAGTCACTCGCCCGTGGCGTCGTCGAGGCCGCCCGCGCCGGCGGCGAAGCAGCGAGCGGCGAGGTGCTCGGCGACCTGTTCGCGCTGGCGCAGACGATTGCGACCCTCACCGGCGGGCTCGTCAGCATCGAGGACACGGCCAGCCGCGTGCTCGCCTACTCCCGCGCCGGCGACGAGGTCGACGAGCTGCGGCGGCTGTCGATCCTCGGCCGCGAAGGCCCGGAACGCTACCTCGCGCTGCTCCGCGAATGGGGCGTCTACCAGCGGCTTCGCGCCGGTGAGGGGATCGTGCGGATCGACGAGCGCCCCGAGCTCGGCATCCGGCGGCGGATCGCGGCGGGCATCCACGCCGGCACGCAGCCGCTCGGCACGATCTGGGTCCAGGAAGGCGCCCAGCCGCTCACCGAACAGGCCGAGCTGGCCCTGCTCGGCGCGAGCCGCGCGCTCGCCCCGCAGCTGATCCGCGCCCGCACGCTGCCCAGCCCCGAGCTGCGGCTGCGCGAGGACCTCCTGGCGAGCCTGCTGGAAGGCAAGCTGGACGCCGAATCCGTCGCCGACGACATCGGCGCCGACCCGGCGCGGCCGGCGCAGGTGCTGGCGTTCTCCTTGGAGCGATCGGACAACCGGCAGCTGCGGCGCGCCGAGCTGGTGCACCTGATCGCCGTGCACACCGCCGCGTACCGGCGCAGCGCGCTGGTGAGCGTGATCGGCGGCCGCGTCTACGCGCTGCTGCCGGACCTGCCCGAGCACTCGGACGCCGCCGTCCTGGCGCTGGCTCGCGAGATCGCCGGCGCGGCCCGCCGGCACCTGGACGTCCCGGTCCGGGCCGCGCTCGGCGGCGTCGTGCCGCGGCTGTCCGACGCCGTCGCCTCGCGCGGGGACGCCGACCGCGTCCTGGCCACGATGGCGCGCGGGCACTGGCCGTCCGACGTCGCGTCGCTGGCCGACGTCCGCGCCGAGGTGCTGCTGTCGGAGGTGCTGGCCCACCTCGGCGACCAGCCGCGCATCCGCGACCCGCGGCTGACGGCGCTGGTGGCGCACGACGCCGAGCACGGCGGCATCCTCGTCCCCGCTGTGCTGACCTGGCTCGACGCGTTCGGCGACGTCCGCGCCGCCGCCGCGGCGCTGAACGTGCACCCCAACACCGTCCGGTACCGCGTCCGGCGCGCCGCCGAAGTGTCCGGTGTGGACTTCGGCGACCCCGCGCAGCGGATCCTCACCCAGCTGCAGCTGCGGCTCTGAATCGCTACCTTGGCCGACGTGGATCTCTTCTCGCGGTCGTGGACGGCGTTGCGCGCGGCGGTAGCCGGTCTCGAAGGCGGCCAGTGGGCCCAGCCGTCGGGCTGCACCGGCTGGCTGGTGCAGGACCTGGTGTTCCACCTGGTCCTCGACGCGCAGGACGTACTGATCACCCTGGTGACCCCGACCGACGCCGCGCCGACCATGGACGCGGTGACGTACTGGCAGCCTGCGGACCTCCCGACGGGCGTCGACGCGGAAACGGCGTTCGTCCGCCGTGGCGCCGCCGCGTACCGCGACGCCGACGGCCTCCGCCGCCACTTCGACGACCTGGCGGGCGCCGCCGCCCGCGCGGCGGCCGCGGCGGACCCAGCGCGGCGGGTGGAGACGACCGACCGGGTCATCACGACCGCCGACTACCTCGGCGTGTACGTCGCGGAATGGACGCTGCACCACCTGGACCTGGTCGCGAACCTGCCGGAGGTGGCCGGGCCGCCTCCTGAGGGGTTGGCATACACCCGGCAGGTGCTGGAGAAGTTCGCCGGCACGACGATCAACGACCAGCTGGACGACATCGACGCGCTGCGGGTGGTCACGGGCCGCCGCGCCCCGACCGAGACCGAGACGGCCTCGCTGGGCACCCTCGCCGCCCGGCTGCCCTTGGTGCTCGGGTGATCGCGCGAGAACGACGCCGTCGAAACGTCACGGATAATTGACGACACGATAGTCCGATATTCGGAATTTCATTCACCGACGTGATACCGCCCGAATTGGTCGGCAGCTCACGGAATTCAGACGGGAACGCGAAGATCGGCCAGCTCGGCCAGGGCCGCGAAAGAATCGAGACGCGCCGATCGGTCGTAGGCCGCCGTCGTCGCGAGGACTTCGTCGGCCGCGGTGGCCTCGACCAGTGCGCCCAGCCGGTCGCCCGCTTCGGCCGGTGTGCCGGAGATCTGGCCGTCGAGGGCCTCCTCCAGACGCCGGCGTTCGCGGTCGGTCATCGGCAGAGCCAGGACCTCCGCAGGCGGGGACAACGGCGGGAAGACGCCGTGGGAGCGCGAATAGACCGTCGCCCAGGCCTCCGAGACGAGCAGGCGCCGGGCCTCCGCCGCCGTCTCCGCGACGGCGATCGCCGTCGAGACCACGACGTACGGCTCCCCCGCCCACTCCGACGGCCGGAACCCGTCGCGATAACGCGTCACAGCTTCTTTCAGTGCTTGTTCGCCGCGTATCGGCGCGATCACCAGCGGCAGCCCCAGCTCGGCGGCGAGGTCCGCGCCGGAGCCGGTGGCCAGCAGGAACGGCGCGACGCGGGCGCCTTCGGCCGGGTAGGCGTGCACGCCGGGATAGCCGTGGCCGCCGGTGAAGAACCCGAGCAGCTCCCGCACCTGCGCACCGAAGTCGTCGGCGGCGTCCTTCCCGTGGCCGAGGGCCTCACGGACCCCGCCGGTGAACCCGACCGAGCGGCCCAGCCCCATGTCGATCCGGCCCGGGTGCAGCGCTTCGAGGACCCCGAACTGCTCGGCGACGACCAGCGGGCGGTGGTTCGGCAGCATCACGCCGCCGGTGCCGACGCGGATCCGCGACGTCGCCCCGGCGACGGCCGCGGCCAGCACGGTCGGCGCGGACCCGGCGACCCCGGGCACGCTGTGGTGCTCGGACACCCAGAAGCGGTGGTAGCCCAGCCGTTCGACGTCGGCGGCGAAGGCGACGGTGTCCCGCAGCGCCCGCGCCGGGGTGCTGCCGCGCCGCACGGGCGAACGGTCGAGCACGGAAAGCTTCACACCGGGTGCAACGCCCGGCGCGCGACGGGATTCCCGTCAGGGGCGCCAGCGCTCGCTGTAGTCGGCATGGTCGGCGTAGGGCAGCGCCAGCAGGCGCAGCGTGAGGCACCAGTTCGAGCCGGCCTCGTCGGCGGGCACGTGGCAGGTCTCACACCAGTATTCGCTGCCGTAGAGCGGAAAGCCGGGGACCTTCTCGGACACCGTCGTGCGGTGGGCGAGCAGGATCCGCCGGGTCGCCTCGATCTCGTTGATCATCTGGTTGACCGCGTCGAGGTCGAGGTCGGTCAGCCCGCGGATCCGCTGCTCCACGGCGACCTTCGTCTCGCCGCGGTTCATCGTGTCACCGCCCTTGGCCTTGTTGACGGCCTGCATGATCAACGCCTGCCGCGCGCCCACACGCGCGGCGAGGAATGCGATCAGGTCGTCCACGAAGGGCCTCCCTCTGGTCGAACCCGCCCCCGGCATTGTCCCGGGGAGTCGTCGATTCGGGACCGCACGTTACGCCGTCCGAGTCCATGATCGTGACGCCGAACTCGGCCGTGCAACATTTGTGACCCTATAGGCGACACCACGCGCTTGGGTGATCACTCCGCGTTCTTTTCGGGCGGGAAACCGATAAAGGTTTTGACCACTTTCGTCGAGCGCGAGTGGCGCCCGGCACCCCTGTGGCGACGGTTACAACCCGCGCCGGACGCCGTGGCCGATCCTGCTCGGCGACTACCGCCGACCCCGAGTCAGGATTCCGGCTCCGGGCGGGCCTTGCTCGGCTGGACGCGCTTCGGCTCTCCCGGCATCTTCGGATAGTCGGGCGGATAAGGCAGGTCCCCGAGCCCGTGGTCGCGCAGGTCGCGCTCGTACCACTCCAGCGCCGTCTCCAGGCCGAACGCCTTGTCGTCCAGGTGCGCGTGCAGGTCGCCGTGTTCGGCGAGGAAGTCCGGGACCGTCAGGACGTCGAAGTCGTCCGCGTCGACCTCGGTCAGCATGTCCCACGTCAGGGGCGTCGACACCGTCGCGCGCGGGGTGCCGCGGACCGACCAGCTCGACGCCACCGTGCGGTCGCGGGCCGCCTGGTTGTAGTCGAGGAAGACGCGGCCGCCGCGTTCCTCCTTCCACCAGGAGATCGTCGCCTTGTCCGGGATCCGGCGCTCGACCTCGCGGCCGAGTGCGATCACCGCGTGGCGCACCTGGACGAAGTCCCACTCCGGGCGGATCCGGACCAGCACGTGCACGCCGCGCCCGCCGGACGTCTTCGGGTAGCCGGTCAGCCCGGCGGCCTCCAGCACCTCGCGGACGACCTGGGCGACCCCGACCGCGTCGGCGAACCCGGCGCGGTCCGGCGGGTCGACGTCGATCCGCAGCTCGTCCGGGTGATCGACGTCCGGGCGCCGCACCGGCCACGGGTGGAAGTCGAACGTGCCGAGGTTGGCCGCCCACGCGAACACGGCCGGCTCGGTCGGGCACACCTCGGCGGCCTTGCGGCCCGAAGGGAACGTGATCTCGGCGGTCTCCACCCAGTCCGGGGCGCCCTTCGGCAGGCGCTTGGCGTAGAACCAGTCGCCCTCGACGCCGTCGACGTAGCGCTTCAGCGTCGTGGGCCGCTCGCCGATCGCGCGCAGCAGCGGCTCGCCGACCGCCAGGTAGTACTCGACGACCTGCCGCTTGGTGATGCCGCGCTGCGGGAAGTACACCTTGTCCGGGCTGGAGACGCGGACGCTGCGCCCGCCCACCTCGTAGGTCACCGGGTCACCGTGCTTGGGCATGAGGCCACGCTAGCGGTGATCGCGCCGCCTGGCTCCCGCGAGAATGCCGTCACTTTCACGTGAAAGTGACGCTGTAGCGTTGAGCGAGTGTCCGGCCGCACCAAGATGATCGTCGCGCTCGCCGTGCTCGCCCTCTTCGCGGCGGCCGCGGTGCTGGTGCCGATCCCGGGGCCGGCCGAGCTGCGCGCCTGGGCGGCGGCCACCGGCCCGGCCACCCCGCTCATCCTCTTCGTCGCGTACTCGCTGCTCACGGTGATCCCGATCCCGCGGACGGTGTTCAACCTCGCGGCCGGCCTGCTGGTCGGCACCGCGGCCGGGATCGCGATCGGGCTCGTCGCCACCACCGTCGCGGCCGGCCTGTCGTTCGGGCTGGCCCGGCTGCTCGGCCGGGACCTCGTCACCCGGCACCTGCACCGCGCGTCGGTGCGGGCGGTCAACGACCGGCTCTCCGACGGTGGCGTCCTGGCCATCACGTCGCTGCGACTCATACCCGTAGTGCCCTTCGCGCCCTTCAGTTACCTCTGCGGGGTGTCGTCCGTACGGCTGACCCCGTACCTGGTGGGTACGCTGCTCGGAAGCGTGCCCGGCACCGTCGCGGTGGTCGTGCTCGGGGACGTCTTGACCGGCGACACGCCGCCCGCGCTGCTCGCCTGTTACGGCGTCTTCGCGCTGGCCGGGGCGATCGGGCTGGTCAGGGTGGTCCGGAAACGGGCGCCGGTGGCACCGGTACCCGAACCGGAGCCCGCCGGTCCGGCTGGCTGACGCGAACAGCACACAGCCGCCCGCTACACTCGATTGGGTGCGCGAAGCGGGTACGCGCTGAGCAGGGTCACCATCACCGGGCAATTTCGTCAGGAGCAGTCGCCATCGACACCGGTCAGCTGATCGCGGGGCACTACCGTCTCGTCGAGCACATCGGAAGCGGTGCCATGGGAGTCGTGTGGCGCGCGACCGACGTGCGCCTCGAGCGCGACGTCGCGATCAAGCAGATCCTCCCCCAGCCGGGCGTCTCCGAGACCGAGCGCGACAACATGCGCCAGCGCGCGATGCGCGAGGCGAAGAACGCGGCCCGGTTCCAGCACCCGAACGCGATCGTGGTGTTCGACATCGCCGAGCACAACGGCGACCCGTGCCTGGTGATGGAGTACCTCAACGGGCCGAGCCTCTCCACGATCCTCTCCGAGGAGGGCACGCTGCCCCTCGGCCGGATCGCGCGGATCGGCGAGCAGGTGGCGTCGGCGCTGGTCGCCGCGCACCGCGCCGGGATCGTCCACCGCGACGTCAAGCCCGGCAACATCCTCATCGACGAGACCGGCACCGCGAAGATCACCGACTTCGGCATCTCGCGCGCGGCCGGCGACATGACGCTGACGGCGACCGGCCTGATCGGCGGCACGCCCGCGTACCTGGCGCCCGAGCTGGCGCGCGGCGCCGACCCGGTGCCCAGCTCCGACGTCTTCGCCCTCGGCGCGACCCTCTACCAGGCCATCGAGGGCACCACGCCCTACGGCAACACGACCAACCAGCTCGCGCTGCTCTACGCGGCCGCGAACGGCCAGATCAACCCGCCGGTGCAGGCGGGCGGGGCCACCGCGCTGCTGATGAGCCTCCTGCGCAGCGAACCGGGCGAGCGCCCGTCCATGGCCGAGGCCCGCGAACGGCTGGCCGCGCTGGCCCGGACCGAGCCGGGCGGCATGTCGGCGTCACCGCCGCTGCTCTCGGGTGGCGGGGGCCGCAAGCCCGCCGCTCCCCCCGCGGACAGCGGCGACCGCCCGCCGTGGCAGCGGTCCGACCAGCAGAAAGCACCCTCGTCGCCGCCGGTCGGCACGCCGGTGCCCGCGGGCAAGGCGCCGTCGAACCCGCCGCGCCCGACCGCCGCGTTCATGCCGATGCGGTCCCCGGCCGCGCCGCCGAACACCCCGCCCAGACCGGTACCCGCGGCTTCGGCCCCGTCGGCGAGGGCGCCGCAGTACTCGACGGCCACGGCCAAGCCGGACAACAAGCGCAAGTACGCGATCTTCGCCGGCGCGGGTGCCGCGGTCGTCGTGGTCGCCGTGATCATCTTCCTGATGGTGAACTCCGGCAGCGGCGGCACGGGCGGCAACCAGAGCGCGCAGTCCCCGGGCGCCCCGACCAGCGCGCCCGGCACCGCGCCGAAGAGCAGCAGCGGCGCGCAGAGTGCCACGAACGTCCCCGCGGATCTGGGCAAGACCGCGCCGGAAGGCAAGATCAGCGACTACGGCGCCGCCGGCCGCGCGCTCACCGCGTTCTACGACAGCCCGTCGAGCGGCTGGTCGAAGCTCACCCCGGCCGCGCAGCAGGTGTACGGCAGCGAGCAGGCCTTCACCGAGTACTGGGGGAACAACAAGGCCCCCAGCTACAGCACGGCCCGCGCCGACAGCGGCGGCGCCAACTCCGACGGCTCGATCACGATGAACCTGACGGTCAACGGCGTCCGCGGCGGTTACCGGATCGTCACGGTCGGCGGTCAGATGCTCATCGACGCCGACACCAGGCTCCCCGGCTCGGCCTCCCGCTAGTGAGACTTAACGCGCCGCTGGTGGGCTGAGCGGCCCCGATGGCCTACCGTGGTGCTATGGCCGAGAGCGGAGCTTCGCCGCCGGGCGGGAACCCTCGCTTCCACGAGGACCTGGTCGGGCTGGACCCGTTTGACCCGGAGGCGCGCGCGTTCGCCGAGCACCTCGACCGGATCGAACGATCCGGTCCGAACTACACCATCGAAGCCGCGCTCGACGGCGTCGCCGACTTCGCCGATTCCAGCAACCGCCTCGGTGGCCTGCGCTACTGGGTGTCCGCCCTGATCGTCGTGCTGATCGTCCTGGGAGTGATAGTCGCCGCATGGGACATCGTGGTGCACGCCCTCGCGTGGCTCGCGGCGTAACGTGGATCGGGTGAAAGGTATGAAACCCGTTGTCGGCGCCACCCCTCGCGTCGTGAAGTCCGAGCAGGAATGGCGGGCGGAGCTGGGCCCGGAGGAGTACGCCGTACTCCGCCAGGCCGGCACCGAACGGCCGTTCACCGGCGAGTACACCGACACCAAGACGACCGGCGTCTACGCCTGCCGCGCCTGTGGTGCCGAGCTGTTCCGCAGCGACACCAAGTTCGAGAGCCACTGCGGCTGGCCGTCGTTCTACGACCCGGCGGACTCCGACGCCGTCCTGCTCCGGGAAGACCGGGCCATGGGCATGAAGCGGATCGAGGTGCTCTGCGGCTCCTGCCACAGCCACCTCGGGCACGTCTTCGAAGGCGAGGGGTACGCGACCCCGACCGACCAGCGCTACTGCATCAACTCGATCTCGCTGAAGCTGGAACCGCAGTCCTGAACCCGCAGTCCTAAATCCTCCTTAAGCCTGCAACCCTCCGCCCTTCCTCGAACGTAGTCTCCGCACACGGACGAGGGAGGGCGGAGTCATGACCGACACGTGGGGCATTCCCGGACCGCTGTTCACTGGCCTCTACCTGGGCCTGCTTCTCATTCCCCTGCTCTACGCCGTGGTGCGCACCAGTGTGCTGGCGCGCGGCCACGCGGGCGGGGCACCGCAGAGGGTCGAAGAGCTGGCCCTGCTGACGGGCGGGCCCGACCGCGTCGGCGAAGTCGTCGTCGCGGGGCTGCTGGACCAGCAGCTCGTCCGGATGGACGGCACCGGCCGGCTGCACCGCGTCAAGGGCCGCCCCGCGGACGAACTGGGCCGCATCGCGGTCGACCGCGTCGGCAAGACCGGCAGCTCGGTCGACCGGGTGCGCACAGCCGTCTCCCAGCACCGGTCGGTGACCGAGCTGGCGGCCGGGCTGGTCGGCCGCGGCCTGCTCGCCGACACGCGGAAACTGCGGCTGACCTGGACCACCACGTCGATCGCGTACTGGGTGCTGATCGCGCTCGGCATCGCGCGGCTGGTCGCCGGGGCGAGCACCGGCCACGCCGTCGGCTACCTGCTCGGTCTGCTCGTGCTGAACGTGGTCGCGGTGGTCGCCGTCACCGTGCGGGCCGCGAACGCGCCGGAGGCGAAGGCCACCGCCGCCGGGCGGCTGGCCGTCGAAGAGGCCCGCCGGGCCGGGACGCTGCTCTCCGGCGCGACCGGCGCCGTCGCGAGCGGCGGCCTCGCCGCCCACCCGGACCAGGACGTCCGCGCGGCCGTCGCCCAGGCCGCGCACGCCGCCGCCAAGACGTACGACCGCCGGGCGGCCCGCTCACGCTGGACGAGCGCCGGGGGCGGCGCGGCCGTCGGCTACTACGGCGGCAGTTCCTGCGGCGGCGGGGGCGGCGGCAGTTCCTGCGGCGGCGGTGGAGGTGGCAGCTCCTGCGGCGGTGGTGGCGGCGGGGGCTGCGGCGGATGAAACGCCGACGCGACCTGCTGCGTCTCACAGCTACGGTAACCGGCATCAACTGAGGGGAGACGGGCGATGGACGACCCGTGGGGCATCTCGGGACCCGATTTCGTGGTCCTCTACATCGCGCTGCTGGGCGCGGTCCTGCTGATCCGGCTCGTCGTGTCCGGCGTCATGGCCGGTCGCGCGATGCGCGCCGACCACGCCCAGCCGGGCCCGACGCCGAGCGTCTACCAGCTCGCGTTCCTGGCCGGCGGCCCGGACCGGGCGACCGACGCGGCGATCGCGGCGCTGGTCGAACGCGGTCAGCTGCGGGTCAACAGCTACCGGCAGATCAGCCAGGCCGGGCCGCTGCCCGTCGAACCGCTCGAGCGGGCGGTCGCCGACGTCGCGCAGCTGAAGACGACCGCGACGATCCGGGCGAAGGTCCGCGGCTCCGCGACCATGCGGGCGCTGGAGGACGGCCTCGACCAGCGGGGACTGCTGACGTCCGCCGCGGCGCGGCGCCAGGCCCGGACGGTCGGCCTGGTCCTGCAGCTGGCCGTGCTCGCGCTCGGCGTGATCCGGCTGCTCAACGGCATCTCGCTGGGCCGCCCGGTCGGGGTCCTGGTGTTCCTGGTGCTGATCGCGGCCGTGCTGACGATCGTGGCCGCGGTCCGGCGCACCAAGGCCGGAATGCGGCAGCCGTCGGCCGCGGGGCACCGGCTGCTCGGCCAGGCGCGGGCGGCGGCGTCCGGGCCGGTGCCGGCCGGGGCCCTCGCGGGCGGCGTCCTGCTCGGCGGCGCCGTCGCCGCGGTCGCCCTCGGCGGTCTGGCGATGTACCCGGACGAAGAGCTGAGCGCGGCCCTGATGCCGCCCGCGGGCGCGGTCGGCGGCGGTGGGTCGTCGGGGTCGTCGTGCAGCAGCGGGTCGTCGTGTTCGAGTTCGTCGTCGTGCAGCAGCGGTTCTTCGTGCGGTGGCGGTGGCTGCGGAGGCGGGGGCTGCGGTGGGTGAGCTCGGCATCGGGATCGGCTGGCGGCACGAGCTCGACCTGTCCATCGCCCGGCTCCCGGGCGTGGACTGGGTCGAGGTCGTGGCCGAGAACCTGCACCACGACAACCTCCCGGAGACGCTCGTCGCGCTGCGGGAGCGCGGTCTGCCGGTGCTGCCGCACGCCGTCTCGCTCTCGCTCGGCGGGGCCGAGCCGCTCGACACCGGCCGCGTCCAGCACCTCGCGGAGATCGCGCGGGCGCTGGACGCGCCGCTGGTCAGCGACCACGTCTGCTTCGTGCGCGCGGGCGGGCTCGACTCCGGGCACCTGATGCCGCTCCCCCGCACCCGGGAGGCGCTGGACGCGCTGGTCGCGAACGTGCGCCTCGCTCAGTCCATTGTGGACGTCCCGTTCGCGCTGGAGAACATCGCGGCGGTACTGGAATGGCCGCATGCCGAGCTCACCGAAGAACAGTTCCTCACCGAGCTCACCGAGCGGACGGACTGCCGGCTGATCATCGACGTCGCCAACCTGTACGCCAACGCCCGCAACATCGGCACCGACCCGGAGGCGTTCCTCGACGGCATCCCGTGGGAGCGCCTGGCGTACGTGCACATGGCGGGCGGCATCGAGCGCGACGGCGTCTACCACGACACGCACGCGCACCCGGTGCTGCCGGAGGTCCTCGCGCTGCTGGCGGAACTCCGCCGCCGGACGGACCCGCCGGGAGTCCTGCTGGAACGCGACGACGACTACCCGAGCGACGCCGAGCTGGCGGCGGAGCTGGCCGCGCTCCGGGCGGCGGTGACGGTGTGAGCCGCGAGGAGCTGGCGGCGCGGCAGGCGGAGCTGCTGCACGCGCTCTTGGCCGGCGGCGAGCCCCCGCCGGGTTTCGACCCTGCGCGGTTGAAGGTGGAGGCGAACGTGTTGCGCCGCAAGCACGGCAAGGTGCTGGCGTACCAGCGCCCGGAGCTGGCGGAGACGCTCGGCGAGCGGTACGGGCCGTTGTTCGCGGAGTTCGCGGCGGGCCGCCCGAAGAAGGCGTCCGAGCATTCGCACGCGTACGCGGACGAGTTCGTCACGTGGCTGATCGAGGCGGGCCACCTGCCGAAACCCAAGCGGGGCCTGGTTTCCCGGCTCCGGCGCCGCTGAGCCCAAGCGTCTCGATGTGGCATTCGGTGCGGGCAACGCACCCAACGCCACTTTGGGGCGCTGGGGTCCGAACCCGGTTGTCCACAGCTCGGCCGTGATGTGGACAACCCGTCCCGGACCAGGCTTTTTGTCGGACCACGCCGGTAAACTGGTTGCGGGGGCATCCCCCGGGAAGGGCGGGCTCTGCCGTCAGGTCAGGGCGTCCAGGTCGGCTTGTCGACACCGGGCAGACGCGTCCCGAAGGCCCAGTGCGGTTCCGCGCCCGGCAGGCCGCCCGCCATCCGGACCCGGGTCAGCCGGCCGTAGCCACTGTCGGTCTCCTCGAGCAGGTCGCTGAAGTCCACTTCGGACGACACCAGGTCCTTGCGGCCCAGCGAATCCAGCCAGCGGCCGGTGCCCGCGAGGGACAGCCGCACCCGCCAGGTGCCGCCGTCGGTGACCTGGCGGCGCAGGGCCGTCATGATCGCCGCCGCGGCAAGCCAGCCCGTGCCGTGGTCCAGCGCCTGGACCGGCAGCGGCGACGGCTCATCACCCCACGCGATGCCGTTCGACATCTGGACCAGGCTGTCGAACCCGCGCCGACGGGCCCAGGGGCCTTCCCAGCCGTAGGCGCTCAGGTCGGCGATCACCAAACCCGGCCGCAGCTCGGCCAGATCCGCGGGGCCGAAGCCGATCCGCTCGAGCGCGCCCGGGCGGAACGACTGCACGAGCACGTCGGCCCGGCTGATCAGCTTCTTGAGCCGCGCGCGGCCGCCCTCGGTGTCGAGGGCGACGAACGCGGACTTCTTGCCCTGTCCGGTGTCCCGCACGAGCGTCTCGACGCGTGGCAGGTGCGCGGCCCCGACGTGCAGGACGTCGGCGCCGTGCGCGGCGAGCACCCGCCCGGCCACCGGGCCGGCGAGGACGTGCGTCAGCTCCAGCACGCGGACGCCGCCGAGCGGGCGGTCCGAGTAGAACAACGTCCGCTTCGGCGCTTCGCCGATCGGCGCGAGGTCCACGAGTGGCAGCGAAGCCACCGCTTCGCCTTGCGGGTGCGCTGCCCAGTCTTCCGGCGAGCGCAGCTCCGCGGCCGCTCCCCCGGCGCTGACGACGGCGTGCTCGACCTCGCGCGCGATGCGCCCGGCGACCGTCTTCGTCACGACGTCGCGGCTGCCGGGGACGCCGAGTCCCCAGCACACCGCGGCTTCGTGGCGCGGGTAGTTGCAGTGCAGGCGGACCCAGCCGTCGGTCGTGCGGTAGTTGCCCGACAGCGGCGCCCACACGGACTCGGGCTCGATGCCTTCGACCCGCGAGAAGGCTTCGCTCGCGAAGGCCGCCGCCGCGTGGCGGGTGTCCGCCGTGACGACGCCGGGGTCGATCTCGCGCAGCTTCAGCAGTTCACCGGCGGCCAGGGTCGCCGCCGCGATGGCCGTGGTCGCGGCCGCCGCCACCCGGTACGGGCCGGGCAGCACGTCTTCGGCGCCGGTCAGCTCGAGGGGTCCCGGCGTCTCCCCGGTGAGGGTGTGCCAGACGCCGTCCAGGATCTCGCGCACGGAGGTCTCGGTCACTAGGGCAGCGCCGCGACGAGCTCGGCGGGCGGCACGCGGGTGCCGGTGTAGAACGGGATCTCTTCGCGCACGTGCAGACGTGCCTCGGTGCCGCGCAGGTGGCGCATGAGGTCGACGATCCGGTGCAGCTCGTCGGCCTCGAAGGCGAGGATCCACTCGTAGTCGCCCAGCGCGAACGACGCGACGGTGTTGGCGCGCACGTCCGGGTAGTCGCGGGCTTCCTTGCCGTGGTCGGCGAGCATCTTGCGGCGCTCGTTCTCCGGCAGCAGGTACCACTCGTAGGAGCGGACGAACGGGTAGACGCAGATGAACTTGCGGGCCTCTTCCCCGGCGAGGAACGCGGGGATGTGGCTCTTGTTGAACTCGGCGGGCCGGTGCAGCGCGGTCTGGCTCCAGACCGGCGTCGACGCGCGCCCGAGCGGCGTCCGCCGGAACCCGGCGTAGGCGGCCTGGACCTGCTCGATCTCCTCGGCGTGCCACCAGATCATGTAGTCGGCGTCGGCCCGCAGCGCGGAAAGGTCGTAGACGCCGCGGACGACGACGCCCTTGGCCTCGAGCCCGTCGAGGTACTCGGTGGTCTCGCGACCGGCGGTCCCGCGGTCCTCACCCAGCCTGCCGGGCTCGATCCGGAAGACCGACCAGGTGGTGTACCGGATGGTGTCGTTGAGCTCGCTGAAGTTGACCCGCGCCATACGTCCATCCTGTCACCGAGCCCCGCGAGGCGCCCCCACGGGTCGGGGTGAGAGCACTCACGCGGAAAGGTGCGCCGCCACTCGCTGGGCGGCCGCTTCGGCCGTCGCCACGCAGGCCGGCAGCCCAACGCCGTGCAGGGTCGCGCCCGCCACGGCCAGGCCCGGGATCCCGGCGATCGCCTTCTCGATGCGCTCCACCCGCTCCAGGTGGCCGGTGCCGTACTGCGGCAGGCCGCCGCCCCAGCGGGTCACCAGCGTTTCCACCGGTTCCGCCGTGATGCCCGTGAGGCGCGCGAGGTCGTCGCGGACCACGCGGACCAGCTCGACGTCGTCCGCCTTCAGCGCGCCCAGCTCGCCGAAACGGCCCACCGAGCCGCGGACCAGGACCGGGCCCGTGCCGAAGTGCGCCCACTTGCGCGAAGAGAACGTGAACGCCTTCGCCGCGTACGGCACGCCTGCTGCGTCACGCTCGCCTTGGCCGATCAGGATTCCCGACGCCGCGGGCAGCTCCGTGCCGGGTGGCAGGGCCAGCGCGACCACCGCCATCGACGCCAGCTCGACCTCGCCGAACGCCGCCGACGCCGCGGGCACCAGGTCCGCGAGCAGGCGGCGGGCCGACGGCGCGGGCACCGCGAGGACCACCGCGTCGGCGTCGATCGTGTTCTCCGCGGGCGCGTGCGCGGTCGGCGCCGCGCCGATCCGCAGCCGCCAGCTCGTGCCGTTCCGCTCGATGTCGCAGACCGGCAGCCCGGTCCGCAGGTCGGCGCCGGACAGCTCGGTCAGCCGGTCGACCACCGTGCCCAGGCCGCCGGGGACGGTGCCGAACACCGGGGCCGAGCTGGGTGACGCGGGCAGCTGGGACGCGGCCGCCGCGGTCAGCGAACCCGCGCCGGCGGCCACCGCCGCGGCCAGGCCCGGCATGGTCGCGCGCAGGCCGAGACCGTCGGCCCCGCCCGCGTAGACGCCGCCCAGCAGCGGGTCGACCAGCCGGTCGACCAATTCGTCGCCGAACCGCTCACGCAGCAGCGGCCCCAGCGGCACGTCCCCGCTCGGCAGCCGCAGCTCCGGCAGCGACACCTCGGCCTCGACCGCGCGGCGCCCCGCCTCCGACAGCACTCCGGCGACCGACTCCGCCGACGCCGGGACACCCATCACGGTGCCCGGCGGCAGCCCGGTCACGGTGCCGCCGGCGTGGATCTTCGCGCGGGCGCCGGTCGGGTGGACGACGCCGAGGCCCAGCTCGCGGACCAGCGCGAGCATCTCGGGCCGGCGGGCGAGGAACGCCTCGGCGCCGACGTCGTAGGGCACGCCGGCCAGCTCGGTCGTGCGCAGCTTGCCGCCCGGGGTCCGGGTCTTCTCGAACACGACGATCTCGGCGCCGGCGCCGAGCAGCTGCCGCAGCCGGTACGCCGCGGTCAGGCCGGAGATGCCCGCCCCGACGACGGCGACCCGCGTCACAGCTCGTGCACCAGCCCGGCCACGCGGGTCAGGACCTCGGGATCGACACTGGGGAGCACGCCGTGGCCCAGGTTGAAGATGTGGCCGTCGGCGGCTCGCCCCTCGGCGACGATGCGGCGCACCTGGGCCTCGAGCACCGGCCAGGACGCGTACAGGAGCGCCGGGTCCAGGTTGCCCTGCACCACGGCCTTGCCACCGAGCCGCCGGACGGCTTCGTCGAGCGGGATCCGCCAGTCGACGCCGACGACGTCCGCGCCCGCGTCGCGCATCGCGGGCAGCAGCTCGCCGGTGCCGACGCCGAAGTGGATCCGGGGGACGTCGTAGGCGGCGACGCCGTCGAGGACCTTCGCCGAGTGCGGCAGCACGAACTCGCGGTAGTCCCGCTCGGACAGCGCGCCGGCCCAGGAGTCGAACAGCTGGATCGCGTCGACGCCGGCGTCGAGCTGCGCGCGCAGGAAGGTCAGCGCGATGTCGGCCAGCCGCCCGGCCAGCTCGTGCCACACCGCCGGCTCGGAGTGCATGAGCGCCTTGGTGTGCTCGTGGTTGCGGCTCGGGCCGCCCTCGATGAGGTAGCTGGCCAGGGTGAACGGCGCGCCGGCGAAGCCGATCAACGGCGTCTCGCCGAGCCGCTCGACCAGCAGCGCGACGCCCTCGGCGACCTTGCCGACCTGGTCGGGGACCAGCTCCGGCAGCGCCTTCACGGCGGCCAGGTCGCGCACCGGCGTCGCGACCACGGGACCGGTGCCCGGGACGATGTCGATGTCGACCCCGGCGGCCTTGAGCGGCACGACGATGTCGCTGAACAGGACCGCGGCGTCGACCTCGTGCCGCCGGACCGGCTGCAGCGTGATCTCGGCGAGCATCTCGGGGTCGAAACAGGCGTCGAGCATCGCCACGCCCTCGCGCAGCGCGCGGTACTCGGGCAGCGACCGCCCGGCCTGGCGCATGAACCAGACGGGCGTGCGCGCCGGGCGTTCGCCGCGCGCGGCGGCCAGGAACGGGGCTTCGGGCAGCTCGCGGCGGGCGGACGCGGGGGTCCGCTGCGGCAGAGGCGTGGTGGGAGACATCGTCTTCAATCGTGCCACGAGCCCGGTGGGGCGCTTCTCTCGGCGCGCCTCCGCCCGCAACGGGGCGTGCCCGCCCTAAAGTCGATGCGTGACCGCGACGACACCAGTACCCGAGCTCTTCCGCGAAGCCGTCGCGTCGCTGCAGTCCGTCCGGCCCCGCCGGGAGGTGCTGCTCGAGCGGATGCGGGCGCCGCAGCGGCTCGCACCGTTCTCTTACGCGGTGAGCTGTGAGGTCGCCGGTCCCGCCGACGTGCTGGCCTCGGGCCGGCTGGTCCTGCTGCACGACCCGGACGGCCAGGAAGGCTGGGACGGTGTCCTGCGCCTTGTCATGTACGTGCGCGCGGAGCTGGACCGCGAACTGGCGACCGACCCCTTCCTCCCCGGCGTCGGCTGGTCGTGGCTGACCGACGCCCTCGAGGTGTCCGGCGCGAGCTGGAAGGCGCTGGGCGGCACGGTCACCGAGACGTCGTCGGCCCGCTTCGGCGACATCTCCGGCCCGGCCCGCACCGACGACCTCGAGCTGCGGGCCTCCTGGACGCCGACCGACGGCGCGCTGCTGCCCCACGGGCAGGCGTTCTGCCAGGTGATGGCGAGCGTCGTCGGCCTGCCGCCGGTCGGCGTGACGCTCTTCGGGCAGCGCCAGAACTCCTGAGCCGCGCCCTGCGGCCGTCCGGGCGACAGTCGCCGGCGGAACCGCGGCGACGGGTCGTCCGCGAGCGTCCGCCGAGCCGTGTCTTGTACGAATGTGAGCAAAATTCGCGTCCGCCGAACGACGTCCAACCCGGGCGGCCCGCCTGACGGCCGCCGAGCGGGCCGTCACGCGCTCGGAGTGGTCTATACAACACCGGACCCCGGCGGACCACCCGGAGCGTTCCCGAGGTCATTTCACGTCTCGCGCGGATGCCCCCGTTCGTGAGACAACGCCGTCACGCAGTGCGACAAGATCAACTTGCCCCGTGATCGCCGCCGGAACCGGTGAACACCCTTCACGGGATACGGACAGTCACCACGGACGGCTGCGAAAGCCCTTCTGAAGCCGTTTCACGAAGTTGATCATGCCCCGGCCGAGACCGCTTTCCGGAGCAGTCGGACCCCCGCGGAGCCCCCGGTCGGCGGACGCACTGGAAGGTGCACGGCCCATCTGCACGGCCATTTGGGCGCCGGTAACTTCTTAGCATCGTGTTCGCTGGGCTATCCGTTAGCAACCGGCCGTGTACTAGCCCGATCGTGTTACCGCGAACTCCCTGAGTGACTGTTCGTTTGAGATAGATACCCATTCGATCCCCCCGCAGCGGCCTCAGGGCGGCTACAGTGCCTTCGACGACACCACTTTCGGTCTAAAGCTGGCGCGGCTGAACGGCCGAAGGTCCCGGTGCCGGTCGGGGGGCACGACCGACTCCAGGGAGGTAGTGACGTGGCTACCGTCGGCATTTCTCAGGCCGTCCGATCCACGCCAGCCGGTGCTTTGCCGGCGAGCATGGTTCCGCACCCGCGGGAAGAGCTTTTTTCCGTGTTGGTGGTCGATGACCACCCGCTGTTGAGGGAGGCAATCGCAGCAAGACTCGCACAGATGGGTGCGGGTACCGTTCACGAAGCCGCCACGGTGGCCGAAGCGAGGGCGCGAGCACAGGCCACAGGGCCCTGTGACCTGGCGATCCTCGATCTCGGACTGCCGGACGGCAGCGGCATCGAACTGGTTACGGAACTCCGTAGCCACGGGTGGCCGCGCGTGGTGGTTCTCGCATCCTCGGACGACCCGTACGCGGTCCGCTCGGCCTTCCAGGCCGGGGCCCAGGCGTACCTGCTGAAGTCCGCGTCGCCGGTCGTAGTGACCGATGGCGTGCGGCGTGTGCTCGAAGGCGGCGTTTACGCCGACCCGAGCGTGGCTCCGGTGCTCGCCACCGGGACCCGCGTCGCCGGCACCGACAACACCCCGCGCGAGCTTTCCGCTCGTGAGGTGGAGGTGCTCCAGCTGGTCGCCGACGGACAGTCCAACAAGGAGATCGGCGAGGAACTTTCCCTCTCCGCCCTCACCGTCAAGTCCCACCTGTCTCGCATCGGGCGCAAGCTCGGCACGGGCGACCGGGCTCAGATGGTTGCGCTGGCCATGCGAGCCGGCGTCATCCGCTGACGGATAGACGAACCTCCCCACGGGGCGGGCGCACCAGGCGCGGTACGCCCGTCCCGTAGGGTCGTCAACCATGGAAAGCGCAGAAGCCGAGGACGCCGGGATGGAGATCGAGTCCGCAGGCGGACCCGTGCTGCTACGCGAGCCCGCCGAGGGCACACCTCCGGTGGTCACCGACCGGGCCGCACTGCTCGAAGCCTGTGAGCGGCTCGCCGCGGGCACCGGGGCCGTCGCCGTCGACACCGAACGCGCGTCCGGCTACCGGTACTGGCCCAAGGCCTATCTCGTCCAGCTGCGACGTGAGGGTTCCGGCACGGTCCTGATCGACCCGACCGAGCTCGACGACCTCACCCCGCTGAAGAGCGTCCTCAACGCCCTGGAGTGGGTGCTGCACGCCGCCTCCCAGGACCTCCCCTGTCTCGCCGAGCTGGACCTGCACCCGGCGGCGCTGTTCGACACCGAACTCGCCGGCCGCCTCGCGGGCTACGAGCGGGTCGCGCTCGGGACGCTCGTCGAGCTGCTGCTCGGTTACACCCTCGAAAAGGGGCACAGCGCGGCCGACTGGTCGAAGCGGCCCCTGCCGGTCGACTGGCTGAACTACGCCGCCCTCGACGTCGAGCTGCTCATCCAGCTGCGCGAAAAGCTGGAAGCGGAGCTGGGCGCCCAGGGCAAGCTGGAGTGGGCGCAGCAGGAGTTCGACGCCGTCCGCACCGCGCCGCCGCCCGCACCGCGGGCCGAGCCGTGGCGCCGGACGTCCGGCGTGCACAAGATCCGCAACCCGCGAGGTCTCGCCGTGGTGCGCGAACTGTGGCAGGCGCGCGACGAGCTGGCCCGCAAGCGCGACCGCGCGCCGAGCCGGATCCTGCCGGACAGCGCGATCATCAACGCCGTCACGGCCGACCCGAAGACCGTCGAAGAGCTGCAGGCGCTGCCGGTGTTCAGCGGCCGCGTCCAGCGCAAGTACACCGCGAGCTGGCTGCGGCACCTGCAGGCGGCCAAGGCGCTGCCGGCGAGCGAGCTGCCGTCGCCGTCCCAGCCCACCGACGGCCCGCCGCCGGTGAACCGCTGGGCGGACAAGGACCCGGACGCCGCGGCCCGGTTGTCGGCGGCCCGTGCGGCCCTGTCGGCGATCGCGGAGGACCGCCGGCTGCCGGTGGAGAACCTGCTGCTGCCGGACCTGGTCCGCCGCACCTGCTGGCGGCCCCCGGCCCAGCTGGACGAGGACACCGTGGCCGACGTCCTGCGCGCGGGCGGAGCCCGCCCGTGGCAGGTCGAGCTGACGGCGTCGGCGCTGAGCAAGGCCCTGCACGCCGCCGCGGCGACCTGACGCTAGTTCGCCGCCTCGCGGGTCGCGGTCAGGGCATCGGCCATCCGGAGCGTCTCCGGGTGGCCTGATCCCAGCACGACCTCGAAGCCTTCGACCGCGTACTCGTACGCGGTCACGGCGTCGGCCCACTCCGCGCGGCGGAAGTGCACTCGCGCCACCACTCCCTGGGCCCGCAGCAGCGCCGGGTGGCCGGGCGGGAACGGGCCCGCGGCCAGGACGGTCCGCGCGTAGTGGTCGGCGTCGGCGAGGCGGTCCGTCTCGGCCAGCACCCGGCTCAGCAGCAGGCGGGACTCCCACGTGAGCCGATCCTCGGGACCGGGGAAGATCAGCCGCTCCTGCAGCACCGACTCCGCCAGTGACGCGGCTTCGGCGAACTCGCCGTTCAGGAACAACGCGTACGCCAGTTCGGCGCGCACCTTCACCGGGTCGCCAGGATCTTCGGGCTGCTCACGCAGGGCCGCGATCCACGGGCCCGGCGCGCCCAGCAAAGCCTGGATCTCGCGGCGGATGGCCTGTACCTGCTCGCGCAGCGCGGGCCTGGCTTCGCGCAGCGTCTGTTCGGCCTCGTCGAACCGGCCCAGCTCCGCCTGCGCCGAGGCGATCCACAGCCGGACGTCCGCCTCGGGTTCCACCAGGGCCCGGTAGGCGTCGATCGCCGCCGCGTACCGGCCCGCCCGGTGCGGCGTGCTCGCCGCCGCGGCACGACAGTGGTGGACCATCGGGTGTTCCTGGCCCAGGACGTAGGCGAAGGCCCCTTGCAGCCAGGTGTACAACGCCAGCGGTTCGTCCGGCCGACCGGACCTCTCACAGCAATGGGCGATGCGCCACCAGGACACCAGCGTGCACCGGTGCCGCGCGCCCAGCACCCGGCCCTGGTCCGCGACCAGCTCCCGCAGCCACGCCTCGGTGGCCGGGTCCCGGAGTTCGAGCAGCCGTTCCGCGATGTCCTGCCGCAACTCCATCGCGTAGCGGGTGTCCCGCTTACGCTGCCGCTCCAGTTTCGTGTGCAGCCACGTGATCTCGCCGCGAAGCCGCTGGACGTCCACTATTCGGTCGGCGTCGCCAGGAGGGCGTGGCCCCGCGCCCGCAGCTCTTCGGTCGGCTCCGGCAGCCCGGCCAACCGGACGACGCCGTCGGCGCCTTCGCGGGTGTGGGCCTCGACGTCCAGCTCCGGGTCGTCGCGGCGGATCACCGCGATGCTCTCCACCAGGCCGAAAACGAGGTCCGTGCGGACGGCCGCCGGGACGACGCCCGCCGCCGCGAGCAGGTCGCCGTAGGCCGCCTTCAGCTCCGCGCGCTCGGCGCGGAAGCGGGCCAGGTTGGGCGAGCTGACCTCGGGCAGCAGGTACAGCGCGCCCAGGTTGTGCCGGGCGCCGCCGAGCAGGCCGATGTCCGCGTAGGCCAGGGCCCACAGCCGGACGGCCACCGGCGCGTCCCCGGCGACCAGCTGCGCGGCCAGGACCAGCGACGGGCGGACCGTCCCGGCCAGCAGCGCGGCGAGGATGTCCTCCTTCGCCGGGAAGTGGTAGTAGAGCGACGCCTGGCGCAGCCCGGCCCGCTCGGCGATCGCGCGGGTCGTCGTCGCCGCGTAGCCGGCTCCGGTGAACAGCTCCCCCGCCGCGTCGAGCACGGCCTGCCGCGCGTCCGGGCGGTTCGCCGCCGCGCCACTCGCCCTGGGTCTGCCGACCCCCGCCCCTTTGACCACGGCGTTGATCCTGCCAGGTCCCCTTCCCGCACCTGATCACCGAGGTGGCGTTACGACCGCGTCTCGCCGTTGACGGGCGGTCGGCCGCTCGGTTAACCGAGTGGCAACACCGCGGAGATCATCACGCCGTGCCGCCGGCTTAATTTCTGTCGTACGATCGAAACCATGACACGGGGAGCGTCCATGATCGATGAGCCGACCGGCATCGGCCGGCCGCGGCGGCCGTCGCCCGCGGCACGACGATGGTCGTGAACATCGGCCGGCGACGTGCGGAGATCTCCGATCTGTCCGGTTCGAGCGTCCTCGGATGCCCTTGTTCCCGCTAGAGTTCGTCGGCGGCGCGCTCGTGATCGGCGCGTTCCGCCGGCTGCGGTCACGCCCCGCTCCCGCCCTCGAACCCGCTACCCGAGAGGACGTCCGATGAGCACGACCGCGACCACCTACGGCGCGCGTGACCACGCCCGCGCGCAGGCGGGCACCGTCGTCGACACGATGCCGTCGATCCCGGCGAGCACGTGGCCGGCACCGCCGCCGGGGGTCGCACCCGAGACGCTGACCTGGGCCGAGACGGTCGCCGGTGGCGGGTACACGCACAAGGTGCTGGCCCGGGGCACCCGGCTGCGGCTCACCGACGTCGAGGGCGACGCGTGCGCGCACCTGCTGCTGTTCAACGCCGATCAGCCCTGGGAGCGGCTCAACGTCGCCGACACGGTGAAGGTGCAGTGGAACGCCTACCTCGGCGGGTCCGTGGCGCTGCTGTCGGACCAGGCCCGGGTGCTCGCGACGATCGTCGAGGATTCGAGCGGCCGGCACGACGCGCTGTGCGGAACGTCCACTGTGGACGGCAACACCGAGCACTACGGCGACGGCGCCCCGCAGGGCCCCTCCCCCGCCGGGATCCCGCTGTTCACGTTGGCGGCGGCGAAGAACGGGCTCGGCCCGCGCGATCTGCCGCCGAGCCTGTCGTTCTTCCAGGGCGTGCGCGTGGGTGCCGCGGGCGAACTGGAGTTCACCGGCTCCGCGGGCGCCGGGAAGTCCGTCGACCTGCGGATCGAGATCCCGTCGATCGTGCTGCTCGCCAACGTGCCGCACCCGGTCGACCCGCGGCCGGACTACAACGCGACGAAGCTCGAAGTGCTCGCCTGGCGGGATCATCCGTCCACCCCGGACAGTCCCGAATGGACGCACAGCCCCGAGGCGCGGCGCGCCTTCGAGAACACCGCCGACTACCTGACCGCGAGGGGGATCGCGTGAACACCGCCTACGAGTCCCAGCTGGAGCTCACCTTCGACGTCCCCGCGCGGGCGCCGTTCTCCCTCGTGCTGCGCCGAGGCCAGGAGCTGTCGATCATCGACCTTGGCGGCAACCAGGCCGTCGACTTCCTCTGCTACGACGCGAACGACACAGCGAAGCGCTACAGCGCCGCGGCGACGATCGCCGCGCAGCGCAACATCTTCCTCACCACCGGCAGCGTGCTGCGCACCCAGGAAGGCGCGCCGCTGCTGACCGTCGTCGCCGACACCTGCGGGCGGCACGACACGCTCGGCGGCGCGTGCAGCAAGGAGTCCAACAGCCTGCGCTATGGCCAGCACACCCGGTTCCAGCACGCCTGCGTCGAGAACTTCCTCGGCGAAGGCGCGAAGTGGGGGCTCGGCAAGCGCGACCTCGTCAGCAACGTCAACTGGTACATGAACGTGCCGGTCGAGGCGGACGGCACCCTCGGCATCGTCGACGGGATCTCCGCACCCGGCCTGGAGGTGCGGCTGCGCGCCGAGACCGACGTCCTGGTGCTGGTGTCGAACTGCCCGCAGATCAACAACCCCTGCAACGGGTTCGACCCGACGCCGGTCCGGCTGGTCGTGACGGCTTCCGGAGGCGGGGTGTGAGACTGCTCGTCGCCAACCGCGGCGAGATCGCGGTCCGGATCCTGCGCAGCGCGAAGGAACTGGGCCTCGAAACCGTCGCGGTGTACTCGGACGCCGACCGGCTGACCCCGCACGTGAGGCTCGCCGATCGGGCCGTCCGGCTCGGCCCGGCGCCCGCGGCGGAGAGCTACCTGCGCTCCGACGCGATCATCGCGGCCGCGCTCGAAACCAGCTGCGACGCCGTCCACCCGGGGTACGGGTTCCTCTCCGAGGACGCGGCGTTCGCGCGGGCCTGCGAGGACGCCGGGCTCGTCTTCGCCGGGCCGTCGCCCGAGCACCTGGAGGTGTTCGGCAGCAAGCACACCGCGCGCGAGGCGGCGATCGCGGCGGGCGTCCCGCTGCTGCCCGGCACCGGCCTGCTGTCCGATGTGGACGAAGCGGTGGCCCGCGCGGCGGAGATCGGCTACCCGGTGATGCTCAAGGCCACCGGCGGGGGCGGCGGGATCGGGATGCGTGCGTGCGCCACGCCCGACGAGCTGCGGCTCGCGTGGGACGCTGTGCGCAGCATCGCGGCCAAGAGCTTCGCCAGCTCCGGCGTGTTCCTGGAACGGCTGGTGCGCCGCGCCCGGCACGTCGAGGTCCAGGTGTTCGGCGACGGCTTCGGCGAGGTCCTCGCCCTCGGCACGCGGGACTGTTCGCTGCAGCGGCGCAACCAGAAGGTCGTCGAGGAGTGCCCGGCGCCGGACCTGCCCGACGCCGTCCGCCGTCGCCTGGTCGACTCGGCCGTCGCGCTGTGTTCTTCGGTGCGGTACCGCTCGGCGGGCACGGTCGAGTACGTCTACGACCCCGAGCACGGCGAGGCCGCGTTCCTGGAGGTCAACACCCGGTTGCAGGTCGAGCACCCGGTCACCGAGGCGGTGTACGGCGTCGACCTGGTCGCCTGGATGCTGCGGCTCGCCCAGGGCGACCGCGCGATGTTCCGGGCCGTGCCGGTGGCGCGCGGGCACGCCGTCGAGGCACGCGTGTACGCCGAGGACCCCAGCGCCGGCCACCGGCCGAGTGCGGGCCTCGTCACGCGGTTCACGCGGCCCGCAGGCGCCCGGGTGGACACCTGGGTCGAGCCGGGCACGACCGTCACCACGCACTACGATCCGTTGCTGGCCAAGGTGATCTGCACCGGCACCGACCGCGCGGACGCCCTGGCGAACCTGCGGACGGCCCTCGAAGAGACGCGCGTCGACGGCGTCGGGACCAACCTCGGGCAGCTGCGAGCCGCGGCCGCCGACCCGGCGTTCGGCGCCGCGACGCACGACACGTCCACTTTGGACGACGTCGGGGACACCGAACCGCGGATCGACGTCGTGCGCGGCGGGACCATGACGACCGTGCAGGACTGGCCGGGCCGTACCGGCTACTGGCACGTCGGCGTGCCGCCGAGCGGGCCGATGGACGACCGTTCGCTGCGGCTGGGCAACCTCGCGCTGGGCAACCCCGAGGGCGCACCCGGCCTGGAGTGCACTGTGGACGGTGTCACGCTGCGCTTCTCGCACGCCACGCAGGTGTGCGTCACCGGCGCGCCGGCGACCGTCCTCGTGGACGGCACCGAGGTTCCCTTGTGGACCCCCGTCGAGGTGCCGGTGGGGGCGACCCTCGACGTCCGGGCGTGCACGGCCGGGCTGCGCAGTTACGTGCTGCTGCGCGGCGGCGTCGACGTGCCGGAGTTCCTCGGCAGCACCTCGACGTTCACCCTGGGCCGCTTCGGCGGGCACGGCGGCCGCGCGCTGGCCGCGGGCGATGTCCTGGCACTCGGCCCGGTGCCCGCGGACCCCGTCGTCGGGCCGGTGGGCGACCGCCCGGACTTCGCGCCGCACTGGACGATCGGCGCGCTCGAAGGACCGCACGCGGCCCCGGAGTTCTTCACCCCCGAGGACGTCGACACGTTCTACGCCACGGACTGGCAGGTCCACTTCAACTCGGCGCGCACCGGCGTCCGGCTCGTCGGCCCGCGGCCGAAGTGGGCCCGCGCGGACGGCGGCGAGGCGGGGCTGCACCCGTCGAACATCCACGACACGCCGTACGCGATCGGCGCCGTCGACTACACCGGCGACCTGCCGATCCTGCTCGGCCCGGACGGCCCCAGCCTCGGCGGGTTCGTCTGCCCGGCGACGGTCGCCACCGGCGAGCGGTGGAAGCTCGGGCAGCTGCGGCCGGGCGACACCGTGCGGTTCGTGCCGGTCGACGCCGACCACGCGGCGGCTCTGCGCACGCGGCCCGCGTCGGCGATCGAGCCGAGCCGGACCGCGCGCCACGACGGCGGCGTCCTCACGCGACTGTCCTCTTCGGACGACGAGCCGGCCGTCACCTACCGGCGCAGCGGCGACGACAACCTGCTCGTCGAGTACGGCGAGATGAAGCTCGACCTGGCGTTGCGGATGCGGGTGCACGCGCTCGCCGAGCGGCTCGCGGCCGAGGGCGTCCCGGGGATCGTCGACCTGACGCCGGGCATCCGGTCGCTGCAGGTGCACGTCGACCCGGACGCGCTGCCGGTCGGCAAGGCGCTCGGCCTGGTGCGGGAGCTGGAGCGCGACCTGCCACCGACGCACGATCTCGTGGTGCCCAGCCGGAGCGTGCGGCTCCCGCTGTCGTGGGACGACCCGGCCACGCGCGAGGCGATCGAGCGGTACATGACCGGCGTGCGCGACGACGCGCCGTGGTGCCCGTGGAACATCGAGTTCATCCGGCGCGTCAACGGACTGTCCAGTGTGGACGACGTCTACCGGACGGTCTTCGACGCCGAGTACCTGGTGCTCGGCCTCGGCGACGTCTACCTGGGCGCACCGGTCGCGACGCCCTTGGATCCGCGGCACCGGCTGGTCACGACGAAGTACAACCCGGCGCGGACGTGGACGGCGGAGAACTCCGTCGGCATCGGCGGCGCCTACCTCTGCGTCTACGGGATGGAGGGGCCGGGCGGGTACCAGTTCGTCGGGCGGACCGTGCCGGTCTGGAACAGCTGGCGTGGCGCGAACCAGCCGTGGCTGCTGCGGTTCTTCGACCGGATCTCCTGGTACCCCGTGTCGGCCGACGAGCTGCTGGACCTGCGGGCGCGTTCGTCGGCCGGCCAGCTGGAGCTGGACGTCACCGACGGCTCGTTCGCCCTCGCCGGCTACCAGGAGTTCCTGGCCGGCAACGCGTCGAGCATCGCGGACTTCCGGGCGACGCAGACGGCGGCGTTCGAGGCCGAGCGGCGGGCGTGGGCGGCGGCGGGCGAGTTCGACCCGAAGCCGGAACCGGTGACGCGGCCCCCGGCGCGCGTCGAAGCACCGCCGGGCGGCCACGTCGTCGAGGCGCCGTTCGCGGCGACCGTGTGGCGGGTGGACGTCTCGGTGGGCCAGCGCGTCGAGGATTCGCAGTCGCTGGTGACCTTGGAAGCGATGAAGACGGAGGCGCGGATCCCGGCGCCGGCCGGCGGGAAGGTGGTCGACGTGCTCGTGTCCCCCGGTGACCAGGTGGCGCCCGGCACTCCGTTGGTGGTGCTGGGATGAGCCTCGTGGAACGCGTGCGCGCGGCGTACCGGCGGATCGAGCAGGTCGACCGGCCCGAGATCTGGATCGGCCTGCGGCCGGAAGCCGACGTGCTGGCCGAGGCGGCCGCGCTGGAAGCGCGTGGGCTGCCGCTCTACGGGACGCTCGTCGCGGTGAAGGGCAACATCGACGTCGCCGGGCTGCCGACGACGGCGGGCTGCCCGGCGTACGCGTATCAGCCGGGCGCGGACGCGCCGGTCGTCGCGCGGCTGCGGGCGGCCGGCGCGCTGGTGCTCGGCACGACGAACCTGGACCAGTTCGCGACCGGGCTGGTCGGCACGCGCAGCCCGTACGGCGCGGTCCGCAACGCCGTCGACCCGGCGTACGTCTCGGGCGGCTCCAGCTCGGGGTCCGCGGTGGCAGTGGCTCTCGGAATCGTCGACCTGGCCTTGGGCACCGACACCGCGGGTTCGGGACGGGTACCGGCGGCGTTCAACGGGATCGTCGGCCTCAAGCCGACGCCGGGCCTGCTGCCGACCGAGGGTGTCGTGCCGGCGTGCCGCAGCATCGACTGCGTCTCGCTCTTCGCGCGGACGGTCGAGGAAGCGGCGTTCGCACTGACCTGCCTGGCCGAGCCCGCGCAAGTCCACACGGGACGGTTCCGCATCGGCGTGCCCGCGGAACTCGGTCCGCTCGCGCCCGGCTGGACGGAGGCGTTCGCCGCGACGGTCGAGGACTACGCGGCGGCGGGCGCCGAAGTGACCACTGTGGACATCTCGGCGTTCCTGGACGCGGCGCAGCTCTTGTACGGCGGCGCGTTCGTCGCCGAGCGCTACACCGCGGTCGGCGAGTTCCTGGAATCCCACCCGGACGACTGCGACCCCGTGGTGCACGGCATCATCACCGGGGCCCGGGACATCCGCGCGCACCGGCTGTTCGCCGACCAGGAGACCCTGGCGCGGCTGCGCACCGAAGCCCTGGCCACGCTGACCGGCGTCGACGCGCTCCTCCTGCCGACGACCACCGAGCACCCCACGCTCGCCGAGGTCGCCGCCGACCCGGTCGCCGTCAACGCGCGCCTCGGCCGGTTCACCAACTCCACCAACCTGTTCGGCCTGTCGGCTTTGGCGGTCCCGGCGGGGACGGTGGCCGGACGCCCGTTCGGCGTCATGCTGGTCGGCGCTCCGCACGACGACCTGAAGCTGACGGCGCTGGCCTCACTGCCGGGTGCGCGCGTACCGATCGTCGTGGTCGGCGCGCACCTTCGCGGGCAGCCGCTCAACCACGAGCTGACGTCCCGCGGCAGCCGGTTCGTGTCCGAAGTGGACACAGCGGCTTCGTACCGCTTGTACGCATTGGACACTGTGCCACCGAAGCCAGGCCTGGTGCGCGTCCCCGCGGACGGCGTGTCGGTGGCGGCGGAGGTCTGGTCGCTTCCCGTGCGGAGCTTCGGCGAGTTCGTCTCGCGGATCCCGTCGCCGCTGGCCATCGGCAAGGTCGAACTGGCGGACGGCCGCGAGGTGTCGGGTTTCCTGTGCGAACCGTCGGCTACGGAAGGCGCGAAGGACATCTCGTTCACCGGCGGCTGGCTCGCGTACCTGGCGTCGCGATAAATCAGGTGCGCCCTTGGGCACACTGGAGTGGTGAAAGCGTTATCGTGCGGCCATCTCGCACCGGCCGCCGGGGCGCGGGTCTGCGCCCATCTGACCACCGACAACGGACCTGACTGCTTCCGCGTGCTCACCGGCGTCGCGACCCGGTACGACCTGCTCTGCAAGGCGTGCGCCGACCTCGACGCCCCCGAACTGCTCGACGCGTGCGTCGGCTGCTTCGACCGGGCCGAGGCCGACGCGGACCTCGGCTGGCGCGGCACCCCCGGAATCCTCCGGCACGACCGGGATCTCGGCGGTGCCTGGTCGACGACGTCCTGCCCGGTCACCCCGCTGAACGACCAGTGCCTCGCGCCCCTGCCGGACGGCTGGCTCGCGCTCACCGCGGACGGCCTGGTCGGGATCGACGGCGAACCCCGGCTCATCGGGCCGGTCGACGTGCCGCCGGAACCCCCGCGAGAGTGGGCCGGTCACGTTCGCGGACCCGCGCTGTACACGAGCGGCGACGGCCGGTTCGCCGCCGTGGTCACCGACTACGGCCGATACGGCGCGGTCGTCGACCTCGCCTCCGGCGCGGTGACCCTGGCGCTGGACCGGCAGGACTACCACGCGGAAACGACCCGGTTCCCCGTCGCGTTCCTCGACGGCGGCACCGGCCCGCTGGTCGTCGCGGCCACCGGCTGGAACCGGCTCGACGTCTTCGACGCCGCCACCGGCCGCCTGCTCACCGACCGCGTCACGTCCCGCGAAGAGAACCCCGAGCACTACTTCGACTACTTCTTCGGCGCGCTGCGGCCGAGCCCATCCGGCCGGTCCCTGCTCGTCGACGGCTGGGCCTGGCACCCGGTGGGGGTTCCGCTGGCGATCGACTGCGAGGCGTGGCTCGCGGGTGAGCGGCACGCGCCCGAACACGGTCGCCTGGTTGCGCTGCAAGGCATCGGCGAGGACGAGCCGATGCTCGACGGCGTCGAGCTCCGCGACGCCGGAGCCGACCGCCGGATCGGGATGTTCGCCGGGCCCGCCGGCGCGATGTGGGGTCACCTCGGCCTGCTGTACGTCACCGCCGAGGCCGGGTTCGAGGTCTGGGATCCCGCCGCCGGCGCCCGGATCGGGTTCGCCGAAGACTTCCGGCCCACCGCACACCGCGACGGCACCTTCGCCGAGCTGGGTAACGATCGGCTGCGGATCTGGTCGTCCGCTCGGTAACGACCCTCAGACTCCACCGCCGGTGTGCCGATGAATCACGGACGACTCCCGGAGGCGGCCATGACGACGGCGACCACATCCCCGCAGACCACGCTCGTCCACTCCTACCTCTACCTGCGGCGCGCCATCGGGCTGATCGGGCTCGCGCTGCCGCCCGTCCTGATCCTCGGCCGGCAGCTCGCGGACGGCGGCGGGCTTCTCGGCTCGCTCAGCGGCTACTACTACACCGACGTGGGGAACGTCTTCGTCGGCGCGATGTGCGCGGTCGGGGTGTTCCTGCTCGCCTACTACGGTCACGACTTCGTCGACAACGTCGTGAGCACCGTCGCGGGCCTCGGCGCGATCGGGGTCGGGCTGTTCCCCACCACCCCGGGCGGCGACGTCTCGGGCTGGGACCGGACCGCCGGCGTCCTGCACCTCACGTTCGCCACGGTGTTCTTCCTGAGCCTGGCCTACTTCTGCCTGCGGCTGTTCCCGCGCGACGGCGAGCACTCAGAACAGCGAGGCACCTTCTGGTGTGGGCGTTCGGGCTCGCTTGGCTCGTCAAGGGGCAGACGATGACCCCGTGAGTGTGCCTTACCCCACTCGACCGGGCCACACCACTGGTTACCCACGGGTAACAAGGGCTACCCTGCGGCTAACAACCCTGTCTACTTGATGGAGTATTCGTGGCCGCACCAGCAACGCCGCTTGCGCCGAACGCGCGAGGGGTACGCAACGTCGCCTTCGTCGAGGGGGTACGGACCCCCTTCGGCAAGGCCGGCGACAAGGGCATCTACGCCGGGACCCGCGCCGACGACCTGGTCGTCAACGCCATCCGGGAGCTGCTGCGGCGGCACCCGGAGCTGCCGCCCGAGCGCGTCGACGAGGTGGCCATCGCCGCCACCACGCAGATCGGCGACCAGGGCCTGACCATCGGCCGCACCGCCGCGCTGCTCGCCGGGCTGCCGAAGTCGGTGCCCGGCTTCGCCCTCGACCGGATGTGCGCCGGCGCCATGACCGCCGTCACGACCACCGCGTCCGGCATCGGCTTCGGCGCCTACGACATCGCGATCGCCGGTGGCGTCGAGCACATGGGCCGCCACCCGATGGGCGAGGGCGTCGACCCGAACCCGCGGATCATCGCCGACAAGCTGGTCGACCCGACCGCGCTCGTCATGGGCCAGACGGCCGAGAACCTGCACGACCGGTTCCCGGACATCACCAAGCTGCGCACCGACGCGTTCGCCGCGCGCAGCCAGGAGCGCTACGCCGAAGCCGTCAAGACCGGCAAGATCGGCCCCGAGCTGGTGCCCGTCGCCACCCGTTCCAAGGAGCTGGGCTGGGGCCTGGCCACCGAGGACGAGCCGCCGCGGCCCGGCACCACGCTCGAGACGCTCGCCGGGCTGAAGACGCCGTTCCGCCCGCACGGCCGGATCACCGCCGGCAACGCCGCGGGCCTCAACGACGGCGCGACCGCGTCGCTGCTGGCCGACGAGGACACCGCCCGCGAGCTGGGCCTGCCCGTCGCGATGCGGCTGGTCGGCTACTCCTTCGCCGGCGTCGAGCCCGAGGTCATGGGCATCGGCCCGGTGCCGGCCACCGAGAAGCTGTTCAAGCGCACCGGCCTCTCCATCGACGACATCGGCCTGTTCGAGATCAACGAGGCCTTCGCCGTGCAGGTGCTGGCCTTCCTCGACCACTTCGGCATCGCCGACGACGACCCGCGCGTCAACCAGTGGGGCGGCGCGATCGCCTGCGGCCACCCCCTGGCCTCCTCCGGTGTCCGGCTGATGACGCAGCTCGCGCGCCAGTTCGCCGAGCGGCCCGATGTGCAGTACGGCATCACCACCATGTGCATCGGCATCGGCATGGGCGGCACCGTGATCTGGGAGAACCCGGCGTTCGAGGGGGCGAAGTAATGACGTTCACCGCTGAAGCAGCGAAGGCCGCGTTCCCCGACGAGGTCGTCACGGTTGCGACGACCCGTCTCGTCAAGGTGCCCGGGCTCGCCAAGCCGGTCGCCCTGATCACCCTCGACAACGGCCACGACCACACCCGGCCCAACACGTTCGGCCCGCAGGGGCTCGTCAGCCTGAACGCCGCGCTGGACAAGGCCTTCGAGGCCGAGCCGGCCGCGATCGCCGTCACCGGCAAGCCGTTCGTCTTCGCCGTCGGCGCGGACCTCTCGGGTGTCGAGTCCGTGAGCGACCCGAAGCTGGCGCGCGAGATCGCCCAGACCGGGCACGACGTCTTCCGCCGCCTCACCGAGACGAAGATCCCGACGTTCGGGTTCGTCAACGGCGCGGTCATGGGCGGCGGGCTCGAGCTGGCGCTGTCGTGCCACTACCGGACGCTCTCGGAGAACACCGCCGCGATCGCGTTCCCCGAGGTCTTCCTCGGCCTGTTCCCGGGCTGGGGCGGCACGCAGCTGCTGCCGAACCTCATCGGGCCGGACGCCGCCGTCACGGTGATCATCGAGAACGCCCTGGCGCAGAACAAGATGCTCACCGTCAAGAAGACGGTCGAGCTGGGCATCGTCGACGCCGTCTTCGGCTCGGCGGACTACCTCGAGCAGTCGCTCCTGTGGCTGGCTCGCGTGGTCAACGGCGAGATCACGCCGGCGCGGCGCGAGATCGACCGCGGCGCGGAGTGGGACAACGCCATCGCGCGCGCGAAGTCCCTTGTGGACGGCCGCACGCACGGCGCGTCGCCGGGCGCGACCAAGGCCGTCGAGCTGCTGGAGCTGGCCCGCGAGAACGACCTCGACCGCGGTTACGCGGCGGAGACCGACGGCCTCGCCGAGCTGCTCATGTCCGACGTCCTGCGCGCCGGGCTGTACTCGTTCAACCTGGTCAACAAGCGCGCCAAGCGCCCGGCCGGCGCGCCGGACAAGAACCTGGCGCGCAAGGTGAACAAGGTCGGCATCGTCGGCGCCGGCCTGATGGCCAGCCAGCTCGCGCTGCTGTTCGTGCGACGGCTGAAGGTGCCGGTCGTGCTGACCGACGTCGACCAGGCGCGCGTCGACAAGGGTGTCGGGTACGTCCACGACGAGATCGACAAGCTCCTGGCCAAGAAGCGCGTCTCCCCGGACGGCGCCAACCGGCTCAAGGCGCTCGTCTCCGGCTCGCTCGACAAGGCCGCGTTCGCCGACGCCGACTTCGTCATCGAGGCCGTGTTCGAGGAGCTGGGCGTCAAGCAGCAGGTGTTCGCCGAGCTGGAGCAGCACGTCTCCCCCGAGGCGATCCTGGCGACCAACACGTCGTCGCTGTCGATCACCGCGATGGCGTCGAAGCTGCAGCACCCCGAGCGCGTGGTCGGCTTCCACTTCTTCAACCCGGTGGCCGTGCTGCCGCTGCTGGAGATCGTCCGCGGCGAGCGGACCGACGACGCGTCGCTCGCGACGGCGTTCTCGGTCGGCAAGCAGCTGAAGAAGTCCAGCGTGCTGGTGAAGGACGCTTCGGCTTTCGTGGTCAACCGGCTCCTGCTGCGCTTCCTCGGCGAGGTGCTGGTGGCGGTCGACGAGGGCACGCCCTTCGAGGTCGCCGACGGCGCGCTCGAGCCGCTCGGCCTGCCGATGTCGCCGCTGACGCTGATGCAGCTCGTCGGCCCGGCCATCGCGCTGCACGTCGGCGAGACGCTGCACGAGGCGTACCCGGACCGGTTCACGGTCAGCGACAACCTCGCGAAGTTCGTCAAGGCGGGCAAGAAGGGCGTCTGGGTCTGGGATGCTCAGGGCAACCAGTCGCCCGACCCCGAGGTCGTCGAGCTGTGGACGCAGGGCGACCAGCCGTCGACGGCGGAGCAGGTGCGTGAGCGTGCCCTTTCCGCCATCGCCGAGGAGATCCGGATCATGCTCGACGAGGGCGTCGTCGCCGAGGCGCAGGACATCGACCTGTGCCTGGTCCTCGGCGCCGGCTGGCCGTTCTGGAACGGCGGCATCACGCCGTACCTGGACCGCTCCGGTGTGTCCGAGCGGGTGAACGGCAAGCCGTTCCTCGCCCCGGGCGTCGCCTCGGTCCCGGCTTCCTGAGGTAAAGCCGTGAAGGCCTCCTTACCGGCTCTTATGACCGGGAAGGAGGCCTTCACGGCTTTCAGTACTCGCCCTCGCGCGGGCACTTCGGCGGCGGTGCGGTGACCTTCAGCCGCGTGGCCGCCTCGTTCAGGTCGTTGACCTGCACCTGGTCGGCGTTCGGGAAGCGGGCGTGCAGCTCCCGGGCCCAGGCGTCCAGGTCCGTGCCGGGCACCGCGAGCAGCGACACCGACGCGGGCAACGCCTCCGGCTGGGTCTGCTGCAGCAATTCGGGCTGGTCCTTGAAGACGTCCTTGAACCGGGCGAACGCCTCCGCTTTGGTCTGGACGAACACCCGCCGCGCCTTCGGGTCGTCGCGGAACTTTCCCGCGGCGTCCCGCATCTCTTCGTCGGTCCGGAAGTACACCGAGACCGACGCGCACAGGTTGTGCCCGGCCAGCGGCCCGGGGTTCGTGTCCACCGGCAGATCGGGCGGCCGGACCAGGGCCGCGACGAAGAACGCCAGCCCGACGCCGGCGGCCAGGGCCGCGACGACGACCGGGACCACGATCCGGACCAGCGACCTCGGTTTCGCGTCCACGCCAGGAATCACAGCACACTCCGGCCGTCGCGGCCGCCCGGGACGGCAGCGTTCACTGGCGCGGCTCAACCGCTGCGGCCGTGGGCTTGGGTAACGGATCGATCAGCAACTGTCGCCTCATAACGGATCGAACACGAATGACCTCGTCGTCGATCTGCTCAGCATGAGCCAAAGTCACCTTTACCCAGGTCAGCGTGTCGGCAGGCCGATCCAGCGTTGCTGGAAAGAGGGGTGTGGCGCAACGGCTCATCGACAGCGAAGATGAAACGCATGGCAGGAAGAAGACGAAAGTCCCGCCCGCTTCCCTCTCCGAAGCCAGCGTGGGAAAATCGGGTTCGATACATGAGCGCCCTGATAGTAGAACCTGAGATCAGGGAGAATTCGGAAATCTCTCCCGACACCGCCGATAGCATCGGGGAAGACTACAGAATATTTTGCGGAAATGCTGGATTGATTCCCATCAGAGACGGATGGGGGTTACTTCACCTAACGGTACGCGACAAGCGAGGACGCCGCGCCCGCGCCACACTCGCAACCAGCGATCTTACCTATCACCGCATATTCGTCGAAGCGGCCACTCATGAAAATCGCAACACACAACTACAACTCGCCACGGTTCGCTACCCTTACATGAGGACAGGATGGCCGGGGCCTCACGGCCAAGGTGGCAGTTGGACTTATGGACAACCTGCTCCTTGGTCACCCCTGTACCGTGACGCTGTTCCCGACATAGATGAAGACGTTCATGCTCACGGCGTGCAAATCGCCACAACCGGGCTCATCAGAGAAGCCTGCATCTGCCTCACCGAGAGTTCCAGCGATGCCCTCTGGACCATATTGGATACGACACCTCTCGAAGAGTTCTCAAAGATCTTAGCACCAGACGGAGACATGGAGTTTTACGTACCCCAGAGCTGCGGAATCATGCCCGGATGGCCGGTCGAATCCTTATCTTCACCCTGTCGCTGCAGCGAAAACTAATGGCAAACTCAGATAATCGAACAAGAAATGGCGTGATGTTCCTTTTCGAGCTCATCCGCGAGCACAATGGTTTTATCGTGCTCGCAGGGCCGTCACTGGCATGGTACGCACGCACCTTCCAGCGGATCGCACCCCTGGCGGGCCGATTGCTTCGCCGGGTCCGGTCAAGTGTCCGTAAGTGCGGGCGATATATGCTGAAATGGGTACTGACGGACGACAAGTGAACCCTAATTACGCCCTGGCCCGACGCCTCGCTAGCCGACGGGCAGGTGCACCGTCACCGCCAGCCCGCCACCGACGATCGGCTCCGCCGCCACGCTCCCGCCGTGCGCCGCGACCGCCGCGCGGACGATCGACAACCCCAGTCCCGCACCGAACCGGGCCGTGCGGGCCACGCCCGCGCGACGGAACGGCTCGAACAGCTCCGGCACCGCCGCCGGGTCCACGAGGCCGCCCGACGAGCGGACCCGCAGCACCGACCACTGCGGGCCCGGCTGGGTCATGACGTCCAGCCAGCCGTGCTCGACGTTGTGGCGCACGGCGTTCTCCAGCAGGTTGCCCGCGATCCGTTCCAGCAGCGCGGGATCGCCGAACGTGGGCGCCGGCGCCATCGTGAACGACGCCCGGATCCCGCGCTGCTCGGCCTCGACGCGGGCCGAGCGCCAGGCCCGGTCGACGACCACCGCCAGGTCCACCGGCTCGCGGACGCCGAGGCCCGCGCCGTCCGTGCGGGCCAGCAGCAGCAGCGAGTTGACGAGCTGGCCGGCGCGTTCGGTCGCGTCGCGGACCACGCCGCCCATCCGGCGCAGCTCGGCCACGTCGGCTTCCTCGTCGGCGAGCGTGACGTCCAGTTCCGTGCGGATCACCGACAACGGCGTCCGCAGCTCGTGGCTCGCGTTCGCGACGAAGTGGCGTTGCGCGTCGAACGCGGCCTGCAGCCGGTCGAGCATGTCGTCGAACGTGCCGGCCAGCTCGGCCAGCTCGTCACGCGAGCGGACCTCGCCGATCCGCGCGCCGAGCGACTCGACCGACAGCCGCCGCGCCGTGCCGGTGATCTCGCGCAGCGGCAGCAGCACGCGCGAGGTGAACGTCCAGGCGAGGATCGCCGCGGCCGCCACCACCAGCAGGAACGCCAGCGACCCGAACAGCAGCATCCGGTTGCGGGCGTGCACGCGCAGGTGCTCCGCGAGCGTCGAGGCGTCCACCTGGACGCCGTCGACGACCACGGTGCTGCCCGGCGGCATCTGCGGGACCGCGTCGAGCGAGTCCCGCACCAGCGTCCAGGCCAGCCAGAGCAGCAGCAGGCTGACGGCGGCGACGAGCACGGTCGCCAGCAGGGTGATCCGGGCGCGGAGGCTGCGGGTGCCCGGCAGGTTCACGCGCGCGGCGTGCCGGGCTCCGGCACCCGGTACCCGGAGCCGACGACCGTCTCGATGATCCCCGGCTCGCCGAGCTTCTTGCGCAGCGTCATGACGGTGACCCGGACGGTCGTGGTGAACGGGTCGGCGTTCTCGTCCCAGACCCGTTCGAGCAGCTCTTCGCTGCTGACCACCGAACCGGCGGCCGAGAGCAGCACCTCGAGGACGCCGAACTCCTTGCGGGTCAGCTCGACCGGCCCGCTCGCGCGGCGCACGGTGCGCTTCGCCGGGTCCAGCTCGACGTCCCCGGCCGTCAGCAGCGGCGGCGCGGCCGGCGTGGCCCGCCGGCCCAGTGCCCGCACCCGCGCGACCAGCTCAGGGAAGGCGAACGGTTTCGCGAGGTAGTCATCGGCGCCGAGCGACAGCCCCTCGACCCGGTCCGACACCGAACTGCTCGCGGTCAGCATCAGCACCCGCGTCAGCTCGCCGGACGCGACGATCTCGCGGCACAGCTCGTCACCGGACATCCCGGGCAGGTCCCGGTCCAGCAACACGACGTCGTACCGCGTCACGGCGGCCTTCTCGTGACCGTCGTCACCCGTGAGCGCGACGTCCACCGCCATGCCTTCGCGGCGCAAGCCACGGGCGATCGCGTCGGCCAGGGGTTCTTCGTCCTCGACTACCAAAACTCGCACCGGACCACAATCCCATATTTTCCTGAGAGTGCCCTTTAAGGACCGTGTGCGTCGTGTGTGGCCCAGCGCAGGGCGAACCACAGCCGCATCCGGGTCTCCGGGTCCGCCAGATCCACGTCGAGCGCGCGCTCCACCTGCGCGATCCGGTGCCGGACGCTGTTGCGGTGCACGCCCAGGGCCGTCGCGGTCGCTTCCCAGCCGCCGTGGTGGGCCAGCCACGTGCGCACCGTCGGCACCAGTTCCCGGTCTCCCGCCCGGTCCAGGGCCAGCAGCGGTTCCAGCGCCCGCGCCGCGAACTCCCGGGACGCGTCCGGCGCCACCAGGGCGTCGAAGTCGAGCGGGCCGCTGCCGGCGAGCACCGGGCGGCCGAGGGCCACCGCCCGCTCCAGCAGCAGCTCGACCTCGGCGACGGCGTCGGCCAGCCGCTCGGCCGGGACCGGCGAGCCGGCCGCCGTGAGCCAGCCGTGTGCGCGCAGGTCCTCCAGGTCTCCCGGCGAAGGGCCGGTGATCGCGACGAACCGCGGCCCCGGCCGGACCTCCACCAGCGGCGTGTCCAGCCGGGCGCGCAGCCAGTCCGGACGCAACGCCACCTCGCCGGGCCCGCGACGGTACGGCGCACCCGCGACCAGCCGGCAGACGTCCGATCCCAGGACGGCCCGCGCGACGCCGTCGGCCGACGCCCGCCCGAGCAGCAGCCCGGTCGCCGCCGCGCCCAGCTCGGCCGCGTCCGAACCGGCGCGGCCGACCAGGCCGAGCAGGGCCGCGCCGACGGCGAAGATCGCGCGGTCGGCGCTGTCGAACCGGCGGGCGCGGCCGGTGACCACCAGGTGCGACGCCGTCGCCTGCGGGTAGACCGGCTGGACCACGACGAAAACGACCCCGTCGCCGCCGGTCAGCTCGGTCGTCGCGCTGCGGATCCCGCTGCCCGCCCGCACGGTGGCGACCAGCTCGCGCACCTCGGGTGGCAACGGCGTCGGCGCGTCGTGGGCCGAGGCCAGCACGTCCCCGGCGCCGACCAGCGCGACCCAGGACCGCAGCCGGGCCGCAAGCGCTTCCGTCAGCTCGCCGAGCCCGCCGCCCGCCGCGCGCGTCAAGGCTTCCCGGGCCGCGGTGATCCGCCGTTGCTCCCGCTGGCCCGCCTCGGTCAGCGCGACCGAGACGGCCCGGTTGATCGCCAGGAACGGCGTTCGCGGTGGCACCACGAGCAGCGGCAGCCCGTGCCGCGCGCAGGCCCGGCGCAGCGGTTCGGGCAGGGTCTCCGAGACGGTCGGGGTGAGCCCGAAGCCGAGGGCCGTCACCCCGGCCTCGCGCAGCCCGCGCACGTACCGGTCGACGTCTTCGGGCAGGTTCACCCCGGCGGTGAGGATCAGCTCCTCGCCGATCAGGTACGGCGCGGGGTCCCGCAGCTCGCTGACGTGCGCCCAGCGCACCGGGGCGTCGAGCGCGCCCGGCCGCAGCGTCTCGGGGACGACGTCGAGCGCGAGCTCCCGGTTGCCGACGACGTCCCGTAACGGGACATTCACTTCGGTGGACCACGGATCCGCGTTCTGGGTCATTACGTCCTCAACTAGAGCTGTCGAAGGACGGATCGTCCCATGCCGGAGGGGTGGCCCGCGAACCTACGGTGACCCGAACACCACCCGAAGAGGTAAGGAGGACCGCCGTGACCGGGGACTATGTGGTCATCGCGCTCTACATCGCGGGGATGCTCGGGGTCGGCTGGTACGGCCTCCGGCTCGCGAAGACGAAGTCCGACTACCTCGTCGCCGGGCGGCGGCTGGGCTGGTTCATGTACTCCGGCACGATGTCGGCCGTCGTGCTCGGCGGCGCGTCCACCGTCGGCGGTGTGAAGCTCGGCTACACCTACGGCATCTCCGGCGCCTGGCTGGTGCTCTCCATCGGCGTCGGCATCCTGGTGCTGCACGCGGTGTTCGCGCGGCGGCTGGTGCGGCTCAAGGTCTACACCGTCGGCGAGATGCTCGACCTGCGCTACGGCGGGAACACCAGCGCGGTGTCCGGCGTCGTGATGTGGGGCTACACCCTGATGCTCACGGTGACCTCGACGCTGGCCTTCGCGACCATCTTCAAGGTGCTGTTCGACCTGCCGAACTGGGCGGGCATCGCCGTCGGCGGCGCGATCGTGGTGCTCTACTCGGTGCTCGGCGGCATGTGGTCGATCACGCTCACCGACATCGCCCAGTTCGTCATCAAGACCATCGGCATCCTGGCGATCCTGCTGCCGGTCGCGATCAGCTCCGCCGGCGGCTTCAGCGGCATGAGCGAGAAGCTCGACGCGAGCTTCTTCAGCTTCACCTCGATCGGCACGGACACGATCGTCACCTACTTCGTGATCTACACCTTCGGCCTGCTCATCGGCCAGGACATCTGGCAGCGCGTGTTCACCGCCCGCACGCCGGCGATCGCGACGTCCGGCGGCATCACCTCCGGCGTCTACTGCCTCGTCTACGGCGTCGCCGGCGCGCTGATCGGGATGGCCGCCCATGCGCTCTACCCGGACCTCGGCAGCGCGCAGGACGCCTTCGCGACGATCGTCGAACGCCTGCTGCCGACCGGCGTCCGCGGGCTGGTGCTGGCCGCCGCGCTCTCGGCGATGATGTCGACCGCCAGCGGCGCGCTGATCGCCTGCGCCACCACCACGACGTCGGATCTGCTGACCAAGCTGGGCCTGAAGAACAGCGAAACCGGCGAGGTGCGCCGCAACCGGATCACCACGCTCGTGCTCGGCCTGGTCGCGATCGGCATCGCGATGATCGTCGACGACGTCGTCAACGCGCTCACCATCGCCTACGACATCCTCGTCGGCGGCCTGCTGGTGGCGATCGTCGGCGCGCTGTTCTGGAAGCGCGGCACCCGCCAGGGCGCCTACGCCTCGATGGTCGCGGGCACGGTGTCCGTGGTGACGTTCATGATCATCGACGGCGTCGAGGCCAACACCCCGATCTACTGGGGGCTGGGCGCGAGCCTGCTGGTCTACCTGGCCGTCAGCTTCGCCACGCCCCGCACGGCCGACTCGATCCTGACCACCTGGACCCGCCGTCTCAACGGCGAGGACACGTCCGTCCCGACCCGCGAACAGGAGCCTGCCAGTGCCTAACATCGGACCCCTCGACTCGTCGCGGATCCCCCGGTTCGCCGGGTTCGCCACCTTCGCGCGGCTGCCGCGGATCGACCAGGTCCCCCACGCCGACGTCGCCGTCGTCGGGGTGCCCTTCGACTCCGGGGTGTCCTACCGGCCCGGCGCGCGGTTCGGCCCGGCCGCCGTCCGCGAGGCGAGCCGGCTGCTGCGGCCCTACCACCCGGAGCTGGACGTCTCGCCGTTCGCCGAGATGCAGGTGGTGGACGCGGGTGACATCGCCGTCAACCCGTTCAACATCGGTGAGGCGATCGAGGTCCTGCAGCAGGAAGCCGAGGCGCTGCAGGCGAACGGGACGCGGCTGGTGACCGTCGGCGGCGACCACACGATCGCGCTGCCGCTGCTGCGCGCGGCGGCCAAGCGCCACGGACCCGTGGCGCTGCTGCACTTCGACGCCCACCTCGACACCTGGGACACCTACTTCGGCGAGCCGTACACCCACGGCACGCCGTTCCGGCGGGCGTCGGAGGAGGGCATCCTCGACACGAGCGCGCTGTCGCACGTCGGCACGCGTGGGCCGCTGTACGGCAAGCGGGACCTCGAAGAGGACCGCCGCCTCGGCTTCGGCATCGTCACCTCCGGCGACGTGATGCGCCGCGGCGTCGACGAGACCGTGGACGCGCTGCGGCAGCGGATCGGCGACCGGCCGCTGTACGTCTCCGTCGACATCGACGTCCTCGACCCGGCCCACGCGCCCGGCACGGGCACCCCCGAAGCCGGCGGGATGACCAGCCGCGAGCTGCTGGAAATCCTGCGCGGGCTGCGCGACCTCAACCTGATCGGAGCCGACGTCGTCGAATTGGCCCCCGCTTACGATCACGCCGAGATCACCGCCATCGCGGCCTCCCACGTCGCCTACGACCTGGTGAGCCTGCTGACCTTGGGGAAGAGCGCATGACGGACACCGAACGCATCGGCGGCGACGTCGTCGTCGAGACGCTGCGCGCCCTGGGCGCCGACACGGTCTTCGGCCTGCCGGGCCAGCACGCCCTGGGTCTGTTCGAGGCCCTGCGGCGCGCCGATGACCTGCGCGTGATCAGCGCGCGGGTCGAGAACAACCTCGCCTTCGCCGCCGACGGGCATGCCCGCGCGCGGCTCGCGGCGCACCCCGACGGCCCGGTCCCGGTGACGCCGCTCGTCGTCTCCACCGGCCCCGGGGCGCTGCTGACGTTGGCTTCCCTGCAGGAATCCCGCGCGGCGTCGGTGCCGGTGCTCGGGATCTCCAGCCAGATCCCGGTGGCCGGCCTCGGCGGCGGCCGGCACGGCTACCTGCACGAACTGCCGGACCAGCAGGCGAGCTTCGCGGGCGTCGTGAAGTCGGTGCACGTCGTGCGCCGCGCGAGCCAGATCCCTTCGGCCTTGCGCGAAGCCTGGACGTCGGCGTCGACCGCGCCGTACGGCCCGGTGTGGGTCGAGATCCCCCAGGACGTGCTGCTCGGCCCCGCCGGGGTCCCGCCGATCACGTCGGTGTCAGCCGCTCCCGTGCCGCTCGCCCCGCTGCCCGAGCTGGTCACCGCAGCGGCGGATCTGCTGGCCGCCGCGTCGAATCCGGTCATCCTGGCCGGGGGCGGCGCGCTGCGGTCCGGCGCCCACGCCGAGCTGGAGGCGCTCGCCGAAGCCCTGCGCGCGCCCGTGCTGTCGACCTTCGGCGGCAAGGGCGTCTTCGGCTGGGACCACGAGCTGTCCGGGCAGTCGTGGCTGGAAGACTGGCACAGCACGGAGTTCCTCGCCGACGCCGACGTGCTGCTGGTCCTGGGCTCCGGGCTCGGCGAGCTGTCCAGCAACTACCGCGAGTTCGCCCCGCGTGGGCGCGTGATCCAGGTCGAGGCCGACCTGGGCAAGCTGGAGTCCAACTACCCGGGCCTGGGCATCCACGCCGACGTCCGGCTCACGCTGCAGGCCCTCCTGGAGTGGGTGCCGATGCGGCAGTCCGATGGCCGGGCGGAAGCGGCGGTGGCCGGGCTTCTGGAGCGGGTGAAGTCGCGGTTGGACGGTCAGGATCTGGCTGTCGAACGCAAGCTCGTCGACGACGTCCGCGCGGCCGTTCCCGACGGCACGCAGACGTACTGGGACATGACGATCGCCGCGTACTGGGCCTGGTCGGTGTGGAACCCCGAGGGCGCGCCGATCCACACGGCGCAGGGCGCGGGCGGCCTCGGCTACGGCCTGCCGGGCGCGCTCGGCGGCGCGGCCGCGACCGGCGGGCCCACGCTGGCCGTGTCCGGCGACGGCGGCGCGATGTACGGCGTCGCGGAGCTGGCCACCGCCGTCCAGCACGGCCTGGACGTCACGTGGCTGATCGTCGACGACGGCGGGTACGGCATCCTGCGCGAGTACCTGACCGGCGCCTTCGGGCAGTCGACGGCCACCGAGCTGGCCCGGCCCGACTTCGTCGCGCTGGCGCAGTCGTTCGGCGTTTCCGCCCAGTTGTCCACTTTGGACACCGTCGGCGCCGATCTCGCCGAGGCGTTGCGCACGCCGGGGCCGTCCGTCGTGGTGCTGCCCGCCCTGCTGAAGATGTTCGAGCCGACCCACCTGGAGCAGTCATGACGCTCGACCTGACCGACCCGGCGACCGGCGAAGTGTTCGGCACCAGCCCGATCGCCACTCAGTCCGATGTGGACAACGCTCTCGAATCGGCCGCGCGGACGTTCAAGGTGTGGCGGCGCAGCACCCCGGCGCAGCGGCAGCTCGCGCTGCTGAAGATCGCGGACGCGCTGGAAGCGCGTGCGGCGGAGTTCGCTGACCTGGAAGTGCGCGAGACCGGCAAGATCCGGTCCGTCGTGCTGGAGGAAGAGATCCCGGAGTGCGTGAGCGCCCTGCGGTTCTTCGCGGGCGCTGCGCGGCAGCTGGAAGGCACCGCGGCCGGGGAGTACACGGCCGGCCACACGTCGGTGATCCGCCGCGAGCCGGTCGGCGTCTGCGCGCAGATCGCGCCGTGGAACTACCCGCTGATGATGGCGATCTGGAAGATCGCCCCGGCCCTGGCCGCGGGGAACACCGTGGTGCTCAAGCCCGCCGAGACGACCCCGTCGACGGCCGTGCTGCTGGCCGAGGTCGCCGCCGAGTTCCTGCCCGAAGGCGCGTTCACCGTCCTGACCGGTAACCGCGACACCGGCCGCGCCCTGGTCAAGCACCCGAGCACGGACCTGGTCTCGATCACCGGGTCGACCCGGGCGGGCATCGACGTCGCCACCGTGGCGGCCGCCGACCTCAAGCGCACCCACATGGAGCTGGGCGGCAACGCGCCGCTGCTGGTCTTCCCCGACGTCGACCTCGCCTCGACGGTCGACGGCATCGTGGGCGCCGCGTTCTACAACGCGGGGCAGGACTGCACCGCGGGCAGCCGGGTGCTGGTGCACGCCTCGATCCACGACGACTTCGTCGCGGAGCTGACCAAGGCCGCCGCCGCGCAGACCCCGGGCGTCGACTTCGGCCCGCTCAACAGCCGCGCGCAGTTCGACCGCGTCCAGGGTCTGATCGAGCGGCTGCCGTCGCACGCCCGGGTCGAGACCGGCGGCACGGCGTTCGGGGACCGCGGGTTCTACTTCTCCCCCACGGTGGTTTCGGGGCTGCGCCAGGACGACGAGATCGTCCAGGAGGAGATCTTCGGACCGGTCGTCACCGTTCAGTCCTTTTCGGACGAAGACGAGGGGGTCGCGCTGGCCAACGGCGTGCCGTACGGGCTGGCCTCGTCGGTCTGGACGCGGGACCTCGCGATCGCCGCGCGCGTCTCGGCCGAGCTGGACTTCGGCTGCGTGTGGGTCAACACGCACGGCCCGCTGGTCGCCGAGATGCCGCACGGCGGCTTCGGCCACTCCGGGCACGGCAAGGACCTGTCGGCGTACGCCTTCGCCGAGTACACCCGCGTCAAGCACGTCATGACGCGGTTCGCCTAGTGTGTCGCGTCGTAAATTCGTGAGTTAAGTGGGTAGTATGGGGATATGTCGAGAACCGGGCGTCCGAAGGCTGAGCTGGTGTTGGCTGATGTCGAGCGTGAGCAGTTGATTCGCTGGTCGCGG